>JAFQNL010000005.1 GCA_017395935.1 Oscillospiraceae bacterium
GTATCTGGATCGTAAGCCCAAGGCTCTGTCCGGCGGTCAGCGTCAGCGTGTCGCCATCGGCCGTGCTATCGTTCGTGAGCCCAAGGCTCTGCTGATGGACGAGCCCCTGTCCAACCTGGACGCCAAGCTCCGTAACCAGATGCGCGCTGAGATCATCAAGCTCCGCAAGCGTATCAACACCACCTTCATGTATGTTACCCACGACCAGACCGAGGCTATGACCCTGGGTGATCGTATCGTCATCATGAAGGACGGCTTTGTCAATCAGATCGGCACTCCTCAGGAGCTGTTCAACTGCCCCGTGAACCTGTTCGTGGCTGGTTTCATCGGCACTCCCCAGATGAACTTCTTCAACGATGCCAAGCTGATCGTCAAGCAGAACAAGTACTTCGCTCAGATCAAGGGTGTTGACTTCCAGCTGTCCGAGAAGCATCAGGAAGCTCTCCGCGCCAACAATCAGCAGCCCTGCGACATCGTCGCCGGCATCCGTCCCGAGCACATCACTCTGGGCGAAAACGGCCTGACCGCCGAAGTCGACGTCTGCGAGATGATGGGTTCCTCCCTGCACCTGCACACCAACTGCGCTGGCGACGAGGTCGTTCTGGTCGTCTCCACTGTTGGCGTTGATCAGGGCCTCATCGACGGCACCACCAAGGAAGTTTCCTTCAACTTCCCCGCCAACCTGCTGCAGATCTTCGACAAGGCTACCGGCAACAACCTGGTCTGGTTCGATCAGGAGTCCTTCGACGCCAGCGCCCCTGTCTGCAAGAAGCTGTAAGATCACCTGTTGATTTTCTATTACATACTGTCCGCCCCGGCTCCGGCCGGGGCGGATTTTTTCTCCCTGCCCCTTTTCCCCGCCCGCTGCCCGCGGTATAATAGAGAGGCAAATCTTCACCAAAGAAGGCAAGGTACAATGGTCAACGTTATTTTCCCCAAAATGCTCATGATCGCCATCATGCTCTCTCTCGGCGTTCTGGTCTATCGGCTGGGTATCGTCTCCCGGACGGGCAGCAAGGAGCTCTCCTCTCTGATCGTCAATCTCTGCAGTCCGGTCATGATCGTCAGCAGTGCTCTGGCCGACGAGTCGGTTTTTACCCCCTCCAAGCTGGTACTGACGGTGGCGGTGACTATTGGTCTCTATCTGGTTTTTATCCTCTTCGGACTGCTGGTGCCGCCGCTGCTGGGGGTAAAGAAGTCAGAGCGGCCCTACTACTCCATGCTCTCCGTCTTTGGCAACTCCGGCTTTGTCGGTATCCCTCTGGCTCTGTCCATTCTGGGCACCGGCTCCATGCTCTACGTGGTCATTGTCAACGTCTTTTATAATCTCTTCTTTTACAGCTATGGCTATCGGACCATCTCTAAGGCTTCCGGCAGGGCGGCCAGCTTCCGTCTCTCCTCCCTGCTCAATCCGGGCATTGTCTCCTGTCTGATCGCCATCGGTATCTACCTCTTCCCGGTAAGCATGCCTGACTTTGTCACCAGCACTATGGACTATATCAGCTCCTGTACTACCTTCCTCTCCATGGTAGTCCTTGGCATCAATATGGCCACCACCCCCATGAAGAAGGTGCTGGCTGTCGGCCGGATGTATCTCTTCTCTGTCCTTCGTATTCTGGTACTGCCCATCGGTCTCTCGCTGGTTCTGGGCCGGCTGCTGCCGGAGCCGATGATGACGGCCTCCTTCGTCCTCATGGCGGCCATGCCGGCCGGCAGTATGTCTCTTATGCTGGCCACGGAACAGGGCGCGGATACGGACACGCTGACCAGCGGAATCATCCTTTCCACCCTCATGTGTATTCTGACCGTGCCGCTGGTCTTCCTCTTTGTCCGCTTTTGAGATAACCTGAAAAAGAACGAGCCTCCGGGTGTTCCGGAGGCTCGTATGTTCTTTTCCGGTCGTACCGGATGTCAGCAGCTATAGAGATCGGCAGCGTAGACGCCGGCCTCGATCAGGGCCTTAAAGGAGTCGATAACCAACTGTTTATCCTCCTGATAGGTAACGCCGAACCACTTATCCTGCGTCTCCAGCACCTGTACGGTGACCTCACCGGCCTGCAGGAGCTGATCGACCACGATGGGCAGCAGATACTCGCCCTTCATGGGATCGGGATTGGTCTGGAGGAAGTGTTCGAATTCCCGCTCCAGAATGGGCACCATCTCCCGGGTCAGGCCCCACATATTCATGGAGACATGACTGTTCTCGTCAATCGGCAGCACCTTGCCGTCCTCTTCCACGCCGGCGCCGTCGGCAGTCTTGACAATATTCTTGGTCTCCTTGACCGCCTGAAGGGCGAAGTGCTCGTCCACCTGGCAGACACCCCGGGTGACACCGCCGTTCTCACTCAGGGTATTCTTGAGGATAAAGCCGGCCATGCAGAAGCGGAGAACGTCATCACTGGGATGGGACAGCAGATAGTTTCTCAGCTTGCCAAAGGCCTCTTTTCCGTAGTAGTCGTCGGCATTGATGACCACAAAGGGTTCCTCAATGAGCTTCCGGCAGGCAAGGATAGCCTGACCGGTGCCCCAGGGTTTCGTCCGACCCTCGGGGAACTCGTAGCCCTCGGGCAGGTCACGAAGGTCCTGGAAGGCATAGTCCACTCTGACACCCCGCTGGGCGCAAATGGCCTCAATCCGCTCGCCGATGACCTCACGGAAGTCCTGTTCGATGTCTTTACGGATAATAAAGATAATACGGGTAAATCCGGCCTCAATGGCGTCGTGGATGGAGTAGTCCATAATAATCTCGCCATTGGGACCCACGGGAGCCAGCTGCTTAATGCCGCCGCCAAAGCGGGAGCCGATACCGGCAGCCATAATGACCAGTGCGGTCTGACCCTGCTGAATAGTAGCCATAGCTTATTCCTCCTGAACTAAAACTTGTTCAAAAACAGAATAGCACACAATTGTTCTTCGGGCAAGGGGATTTGTATTTTTCCGCCGAAAGCGCTTTTTATTTCGCCGGTCGTTTGGATAGATTTTACAATAATCCTTGTTTCCCCGGAAAAAATCGGTATAATAGAGGCATAGCCATCAGACTGATCCGAGTCCGGATCGCCCTTGGAGGAAAGACTATGATTGTCAGTATTTTCGAAGTGGCGGGCCCCATTATGGTCGGCCCCTCCAGTTCCCATACAGCGGGAGCCGCCCGGCTGAGCCGGCTGGCCGCTCTTTTTCTGGATCAGCCGTTTACCCATGTCTCCTTCGGTCTTCACGGCTCCTTTGCCCGGACTTATGCCGGTCACGGTACCGATCTGGCTCTGGTAGCCGGCGTGCTGGGCATCCGGCAGGAGGACGAGGATATGAAGCGGGCCTTCCAGATCGCTCAGGAGCGGGGCATCACCTACGACTTCTATCCCACCGATCTGGGCGACGCCCATGAAAACTCGGTTGCCATCAGCTTCACCCTGCAGGACGGCAGCGTGACCCGGATTGTAGGCAGCTCGGTGGGCGGCGGCCGGGTGCTGATTACCAATGTAGACGGTATCGAGACCGAAGTCACTTTGGACTTCCCCACTCTGCTGGTCATTTATGAGGACCGGCCGGGTATGCTCAGCCGGATCTGCGCCGAGCTGGCCTACGCCAATATCAATATCGGCGTGCTCAAGTGCGGCCGAAAGACCAAGGGTGGTATCGCCTGCTCGGTCATTGAAACCGACTCTGCCATTCCCAAAGATATTCAGACGGCGCTGACCCGTCTGCTGGGCGTCAAATCCGCTCTGATTCTGAATCCTTCGGAGGCCTGATACGATGTATTCTCATTTTAAAAGTATGCTGGAAGTCTGCCAGCAGCATGACTGGCCCCTCTGGAAGGCCATCTGTGCAGAAGAGACTGAGCTGACCGGAAAGAGCGAGGAGAACACCTTTGAGCGCATGGAGCTGCGTTACCAGATTATGCGCCGCTCGGCGGAGATCGCGCTGGAAAACCCGCTGCCCGGCCATACCGGCGCTCCCACCCTCATCACCGGCAGTGCCCACGCCCATAACAGCTACGCCGCAAGCGGCTGCACCCTCTGCGGCCCCATTCTCAACAAGGTGATGGCCCGGGCCCTCTCCTGCAGCGAGGCCAACGCCTCCATGGGCAGAGTCTGCGCCATGCCCACTGCCGGCTCCTGCGGTATCGTCCCGGCCGTCATGGTGACGCTGGAGGAAGAGCTTCAGCTCCCCCGTCGTAAGGTGCTGGAGGCCCTCATTATCGCCAGCGGCGTGGGCTCGGTCATTACCCAGAACGCCACCGTCTCCGGCGCTGAAGGCGGCTGTCAGGCCGAATGCGGCGCCGCTGCCGCCATGGCCGCCGCTGCTGCCGTCTATCTCAAGGGCGGCACTCCCGACCAGTCGCTGAGCGCCGCCTCCCACGCGCTGATCAATGTGATGGGTCTGGTCTGCGACCCCATCGCCGGTCTGGTTCAGGTCCCCTGCGCTCAGCGCAACGCCTCTCAGGCCATCAACGCCCTTGTATCGGCCGATCTGGCTCTGGCAGGTATGCCGGTTCTCATCCCGCACGACGAGGTTCTGGAGGCCATGTACCGAACAGGCAAGAGCCTCCCCTCTACCCTCCGGGAGACCGCTCTGGGCGGTATCGCCGGTACCCGGACCGGTCAGGAGATTGCCCGCCGGGTCCATGATTCCTGAAACATTTTGAAACATTTTTCTCCCCTCTCCCGGCGAGAGGGGAGTTTTCTTTGCTGAAAAGTTTTTTTGCTACTTTTAGAAAAATGTATTTGAAATTTCCGGGAAATGGAGTATAATAGAAAAAACGTGCCAAACAAGCCGGACAGACCCTGCCCGGCAGGACAGGAGGAACACAACTATGACCAAGCTGCCCTTCCCCCTTCTCCCGGAAGAAGGCTATCAGCAGGAGATGGAACATCTGGTGCTTAAGCTGGAGCGGTTTCGACAGGCTTCGGGCACCTCTGCCCGGCTCCCGGAGCGGGGTATTCACTGGGAGTATTATGCCCCTGACGAGGGCTGTGAGGCAGTGATCTGTATCAGCCATGGTTTTACCGAGTCGGTACTCAAGCATTCGGAGCTGATCTGGTACTTTCTCCGTGCCGGGTTCGGCGTCTTTATCTGCGACCATATGGGACATGGCAAGTCCTACCGACTGCTTCAGGAGACATGGCTGACCCACGCAACCTCCTTTGCCGACTATATCAAGGACTTCCACTTCTGGGTGGAGCGGACGGTTCTGCCTCTGAGCCGGGGAAAGAAGCACTATCTCTTCGGCCATTCTATGGGCGGCGCTATTGCCATTCTCTATCTGGAGCAGCATCCGGGGATCTTCGACCGGTGCGTTTTGTCGGCTCCCATGGTCTCGCCCTCTGCCGGCGAGCTGCCTGATTTTCTGGGCGGCGCTCTGGCCAGCTTTATGTGCATGGTGGGTCAGGGAGAAAAACCCATTCCCACTCAGGGCCCCTTTAGCGGCGAGGACAGGTGGGAGACCAACAACTGCACCACCTCCAAGGCCCGCTACCTCTGGTATCTGGGCGAGCAGAAGAAGGATCTCCAGCTCCAGAACTCCGCGGCTACCTATGCATGGGCCAAGGAGGCAGTTAACGTCCAGTATCCCATTTTGGCTCAGGCCTGCACGGTGAATACGCCGGTACTGCTCTGCCAGGCAGGGCTGGATACCATCGTCAACCTGCCTCCTCAGGACGATCTGGCCAATCTTCTGCCCAATTGCCGGAAGATTGTCTATCGCGATGCCAAGCACGAGATCTATCGCAGTGTCAACGAGACGCTGGAGAAGTTCCTGATCGACGTTATCTCCTTCCTCCGGGAGGAATGAGAAGGAAAGCTCTGTCACTTTTCCCCGATGTTTTACTGGCATCGGGGAAATTTTGTGCTACAATAGAGAGTAACAAACGGGAAAGAGGTGCTCTTTATGCCCCAGCTCAGCCACCGGGTTCAGACCTTTACCGACTCGGTCATCCGCCGGATGACCCGGATCAATAACCAGCAGCCCGGCTCCATTAACCTCAGTCAGGGCTTCCCCGACTTTGATCCTCCCGCCGAGATCATGGATGCTCTGGCCCGGGCCGCCCATCAGGGACCCCATCAGTATGCCCTTACCTTTGGCGCGGCCAATTTCCGTCAGGCCCTGTCGGACAAGTATTCTCCCACCTTTGGCCGGAAGATCGACCCGGAGCGGGAGATTCTGGTCACCTGCGGCAGCACGGAGGCGATGATGGCCGCCGTGCTCACCGTCTGCAATCCCGGGGATCGGATTATTGTCTTCTCCCCCTTCTATGAAAACTATGGCGCTGACGCCATTCTCTCCGGGGCAGAGCCCATCTTCGTCCCCCTCATCCCGCCCACCTTCCACTTTGACCACCAGCAGCTGGAGGATGCCTTCCGTCAGGGCGCCAAGGCCCTCATTCTCTGCAACCCCTCCAATCCCTGCGGCAAGGTCTTTACCCGGGCGGAGCTGGAGGAGATCGCTGCGCTGGCGGTAAAGTACGACGCCTTCGTGATCACTGACGAGGTCTACGAGCATATTATCTTTGACGGCGCCGTCCATATCCCCATGGCCAGCCTTCCCGGTATGTGGGAGCGGACCATCACCTGTAACTCCCTGTCCAAGACCTACTCTATTACCGGCTGGCGTCTGGGCTTTATTCTCGGCCCGGAGTGGGTGCTGGAAAGCGCCAAGAAGGTGCACGACTTTCTTACCGTGGGCGCCGCTGCCCCGCTGCAGGAGGCTGCCTGCGTGGGCCTGCGCTTTTCTGAGGACTATTATCACGCCCTGGGCCAGCTCTACGCCCGGAAGCGGGAGGTCCTCTGCTCGGCGTTGGAGGCGCAGGGCTGGGTCTTTCGCCGTCCTCAGGGCAGCTACTTCCTGCTGCTGGATATCAGCGAGTTTCTGGCTCTGGACCGGTTCAAGGGCTGGACTGATCTGGAGTTCTGTGAGTGGATGATCCGGGAGGTAGGCGTGGCCGCTGTTCCCGGCTCCAGCTTCTTCCGGGAGCCGGTGAACCATCTGATCCGGCTCCACTTTGCCCGGGGCGAAGAGGTATTGCTGGAGGCTGCCCGTCGGCTGGGCAAGCTGAGAGCGCTGCTGAAATAACCATAACGCAAATAAACGGCAAGGTATCAGCTACGATACCTTGCCGCTGTTTTTTACTCAATACTGCTTGTAGAAATAGATATCTGCCTTGCCCTGCTGAGAGGTGCCATGGTAGACATGGGTATCCAGACCGCCGATAACAAAGCCCTGTTTGAGGTAGAAGAGGCAGGCGGCCAGATTATTGTCCTGCCCCACCGTCCAGAGGCCCAGATACCCCTTTTCAAGGGCCAGCGCCCCTGCCCGGTTCAGCAGGGCCTGTCCTACGCCGGAGCGGCGGCAGGACTCCTGTACCTTCAGATCATAGAGATAGAGCCACCGGTTCCAGCTCTGCCGGAGAATGGCCAGACCGACACAGCGTCCGTCCTCATAGGCGCCCAGAAAGTAGTGGTCCTCTTTCATAGCCTCGTAGTCATATGCCTCGTCGGGAAAGCACATCCGGCTCCGCTCCTCTTCCGGAAAGAGTTGGCTGTGCCAGCTCCAGCTCTCTCCGTCATAGACCGGGATGAGCCGCCCAAAGAGGGAGAAGCTCTCATTGGCCAGACGGATATCCCCCTGAGATTCGGCGTCGATGAGACGGATCTGGATCATATTGAACGGCTCCCTTCTTCTCGCGCTCTCTTCCGGATCTTCCTTCCATGGAAGACTATCTCCACACTGCCCGGCACCATCATCAGACGGTCAGAGGCGCCTGACAGGGGATTTACCATTCGGCTCGAAGCCCTTCTCCCCTGCTGACACCTCTTCCTTCTCTGTCTTACGCCTTCAGCGCCTCTTCCAAACGACTCCGAATGGCCTTCAGGAAATCCAGCGAGTTGACCTTCCGGGCAGGGGTCTCCCCTTCCCACATGAGGGACAGATCGCCGGTCATGACGCCGGACTCAATGGTGTCTATGGTGGCCTGCTCCAGCGCGTCGGCATAGCGCTGCAGCTGCTGGATTCCGTCCAGCTCGCCTCTCTTCCGGAGGGCTCCCGACCAGGCATAGATGGTAGCTACCGGGTTGGTAGAGGTCTCCTCGCCCTTGAGGTACTTGTAGTAATGGCGGGTAACGGTGCCGTGGGCGGCCTCATATTCGTAGTTGCCGTCGGGAGAGACCAGAACAGAGGTCATCATGGCCAGCGAGCCGAAGGCAGTGGAGACCATATCGCTCATCACGTCGCCGTCATAGTTCTTGCAGGCCCAGATAAAGCCGCCTTTGGAGCGGATAACACGGGCTACAGCGTCGTCGATCAGGGTATAGAAGTAAGTAATACCAGCCTTGTCGAACTTCTCCTTGTACTCGCTGTCAAAGATCTGCTGGAAGATATCCTTGAAGGTATGGTCATACTTCTTGGAGATAGTATCCTTGGTGGAGAACCAGAGATCCTGCCGGGTATCCAGCGCGTACTGGAAGCAGGAACGGGCAAAGGAGACAATAGAGGAGTCCTTATTGAACTGGCCCTGCAGCACGCCGGGGCACTCGAAGTCATAGACCGTCTCCCGGAAGGTTGTTCCGTCGGCGCCGGTATAGACCAGCTCTGCCTTGCCGGGGCCAGGGACCCGGTACTCGGTGGCCTTATACACGTCGCCAAAGGCATGTCGGGCGATGGTGATCGGCTGCTTCCAAGTCTTGACCACAGGAGAGATTCCCTTGACCATAATGGGAGCCCGGAAAACGGTGCCGTCCAGAATGGCACGGATGGTGCCGTTGGGACTCTTCCACATCTGGGAGAGGTCATATTCCTTTACCCGCTGAGCGTTGGGGGTAATGGTAGCGCATTTGACGGCCACGCCATACTTCTTATTGGCATTGGCAGCATCGATGGTCACCTGATCTCCGGTCCGTTCCCGGTTGGGCAGGCCAAGGTCATAGTACTCGCTCTTCAGCTCGACAAAGGGCAGTACCAGCTCATCCTTGATCTGCTTCCAGAGAATCCGGGTCATCTCATCGCCGTCCATCTCCACCAGCGGGGTGGTCATTTTGATTCGTTCCATGGTCGATTCCTCATTTCCGGGCCGTCCTGCACTTTAGCAAAGTAGACAGCTAAACTTTCCTGACAAGTATAGCGCAATTTCTCCGGAGATGCAATTGGCAATCTGCCCAAAGCGGTCAGAGCCAAATCTGATCCATCACCTGTCCGATCTTCTCATGAATGACCAGATCGGCATAGCGGTCGTAGGGCGTGGACTGGAGATTGATGAGTACCAGCTTGTTGCCCCGGTAATAGTTGATGAGTCCTGCCGCGGGATAGACCACCAGCGAGGTTCCGCCAATGATAAGCAGGTCAGCGTTTCGGATATAGTTGACCGCCTGATACATGGTAGTCTCGTCCAGCCCTTCCTCATAGAGGACTACATCGGGCTTGATCAGACCGCCGCAGCTGCAGCGGGGCAGGTCACTGGACTGGGCAATGGCCTCCACGCCGTGGAAGGCGCCGCAGTCCATGCAGTAGTTACGCAGGACGGAGCCATGGAGTTCCAGCACCTTTCTGCTGCCGGCCATCTGGTGCAGGCCGTCTATGTTCTGGGTAATGACCGCCTTCAGCTTTCCTGCCTGCTCCAGCTGGGCCAGCTTTCTGTGGGCGGCGTTGGGCCGGGCGTCGGGACAGAGCATCTTATCCCGGTAGAAGGTAAAGAAGTCCCGGGGTCGGCGCGTAAAGTAGCTGTGGCTGAGAATGGTCTCCGGGTCCTCGGCGTACTTTTCATGGTACAGGCCGTCTACACTGCGAAAGTCCTTGATCCCTGACTCGGTGGAGACGCCGGCTCCGCCGAAGAAGACGATATTGTCGCTCTGGGCAATCCACTGCTGGAGCTGGGCGATGGTATCCTGTGCTGACATGATAGATACTCCTTTCCTGCCCGATCCGCTTCCGGATCTTTTCCGGCAAGTTTTGACAAATTATGAAAGTTCCTTTAATCGGATTGACAAAACAGGCTCTGGCCTTTAAGATTATTATGAACCATTTTCACGACACAATCAATCATATTTCTGGTTACAATGGAGAAATCGCTATGAGAAAATGTCCTGTTTGTGGTGTCGAGCATTCCGACATCGTTCCCGTTTGTTCTATCTGCGGCAGCAGCCTCACCGGTGCGGCCGTTGCTGAGACGCCGGCTCCCAAGACTGAGCCTGCCGTCCACTTTACTGACGCTGATATTCAGGCTGCCATCTCCTCTGTGGTAGGCAACGCCGTTGAGAAGAAGGCCGCCCCTTCCGAGGAAAAGCCCGCTCCCGCCGAGAAGGCCCCCGAGGCTCCCGCTGAGGCAGCACCCGCCGAGGAGGATCCCTTTGAGATCGACTCCCCCTTCGTGGTCAATGCCATGAAGACTCCCGGTCAGGATGACAATATCCACCAGAGTCTGTCCAAGAAGGGCAAGGTGGAAAAGGTCCAGCTGGAGAAGGCGGCTGAGCCGGTTAAAAAGAGCGAGAGCGCGACTAACATGATGGATACGACCGCCATTGCCGCCGCCTCCGCGCTCAAGGTCCAGGAGGCCAAGAAGCACGCTGAGGCTGCCCGGGCTGCCCGTCAGGCCGCTGAGGAAGCCAAGGCCGCTGAGGAGGCCGCTGCCGCCCAGACCCAGCAGACTGCCGCTTCCGAGCACAACTGGACGGAGCGCAAGCATAAGCGGGGCCAGCGTTCCACTACCACCCCTGTCATTGCCGCCGTCTGCGGCCTGCTGGCACTGCTGATCATTGCCATGCTCTTCCTGCTGGGCAAGATGATGGCCGACGACAGTCTGGATGACGCAGAGGATCCCAAGGATCCCGCCGTCAGCGAGCCCGGCGAGCAGGACGCTCAGCAGGGCGAGGACGTGGTGATTGATCCTGACAGCGACGTCTTCCCCAACGAGGAGAACGAGGGCGATATCCTCCCCGAGGCTGGCGATGAGCCCGCTCAGGAAGGCGAGGAGGATCCCAATACCGAGATCACCGAGGAGCCCGAGACCCCCGAAGAGCCTCAGCAGCCGGCTGAGGAGGAGAACGATCTCCCCGCCATTACCGAGGTGGCTGACACCGTCTATACTACCGACGTGGTCAACGTCCGTGACTTCCCCAGCACCACCGAGGGTAAGGTACTCAGCGTCCTCAGCGCCGGTCAGGCAGTCACCCGTACCGGCAAGACGGATAACGACTGGAGCCGCGTGGAAGTGGGCGGCAAGGTCGGCTACATCTCCAACACTTATCTGTCCACCACCAAGAACGGCGGCGGCGATAACAACGCCGACGAGGGCGACGAAGGCGCCTCCACCGGCAAGTACGCCTATCTGAACGCCGGCGGCGTCAACCTGCGCTCCGAGCCCAGCGGAACCGTTCTGGCCACCCTGACCGAAGGTCAGAAGGTGGAGCTCACCGGCAAAACCTCCGGCAACTGGACTCAGGTCAAGGTCTCCGGCCTGACCGGCTATGTTTATACCAGCTACCTCTCTGACAGCGCCGACTCCTCTGACGACGAGCAGGAGCCTGCCAAGCCCAGTGATGACTCCGATGTCAAGGTCAACAAGACCGGCGACACCGTCTACGCCACCACCGGCGTCTATGTCCGCGACTATCCCAGCAGCTCTAAGGGCAATGTGATCAATGCGCTGACCAAGGGCCAGTCTGTCAAGCGTATCGGCACCACCTCCAACGGCTGGAGCAAGATCGAACTGGGCGGCGTGACCGGCTATGTCTATTCCGACTATGTCTCCACCTCCAAGAACAGCTCTGACACGGACGAGGAGGACTCCGGCAACTCCGGCGGCAGCTCCGTCCGCTACGGCTACATTCTCTCCGAGAGCAACAGCCGCAAGTACACCGCCTCTGAGCTGAGCGGTATGTCCAAGTCCGACCTCCGTCTGGCCCGAAACGAGATCTTTGCCCGCCACGGCCGTAAGTTCAACGACAAGGGGCTCCAGGACTACTTCAACAGCTGCTCCTGGTACAAGGGCACTGTGGAGCCCGCCACCTTCGATGCCAATCTGGAAGGCTATCTCAACAGCTATGAGCTGGCCAATCTGGATCTGATCCGTTCTCTGGAGTAATCTCTCTCTGAAGCAACAAACTCCCTCCTGCCAAAGGCAGGAGGGAGTTCTTTTCTTTTTCAGTCCGCTCAGAAGGAAAGGCGCAGGCCGGTGGTCAGCCGATGCAGGCGAGGACCCAGTTCCTCTTTCAGAACAGCGTACCCCTCTTGGCCGGTACAATGGCCGGTCCAGATCTCCTCTACCCCCAGCTCTGTCAGCCGGCGAGCCAGAGTCCGGACCTGCTCCGGGGGATAGGTCAGGCCCTTCAGCCCCAGATGGAAGCCGCCCAGCAGCGCGATCACCCGTTTCCCGGGGAAGACAGCCAGTGTCTCTTCCACCGCTGTGTCAATTCCGGCGTGGCTGCAGCTGCTCAGCAGTATCAGACCTCTTTCCGTCTCCACGACCAGCGACTGCTCATGGGAGAAGTCATCCGGGACCAGCCGGCCGAAGCGGCGCCGGTACATCCGGCTGCTCAGGCCCCGCCGTTCAAGTCCGGCAGCCGAATGGGGGATCAGCCAGAGGCCCGGGGACAGCTCCCGTCTCCCCTCCTCCCAGCACAGTCGGGAGGGATCAGAGAGCACCGGGCCGGGAATGCCGATCTCCCGGAGACCGTCCTCCTTTTCATGCCAGCATCCCTCCCGGCAGCTGGGCCGGAGAAAGAGCTGACCCTGGGCAACGGCACGGAAATAGGCGGGAAAGCCGCCGGAATGGTCATAGTGGCCGTGGGAGAGGATGGCTCCTCTTGCTCGTTTCAGGTCGATGCCCAGCACTTCGGCATTTTTGGCAAAGAGATCCGTCTGCCCAGCGTCCAGCAGCCAGCACTCCCCGCCATAGTCCAGCCAGAAGGAGAGGCCATGCTCAGCCTCCAGCCCTTCCGGAGCGGTATTTTCCACCAGAACGGTGACAGTCAGTTTCCGGTCCATAGGTGCTCCTCTCCTGAAAAGACAACACGCCCACAAAGGGTGGGCGTGTTGAGAAAAGTTGATTCAGCTTGCCGATCAGCCTTCCTGCATTGCCTTGGCAGCTTCGATGGCCTTTGCCTGAGCGGCAGGGGGGCAATCCTCGTAGCGGACAAAGTGGAAGGTGAAGGTGCCGCGGCTCTGGGTCATGGCACGCAGATCGATGGCATAGGAAGTCATCTCAGCCATGGGGACCTCAGCCTCGATGATCTGATCGCCGTCACCGGTGGGGGTCATGCCCATCACGCGGCCGCGACGCTTGTTCAGATCGCCCATAACGTCGCCCATGTAGGAATCGGGGACGGTGACCTTCAGCTCGCCCACGGGCTCCATGAGCACGGGGTTGGCCTCGGGCATGGCAGCCTTGAAGGCCAGCTGAGCGGCGGTCTTGAAGGCGATTTCGGAGGAGTCAACGGGATGATAGGAGCCATCATAGAGAACGGCCTTCAGGTTGACGACGGGATAGCCGGCCAGAACGCCCTTGGTGCAGGCCTCGCGCAGGCCCTTTTCGACGGCGGGGAAGAAGTTACGAGGCACGCTGCCGCCAAAGACTTCCTCTTCGAAGATCATTTCTTCGCTCTCGCAGGGCTCGAAGCGGACCCAAACGTCACCGTACTGGCCGGAACCACCGGTCTGCTTCTTATGCTTGCCCTGCTTGGAGACGGTCTTGCGGATCTTCTCACGATAGGGCACGCGGGGCTCGGAGAGGACGACGTCCACGTTGAAGCGGCTCTTCAGCTTGGCCACCAGAACGTCAATCTGGATATCGCCGGCGCCGGAGACAACGATCTGATGGGTCTCGGCGTTGTTTTCCACGCTGAAGCTGGGATCTTCTTCGTTCAGACGGTTCAGGCCAACGCCGACCTTGTCTTCCTGACCACGCTTGGCGGGGGCAATTGCCTTGGAGTAGACGGGCTCAGCGAAGGGAGGCATATCCAGACGGATACCGGAGACGGAGAGGGTATCGCCGGTCTTCAGCTTGTCCATCTTGGCGATGGCGCCGATATCGCCGGCATTGAGCTCCTTGAGCTCGGAGGCCTTCTTGCCGCTCATGGAGTAGAGGCGGCCGATCTTCTCGCTGTCGCCGGTACGGCCGTTGACCAGAGTCATGTCGCTGGTCAGCTTGCCGCGCAGGACCTTGACAAAGGAATACTTGCCATACTGGTCAGAGACGGTCTTGAATACGTAAGCGACGGTATCGCCGTCCTTGGAGACAGCAACTTCCACGCTCTCGCCGTCGGCGTCAACGCCCTTCATGGGCTGGGTGTTCATGGGATAGGGACCCATGGCGATAAAGCCATGCATCAGGGCGACGGTGCCCAGGCCGGTGAAAGCGCTGCCGCAGTAGACAGGAGCCACGCCGCCTTCCTTGACGCCGGTGAGCATGCCTTCAGCCACTTCCTCGGGGGTGAACTCATGGCCGTCGAAGAAGAGCTCCATGAACTCCTCGCTGGACTCAGCCACGGTCTCCATCAGGTTGGCATAAGCTTCTTCCACATAGTCTTCCTGATCGGCGGGAACGTCGGTCTTCTTGCCGCTGGCATCATAGGCGCACTTGTTGAGCACGTCCACCACGCCGGTGACCTTGCCGCCGGAAGTGATGGGGCTGACAATGGCGGTAACGCCGGAGCCAAACTTTTCCTTCATCTCGTCCACGACAGCGTTGTAGTCGCCGTTCTCTTCGTCCACCTTGGAGACGTAGATCAGAGTGGGCAGGTTGCGGGCCTTAGCCATCTTCCATGCGCGCTCAGCGCCGACGGGCAGCTTGCCCTTGGCGGGGACAACGATCAGAACGGCGTCGGCAACAGTCAGAGCCTCAACGACCTCGCCGGAGAAATCGAAGTTGCCGGGGCAGTCGATGATATTGAACAGATGACCCTCGTACTGGACGGGGATAATGGAAGCGGAGATAGAAATCTGGCGCTTGACCTCTTCGGGGTCATAGTCAGACACGGTGTTGCCGTCGGGGGTCTTGCCCAGACGCTGGGTAACGCCGGTGACGTTCAGCATGCTCTCGACCAGCATGGTCTTGCCGGAGCCGCTATGGCCCAGCAGAGCGATGTTACGGATCTGTTTTGCGGTGAAGCTCATAAAGAATGTTCCTTTCCTACGGTATTAAACGACTTTACCAGTCAATTTTACGAAACTCGCTAGCTTGCATTATATCCTACTCCGGGAAAATAAGCAATGCTTTCCGCCTCATTTTTCACAAAATTTCTCTGGAAAAGGATCAAATATTTAAAATGAATTCACCAACAGCCTCCAAAGTGGGAGCAATACAGGAAATTTTTACCCCGTCAGGGGACTTTTTACCCTGAGGATTAAACCAGATTGTGTCGATCCCGGCGTTGATACCCCCCTGGATATCGCTGGAGAGGCTGTCGCCTACGATCACAGTCCGAGCCTTGTCCTGCTGACGGATTCCAAGGGTCTGAAAGACCTTACTGAAATAGGCCGGGTCCGGCTTCTGCAGTCCAAGCTGCTGAGAAATAAAGAGGTGTCCGATCACATCCCGGAGCCGGGAGGCCGCCAGACGGCCGGTCTGGGCAGCGGTCAGGCCATTGGTGACAATGGCAAGGCGGCAGTGCGGGGCAAGCCGGCGGCAGAGCTCCTCGGCTCCCTCAAGCAGATAGGGATAGCGGGCAAGGCCATTTAAGTAGTAGAGGTTCATCTCCTCCGGATCGGGGCCCTCCACCTCCATCAGTCGGAGAAAGCGGGCAAACCGCTCCCGACCCAGTCGGTCCTGGGCCAGCTCTCCCCGGTCAAACTGGGCCCAGACCTGATGATTGACCTGAAGATAGCGCTCCACCGTCTCCTGGTCGTCAGCAATTCCGTAATGGCGCAGGGTCTGCCGGATACTCATCTGCTCGCTGCGGTCAAAGTCAAAAAGCGTCCGGTCGGCATCCAGCAGGACCCAGTCGTATCTGGCTCTCATTCTTCGGTCCCCTCTCTCCTGCCGCTGAGAATGGTCACATGGCAGGGCATGTTTTTAATCTTCAGCTCATTCAGAGCGCCGCCGTACTCTCCGTCTACGGACCAGTCTACCGGCTCATCGGAGGAGAAGGAGATCTCCCCGGTCTGCAGCGCGATAAAGTTTTCGTTGGGCTGGCGGCTGACCAGCGCGGCGGTAATCTGGTTGAGGTCCTTAATACTCTGGGGCATCCGGATCAGCAGCACCTCAAAGGCGCCGTCGTCCAGCACCACATGGTCTCCGGAAAGGCCCCGGAAGCCTCCTACGGAGACCGAGTTGGAGACCATACCATAGATAAACCGATCCTCCAGCTCTCCCCTGTCCCACGTCACCTTCATCCGGACCGGGCGCAGGGTGGCAAGGCTCTTGATCCCCTCCAGCACATAGGCTGTCCGGCCCAGAAGATTTTTCATGGTCTGAGGAGTGGCGTAGGAGGTGTCGGAGAACACGCCAAAGGCGGCCACATAGGTGAGAATATGGTGATCGTTGATCAGTCCGATATCGCAGCGCTGGGCTCTTCCGGCCACAGCCAGCCGGGCCGCCTCTTCCAGATCGTCCCCGGGCAGTGCCAGTGTTCGGGAGAAGTCGTTGGTGGTGCCGGCGGGAAGATAGCCAATGTTCCTGTTCCGGCAGTCCTGGGGCAAGCCGGTAATCACCTCGCTGAGGGTGCCGTCTCCGCCGCCCACCACAATATGGTCAAAGTCCCGGGCCATAGCGGCAGCTGCCCAGACTCCATCTCCCCTGCCCTGGGTGGCGTAGGCGGTCGTAAGATAGCCATGCTCTTCAAAGATCTCAATGATCCGGCTCAGCCGGGCCTTGATCTGGCCCTTGCCGGCATGGGGATTATAGATCAGAAGCAGTTTCTTCATTCGATACGTTCCTCTTCGGAGAAATATAGTGAGCTGTCATTATTATGGGATCAATTCCACAAAAAAACAACAACAAATTGTAAATTTCCACTTTTGTGTCAATTAAGTTTGAAAAAAGCTGAAAAATACCCATTCTGATACTTGAAACCGGAAATTCACACTGCTATAATAAAGAGCGCTACCGTATCAAGATGACAGCCTCCCTCCGGACCCTGTCTTCACTATAGGAGGAAATAGAAATGGATATCCGCATTGAACTGACTCAGAATCCCAAGGCAAAGCCCACAGACGAAAGCAAGCTGGGCTTCGGCCGTATTTTCAGCGACCATATGTTCCTGATGAACTACACCGACGGCATTGGCTGGCATGACCCCCGGATCGTCCCCTATGGCCCCTTTATGCTCGACCCGGCCTGCATGGTGCTCCACTATGCTCAGGAGGTCTTTGAGGGCATGAAGGCCTACCGCACCGCTGACGGCACCATCCAGCTCTTCCGGCCCTATGAGAACGCCCGCCGCTTCGCCGCTTCCTGTGAGCGTCTCTGCGTTCCTCAGATGGACGAGGATATGTTCGTTGAAGGCATCACCAAGCTGGTAGAGATCGATCAGGACTGGGTCCCCTACTCCCCTGAGACCTCGCTGTATCTGCGTCCCTTCGTCTTTGCCACCGACGAGCATCTGGGCGTCCACGCTTCCAAGACCTATCAGTACGCTGTCATCGCCGCTCCCTCCGGCTGCTACTATCCCGAGGGCATTAACCCCGTCCGGATCTATGTGGAGTCCAGAGACGTCCGCGCTGTCCGCGGCGGCACCGGCTACACCAAGTGCGGCGGCAACTACGCCGCTTCCATCCGGGCCGGCCAGATCGCCGAAGACCGGGGCTACACGCAGGTCCTCTGGCTGGACGGCGTGGAGCAGAAGTATATCGAGGAAGTCGGCTCCATGAACGTTATGTTCAAGATCAACGGCAAGATTATTACCCCCGCCCTCACCGGCTCCGTCCTCCCCGGCATCACCCGTATGAGCTGCCTGGAGCTGCTCAGAAACTGGGGCTATGAGGTTGAGGAGCGTCTGCTCTCCGCCGAAGAGCTCTTCGACGCCGCCGAGTCCGGCGCTCTGGAAGAGGCATGGGGCACCGGCACCGCCGCCGTCGTCTCCCCCATCGGCGAGATGGCATGGGACGAGCGCTCCTGCATCGTCAACGAAGGCAAGATCGGCCCCACCGTCCAGAAGCTCTATGATACCATCACCGGTATCCAGTGGGGCAAGCTGGAGGACACCATGGACTGGATCCTGAAGGTGACCAAGTAATTTCCCCCACCCAGCACTGCACCCCGTCCGGAACCCGGACGGGGTGTTTTTCTTTGCACATGGGGCCGCCCTGTGCTATAATCAGGCCAGAAAGGGGCTGGACCCCGCTCCTGTCAGGAGGGATTGTCATATGACCATCAATGAATATCAGCGTCTCGCCATGACCACGCTCAATCCGACTCTCAGCCGGAAGGATGTGCTCATCAACGGCGTTATGGGCCTCTGCGGTGAGTCGGGAGAAGTCATTGACCATGTAAAAAAGCATCTGGCTCAGGGCCATCCTCTGGATCGGGAAAAGATGATCCGGGAACTGGGGGACGTGGCCTGGTATCTGGCCGAAACTGCCTACGCATTGGACTGCGATCTGGAGACGGTGCTGGCCGGTAATATCCAAAAGCTCCGCAGCCGCTATCCTCAGGGATTTCAGGTCGCCGACTCCATGGACCGGAAGGAGGAAGAGAGATGAGTGCTCCTGTTGCCATCGTCACCGGCGCCTCCCGGGGCATCGGCGCCGCCACCGCGCTGGAGCTGGGCCGCCGGGGCTGGTCGGTGATCGTCAACTACAAAACCAGCCGGGAGCAGGCCGGTGAGGTCTGCCGGAAGATCCAGGCTCTGGGCGGCGAGGCCATCGCGGCTCAGGGCGATGTGTCTCTCCCGGAGGAGGCCGCCCAGCTCATCAGCCAGGCTGTCGAGCTGTACGGCCGTCTGGACGCGCTGGTCTGCAACGCCGGTATCGCTCTGCCCCAGATGCTGCTTACCGACGTGACCGATCGGCAGTGGCATGAGCTCTTTGCTGCCGACGTGGATGGGGTTTTCTATCCTGTCCGGGCCGCTCTTCCCCATTTTGTCCGGGCCAAAAAGGGCGCCATTGTCACCGTCTCCTCCATGTGGGGACAGGTGGGCGGCTCCTGCGAGGTGGCCTATTCGGCGGCCAAGGGGGCTGTCATCGCCTTCTCCAAAGCCCTCGCCAAGGAGGCGGGGCCCTCGGGCATCCGGGTCAACTGCGTCTGTCCCGGTCTGATCCAGACGGATATGAACGCCCATCTCGCTCCGGAGGATCTGGACGCCCTCCGGGAGGAGACTCCGCTCGCGCGCCTGGGCACCGCCGCGGATGTTGCCCGTGCCGTCTGCTTCCTGTGCTCGGAGGAATCCTCCTTCGTGACCGGTCAGGTTCTTGGCGTCAACGGTGGAATGGTCATCTGACCTTATGAAATATTCAAAAACTGGCATTTGTAATATGGTCAGTTTTTGCTATAATGGAGCTGCTAACAGGAGCAGCTCCATTTTTAATTCCCATTTGCAGGAGTGATCGTTATGAACAAGTCTATCTCTACCCGCCGCCTTGCCTATCTGGGTCTGATGACGGCGCTGGTTTTTGCCAGCAACTATGCCCGGATTGTCATGCCCGTCTCTATTGGAGGCAATACGGCTTTTACCCTTGCCAATATCGTCTGCTGTCTGTCCGGCCTGATTCTGGGACCCATGGGTGGTCTGGCCGCAGGACTGGGCTCGGCCCTCTATGATATTACCAACCCCATTTATGCCGCCGAGTGCTGGATTACCTTTCTGACCAAGGGCGCCATGGGCCTGACAGCCGGTCTGGCTGCCTATGCCCTGATGAAAAAGCATCCTCAGCGCCATCCCTATGCCAAGTATCTGACCGCCTCTATTCTGGGCTGCTGCGCCTACTATGTGCTCTACTTCCTCAAGACCTTCCTGATCGCCGGTCTCTTTGCCGAAAACGGCTCTGCCGCTCTGGGAATCGCCGCCATCGTCTCCAAGATCCCGGCCTCGGTCTTTAACGCAGCCATCGCCATTATCGCCGCTCCCCCTCTGGCCATTGCCGTGGCCCGGGCGCTGGAGAAGAATCATCTGTCCATCGACTGACAGCCTCAGACAAACTGACCCCGGCAGAGACCTTCCTGCTCTCTGCCGGGGTAGTGTTTTTTCTATGGGAGTTATATCACCCGTTTGGCAATCTCAGCGCTCTCTCTGGCGTCCTTGGCGTAGAAGTCGGCACCAATCTGACGGGCGTAGTCTGCCGTCAGCACCGCACCGCCTACCATAATCTTGCAGTCATGGCCGGTGGCCCGGATGGCGCGGATCGTTTTGGCCATACTCTCCACCGTAGTGGTCATCAGGGCAGAGAGACCTACCAGCGGCGGCTTCTCCTCAGCCACGGCCCGGGCCACCCGGTCTACCGCCACATCGCGGCCCAGGTCAATCACCTGATAGCCATAGTTCTCCAGAATGACCTTGACGATATTCTTGCCGATATCATGGATATCCCCCTCTACCGTCGCAAGGAGGATTTTCCCCCGGGAGACGGAAGCGCCGCCCCGGCGGGCAATGGACTGCTTAATTACATCAAAAGCGGCACAGGCAGCGTTGGCCGAGTTGATCAGCTGGGGCAGGTAGATCTCCTGCTTCTCATAGCGCAGACCCACCTGATCCAGGGCAGGAATCAGCAGCCCGTTGACAATTTCCAGCTCGTCCATCCGCTCCAGCAGCTGGGCTGTCTGCCGGGCGCACTCCTCCCGAAGCCCCTTCATCACGGCAGTGGGTAGATCCATGGCAGAGGTCTGTCGGACTGCCGGAACGGAGGGGGCAGTCTGAGCAAAGCGACGGACATATTCCTCCGCGTCCCGATCCTCTCCGGACAGCACCCGGAAGGAGGCAATGGCATCCATGATCTGCCGCTGGTTAGGGTTGACAATGGGCAGATCCAGACCCCGGTGCATGGCCTGAACGAGAAAGTTCTCGGTGATCCGGAGCCGGTCAGGCAGACCGAAGGAGATATTGGAGACGCCGAGAACGTTATGTAAACCAAGCTGTTCTTTTACCATGCCCACTGCCTTCAGCGTCTCTACCGCCTGATCCTGCTGAGCGGAGACGGTAAGGGTAAGGCAGTCGATATAGACGTCCTCTCTGGGGATACCGTGGGCCAGAGCGGCCTGAAGGATGCGCTGGGCGATGGCAAAGCGCTGATCGGCGGTCTGGGGGATCCCGGTCTCGTCCATGGTGAGGCCCACCACGGCGGCGCCGTATTTCTTAACAATGGGCAGAACGGTGTCCAGCACCTCCTGCTTGCCGTTGACCGAGTTGACAATGGCCTTGCCATGGCAGCGGCGAAGACCGGCCTCAATGGCGGCGGGGTTGGAGGAGTCAATCTGGAGGGGCAGGGAAACGATGGACTGGATTGCGCCCACCACCTCTTCCATCATGGCCACTTCGTCAATACCGGGGAGGCCTACGTTTACGTCCAGAATATGGGCGCCCGCCTCCTCCTGCTCCATAGCCTGAGTCAGGATATAGTTCAGGTCCCGGTCCCGGAGCGCCTGCTGGAAGCGCTTTTTGCCGGTGGGGTTGATTCGCTCGCCAATGACCCGGATACCGGAGAGTTCCACGGCCCGTCCGGCGCAGCAGACGCCGTGAAAGCGCTTTTTCTCCCGCCGGCCGGGGATGACAGACTCCATTCGCTCCTTCAAGGCGGCAATATAGTCCGGGCTTGTGCCGCAGCAGCCGCCCATAATGGTGACGCCCAGCCCGGCGAAGGCTTCCATCTGAGCGGCAAAGTCGGCCGCCTTCAGGTCGTAACAGCCGGTGAGGGGATCGGGCAGACCGGCATTGGGCTTGACCACCAGCGGAAGATCGGTCCAGCTGGCCAGTTCGGTAACGATGGGCAGCAGATCGGCAGGGCCCAGAGAGCAGTTGACACCCAGAGCATCCACGCCCAGACCCTCCAGAGTCAGCGCCATTGCGGCGGCGGTGGTCCCGGTAAAGGTACGGCCGCCGGCCTCGAAGGTCATAGTAACCAGAATGGGCAGGTTGGAATGCTCCTTGGCAGCCAAAACGGCGGCCCGGACCTCGCCCAGATCGGTCATGGTCTCGATGGCGATCAGGTCGGCCCCCGCCCCGGCGCCGGCAATGACCATTTCAGAGAAGATCTCGTAGGCCTGCTGAAAGCCCAGAGTGCCCAGCGGCTCCAGCAGCTGGCCGATGGGTCCGATATCCAGCGCCACCTTCACATGGGTGCCGGCGGCAGCCTCTTTGGCCGTTCTGACAGCCAGCGCCACCGTCTCGGCGGCGGTATGGCCGGTGCCGGAGAGTTTATGACCGTTGGCGCAGAAGGTATTGGCATAAATAATATCGCTGCCAGCGTCGATATAGCGCCGGTGGACAGATGCCACCAGCTCAGGCTGAGTAAAGCAGAGCAGCTCGGGCCGCTGACCCAGAGGCATTCCTGCCTCCAGCAGCTGGGTGCCCATAGCGCCGTCCAGATAGAGATAGGGTTTCTTTCGATCAGTAAACACAGGAGCGTCCTCCTTTTCTTATGATACAGGTATCATATCCGGGGCAGCCGGTACAGCCCCGTCGGGTTCTTGATGACAAAGTGTGGGACACGCCCAGCAGGGCGGTCACTGACTTGCGTGGGAGCATAAGGCCGGAAGGAGTAAGCGTGAGACCCATCCGGCGCTGACTGTCCAGCAGATCACAGAGCATGGACTGCGCCGAGAGGGGGAAGTCTCCGTAACCCGGACTGTATCGGCCGGTAAGGCAGAGCCCTTCCTCAGCCAGTCCAAGGCGAAGTTCCTCCTCCAGATCGTTGCAGACCGACTCAATGGCCGCCGAGGCGCAGGCATCCAGCACCACCGCCATTGCAAGGTCCTTCACCTGAAATCGGAGGAGCAGCTCCTCCGTCTCCCGGCCCAATGTGGCTGCCATGACCACCACACGGTGGCAGCCGGAGAGATGGGCCATAATGTCCTCCCCCTCCAGCCGGAAGGCGGTACCCGGGAGGGCACGGTCATTGCGCTCGAAGATGCGGACCAACGCCCGGGGACGGGCGGTCCGGAAGAGCAGATCGCAGGCCGCCTCTACCTGAGCCCTCAGCTCCTCCGGGGCATCTCCCCCGGGACAGCCCAGATAGCCCAGCGCTTCCGCCCGATCAATGGCAGTCAGCCGACGTTCCACAACCTTCACCTCCCTGTTTTTCGATAGTATAACGGATTTTTCCGACAAAGAAAAGTCCCCGGTCAGCAAACTGACCGGGGAAAGTTGATTTTTCCGTTTATCAGGCCTCTTCAGCCTGCTCTTCCAGCACCCAGCGCTTAAAGGTACCGGGAGAGACGCCCAGCATCTGAGAGGCAGCACGGGCGCTGACTTTCTGCTCCTGATACATGGCATAGACGCTCTGGAACTTTCTGGGCTTCTTCGCGGGGGGACGACCCAGACGGACGCCACGCTCACGAGCCTGCTGGAGACCCTCGTTCTGACGCTGCACAATAGCCGCACGGCGCTCACTCTCATCAGCCCGGATGATCTCAATGACCTTGCGGGTCAATTCATCATCCTTCAACAGCTCATAGAGCTTTGCCTCATTCACGCTCAACATGATATTCGACTCCTTCCATATTCGAGCGCCGCCGACATGTCATCTTCCACACCGGGAACTCGTATTACATGATATCGTAAAAGAGAATGCCCCAAAGGGCACAAAACTTGCAGCCAGTATAACTGGTTCAACAAGGAAGTATACAAGTACACTAATTTTTACCACTTGTATTATAAAATATGTTAGACACTCTGTCAACTGCCCTTGGATAGAATTCATAGAAAATCTATATAATTTCCTCCGGATATTTGAAAGGAAAGCAGGCAGAGGTGGATATGGAACACCTCTGCCTGTTTAGTCCCGTTACACTGTGGTCAGCTTTCCTTTTTCCACTGAACGCCCTGCTTAGTGTCCATGAGCACGATGCCCATGGCCTTCAGTTCATCCCGGATCCGGTCTGCTTCGGCCCAGTTTCTGGCTTTTCTGGCTGCCTGACGCTGCTGGATCATGGTCTCCACCATATCGTCCAGACTCTCTTCCTTCTTGTCATACAAGATGCCGAGAACATCGGTAAACTCAGCAATCAGCTTGAGCAGCGCCTCGGCGCCGGCACGGGTGGGCTTCTGGTCGGGGCCTACCGCCTTATTGGCGGCGCGAACCAGCTCGAAGAGGACGGAGACGGCGTCGGCGGTATTGAAGTCGTCGTCCATATAGGCTACGAACCGGTCCCGGTACTCCCCTGCCTGAGCCAGAACGGCCTGTTCGGCCTCGTTGGGCTGGCCTTCCTCGCCGTTCTTTGCCAGGAAGGTCAGGTTTTCCCGGGCGCTGTAGAGGCGCTCCAGACCGGCCTGAGCCTGCTGGAGGGACTCGGCGGAGTAGTTCAGGGGGGTACGGTAATGGGCCGAGAGCATAAAGAAGCGGATGGGCTCGTAGCCGTAGACAGCGGCGGCGTCACGAACGGTGAAGAAGTTGCCCAGAGACTTGGACATCTTCTTATTGTCGATATTCAGGAAGCCGTTGTGCATCCAGTATTTGGCGAAAGGAGCGCCGTTGGCGGCCTCGGACTGGGCGATCTCGTTCTCATGGTGGGGGAACTGGAGGTCTTCGCCGCCGCAGTGGATATCAATGGTGGGGCCCAGATGCTTCCGGTTCATGGCGGAGCATTCGATGTGCCAGCCGGGACGGCCCTTGCCCCAGGGAGAGTCCCAGTAGGGCTCGCCGGGCTTGGCAGCCTTCCAGAGGGCGAAGTCCAGAGGATTCTCCTTCTCGTCGTTGACGTCGATCCGGGCGCCGGACTGGAGGTCCTCGATGGGCTGATGGGAGAGCTTGCCGTAGCCGTTAAACTTCAGGGTACGGTAATAGACATCGCCGCTGGGGACGGGGTAGGCATAGCCCTTATCTACCAGCGTCTGGACCAGCTCGATAATCTCGGGCATGGTCTCAGTGGCCTTGGGATGAATGGTGGCGTGGCGGACACCCAGTGCCTCGGCATCTTTGAAGTACTCAGCGATATACTTTTCGGCGATCTCCTGAGTGCTGACACCCTCTTCGTTGGCACGGCGGATAATCTTGTCATCCACGTCGGTGAAGTTCTGGACGAAGGTGACTTCATAGCCCCGGTACTCAAAGTAGCGGCGGAGCACGTCGAAGAGAATGATGGGACGGGCGTTGCCCACATGGATCAGGTTATAGACCGTGGGGCCGCAGGCGTACATACTGACCTTGCCCGCATGCACGGGGACGAATTCTTCCTTTTTACGGGTCATAGAGTTGAAAATTTCCATCTTTATTCCTCCTTATCGGACTGTTGTTCATTCTGTTGCTGGTCAAGGCGCTCCATCTGGCGCTCCAGAAACTCTACACGGGACATCAGAGCCTTGAGCTTTTCATCAACAGGGTCGGTAATATGGATCTGATCCACAGCGCTGGCGTAGGATACCCGCTCTCCGGCAATCCGGACGACCTGAGCAGGGACGCCCACGGCGGTGGAGTCGTCGGGAATCTCCCGGAGGACGACCGCGTTGGCGGCAATTCGGGCACCGTTGCCCACTTTGAAGGGGCCCAGCACCTTGGCGCCGGAGCCGATCAGAACGTTGTTTCCAATGGTAGGATGGCGCTTACCCTGATCTTTACCGGTACCGCCCAGGGTAACTCCCTGATAGAGGAGCACGTCGTCGCCCAGCTCGGCGGTCTCACCGATCACGATACCCATACCGTGGTCGATGACCAGACGGCGGCCGATGGTCGCGCCGGGGTGGATCTCGATACCGGTCCAGAACCGGGCCCACTGGGAGACCAGACGGGCCAGAAACTTGAGCCGGCGGCAATAGAGAAAGTGGGCCAGCTTGTGATAGAGGGTGGCGTGGACGCCGGGATAGAGAAGCAGGATCTCCAGCTTGCTCCGGGCGGCAGGGTCCCGGGCCTGATAGGCCGCGAGAATCTCGTTAAGATAGTTGAACATGGTTCAATGACACTCCCAATTCTGACAAAAGAGACCTGCGGGAAATGAAAAACACCTCCTGCATCTCTGCAAGAGGCGATAACACGACCGCGGTTCCACTCTTTTTTGTCACTTTGGAAAGCCGGTAACGGCGGCAAAACCGGAGGCATTACCCTCTCGCTCCGGGGCGCACTTCATACAGTATGGCAGAGACGGGCTTTCATCCGGTGACCCATCCTCGCTGGCTGACATAGTTGTATTACTCTTCCCCTTCACAGCGAAGCAATATTACAGTCATTATATTAGCATTTTCCCGCCCCCGTGTCAACAAGGGGGGCAAAACTTTCACCGGTGAAAGCAGCGGGGCGAGCCGGTCCGGCCCGCCCCATTGAGTTACTTGTTGGTATTGATGACGTCCTTGTTCTTTAAGAAGTACTCGATACCCGAGTAGACAGTGGTAATCAGAATGACCAGATTAACCAGTCCGTCCACCTGCCACCACTGGTCCAGCACCAGCATCACGATAATACCCACCATGGTGCAGGCTGTCTTCACCTTGCCCGACCAGCCGGCGGCGATCACCCGGCCGTTGTCCACGGCGATCAGCCGGAGGGCGGAGACGGCAAATTCCCGGGCGATCACAATCAGCAGCACCCAGCTGGGCATACGGCCCTGCTCAACAAAGATGCACATGGCCGAGGTGACCAGCAGCTTGTCGGCAATAGGGTCGAGGAACTTGCCGAAGTCAGTAACCTGATCATAGTTGCGGGCAATATAGCCATCAAGAAAGTCACTGAGGCTGGCCAGAACAAAGATAGCGGCGGCGATCAGATTGGCAGCAGCAAACTCCTGATAGCAGACCAGAACAAACAGCGGGATCAGGATGACCCGGAAGAGGGTAATCTTATTGGCTGTATTCATGCTTCTTCCTCCCATTGATCGATCTCACCCATGAGCTCTCCGTCTTCCATTCCGGTGAGCAGCACAGGGACAAAGGTGCCCAGAGGCACATCTCCAGCGGCGGTAAAGTAGACCGTTCCGTCTACTCCCGGGGAATCGGCCCAGCTCCGGCCGGCCCAGCAGCCCATCTCCTCGTCAAAGCCTTCAACCAGCACCTCTTCCACCTGACCCAGACGGCTTTCATTCCACTCGTCCATAATGTCAGCCTGAAGCTGGGCCAGCAGCTGGACCCGGCGCTGAGCGGTCTCGGGGTCTACCTGACCGGGCATGGTATAGGCCTCCGTCCCCTCCTCGGGAGAGAACTGGAAGACGCCGGCCCGAACCAGCTTCTGCTCCCGGAGGAACTGGCAGAGCTCTTCAAACTCCGCCTCCCCTTCCCCGGGAAGACCGCAGATAATGCTAGTACGGATTACGGCCTGAGGCATTTTCTCCCGGATCTTCCGGAAGAGGTTTTCAATATGGGCCTTGTCGCCCCGGCGGCGCATGGCTTTGAGAATCGCGTCGTTGCAGTGCTGGATGGGAATGTCAAAATATTTGACAATCTTATCCTCCCGGGCAATCACATCCAGCATCTCGTCTGTCAGGGCCTCGGGATAGAGATAGTGAAGGCGAATCCAGTGGAAGTCCAGCTTACACAGCTCGGTCAGCAGCTGGGGGAGCATCTGCCGCTTATAGCGCTCCTGACCGTAACGGGTCACGTCCTGAGCGATGAGGATGAGCTCCTCTACGCCGCTGTCGGAGAGGACTTTGGCCTCGGCCAGAATGGACTCCATACTCCGACTGCGGTAGCGGCCCCGGAGCTTGGGGATAATACAGAAGGCGCAGCGGTTGAAGCAGCCCTCGGCGATCTTCAGATAGGCCACCCAGGGGGCGGAGGAGATCATCCGGTCTCCGTCCTCCACGGTATCGTTGATATCGCCGAAATACTCCGGATAGCCGCCAGCCATGACAGCGTCGATGGCCGAGACGATATCGGTATAGCTGCCGGTACCCAGAATACCGTCTACTTCGGGGAGCTCGGCCTTGATCTCCTCCCGGTAACGCTGGGAGAGGCAGCCGGTAACCAGAATTTTACCCAGTTTGCCCTCACTCTTGAGCTGGGCCATCTCCAGAATATTGGCGATGGCCTCCTCCTTAGCCGCGTCGATAAAGCCGCAGGTATTGACAACACAGAGGTCGGCCCCCTCCGGATCGTCCAGCACAATATGTCCGGCGTCCTGCACCAGAGCAGCCATCTGCTCGCAGTTGACCCGATTTTTATCACAGCCAAGGCTGATAAATGCCACTTGATAGCCCATTGCGTTCTCCTTGCTTGACAGGCGGTTTGTTTCCAGACTTACCCAGTATAGTAGCTATTATACCCTATCTCATTCACCGACGCAAGGGGCGGAGGGAAAGATGCGTCGGGACAGAGAAAACCGCTCCGGCGGCAGACCGGAGCGGCAGCGGGGATCAGTCGTCACAACACGAGTTCAATTGTCTCTCATAAGGGCGGATGGCCTCCCGGATCACGTCCCAGCCAAAGCCCCGGCGGCGCAGGGCGTTCATCTGGCGCTGGAGCTCTTTCTCCGTCACCTCCCGGTAACGAAGCTTGCCTGCCAGGAAGGCCTCGGCAGCCTCCAGTCCCGGGCGCATTTCCTCCATGGCCTCCTCCCAGTATTCTCTGGGAACCTTCCGCCGGTAGAGCTCCTCCCGGATCTTCTGGGGGCCGTAGCCCATATGGTCATAATGGCGGACGATGGTCCGGGCATACTCGGCGTCGTTGACGGCGCCCAGCTCTTCCAGCCAGTCGGCCGCCTTCTGTGCCTGCGCCTCCCCCTCTCCCTTCTTCACCAGCCGGCTGACCAGCTCGGTTTTGGACAGGGGACGGGCGCCGATCATCCGAGCAGCTCTGGCTTTCGCCTGGGTGTCCAGACTGCTGGACAGGAGCCGGTCAAAGTCATTGCCCTCCAAAACGAGGCCGGGACGAAGGCCAAAGTCCAGCAGTTCACCCTGCCCCACCTTCAGCATGGCGCCGGTATCCAGAAAGACCAGATACCGGCCCTTGACATGTTTGGAGGGTTCTACGCGGTCAATCCGGGGCATCAGCCTTCAAAGTCCTCGGCGGAGATATCCAGATCGTAGCCGGAAGCAGGAGCCTCAGCGGGAGCGGCGGCACCGAAGGTACGGCCGGCAGCCTCAGCGGCCACCACCGACTGGCGGCTCATGAGCTTATAGGCGTTGGCCCGGATCTGCTCTTCCAGCGAGTCGGCCACGTCGGGATGGTCCACCATGAACTGCTTGGCAGCGTCACGGCCCTGACCCAGACGGATCTCGCCCATGGAGTACCAGGAGCCGGACTTCTCGATCAGACCCAGCTTGGCGGCCAGGTCCACAATCTCGCCCTCAATGGAGATACCGGTGCCGTACATGATATCAAACTCGGCCTCACGGAAGGGAGGTGCCATCTTGTTCTTGACCACCTTGGCCCGGGTATGGTTGCCGATCAGGTCATCGCCCACCTTCAGGCTCTGGACCCGGCGTACCTCGATCCGGACAGAGGAGTAGAACTTCAGGGCACGGCCGCCGGTGGTGACCTCGGGGTTACCGTAGACCACACCCACCTTTTCACGCAGCTGGTTGATAAAGATGCAGATACAGTTGGTCTTACCGATCGAGCCGGTCAGCTTACGCAGTGCCTGGCTCATCAGACGGGCCTGAAGGCCTACATAGCTGTCGCCCATCTCGCCCTCGATCTCGGCACGGGGGACCAGCGCGGCTACCGAGTCGACAACCACCACGTCAACGGCGCCGGACCGAACCAGCTGGTCGGTAATCTCCAGCGCCTGCTCGCCGGTATCGGGCTGAGCGATCAGCATGGAGTCGATATCCACGCCCAGCGCCCGGGCATAGCCGGGGTCCATGGCGTGCTCGGCGTCAATATAGGCCACCTCGCCGCCCAGCTTCTGGGCCTCAGCCACGACATGGAGGGCCAGCGTGGTCTTACCGGAGGACTCAGGGCCGTAGATCTCTACAATACGGCCACGGGGCAGACCGCCAATGCCCAGAGCGAGGTCCAGAGCCAGAGAGCCGGTGGGGATGCTCTCCACCTGCATGGCGGCGTTGTCACCCAGACGCATAATGGAGCCCTTGCCAAAGGTGCGCTCAATCTGAGCTACGGCAGTCTCCAGTGCTTTCTTTTTATCGCTGGCAGGAGCAGCGGTACGGACATTGGCTTTCTTCGTTGCCATAATAGATCTTCCTCTCCTTGGTTTGTGTCTGTATGATAGCACAGTCAAAGTCCCTTTTTTTGGACTTTCACTGTTTGGAAGCCTCTTTTTCTTCCCGGGCAGTGCCGGGCCACTGGCCTTCTACCACCCGGAGAATACCGGCGGGGTCGGTGTAGCTGCTGACGGACTGAAAGCCCTCCCGGCGAAGGATGGCCTCCACGTCGCCGGCCTGATGGATGCCCACCTCATAGATCAGCCAACCCTTGGGGCGGATAATCTTTTTCCATTTGGCGGTAATCACCCGGTAGAAGTCCAGCCCATCCTCTCCCCCGTCCAGAGCCAGCTGAGGCTCATAGTCCCGGACGGAACCGTCCAGCCCGGCCAGATCGCCGGTGGGGATATAGGGGGGATTGGAGACGATTACGTCAAAGTCCCAGAGCATGGCGGGGGGATCCTGACGGGCGTCTACCTGAAAACAGGTTACGTTGCTTCTGCGGGAGCAGCGGCGGATATTCTGCCGACAGACCCGGACGGCGTCGGCAGACGTGTCTGCCAGCACAACCCGACAATCGGGGACATTGGTGCCCACAGCCAGTCCAATACAACCGGTACCGGCACAGAGGTCCAGCACACGGACCTTTTCCCCGGCCTCTCTGGCCCGGAGGATGGCCTGCTCGGCCACTACCTCGGTGTCCGACCGGGGGATTAGTACGGTCTTGTCTACGTCCAGATCAAGTCCGTAAAAGCTCCACTCTCCCAGCAGATAGGCGGCCGGCTCCCCCTCCAGACGGCGGCGGGCCAGCGCACGGATCTCCTGCTCCAGCTGAGAGGAGATATAGTAGTTCATGTCCATGAGAAACTGCTCACGGCTCTTTCCCGAGACATGGCAGACCAGCTCTCTGGCCTCCAGAGAGGCGGCCTCAATCCCGGCCAGCCGGAAGGCCCGGCGGATATCCAGATAGAGATTATTATAGGTAATAGCCATCTGTCTCTCCCCCGTTTACCACCGATCCTGCCCTTGCTGCTCGGGAAGGACCAGTTTGAGGGCCTCAATGGCCACCTCAATCATGCCGTCGTCCGGCTCGAAGGTGGTGAAGTTCTGCATCCAGAGACCGGGAGCCGTGAGAAATCGGGTAACGGCGTTGTCGTGGCCGCCGGCATAGCGGTTAAACTCATAGCTGATTCCCACAATCACCGGCAGACTCAGCAGCTGCAGCAGAATCCGTACCAGCAGATTGGGAGGCGTGTAGAGGGTGAACATGGCCGCATGGACCAGAATGGCCACAAAAATAACCACGAACAGAAAGCTGGTGCCACAGCGGGGATGGTGGCAGCCCATCTGGCGGACGTTCTCCACCGTCAGCTCCAGACCCTTTTCGTAGCAGTAGATGGTCTTGTGCTCGGCGCCATGGTAGGAGAAGGTGCGGCGGATATCGCTCATTCTGGAGCACATGATCAGATAGCCCAGAAACAGGCAGATCCGGACCAGACCCTCGGTCAGGCTGATTGCCAGCTTGTTCATGGGGATAAGCATTTGAAGCAGACCAACCACCAGCGCGGGCAGCAGGAAGAACAGACCCACTGACAGGCAGACGGCCAGCACCACCGTCAGGCCGATAATGGCTTTGCCAAAGGCCTCGCTGCCCAGCTTCTTTTCCAGCCAGAGCTCAAACTTTGTGGGCTGCATACTCTCGTCCTCAGGATAGAAGTCGGCCGAGAAGAGCAGGGCCTTAACTCCCCGGTACATGGAGTCCAGAAAGGTGACCCCGCCCCGGATAAAGGGCAGGCCAAGGATGGGAAAGCGCTCCTTGATCAGCTTGAGCTCTTCGGTGCGCACTTCAAGTCCCCCATCGGGACGGCGGACGACAATGGCCTGCTTCTCGGGGCCACGCATCAGAATGCCCTCGATCAGTGCCTGTCCGCCAATGGTAGTACGGAAGACGGTCTCTTCCCTCTTATTTGACATGGATATGTTTGCTCCTTTGCAGTATAACAAACATCTGTTCTAATTGCAATATCAAATCGAACAAATGTTCTTCTTTATTTTTCCGATTCCTGATCGCCGCCGCTCTGGCTGACCAGCTTCTCCCGGATCTCCTGCAGGGGGAGGGCGCCGGTAGAGTTGACGGTCTTCTCCTGCCCGGCCGAGGCCAGAGGGAGGATAATCCGGACCAGACAGCCGCCGCCGGGGGAATTGGAGATATCCAGACGGCCGCCGTGGCGGGTCACGATCTCGTCACAGACGGCAAGGCCGATTCCGTTGCCTCTGGCTTTGGAGGAACCCTTGTAGAACTTCTTCTTCACGAAGGGCAGTTCTTCCTCCGGGATACCGGGTCCGTAGTCCCGGATGGTGATACAGACCATGTCCTGAAGGCGGGCGATCGCGGTTCGAATACACTGGCCGGACCCGCCGTGCTTGGCGGCGTTGTCCAGCAGGTTGCAGAAGACCTGGCGCAGACGCTGGGGGTCGCCGGAGATCAGGTCGAACTCCTCCTCGCAGTCGTTATGACTGAGCTGGATGCCCTGCTTCTGGAAGAACTGGCTGTAGGTATAGACGGCGTCCTCGAACTCAGCTTTGATATCAATCGGTTCCAGATTCAGGGTGAACCGGCCGTCCTCGATCCGGGAGAAGTCCAGCAGCTCTTCCACCATCTGGGCAAGGCGCTTGCCCTCGCTGGCAATAATGGACAGGCCCTTCCGATGGTCCTCCGGGTCGGAGAGCTCACCGGAGAGCAGGGTCTCGCCCCAGCCGTTGATGGCTGTCAGCGGGGTACGCAGCTCATGGGAGACGGAGGAGATAAATTCGCTCTTCATTTTCTCGTTCTCGCTGATCTTGCGGGACATATCATTGATGGCGTCGGTGAGCTCGCCAATCTCGTCGTCATACTGCTTTTCCAGCTGGATTCCGTAGCTGCCGTCGGCAATACGCCGGGCGGCCTCGGTAATACCGGCTACCGGCTCCACGATGGACTTAATGAAGTAGACGCTGATGGCATAGACGCCAAAGACCATAATCAGGCCAATCACCATCAGCAGCAGGACGATATACACAATCTGCCGGTCCACCAGCGACAGGGAGGTAATCAGGCGCATAACTCCCTTGACCTCGCCCTGATTGATAATGGGAGAGGAGACGGCCATAATTCGCTCGTTGGTGCCGGGGGCTCTGCCCACCCAGTAGCTGGCCTCACCGGTGAGAACGGCGTTGGTCACGTCCTCACTCTTGACGATATCGTAGGAGTTGACGCCGTAGCTGGTCAGCGAGGAGAGCATGACCTTCTGACGGACGGTGTCGATGAACTGGAGCTCCAGCTGGTCCCGCTCGTCGAACTCGCTGATATAGTAGTTGGCCATATCCAGATACTCGCTCTCGGTGGAGGCGTAGCTGGAGAAGAACTCGCTGGCGGCATGGGCCCGGGCTTCCATGCCCAGGCGCATGGAGTTATAGTAGTGGTTGCTCAGGCCCATGGCGGCAAAGACCACCACAGCCACGGCAATACTCAGCACCACGCCCACGCTGTTAATCATCCAGCGGCGGCGGATGCCCTTTTGCAGCACCACTGCCGGGTCAATCAGGTCGCTGAGAGACCACTTCTCCCGGTCGGCTCCCTTCTTTTCCTCTTTGGGGGCGGGAGGAGCCTCCTTTCCCGTTCCCCAGCGCAGATTCAGAAGCCCCACTTATATCCGTAGCCCCAGACAGTGGTGATATAGGTGGGATTGGTGGGATCGTCCTCCACCTTCAGGCGGAGACGGCGGATATTCACGTCCACGATCTTCAGCTCACCGAAATAGTCCCGGCCCCAGACGGCCTCCAGAATCTCGTCCCGGGAGAGGGCCTTGCCGGGATTGTCCATAAAGAGCTTGATCACGGAATACTCCACCTGAGTGAGCTTGATCCGCTGGCCGTTCTTCTCCAGCGTCCGGTTCCGGGTATTGAGCAGGAAGGGAGGCTGGCTGATCTCGCCGTTGTCCACCAGCGGCTCACCGCCGGTCCGGCGGTAAAGGGCGTCCACGCGGGCGGTCAGTTCGGCGGGAGAGAAGGGCTTGGTCACATAGTCGTCGGCGCCGGTCATCAGGCCGGTGACCTTGTCCATCTCCTGGGTCCGGGCGGTGAGCATAATAATGCCGATCTTGGCATTATCGGCACGGATCCGGCGGCAGACCTCAAAGCCGTCGATGCCGGGGAGCATCACGTCCAGCAGGGCAACACGGATATCGGGATTTGCCTTGACCAGTTCCAGAGCCTCCTCGCCGCTGGAAGCTTCCAGGGTATCGTAGCCGGCTCTCTTCAGATTGATGACGACGAAGCTGCGGATATTGGCTTCATCTTCCAAAACCAGTACCTTTTTCATGTTAACACTCCTCAGTCACTGGACCAGTTGGTCGAAATAATATGCAGGTTACTCTGGACGTCCTCTGCCGTCCAGCTATTCCACGGATTTTCCGGGAAGGCAACGCTGTAGCTGGCGTTTTCCGCCCCGGTCATGAGCATGGTCCGGCCCTCCAGACGGGAGCGGGCCCGCTGGTCGCTGCCGGTGTTTTTATAGATCGTCATAAAGGGCACTGCCCGGATATTGGTCAGCAGGGAGAGTCCCGAGCTCTCCTCCAGCCGGAGGCTGGTGTTTTCCTCCGGGTTGATCTTCTCCAGCGTATAGAAGCAGATTCCCCGCTCGGCGGTAGTGCCCATACTCAAATCGTTTCGGGAGACAGCGATCTGGGTGCTCCACTCCTCAGGCAGGGTGAGATACCAGCCGTCAGCGCTGTTATAGTAGGTCACCGACTGGGTATGGCGGCTGCCCTCGGCATCATACTGGATCCAGGTAAGCAGATAGAAGGTCTCAGAGATACAGATCTCTCCGTTGGGCAGGCGCTCATAGAGATTGGTAAAGACCGGTATTTCCAGAATGCCGTCAAAGTTGATATCCTGCTCGGGAACAACGGCCCGGCGGCGGGTGATGGTGCTGGAGCCCGACTGCTCTCCCCGGGTGACATTGACAAGCTGGTCATTCCGGAGGAGGAGGATATCGGTGATCTGGGTGGTAGAGCTGGCAGCGCCCGTCTCGGTGTCGATGGCGTAGCCGGTCAGGTAGAGGGCCGAGCCCCCGTCGTAAAGGCCGGAGGTCCGGATCCGCTCAATGGTCACCAGATCCTCTGACAGAAGCGCTTCGCCGGCCAGAACCATGGCTCCGTCCACTTCCGTATACAGCTCGGCCCGACTGCTGCTCTGGTCGCTGAGTCCGAGTTGGAAGAGGATGAGCTCAGAGATGCCGTCCGAGTCCAGATCGGTGACAGCGCTTCGGGTATAGTTTCTGGGCTCCATGAGCAGCTGGTTTCCGCCCTGCCAGAGGCTGTAGACAGACAGGGAGTAGACGCCGGGGGAGATCTGCCAGGACAGGACCAGCTCTTCGCAGCCCTCTTCTACCAGCTGAGCATAGGTGACCGAGTTGACGGCAAGGCCCTGGCCGTTAATGACCGTCATGGTGTCAAACTCCTCTTCCTCATCGCGGGCAAAGATATGCACCTGCAGTCCGCTCTCGCCGGAGGAGCTGTCCCGGAAGAAGGCGATCACCTCGCCCACACCGTCCCGGTCCAGGTCCACCTCCTGCACCGGCTGGGTATTCGCGCCGGTCAGAGGAGCCGCGTATTCCAGTCCGCTGTCCAGCAGACGCTGTAAGGTATTCTGAAGCTCTGCGTACTCGGCCGGCATCTCGGGCAGGGCATAGAGCTCTTCTCCGCTCTTCAGGCCGCAGCCGGTCAGCAGGACAGCCAGCAAGAAGCTCATAATCAGCACAGTCAGCTTTCGTCTCACCGGCTCACCTCCTTGGTCACATAGGAATTCATTTTGTATTTTAGCACACTTTGTCGGAAATTCCTATCCCATTTTCACTCTTTTTCCTGCCTCCGCTCTTGCTTTTTCAGTCTGCCTTCGATATAATAAATCAGTCCTGTTCCATGCCGGTGTGATGGAATTGGTAGACGTAGTGGACTCAAAATCCACCGCTGGCGACAGCGTGCCGGTTCGAGCCCGGCCACCGGCATATCCAGTCCCGCTCCTGTGAACGCAGTTTCACGGGAGCGCTTCTTTTTTCTCCCGGCCCCTTCCCTGCCCCGTCCGACGGCAGCGGAAAGAAACAGCCCATCCCGTAAGGCATCGCGCCATGGGATGGGCTGTTTGTTATGATTTGGCTCAAGTCTCCTCTTTCCGTTTCTTTCCTCTGAGGAGGAGTACCAGAGCGGCAAAGCTGACTGCCGTTGCCGCGCCGTAGAGGCTGAGTCGGCTCTCGTCTCCCGTCTTGGGCGGCTTGGGGTCCTTGTCCTCTACGGGAAGCTCTTCCACCTTGAACTGCCAGTCAATTACGCCGGCACTATGCTGGAACTCGTCGCCCATGGAGGTGGGTACGTCCAGCGTCAGGTCAAGGGTGATATAACCTCCGGAGTAGACAGTGCCCAGATAGACCCAGTCGGTAAGCTGGGCGGTCTGGTCGGCGGCGGCGTCAAAGAGCAGGGAGTCCCCCTTCTGGCTGACGGTGAGCTTCAGCTGGGACAGGAAGTCCTCCGTCCCCTCCTGGCCGCCCAGCGAGCGGAGATAGACCTTGATCTTGACGTTCTTGGCTCCGTCATTGCGGATCTGGATCTGCTGCTCCAGCTTGTCGCCGGGCATCACGTTCTGAAAGCCATCAAAGAGGTTGGTGGGAGAATCTTCAGTGCCGGGCTGGAAGATGAACTCGTTGGCGCCGGTGTCATAGCTGACTGTGCCGGCAGCGCTGGCAGTCTGGCCAAGCGTGACTACCAGCAGCAGAGCCAGCAGCAGTGCGCCGAGTCTGGTAAAGGGTTTCATAGCGCTACCTCCTTACTGGCCCAGAGACTGGATACCCCAGGCGTCCCGGTAGGCGGGCAGATCGCCGCTGTCAGTCGTGCCATGGGCCTGAATCCCTTCCGCTGCCACTTCCACGCTCAGCTCATAGCCGAGGGGGGCGTTGAGGCAGCTGAAGGACTGGACCAGCACCACCGCCTGACCGGGTGCTACAGGTTCCGTACAGTAGTAGAAGAGGGTCTCGGGGTCCTGATACCACTGGCCGGAGGCCAGCGTGAGCTGGTAGTCCTGCTCGGTAGGCGGAGTCCCGCTCAGATCGCCGTTGTCGGCCTCAAAATTGACCACGATAGCCGCCCGGAGATAGGCGTCAGTCGTGCCCTCGTTGCTGACCTGAATGGCTCCGTTTTGTTCCGTGACAGCGATCTCCACTCTGGCAGGGGTGAAGGAATGGTTTTTGCCGAAATCACGGCTGACCAGATAGGAGACGGTTCCTCCCACAGCAAAGGTGAGCAGGAGGACAAGGCTCAGCATCAGAGTCAGCTTCTTCCCCCTCTTCTTATAGCGGGCGCCGCCCTTATTCTGTTTCAGGCGCTGCATGATCATTGGCCTCCTTTCTTGCTCTTGCCATAGCTCATGTCACTGAACCAGTAGATCCGATCCACACTGACGAAGGCGAAGTTCTTTGTCATGCCGGTATCCAGCCAGAAGCTGCCGCTGGATATCCGCTCTTCCTGCCGCCAGCTCCAGCCGTCCTTCTCTGTAATCGTGTAGCTGCCAACAGGCAGGTCCCGGATGGTCACCGAGTCGTTGCCCACCAGCACCACATCCATCTCCACAGTGCCCACGGCGGCATCCTCAGGCTGACCGACGATCGTGAAGATAAAGCTCTGGTCGCTGTCGTCACAGGTGGTCGCGATGGTCAGCTGGGCGGTGGCCGGTGCCCAGACCGCATAGAAGGTCAGGTCCAGGGTGGTGCCCTTCTCCACCGTCATCTCGGTCGTTCCGGTGGAGGCCAGCGCGCTCGTCGTCCATCCCACAAACTGATAGCCGGGACGGACAGGGTTGACCAGCGTGAAACGCTCTGTCTCTACCGTATAGATCTCCGGATTGGTCTTGCCCTCGGGCAGATCGCCGCCCCGCAGTTCGTAGGTAATGGAATATTCCTGTAAGGCGGTCTCGGCGATAATCGTGGTATCCGCCTTTATCGAGCTGATCGAATAGGTAAGTCTTGGAATCAGTTCGGTTCTCTGGACCCAGTTGCCATCATTGATCTTATAGCGGCTGATTCCGTAGCCGGTGGCGGGGTAGAAGACGACCTCGACGGCCTGTCCGTACTCTGCCGTCACAGGATCACTCACGCTGCCCCGGTCAATCTCGCCCCGCAGGGTATAGAATCTTGTCGCACTCTGATAGACGGGCGTGTAAGTCGCGTCGCCGGTGACAGGGACGAGGGCGGGACTCCAGCTGGTGAAGGAGAAGGTCTCGGTCTCGGTGGGTGCCTTATCCGGTCCGTCAGGGAGAAACGGACCAGCAAGTGGTTTGCGATTCTCCGAATCCCGTCTGATGCGAAAGAAAGAAATCTAAATTTTTGTGGGGCTCTTGCAATTGAAAGGGTAGAATGCTATAATACATAACAAGTGTTATGGTGAGTTAGTGTTTCGCAGAGTGTTTTACTCGGCGATAATTTTTCCCCGGAGACCCCGGCCCCAATACACAGTCAATCTGTCCGTTCGGTTTTCAAAAACGCATTGTCAATCACTATACTTTATAGTTGACAAAAGAAAAACAGCACGCAGTAACCATCGACATGAAACTGCGTGCTATTTTTATCGGCGGGAGCGCTCTGGTGTTTTTTAACAAGTGAGCGCTCTTTTTTCGTCGGCAAGTCATTATGATTGCCATCTTGTAATCTTTTCACTCTCTCACTATAATAGACGAAAGCGGCCTTCCCCGGGGAGGTCCGCCTCTGACTGATATATGGAACACTCTTTCCCGCCTTTGGCAGAAAGAGTGTTTTCGAGTTTTTTGGGCTGATACAAAAAAGTGTATAACTTACGCTATCGTGCTACAGTTTTCTGTCAAGTCGGCCTGTCTCGCGTGTTTTCGGCGCGGGGAGAGCAAGTTTCCCTCGCTGTCGTTACATAATATAAGTATCATTTTATCGGAGGAAAAGAAATGGAAAAGAACAATTCGCGCAGCACCTTTACCAGCTCGCTGGGTTTCGTCTTCGCGGCCGCAGGCAGCGCAGTCGGCCTGGGTAATATCTGGCGTTTCCCCTATCTGGCAGCCAAGGATGGCGGCGGCCTCTTCCTGGTCACCTATGTCGTTCTGGCTCTCACCTTTGGCTTTGCCCTGCTGACCACAGAGATCGCTCTGGGCCGCAAGACCCGTCAGAGCCCTCTCACCGCCTACAAGCAGCTGTCTGCCAAGTGGAGCTGGATTGGTATCGTGGCCTGTCTGGTCCCGGCCATCATTCTCCCCTACTACAGCGTGATCGGCGGCTGGATTCTGAAGTATCTGGCAGAGTTCCTTACCGGCAATGCCGCCTCCACCGTAGCCGACGGCTACTTCACCGGCTTCATTACCGCTCAGTGGGCTCCCATTATCTGGTTTGCCATCTTCCTGCTGGCCACCATGCTGGTCGTCTATAAGGGCGTTCAGCAGGGTATCGAGCGGCTGTCCAAGGTGCTGATGCCTGTGCTGCTGGTGCTTATTCTCTGCATCGCCATCTTCTCTCTCACCCTGACCCACACCGACGAGGCCGGCGTCACCCGGACCGGTCTGCAGGGTCTGGCCATCTATCTGATTCCCAACTTTGAGGGCATGACCCTGAGCAAGTTCCTGGGCGTGCTCACCGACGCCATGGGTCAGCTCTTCTTCTCCATCAGCGTGGCCATGGGCATTATGATCGCCTACGGTTCCTACGTCTCCAAGGAGACCAACCTGGTCCAGTCTGTCAACCGGATCGAGTTCTTCGATACGCTGGTGGCCTTCCTGGCCGGTCTGATGATCATCCCCGCCGTCTACACCTTCATGGGCCCCGAGGGTATGTCCTCCGGCCCCAGCCTGATGTTCATCTCTATGCCCAAGATCTTCTCCGCTATGGGCGGCATTGGCATCGTCGTCGGTATCGCCTTCTTTGTCATGGTCACCTTTGCCGCTCTGACCTCCTCTGTCTCCATTATGGAGGCCGTCACCAGCAGCTTTATGGATGAGTTCCATCTCAAGCGGAAGACCTCCGTTCTGCTGGTCACGCTGGGCGCCTTCATTATGGGCACCATCGTCTGCCTGGGCTACAACCTCTTCTACTTCGACCTGACTCTGCCCAACGGCGCTGTGGGTCAGATTCTGGATATTCTGGACTACGCCAGCAACAATATCCTGATGCCTCTGGTCTCCATCGCCACCTGCATTCTGGTGGGCTGGGTGGCCAAGCCCAAGGCCATTATCGACGAGATCACCCTCAACGGCGAGCGCTTCCCCCGGGAGAAGCTCTACGTGGTCATGGTCAAGTATGTCACTCCCATTATGCTCCTCTTCCTGCTGCTCCAGTCTCTGGGCATCGTGAAGTAAGCTTCCCTCAAGGCACACTTCTCCGGAAGTGTGCCTTTCTTTTCCCCGAGCTCCTCCCTTCAGTTGACATTGGTCAGGGTTGGTGTAAAATAGAACTACAGACTTTAAGACAAAGGCGGATGAATGCTATGATCCTTGCCATTGATATCGGCAATACCAATATTGTCATGGGCGGTCTGGTGGACGGAAAGCAGGTTTTCTCCTCCCGCTTTGCCAGCGACCGGAACAAGACGGAGGATGAATATGCCCTGATGATTCAGGGAATTCTCTCCATGCACCATGTGGATCCCTCGGAGATCGAGGGCGGTATCCTCTCCTCGGTGGTCCCCTATCTGCGCACGGTGGTGCCCAGAGCGGTCTATCTGCTTACGGGCAAGCAGCTTCTGGTCGTGGGCTCCGGCTTAAAGACGGGGCTGAATATCCGGATGGATAACCCTGCCTCGGTGGGCAGCGATCTGATTGTGGACGCTGTGGCCGCGCTGGCCAAGTTCCCCCCTCCGCTGGTCATCTTTGATATGGGTACGGCCACCACCATGTCGGTCATTGACGCCCGGGGAGACTATGTGGGCGGTATGATCATTCCCGGTCTCCGGGTGTCCATGGACGCCCTGTCCGCCCGGGCTGCCCAGCTGCCCTATATCAACTTCGCCGCTCCCGACAAGCTGATCGGCACCAATACGGTGGACTGTATGCAGTCGGGCGCCGTCTACGGCTGCGCCGCCATGATGGACGGGCTCATTGACCGGGTGGAGGATGAGCTGGGCCAGAAGGTGACGTGCGTGCTCACCGGCGGACTGGGCAAGGTAGTAGGTCCCCACTGCCGGCGGGAGATCCATATTATCCCCGATCTGCTGATCGACGGTCTCAAGGTGCTGTACGAAAAGAATCAGCCCAAGAGAAAAAAGTAACCCCCTTCGACATTTTGCCCCTTGCGGGACGTGCTCCGGAATGGTATAATTCCTATGTTGTTTCGGAACAGGCAGGTGTAGTTCAATGGCAGAACTCCAGCTTCCCAAGCTGGTCACGAGGGTTCGATTCCCTTCACCTGCTTAAAAACAAAAAGACCTCTCAGGCTTCTGTCACCTGAGAGGTCTTGTCTTTTTGCCTCAGAGATAGTAGTCGATGGCCACGCTGGCTTCCCGGACGGCGTGCATATGCTTTTTCACCACGCCGCAGTGGTAAGGATCGGCCTGATAGGCGTCCAGCGCCTCGGGGCTGTCCAGCAGCACCTGGAGAATTACGTCGTAGGAGCGGTCGGAATGGAGAAAGTCCACGCCGACTTCGATGCCCCGGAGCATGGGTACGTTACCCTCCATACTGAGCAGGACTTCCTTGATCTTCTGGCAGTTTTCAGGACTGTTATCCTTGAGCTTGAAGCAGACGATATGTTTGATCATACTAGTTCCCTCTTTCTCTGCCCCGGGCAGTGATTTCTGGGTCTATGATACCCGTGTTCCTCCAGCCTTGTCAAGAGAGGGCTCAGAGACGCTCAAAGTCCTCCGGGCCATGCTTGCACCAGGGGCAGACGAAGTCGGCGGGCAGCTCCTCTTCCTCATGGACATAGCCGCAGATTCTGCAGCGCCAGCCCTTCTTCTCGGTCGCTTTCCGCTCAGGCTTGGGCTTAACGTTTGCATGGTAATAGCTGTAGCTCATGGAGGGCTGAGAGGAGAGAACTTTGCTCTCGGTCACCTCGGCAATGAAAACGGTATGGCTGCCCAGATCTACCGTCTGTACCACCTTGCCGGAGAGCATGGCGTTGGTCCAGTCGGCCAGGTAGACCAGCCCGTTGTCCGAGCGGGAAATACCGGGACAGTCATAGACCTTGTTCTCCGTCCGGCCGCTGCGGAAGCCAAAGCGCTGGAAGAGAGAGAAGGGGGCAGACTGGGACAGAATGGAGACGTTAAAAAGCCCGGTATTCAGGATCATATCGTGGGTATAGTTTTGCTTATTCACGGTGACCGAGATCCGAAGCGGGTCACTGGTCATCTGGGACAGGGTATTGATCACGCAGCCGTTATCAAAGAACCCCTCTTTCGCGGTAAGGATATAGAGACCATAGGTGATCGAACGCAGTGCTTCCATTATAATGCCTCCTTTTATTAGGAACTATTCTTGTTTGCAGTATAGCGCTCCCAAAGACCACTGTCAAGGCTGGGGCAGCTTTTTCTTGCATTCTTCTCTCCGGAGGACCATAATAGATCTATCAGACAGGAGGGAAGAGCATGTACAACTATCGCCTGATCCGCAGTCAGCGAAAGACCCTTTCCCTGACGGTAGAGGCCGATCTCTCCATCGTCGTTCGCTCACCGATGGAAGTGAACCGGTCAGTAATTGATCAGTTCGTTTCTGACCACGAGAGCTGGATTGCCCGTCAGCTCCAACGCCAGCAGGAGCGTAAAGCCCGTCATCCGGAGCCCACCGAAGAGCAGGCCCGGGCAATACGGGCGGCAGCCGAGGCTATTTTGCCCCAAAAGGTGGCCCACTATGCCAGACTCATGGGCCTCTCCCCTGCCGGTGTCACCATCACCGGCGCCCGAAAGCGCTTCGGCTCCTGCTCAGCCAAGAATCGGCTCTGCTTCTCCTGGCGGCTCATGGGTTATCCGGAAGAGGCCATTGACTATGTCGTGGTTCACGAGCTGGCACATATTCGCCATAAGGACCACAGCGCCGCCTTTCACGCCTGCGTCGCTCAGATCCTCCCCGACCATATCGAGCGGAGAAAGCTGCTCCGGCTCTGATCTCTCCCTCGGCCGCCCGGTCCGACAGGGCGGCCGAGGGACAATCATTCGTTAAACAAGAATTATTCCTATTTACAAAAGATTCCAGGCATGGTATACTGAGGATGTGAAATTTATCTGACCGGAGGATATTCTGATGAATCATATTGATTTTTCCAAGGCCATTCGCTATATCGGCTGCGACGACCACAGCATTGATCTGTTTGAAAACCAGTACAAGGTACCGAAGGGAATTAGCTACAACTCCTATCTGATTCTGGACGAGAAGGTAGCGATTATGGACACGGTGGACCGGAGAGCTTCTCAGGACTGGCTGGAAAAGCTCCGCCAGGGTCTGGACGGCCGAAAGCCGGACTATCTGGTGGTCCACCATCTGGAGCCCGATCACGCCTACCATATTCAGCTGGCAGCAGAGCTCTATCCTGAGATGACCATCGTGGCCTCGGCCAAGGCAGTGGCAATGATGCCCCAGTTCTTCACCATGGACTTTACCGGCCGCGTCATGGCTGTTCAGGAGGGGGACAAGCTCTCTCTGGGTCAGCATGAGCTTACCTTTGTTATGGCTCCCATGGTCCACTGGCCTGAGGTCATGGTCAGCTACGAGTCCAGCGAGAAAGTTCTCTTCTCTGCCGACGGCTTTGGCAAGTTCGGCGCGCTGGATATTGACGACAACTGGGACGACGAGGCCCGGCGGTACTACTTCAATATCGTAGGCAAGTACGGCGGCCCGGTCCAGACTCTGCTGAAGAAGGCGGCCGGACTGGATATCCGGACCATCTGCCCCCTCCACGGTCCTGTGCTCACCGGAGACCTGAGTCACTACATCGGAAAGTACCAGACCTGGTCCAGCTATCAGCCGGAGGAGGACGGGGTGGTCATCGCCTACGCTTCCATCCACGGCAACACGGAAAAGGCCGCCCATAAGCTGGCCGAAATCCTCCGTCAGAAGGGAGCGGAGCAGGTTCGCCTCTTCGATCTTAGCCGCAGCGACAAGTCGGAGGTAGTAGAGAACGCCTTCCGCTACAGCAAGCTGGTATTGGCTGCCTCCTCCTATGACGGCGGCGTCTTCCCGCCCATGGAGCATCTGCTCACCACTCTGGTCAGCAAGATGTATCAGAACCGCCGGGTCGCTCTGGTGGAGAATGGCTCCTGGGGCCCCACCGCCGGACGGGTCATGAAGAGCTATGTGGACAAGCTGAAAAAGATTGATCTCTGCCCCACCATGGTCACCATCTGGTCCACCCTGAAGGACAAGGATCTCTCCGCTCTGGAGCAGCTGGCAGAGGAGCTGCTGGCCTGACAGCCCAAATAAGAAAGCCCCCGTTTTAAAACGGGGGCTTTTTAAGTCCGGCCCGGTCGGTGACTGCCCCCGGCAGGAGAGCGTCTGCGTTAAGTTCCTCCCGGGGAAACAAAGAGAAGGTGTCCTGGATTTCCAGACCGCCGCTGTCTGTTTTACAGTCCCCCAAAAACATGCATGTCAGGAGCAGAGGTTCAAATTCAGGTGATATATAGCATTGACAACGAATAATAACAGGTATATAATCGCATAAAATCACAGGAAGGAGAGCTGACAATGTTCCGTTATTGCTTCAATGCAGTTAATAACAAGTCCGGTAACCCTATGCAGTGGCATGGTGTCGGGCTTACATTGTCATACTCTTTTTTAGGATAACCGCATTAGGATATTCATAAAAACAGATGCAGTGCA
>JAFQNL010000006.1 GCA_017395935.1 Oscillospiraceae bacterium
CACATAATGCCGGACTCGATGGGAGCCAGGTCGTACAGAGCCTTATCCATGGGAGCCAGGCAGTTGGTGGTGCAGGAAGCGGCGGAGATGATGTGATCGTCCTTGTTCAGGGTCTCGTGGTTAACATTGTAAACGATGGTGGGCAGGTCATTGCCGGCGGGAGCAGAGATGATGACGTTCTTTGCGCCTGCGTCGATGTGAGCCTGTGCCTTAGCCTTGGAGCAGTAGAAGCCGGTGCACTCCAGAACGACGTCAACGTCCAGCTCGCCCCAGGGCAGCTCGGCGGCGTTGGCCTTGGCATAGATGGTGATCTTCTTGCCGTCGACAACGATGTGGTCCTCGCCGGCCTCGACGGTGTGGTTGTTGCTGTAGTTGCCCTGAGTGGAGTCATACTTCAGCAGATGGGCCAGCATCTTGGGGGAGGTCAGGTCGTTGATAGCGACGACTTCATAGCCCTCAGCACCAAACATCTGACGGAAAGCCAGACGGCCAATACGACCAAAACCATTGATTGCAACTTTTACTGCCATTTCAAATTACCTCCTGAAATAGGTTAATTAGGTTAAAATGGGTTTACCTAACCTATTGTAAACCATTGTTAAAGAATTTACAAGGGGGAAGTGTAAATTCGCTGAAAATTAACAATCGAACCTGATTAAACGTTAATATTCGTGAATAATGTCCAATTCTGTTGCGAAATATCTTGTTAGCCGGTGGAAAAAAAGGAAGATTCGTCTCTTTCCCTTTTCCTGTTCCCATTTTCTCTTCCGCTTCCCTTCCGGGCGGCGCCGGAGGTCGATGGCCGCCGTTTCCCGGCCCCGCAGCCGCCGGCGAAAGAAAAGCCCATCCATACCACAAGCTGTGAATATGGATGGGCGGTTAATGGTATGGCGGCTTATTTTTTGACGCGCCGGCCCTGAGGCTTTCTGCTTCTGCCGGTGACCAGAAGCAGGACAATGGCCCCAAGACAGAGCCCCTGAAGGGCGAGATAGACGCCCAAAGGAGCGTTATCCCCTGTGGAAGGAGCCTTTGGATCCTCCGGCTGGTCCGGCTGGTCGGGCTGAGGCTGATCGGGCTGAGGCTGATCGGGCTCTGTCTGCTCAGGTTCAGTCTGCTCAGGCTCGGTTTCCTCAGGCTTGGTTTCCTCCGGTTCGGTTTCCTCCTGTTGGATAAAAGGTTTCACACGCTTATTTTACCAATACTAAATATTATTGTGTGCTAAAAATTGAATATGAATTTGTCAAGAATCACTTACCCGTCAGCAAAAGCCTGCGCCGACGGCCTTTTTTCCGGCCAACAAGAAGGGGCGGTGGCTTTTTATGCCACGCCCATTATAATCGGTCCGCTCCGGAGACTGAATTTCATGTACGATACGACTTGTTATTTTTGAGGAGAGAAATTGGGCGGAGCCGGAGCTGTTGTCATACCTTCCACGGAAAACAAAGCATCCCACGGCAACGGTGGGTGCCGCGGGATGTTTCGCCGGTCTGATCCGGTCCGCCGCCTGCCCGGGAAGGGGGGCGAGGGTTTCGGAAAAAGTGAAAAAAGCATCTGGTATTACGCGTCCGGATAAGGTATAATAAACTGAATCAGCATTTATTTCAGCCGGTCCGCCGCCGGAGGGCGGGAAGAGAGAGGACTGAGTCTCTGTGAGAAAAGAGAGGGAATCCCTATGAAAATGGTCGTCGCTATCGTCCACACCGACAGCTCTGACAATATCAGCCAGCGCCTTGCCGCCAAGGGCTTTGGCAACACCTGCCTTCAGTCTCAGGGCAGCTTTCTCCAGCAGGAGAACCGTACCCTTCTGATCGGCGTGTCCGATGAGAAGGTTCCTGAGGTAATCTCTATTATTCGGGCCAGCACCCACTGGCACGACGTGGATGCCCCGGCCAAGCACGGCGGCAACTCCATCTTCCCCACCTTCGGGACCAATAAGATTACCGTCTCCGGCGCTACTATTTTTGTGCTGGACGTGGATCAGTTTCTGCGGGTATGAGTCTGGGTCCTCTGCTGGGCAATGAACGGATTACCCGGGCCTTTCTCCGCCGGGACCGGCTGCCCAATGCCATTCTGATTGCCGGTGCCAAGGGCAGCGGCAAGTCGGTACTGGCCCGGCTGATGGCGCAGGCCATGGTCTGCAGTCAGCCCAACGCCCCCTGTCTGACCTGCCGGGACTGCCGGAACGTGGAGCGGGGCGTCCATCCCGACGTGGTCCGGGTGGAGCAATTTATTAAGAAAGAGGATCTGGAGAAGGACACCATTAAGGTCGATCCTATCCGGGCCCTCCGGGACGACGTCTTTATTCGGCCCAATCAGGCTCAGCAGAAGGTCTATCTCATCTCCCGGGCCGACCGGATGAACGAACAGGCTCAGAACGCCCTGCTCAAGACGTTGGAGGAGGGGCCTGCCTACGCGACCTTCCTGCTGCTGGCCGACCAGCCTATGGGTCTGCTGCTGACCATTCGTTCCCGGTGCTTCCGATATGATATGACGCCGCTCAACCCGGAGGAGGCGCTGCCTTCCCTGCGGGAGCGCTTTCCCGACCGGTCTCAGGCCGCCCTTCAGGAGGCGATTCACCAGTCCGGCGGCATTCTGGGTCAGGCCATTGCCCTGCTGGAGGGGCAGTCCGGCCTGGAGGAGACCACGCTGGCCCGGCTGGAGGAGCTGCTGGGCCTGCTGAAGGAGCCTGGAGAGCTGGCGCTGATGGAGTGGTCAGTGGGCTACCAGCTGGATAAGCCCAGCCGGACCCAGCTGATGGCTTTTTTCCGGGCCCTGTCCGGCCGGATTCCCGGCCTGCTCCGGGAGGAGATGGGGATCTCTCCCCGGGGTCTGATGCGGACGGAGGAGCTCTGCCGGAAGGCGATGGCTTATCTGGACAATAACGGCGCTGCCGCCCACTGTCTGGGTTGGTTTGCCGCCAGCCTGTGGGAGCTCTGTCAGGGGCCTTCGGTCTGAGCCGCTCCCGCCATGTTCCCTACCCATTTTGTTGTTACAATTCAGGAGGATATACCCCGTGACCGAGATCATCAGCGTCCGCTTTAAGAGCGGAGGCAAAGAATACTACTTTAATCCCAACGGACTGAAGGTGGAAGAGGGTCAGAATGTAATCATCGAGACCTCCAAGGGCGTTGAATGCGCTACCTGTGTCCAGTCCAATACCATGATTGACGAGCAGCAGCTGATCTCCCCCCTGCGCCCGGTCCTTCGTCTGGCTTCGGAGGAGGATGTACGGCAGATGGAGGAGAATCGGATCAAAGAAAGCAAGGCGTTCCAGATCTGCCAGGACAAGATCTTGGAGCATGGCCTGGAGATGAAGCTGATCGACGTGGAATACAGCTTTGACGGCAGCAAGATCCTCTTCTTCTTTACCGCCGACGGACGGGTGGATTTCCGGGCCCTGGTCAAGGATCTGGCCTCTGTCTTCCGGACCCGGATCGAGCTGCGGCAGATTGGCGTCCGGGACGAGGCCAAGATGCTGGGCGGTTTGGGCATCTGCGGCCGACCCTTCTGCTGCTCCAGCTTCCTCAACGACTTCCATCCCGTCTCCATTAAAATGGCCAAGACCCAGAACCTGTCCCTGAATCCCACCAAGATCTCGGGCACCTGCGGCCGGCTCATGTGCTGTCTGAAGTATGAGCAGGAGGCCTATGTAGATCTGCTCAAGCGGGCTCCCAAGCAGGACTCACTGGTGGATACCCCCGAGGGAGTGGGTACGGTGACGCAGGTCAATCTCCTCCGGGAGACCTGCAAGGTGGTACTGGACAACGATCCGGAGAACCCCAGACTCTTTAAGAACGAGGAGCTTACCGTTCTTCGAAGCGGCAAGGGCAAGCGTCCGGCCGGCTTTGAGAAGCCGGAGGAGGAGTCCAAGAGCCCCCGGGAGGAGCCCAAGAGCCCCTGGGAGGAGCCCAAAGCGGAGCGCCGGCTGGAGAACGTGATTCTGGAGCAGACCGAGCCTGAGACCGGAGAACCGGAGCTGCCCGCCGAGGTCCCGGCCGAGGAGGAGCCCGTCCTCTCCGAGCCCGGCGAGACCGGGGAGCAGGAGACCGGCGTGGAAAAGACCGACCGGCCCCGCCGGAACCGGAACCGCCGCAATCCCAAGGGTGAAGGAAAGCCCCGCCAGAACCGGGAGCCCAAAGAGCCTAAGGAACCCAAGGAACCCCGGGAGCCCAAAGAGCCCCGGGAGCAGGGCGAGGGCAGGAAGCATCGCAATGACCGGAAGGGCCATAAGGACCACCGGGAAAACAAGGAGCCCCGGGAGCCCAAAGAGCCTCGGGAGCCCAAAGAGCCTCGGGAGCCTAAGGAACCTCGTGAGCAGGGCGAGGGTAAGGCGGCCCATCGGCCCCACCGGCCCCACTTCCGTAAGCGCCGGCCCGGCGGAAAGAAGCCGGAGGGCGGCGGCAGCCCCAAGGCAGAATAAATCGGCAGAATAAAGCAGCATCCCCGAAGATCGGACGGATCTTCGGGGATGATTTTTTATGTCTTATTCGCTTTGCGGAGCTGCTTTGGGCGCTTCCGGACGGAAGTCTTCGCCCAGATCCTGAAGCATGAGGTTGTAGGCCATGTCGGCCATCTGGTTGGTATTCATGCCCTCGTATTCCTCCGGCTGGATCACCTTGACCAGATGGAGCTGGATATGAGTGGGCTTGAACCGGAGGGCGTTGTGGAAGATGGGCTTGCTGTTCTGGATGGTGCAGACGACGATGGGCACCCGGGTCCGCTGGGCAATCTTAAAGGCGCCGGCCCGGAACTTATGGAGCTTGCCGTCCTTGCTGGTGCCTCCTTCGGGGAAGATACCGATAGAGGCCTTGTCCTCTTTGATGAACTTGATGCAGTTCAAAATGCCTTTCAGCGAGGCCCGGTCGTTGTCCCGGTCAATGCTCTGGCAGAGGAGCTTATGCATAATGGGTCCGACGAAGGGGAGCTTCTCGTTTTCCTTCTTGGTGACGAAGGCAAGCTGCGCCCGGGGCAGACAGTGCATCAGCAGAGCGGGGTCAGCGATAAACAGATGGTTGCAGACCAGAAAGAAGCGGCCCTCTTTGGGCGCCTGCTGGAAGCCGGAGGGATGGAGCCGGATTCTGAACAGACGGATCAGGGCGTCAATATAGAGCCCGGCCAGTTTCCGGAAGAAGGGGGAGTCCTCGGTGACCGGCTGGGTCTGATCCACCGTCCTGCAGATCAGGAAGAGGACAAGGGCAGCCAGCAGACCCAGCAGGAGGAACCAGACCAGCGCCAGTCCTGCCGCAGCCAGCACACAGGGCAGGCCGGTCAGCCCCAGCAGGGTGACGCAGCCCACGCTCAGAACCACACTCAGCACGATAATCAGATTATACAGCATAGATTTCTGCCTCCTTACAGCGTTGGTGGAAAGAAGATGGGTCTGGGGGGATCACTCCTGATCCAGATCCAGCTTAATATGCACCTCACGAAGCTGCTTTTCATCCACGGCGGAAGGAGCGTCCATCATAATATCCTGAGCGTTCTTGTTCATGGGGAAGGGGATAATCTCGCGGATGGACTCTTCGCCGGCCAGCAGCATGACCATACGGTCCACACCGGGGGCAATACCGGCGTGAGGGGGAGCGCCGTAGCAGAAGGCGTTATACATGGCGGGGAACTTGGCCTTCACGTCCTCCTCGCCCAGACGGACCATTTCAAAGGCCTTGATCATGAGCTCGGGGTCATGGTTCCGGACGGCGCCGGAGGAGAGCTCTACGCCGTTGCAGACCAGGTCATACTGGAAGGCGGTAATGGACAGAGGATCTACCTCGCCCCGCTCGGCCTTTTCCAGAATCTCCAGACCACCGTTGGGCATGGAGAAGGGGTTATGGCAGAATTCCAGCTGGCCGGACTCCTCACCGATCTCGTACATGGGGAAGTCCACGATCCAGCAGAACTCATAGCGCTCCTTATCCATATGGCCGGGGCAGGCGTTGCCCAGCTTGGTACGCAGGACGCCGGCGGTCTTCTGAGCGGCAAGGAGCTTGCCGGCGGTGAAGCCGACAAAGTCGCCGGCCTTCAGGCCCAGCTTCTCGGTAAGCGCGGCGGTGGAGTCGGTCAGGAACTTGGATACGCCGCCGGTGAGGACGCCCTTGTCATCCATCTTGCACCAGTAGACCTTGTTGCCGGTCTGGACCTCTACCTCGGCGCAGAGCTTGTCGATGGCCTTCCGGGCCAGCTTGCACTGGGGGACGACCACGGCCTTGACGCTCTGGCCCTGGAAGGGGCCGAACTCGGTGGCAGAGCAGATCTCGGTGGCGTCCTGAACTTTCAGGTCAATTCGCAGGTCAGGCTTGTCAGAGCCGTACTGCTCCATGGCGTCCAGGAAGGAGATACGCTTGAAGGGCGCTTCCGATGCGACATGATAGGTGCCGTACTTGGCAAAGATGGGAGGCAGAACCCGCTCCAGAACGGCAAAGACGTCCTCCTGAGAGGCGAAGGCCATCTCCATATCCAGCTGATAGAACTCGCCGGGAGACCGGTCGCCCCGGGCGTCCTCGTCCCGGAAGCAGGGAGCGATCTGGAAATAGCGGTCGAAGCCGGAGGTCATGAGCAGCTGCTTGAACTGCTGGGGAGCCTGAGGCAGGGCGTAGAACTTGCCGGGATGCTTCCGGGCGGGAACCAGGTAGTCCCGGGCGCCCTCAGGAGAGGAGGCGGTGAGGATGGGAGTGGTGATCTCGAGGAAGCCTTCCTGACCCATGGCCTGACGGAGGGCGGAGACCACGTTGCAGCGCAGGACGATATTGTTCTTGACGGCGGGGTTGCGCAGGTCCAGATACCGGTACTTCAGGCGCAGCGTCTCGTCGGCCTCCCGGCTCCGGTTGATCTCGAAGGGGAGCTCATTGTAGCGGCAGCGGCCCAGCACCTTGATCTCAGAGGGGACCACTTCGATCATACCGGTGGGGATCTTCTTATTGACGCTCTCCCGGACCCGGACGGTACCGGTGACCGAGACGGTGGATTCCTTGTTCAGGGGCTTGACCACGTCCATCATTTCCTTATTTTCAATGACGAACTGGGTGGTGCCGTAGAAGTCGCGCAGGACACAGAAGGCAAAGTTGCTGCCTACCTCGCGGACATTCTCCAGCCAGCCGACGAGAGTGACAGTCTGACCGGCATGAGCCTCTCTCAGCTCGCCGCAGTTATGAGTTCTGGACTGGAACATAGGGTTGACCTCTTTTCTTTGGGATTGATAACACAGACAGGGGCCCGCCGGGGGGCCCGGGGAAGGGAGGCGGGGGGTAGAGATGGCCGGACTGGAGGGGCCGGGGAGGGTTACTCCCCGATCACTTTACCCGCGCTGCGCTTTTCCAGCTCGGCCAGAATATCGGCCGCGGCCGCGGCAAAGTCGGCGGTCTTCTGCTGACCGGAGGTCAGGTCCTTATACGTGACGGAGCCGGCAGCCTCCTCGTCGCCGCCCAGGAAGAGGGCGAAGGGGATGCCCAGCTTGGCGGCATAGCTGATCTTGGCCTTGAACTTCTTGCGCTCGCAGTAGATCTGGGTCCGAACGCCCTGGGTACGGAGCTGAGTGGCCACCGAGATGGCGTAGCCCTGCTGGGCCTCGTCCATGGGGATGACCAGTACATCGGCGGGAGCGGTGGGCAGACTGTCAGAGAGCATCTTCTGTTCGTTGAGTACATAGAACAGCCGGGTCAGGCCGATGGAGATACCCACGCCGGGGAGCTTCTTGTCGGTGTAGTACTCGGCCAGATTGTCATAGCGGCCGCCGGAGCAGATAGAGCCTACCTCGGGGTGATCCAGCATGGTGGTCTCATAGACGGTGCCGGTATAGTAGTCCAGACCCCGGGCAATGGTCAGATCCACGGCAAAGTGGCTCTGAGGCACGCCGAAGGCGGCCAGATAGCCGGTGACGCTCTTGAGCTCGGAGAGACCCAGATCGAAGAGCTCGTTCCGGCCGGTATAGCCTTCCAGTGCGGCGATGACCTCTTCGTTGGTACCCCGGATAGCGATAAAGGCGAGAATCTGGTCGGCCTTCTCTTCGCTCAGACCGTTTTCCTCCATCAGCAGGGTACGAACCTTGTCCGGGCCGATCTTATCCAGCTTGTCCACGGTGCGCATAATATCGCCGGCGACCTGAGACAGCTCCAGCATGGCATAGAAGCCGTTGAGGATCTTCCGGTTGTTCACCCGGATCTGGAACCGGTCCAGACCCAGCTCGGTGAAGGTCTTGTAGATAATGGAGGGGATCTCAGCCTCGTTGATAATATCCAGCTGGCCGTCGCCGATCACGTCGATATCCGCCTGATAGAACTCGCGGAAGCGGCCCCGCTGAGCCCGCTCGCCCCGGTAGACCTTTCCAATCTGATAGCGGCGGAAGGGGAAGGAGAGCTGGCCGTAATTGATGGCCACATACTTGGCCAGAGGCACCGTCAGGTCAAAGCGCAGGGCCAAATCGGTGTCGCCCTTATTGAAGCGATAAATCTGCTTCTCAGTCTCGCCGCCACCCTTGGCCAGCAGCACTTCGGCTGCTTCAATGGCGGGCGTATCCAGAGGAGTAAAGCCATAGAGGGAATAGGTACGGCGGAGGATCTCCATCATCCGCTCCATCTGCTGCTGGGGGGCGGGGAGGAGCTCCATAAAGCCGGAGAGGGTACGGGGTTTCAGCTTGGCCATAATAACAGGCACGTCCTTTCATCTTGGGGAAGTATCGCCGGGAAAACGGCGCAAAATTGCCCGGAAAGAGCTCCGGGCAATGGGAAACGCGGGTTAGTTTGGGGCGCAATAAGCCCCGGAGCTTGTTACAGGAAGACGCTCCGCTTCTGGGGGCGGATCACGTCGCGCCAATCCAGATCGCCCCGGGCCAGGCCGTGGATCAGCATCTCGGCGGTAGCGATATTGGTGCCGCAGGGGATATTATGATTGTCGCAGAGGCTGCAGATATAATGCAGGTCGGCTTCGTAGTCGGTGCTGTTGGGACCGGTGAAGAAGAGGACCATGTCAATCTCGTCGTAGGCGATCCGGGCGCCGATCTGCTGGCAGCCGCCGTGGTCATGGGTCAGCAGGAGCTGGACATCCAGACCGGTGGCCTCAGCGATCATACGGCCGGTGGTGTGGGTGGCGCAGATACTGTGCTTGGCCAGAATGCCGCAGTAGGCGATGCAGAACTGGACCATCAGTTCCTGGCGATGCTCGTCACTCATAAGCGCGATATTCATATTCCGTTTGCCTCCTCTATCTGTTCTGTCCGGGCGAAGGAGATCAGATCTTCATCGGTGGAATCTGTCTGCCCAGCAGGCGGTTTGCAATATTATAAAAAGCTCTGGCGGCGCCCCGGTCGGAGCAGGTGATCACCGGCTGGCCTTTGCTGGCGGCCAGAGTGACCTTGGGGTCATCGGGGATAATACCGATCAGGGGAAGGGCCAGGGCGTCCATGGCGTCGTCGATGGTGGTCCGGGTTATCTTCAGGAAGGAACGGGTGATCCGGTTGACGGCCAGATGGATGGGTTTTCCCGTCCGGCGCAGCAGCTGCACGGCAGACTCGGCGGCCCGGAGGGAGACGGGGTCGGTGGTACAGACCAGAATGGCCCGGTCGGCGGCGCAGGTGGCCAGCCGGAAGCCGGATCCGATCCCGGCCGGGCAGTCCAGAAAGACGAAGTCAAACTGCTCCTTGGCAAGGGCGACCAGCGCCCGCATCCGCTCCTGATCAATCTCTTCGGCAGGCCGGGTGACAGGGGCGGGCAGGAGGAAGAGGGAGTGGATCATGTGGTGTCCGGTGACAGCCCGCTCCAGACTGCATCGGCCCTCCAGTACGTCGGTCACATCCATCAGCGCCCGGTCAGACAGATCCAGCATCAGATCCAGATTGCGCAGACCCATATCCATATCAATGCACAAAACCCGCTTGCCCATGGCGGCAAGACAGGAAGCAACGCCGACGGTAAAAGTGGACTTTCCGGTGCCGCCCTTACCGGAGGTGACGACGATAGATGTACCCATAATTACCTCCATACACTTCCATTATAGCACAGTGGTTTTCACTCTTACAAGGGTAAATTCCCTGAAACGGCTTCACAACGGAAACTTTTTCATCTTATTGAACCGCCGGGGATACTTAGCCGGGGTGGGGGCGATTTTCTCGATCATGACCACCCGATGGCTGGTGTCGGTGCCGGGGATCTGGTAGACGAAGTCCTTCCGGAAGCGGCCGCCGAGAATGGACACGCACCGGCCGGCAGACTCCTTCTCCTCCTGCGCGCCCGGCCCTTTCATAGCCAGAAAGTGGCCGCCCACCTTGACGAAGGGGAGACAGAGCTCGCACAGCAGCCGAAGATCGGCCACTGCCCGGGAGGTGACGATATCGTACTGCTCCCGATGCTCGGCCATAAGGCCAAACTCCTCCGCCCGGCCGTGGAGGGCGGTCAGATCCTCCACCTCCAGCTGGGGAGCGATCTCCCGGAGCCATTCAATGCGCTTGTTCAGGCTGTCCAGCAGGGTGAGGGAGATGGAAGGCTCAAGGCACTTGAGGACCATGCCCGGGAAGCCGGCGCCGGTCCCTACGTCCAGCACCTTGCTGCCTGCAAAGTCGGCGCAGCCCAGCAGGGCGGCGCAGTCGAGCATATGCAGCCGGGCCACCTGTGCCGGCTCGGTAATGGCGGTCAGGTTCATGGACTGGTTCTTCTCGATGAGCAGCTGCCCGTAGCGCTCCAGCGTTTCAGCGGCGGCGGTATCCAGATTCAGGGCGGCGAGGCCGCCGGTGAGGATCTCTTTCATAATAGGGCTCCTTGGTCAATGGAGTTTGGGGGAAAAGACGGGGAAATGTCCCAGTCCCTTCTTGCCCGGCAGTCCGAAAAGGGGGAGAGCGGGTGGTCTCGGGCTGCCGGGCAAAAACCGGGCAGGAGGGTTGGTCTCCTGCCCGGATGTCTGGGAGCGATCAGTTGAGCTGGGTCATGAGCTGGCCCGCGCCCCACACCAGACAGGCGATGGAGGCGACGATACAGGCCAGTCCCAGAAGCAGCAGAAGTCTGGGGTCTCCGGAGGCTCCCTGCTGCTGATGGAGGACCTGCCAGCGGCTGTTGAAGCACTGGACGGCCAGTCCTGCCACAAGGGGGAACAGGACCAGACCGGTAATACCAGTGAGCTGGGTGGAGGTGGCCATCCAGTAGGTGGTCAGCAGGGTGGCCATGATTACATAGACCACGCCCACCATGGCCCAGATCCGTTTGTTTTCCATGGATCGCTTACTTGTCCTTCAGCAGGTCCCGGATCTCTGCCAGCAGTTCCTCGGTGGTGGGGCCCTTGGGTGCCTCGGGGGCGGGAGCGGGAGCTTCCTCTTCCTTCTTGCCGGCTTCCAGCATCTTATTGACGATTCGGACCAGCCAGAAGACCACCAGAGCCAGAATCACGAACTGGAGGACAGCGTTGACGAAGTTGCCCACAGTCAGGACGGCGGGGCCAACATTGATGGTCCACTCGGCGAAGTTGATGCCGCCGGTGAAGATGGAGATAATGGGCATAATAATGTCAGCGCTCAGAGAGGAGACGATGGCATTAAAGGCGCCGCCCACGATTACGCCTACGGCAAGGTTCATCACGTTGCCGCGCATAATAAAGGTCTTAAACTCATCCAGCCAGCTGGGCTTTTTCAGATTGCTCATGGTATGTCTCTCGCTTTCTTTGTTGGATATTAACAGTGAGATTTAGGACGCAGGCCTTACTCGGCAGCTTCTTCCACCTTCACCTCGGGCTCTTCGGCGGTCTCGGCGAAAGGCTCTTCGGTCACTTCCTCGGCGGTGTCAACGCTCTCGACGACCAGCTCGGGCTCCTCAGCGGCCTCGGCAAAAGCCTCTTCCACTTCCTCGGCCACTTCTTCCACAGCCTCGGCGACCTCTTCCACGGCCTCTTCCACAGCCTCGGAAACCTCTTCCATGACCTCTTCAGCCTTTTCCTTGTCGATGAAAGGCAGCAGCTCCATCACATAAGTGTCTTCGTCCTTGCCGGTGGTCTTGGTCAGGTTCCAGAGCAGACCGCCGATTTCCATACGGCCGGTTTCCTTGTCGTTTTCAAAGCGGTAGGGGACGCAGCCGGCAGCCAGAGCGACGACGCTGGCAGCACCGAGGACCTTCAGGATCTTTTTCATGTTACAGCACCTCTTCTTTTTGTTTTTATATGTGGATGTGTTTTGAATGACGATGGAATGGAGTTACTTCTTCTTGGAGGGGACCAGCTTGTCCTTGCCGCCCACATAGGGACGAAGGGCGACGGGGATATTAATCGAGCCGTCGGCGTTCATATTGTTCTCCAGGAAGGCGATGAGCATACGGGGAGGAGCGACGACGGTATTGTTCAGGGTGTGAGCCAGCTTGTTGATGGTCTTCTGGGTCTTGTTGCCCTTCTTGTTGGTGACCTCCACCGTCTCGCTGTAGCGAATACCCAGACGGCGGGATTGGGCGTCGCCCAGATTGGAGCAGGAGCAGACCTCGAAGTACTTCTGCTGACGGGGAGACCAGGCCTCGATATCGCAGCTCTTTACCTTCAGGTCGGCCAGATCGCCGGAGCAGCATTCCAACTGACGGACGGGGATATCCAGCGTCTGGAAGAGCTCTACCGAGTAGCGCCACATCTTCTCATACCACTCCATGGAGTCCTCGGGCTTGCAGACCACGATCATCTCCTGCTTCTCAAACTGATGGATTCGGTAGAGGCCCCGCTCTTCGATGCCGTGGGCGCCCTTTTCCTTCCGGAAGCAGGGGGAGTAGGAGGTGAGGGTCATGGGCAGTTCGGCGCCGGGGATAATCTGGTCCTTAAAGCGGCCGATCATGGAGTGCTCGGAGGTACCGATCAGATAGAGATCCTCACCCTCAATCTTGTACATCATGGCCTCCATATCGGTCTGGCTCATGACGCCTTCCACAACGTTGCCGTGGATCATGAAAGGAGGAATACAGTAAGTGAAGCCCTTGTTGATCATGAAATCACGGGCGTAAGTCAGCACGGCGGAGTGCAGGCGGGCGATGTCACCCATCAGGTAGTAGAAGCCGGAGCCGGACACACGACCGGCGGCGTCCATGTCAATGCCGTTGAAGGATTCCATGATCTCGGTGTGGTAGGGCACATCGAA
>JAFQNL010000041.1 GCA_017395935.1 Oscillospiraceae bacterium
CTCCTGAAGATCGCCCAACAGGGAATACTTTTTGAAGATAACCTCTCCGTCTTTGTCTGTATAGATCTCCAGTGGGTCACCTTCACGGATACGAAGCGTTCGCCGGATTTCCTTGGGAATGACCACCCGGCCGAGATCATCAATACGTCTTACAATACCTGTTGCCTTCATAGAATAACTCCTTGCTCAGCAGTGTTGTACTGTCAGTATCTGCAAAGCAAGGAGTTTTATGCTGATAAAATTGAGTTCAGACTTACTCAAACAGATCGTTGTCCCGGAACTGAAGGGCATACAGGCTTTGATAGGTGCCGCCGGCAGCCATTAGCTCTTCGTGGGTACCCCGCTCAGTGATCCGACCGTCGATAACCACGGCGATCTCGTCGGCGTTGCGAATGGTAGACAGCCGATGAGCTACAACCAGAGTGGTACGGCCCTTGCACAGCTCGTCCAGCGCCTGCTGAATCAGTACTTCGGTGGTGTTGTCCAGCGCGCTGGTGGCTTCGTCCAGAATCAGGATGGCAGGATCCTTCAGGAAGACACGGGCGATGCTCAGTCGCTGTTTCTGACCACCGGAGAGCTTGACGCCCCGTTCACCAATCTCGGTATCATAGCCCTTGTCCAGCGTCATGATGTAGTCGTGGATATTGGCGCGGCGGGCAGCTTCGTAGATCTCTTCATCAGTGGCATCCGGACGGCCGTAACGGATATTGTCCCGAATAGTGCCGACAAAAAGGAAGACATCCTGCTGAACGATGCCGATATTTCGCCGTACGGAATCCAGCGTCAGCTCCCGGATATCAGTGCCGTCGATTTCGATGGAGCCATGGCCCTCTTCCAACTGGTAAAAGTTAGGCAGCAGATGGCACAAGGTGGTCTTGCCGCCGCCGGAGGGGCCGACCAGGGCGATTTTACAGCCCTTTTCCAGATGGAGATTGACGCCGTGAAGTACTTCTTTGGTGGCCTCATAAGAATAGCTTACGTTCTTGAAGTCGATAACACCCTGAACGTCAGTCAGCTCCCGGGCGTTGGGAGCGTCCTTCTCCGGCTCCTCTTCCATGATTTCAACAAAGCGCCGGAATCCGCTGACACCATCCTGGAACATCTCCACGAAGTTGATCAGCGTGGTCACCGGGTTGATAAACAGATTGACCGAGACGATAAAGGTAGAATAATCGCCGAAGGAGATCCGGCCCTCATAGAGAAACAGACCGCCGGCAATCAGGATAAAGACATTGAAGATATCGGTGATGAATGAGGTGGAGGAGAAGAAGCGGGCCATTGCCTGATAAGCCCGGCGGGACGCGTCCACAAAGGCGACGTCGCCCTTGCGGAACTTTTCAATCTCCCGCTGAGAGTTGGTGTAGGCCTTGGTAACGCGGATACCGGTGACGCTGCTCTCAACGGCAGCGTTAATAGTGGCGTTGCTTTTGCGCCGGTCGGTAAAGGCGTCGTTCATAGCCTGCCGGAAATAGATGGCGACCAGAACCAGAATGGGCACGCAGGCAAAAATAATCAGCGTCAGCAGCCGGTCAATGGAAAATAGATAGACGAAGGAAAGAATGATCATGACCAGACTGATCAGCAGATTCTCTGGTCCGTGATGAGCCAATTCACACACCTCAAACAGGTCGCTGGTCATACGGGTCATGATCCGGCCGGTCTCATGGTTATCGTAGAACCGGAAGGGCAGCTTCTGCAGATGGCTGAACAGATCCTGCCGCATCTGAGACTGCATCTTGACGCCGATCAGATGGCCGTAATACTGAACGAAATACCGAAGCAGCATTCGGACGATATACAGAATCAGCACAGTCACGCCGGCGATAACGATCGTGGTGTACATCTTCTGGGGAATGTAGATATTGAGCATCTGGTTGGTCACTACCGGGTAGACCATGCCAATGACCGAAATAAGAAAGGCGGCCAGCATATCCAGAAGCAGCATTTTTTTGTGGGGCTTGTAGTAACTGACAAAACGCTTGAGCATGACTTCTTATTCTTCCTTTCTTCTCTTTTCCGGGGGCACATAAGACTTGCACTGGAGAAACTCAGCCTCAGAACAGCCGTAAAAAGGCCCGCAGTACGTTGGCCGGCGAGCATCCCGGATCCAGGTTAATTCTGTGATGAGCTGATCCAATGCCTCTTTGTCCAGACAGTAATGGGTGTAATATCCCTTTTTGACGCCATAGACCAGACCGGCTTCCCGCAGGATTTTTAAATGCTGGGAGACAGCTGACTCGGACAGTTGACTTTTTCTAGCCAGTGCCCGGACGCAGTATCCCTGCTCCGCCATTAGCTTCAGCAGTAAAAACCGCTTTGGTTCACCAAGAGCTTTAATCACAGAGTCCTTCATGGTGCCACTCCTTGTCACAATGTTGTGATTATTATACAATGGGGATCTGATTAAGTCAACGCTAAAGCAGAATGTTGATTTTCTTCTACTTGTGAGGTTGCTGGAAAGAAAAAGCAGCGAGCTTTTGGCTCGCTGCTTTTGCAGACGGGAGAGTATACCGGCTATTGCTGTTGGAAGAGGCTGTCTCAGGAATCCTGATGCTTCCGCTTGCCGCGCTCCATGCGGTCTACGCAGACGGCGCAGGCAGCGTCGCCGGTAATATTTACGGTGGTACGGGCCATATCCAGAATCCGGTCCACGCCGGCAATAAGTCCGATACCTTCCAGAGGCAGTCCCACGCTCTGAAGCACCATAGTCAGCATGATAACGCCGGAGCCGGGGACGCCGGCAGTGCCGATAGAGGCCAGCGTGGCGGTGAGGATGATCATAAGCTGCTGGGCAAAGGTCAGCTCAATGCCGAAGATCTGGGCAATGAAGATGGCACAGACACCCTGATAGATGGCGGTACCGTCCATATTGATGGTAGCGCCCAGAGGCAGAACGAAGCTGGAGATTTCCTTGTCCACACCCAGCTTGTCGGTGCATTCCAGATTGAAGGGGAGGGTACCCACGCTGCTGGCGCTGGTAAAGGCAAACAGCATGGCAGGGCCCATGCCCTTGAGGAAGGTAAGAGGATTCATCTTACCCAGACTCCTGACAGCAGCGGAGTAGACGATGAGCATATGCAGCAGACTGGCCACATAAGCAACCAGAATCAGCTTCATCAGCGGCAGCAGTACAGACAGGCCATTCTGAGTAACGACCGGGGTGATCAGCGCAAAAACACCGATGGGGGAGAGCTGGATGATCATTCCCATAATCTTAATGCAGACCTCAGACATGCTGTCTACAAAGTCGGCCACAGCCTTGCCCTTCTCGCCTGCGGCGATGATACCGAAGCCCAGCAGCAGAGCGATCACAATGACCTGCAGCATGGTTGCGTTGAGCATGGGGTTGATGAAGTTGGAGGGGAAGATATTGACAAAGGTGTCCATGAGAGAGGGGAGGGAAGCGGCGGCTTCATAAGTCTCCAGCGTAGTTACGTCCAGCGTATAGCCGGAACCCACCTGGAAAACATTGGCACAGATCAGACCCAGTGCCACGGCAAAGGCGGTGGTTACCAGATAGAAGGAGACTGTCTTGCCGCCGATGGAGCCCACCTTGCGAATATCCTTCAGGGAGATAATGCCTTGAGTGATGGAGAAGAGGACCAGAGGAACGACGATGGTCTTGATCAGATTGAGAAAAATGGTGCCGAAGGGTGCAATGTAGCTGGTGGCGATATCCGGATGATTCTGCAGGAGGACACCGGCCAGAATACCCAGAAGTAGTGCGACGACGATCTTGCTCGTCAGACTGAGACGCTTCTTTTCTTTCATAATAATTCTTCCTTTTCTTGCCACAGAATAACAAAACCGAACAGGGGTTTGATCGACTGTAGTGATTATACCATCTTTGGACAGATGCCGTCCAGTGGGGTATCAAAATGAAGGAGCAAAATCTGTGGCAAAATGTTGGAAAAACCGCCGATGGTGATGGATAATTCCTCTATTCCCAAGGCTGGCCAAATGAGGTATAATGGCGGTAACGAATTTGCTGACAGGAGAATGTGCCATGAAACGCATCCTTGTTCTGGGCGGCGGTGCCTCAGGCATTCTGGCTGCCATTGCGGCGGCGGAGGAGAGCCGGGGAGAGGCCCGGGTCACGCTGATCGAACAAAACCCCAAGGTGGGCAAAAAATTGCTGGCCACCGGAAATGGCCGATGCAATCTGGATAATCGGGACCCGGCGCCCGGACACTATTTTACCTCCGACCGGAAGCGTCTTGAAGAGATGCTTAAGGCTATTGAGCGCCTGAACCTTGAGCGCTGGTTTGAAGACCACGGCCTGATCACCCGAAGTGATGAGGCCGGGCGCGTCTACCCCTATTCCAACCAGGCTTCCGACTTTGTGGATCTGCTTAGCCTCTGGCTGAAGCGTGCCGGGGTTCAGGTGCAGACCGGCTGCCGTGTGAAGGGTCTGGAGCGGGGAAGAAACTGCTGGCAGCTCACTTTGGAGTCCGGCCGGGTGATTCCGGCGGATGCTGTAATCTGTGCCATGGGCGGCAAGGCAGGCCCCCAGTTCGGAACTGACGGCTTCTCCTATGGCTTTGCCTGGCAGCAGGGCTGTCGCTATGAACCGATCTATCCCTGTCTGGTCCCCTTAAAGTGCCGGAAGGATCAGGTGGCCGATCTCTCTGGTGTACGGGTCAAAGCCGCTGCCTCCCTTTGGGAGGGCGAGAACAGGCTGGCCGGGGAAGAGGGAGAGATTCAGTTTACCGACTACGGCCTGTCTGGCATTGCGGTAATGAACCTCTCCGGATATTTCGTGCCCGGCAGAGAGCACCGGGCCCTTTCTATCCGCCTGGATCTGTTTCCTCATATGTCAGAGGAGGAATTGACTGCTCTGCTCCAGCGCCGGGTCAGCCTGATGAGTCAGACAGACGCCGCCGGCTTTATGACCGGCCTGCTCCAGCGCCGGGTGGGATTGGCTGTCTGGAAGGCTGCCGGTCTGGGCAGTACCGACCGGAAAATATCCGCGCTCAAACAGCAATGCTGGCAGAAGCTGGCTCATGGGCTTAAAAATTGGGAATTTAACGGTCTTTCGCCTAAGGAGTGGAAACTGGCCCAGACTACCGGCGGCGGTGTCAGACTGAGTCTGCTGGATCCGGAGAGCTTCCGGGCGTTGGACCATGATGGGCTTTATTTTGTCGGTGAGAGCGTAGACTGCGCGGGACAGTGCGGCGGTTTTAACCTTCATTGGGCTTTTGGCTCCGGGATTTTAGCTGGCAGGGACTGCGGCAGAATCTAATCAAAATAAGAATGCGGTCTTCCATGCCTGTCGGGCGTTAGGGAAGACCGCTTTTTTATGATTACTGCTGCCGATGATGTTGCTTCCTCTCGACCCAAAGCCCCAGCAAGATTGACAGCAGCCAGACGCAGCCCCAAATTGCCCAGCCGTAATGACTGTGGCCGTAGGCTGCGCCGGCCGGATAGGGGCCCAGAAAGTATCCAAGGCCAAAGCCCAGCCAGAAGCCGAGAGCTGTAAGGGAGGAAAACCGACGTTTTCCTCCGAGAGCCGGGAGAAGAGAAACTCCTCCGGCATACCAGAACATCCGGCTGCTCAACAGCCATCCGTAGAGATAGCTCCCCTTTCCGGTGGGCCGGACCAGAAACAGCCAGCCCAAAAGCGTACTCTGACTTCTGTCACACCAGAGCAGCCGTCCTGCCAGATAGAACAGCAGATAACTCCCCGCGATCAGCAGCGCGTGGCTCAGATTCTCCTGACGCTGTTGCCTCAGCGCTGCCTGCCGTGCCTGTTCCTCCTGGCGAAAGAGAAGCAGTGCCTCCTCGGCGGCAGAGGTTCTGTCCTGGTGTATGCCTGTATCGGCAAACTCGTCCAGTGAGAGGTTGAAGAGCCGGGCAAGGGCAATCAGCTTTTCTGTGCTGGGAGCGGATTGACCCGACTCCCATTTGGCCACTGCCTGGCGGCTGACACCCAACTGCTCGGCCAGCTTTTCCTGAGACAGACCAAGAGCCTGTCGTCGCTGTCGGATTTGTTCATGAAGTGCCATCTGTGCTCCCTCCTTCCGACAGAGTATAACGGATTCAGCTCCGTTTGGCTACCAACTATAGGGCAACTATGGGTTGCCCGGGGACTAAAAAGACGATTTCAGCATCTGAGCCGCCCGGGAAATCTCCTCTTCAGACGGTTGCCAGTAAAATGTGATCTCAGCAAATCCCTCTTCCCAGCAGACGAGATAAGTTTCCAGTACCGAGTTGCTCCAGTGGAGCTGATAGACCTCCTCTGCAAGCCAAAGACTGGGATCTACAGCTTCATAGTGATTGATAAATACAAAATCATCAAATACTTCGTCCTGCCGGGTGTTGAGAAGAGCCTTCTTGATCGGCTCGTAAAGAAAAGGAAGCCGGACTTGCGTCAGAGCGTAAGCCAGATCGTCCGCAGTGCCCGGATCGTTGCCAGCCAAAGGCAATGCCTGCTGTTTATACTGACTGTGAGCGCACAGCAGAGTCTGCTGATGGTCAGCCTCTTTGCTCCAGAGGGTATCGTCAGCTCCTCTCAGATCTTCGATTTCCAGCGGCAGAGCATCGTTGTAGTACGGCCGTTCCATACCGTAATGGTTATAGCTTCCCACAGCGTCCTTGGCGCTGCGGAAGGAGACACTGCCGCTGAAGACGGCGGCCAGAAAGAGTCCTGAGCAGAGCAAAGTCAGCAGTAAAACACTGGACATCGAAAGCAGTCGGTTGATCCTCCGGGGCGTGCCCGAGCGCTTGAGCCGCTCCCGGACGGCGATACCGACAGCGCTGATCAGAAGAAGAACACCGATCCAGCCCAGAGCGAACAGGATAGAGGGATTCACCGAGCTCTTTCCCGTATAGGAAAGCATCAGGCAGAGCCCGGAAAAGGCGATCAGGACGAAGCTGAGTACAGGACGACTCCGAATCGGGAGAAAGACGCCATTTTCCGCCGCCCGACGGGCTTTTCGATACCAGACCAGACAGAGGATTAGTTCACTTGCCCCTGCCAGCAGCAGAGCCAGATACAGTGGCAGAGAATAGAGATAGAATGGATCAGAGAGATAGCCTACAGGATCATCCACAAGCCGAGAAACCTGAAAGACCAAAAAATAGACCAGATAAAGGGACAAAATCAGATGGGTGAGCAGAACGCTCTTCTTCATAGCCCGGAAGATGTTCTTTACCCTGACGCCGGGATCAGTCTCGATGGGAACAGGTGATTCCTGCTCGTTGCAAAAAACCTGCAGCACACCCCAGCGAAGGACCAGCTTCCAGCCATCCTCGGCGCAGTAGTCGGCTTTGGTTAACTCACCCTCTGTAGGGCCGGGGTCGAATTCCGAAGCGTCGGGGAAGTAAGTGACAGCGAAGTGAAGTTTTTTGGCCGGCGCTCTTCGATAGGTCCAGAAAAAGTTTCCCATCTTCTCGATCATCCAGCCTGACTGAGCCATGTCGGTCAGCCTGCGCTCGATGGCTTGCTGATCAAAAAAAGAAAGGGCGGTCAGTTGAAGCTTGATCTCTTTCATGGTTTGTCCTCCTTTCCTAGGATCTGTCGATAATCTGAGGCCTGAGCCATTAGCCGCTCATACTCCCGGTCCAGCATGGCCCGGCCTTTTTCGGTAATGAGATAGCTCCTGCGCCGCCCTTCGACTCTGGTCTGACAGATCATCCCCTCTGATACAAAGTGCTCCAGCAGATCGTAAAGCGTGCCAGAGCCCACATTTACACGCCCTCCGGTCAGCGAGCGGACCAATTCCAATATATCTACACCTCGCCGCTCTTCCGTCAGGCAGAGCAGAATATAAAACATCTGCTCCGTCAGCGTCTTGAACTTCTCTCTCGCCATGGGCCCGCCTCCTTTCTCGAATATCGAGTTTCTATACTGATATTATAACTCGATAATCGAGAATGTCAAGGAGACGAAAGAGTTGTTCAGGATTTGTTCAGGTTTCAGCCTGCTCTTCCGAGCAAAGGGGAAAAAGAAAACACTCTTGCCCGGGAAGGCAAGAGTGTTTCTGAGGAATGGACCTGATGGGATTCGAACCCACGACCCCCACAATGCGAATGTGATGCGCTCCCAACTGCGCTACAGGCCCATAACGATGCTATTATATCATACCTGCCGGGAAAGTAAAGAGAAAATGAATCCCATTGCGCTTAAAGTGACCAAGTGGTATGATGAAAAAAACAGATAAGGAGACAGCCCATGAAACTCTACGTTACCCGTCATGGCGAGACGGTCATTAACGCCCAACATAAGGTCAGCGGAAGGGGAGATGTTCCGCTCACTGATCGGGGAAGAGAACAGGCGGACGCGCTGGCCCGGCAGACGCTGAATACTGAAATTGATCTGATCATTGCCTCCCCGCTTACCAGAGCTTGGGAGACGGGACTTGCGGTGGCCCGGGCCAAAGGGATCGAGATGATTGCCGAGCCCCGGCTTATGGAGCTGGATTACGGGCGGTTTGATATGGTGAGTATCGACGACAGCGAGTTTCTGCAGGTCAAGCGGAGCTTCACCCGGCGGATGGGCGGCGGTGAGTCCATCCTTCAGGCGGCCGCTCGGATCTACCCCTGTCTGGAGGAAATTCGCCAGCGCTACCCAAAGCGCTGTCCTCTTATTGTCTGCCACGGCACCGTCTGCCGGGTTATCCATTCCTACTTCCATGATCTGACAGACGCCGAATTCTGGAGCAGTATTCCGGCCAACTGCCAGCTCCGGGAGTATGAATTCTAAACCTGATAAAAGAGAGAAACCCGCCCCGGACTTGTCCGGGGCGGGTGATTTTTTCTTCAGCGCGGAGGATTAGTCAGTTGTCTTAGTCCTTGGCCAGAGACTCCATGACCTCAGCGCGGTAGGGGATAGAGGGGACAGCGCCCTCCCGGGAGACGGCGATGGAGGAGGCCTTGGCGCTCATCCGCAGCACGTCGGGAATGGGCATACCCTCGGCCAGACCGGCCAGGAAGTAACCGGTGAAGGTGTCGCCAGCGGCAGTGGTATCCACGGCCTTGACCTTGAAGATGGGCTGATAATGCTTCTGTGTTTCATCGGCATAGACAGCGCCGTCCTTACCAAGCGTGAGGACGATCTTGGCGTGGGGATAGAGCTCCTGGATCTTGGCGATGATTTCCTCGGGCTCGGTCAGACCAGTGATCTGGCCGCCTTCCACCTCGTTGAGCAGGAAGATGGAGATTTTGGACATGTCCACCTGTTCCAGCTTTTCGTTGAAGGGGGAAGGGTTCAGAGCGATCTGCATACCCAGCTCATAGGCCTTGTCTACGATATAGGGCAGCAGATTGACCTCGTTCTGCAGCAGCAGGATATCGTCGGCAGCAAAGTGGCCCAGCACCTCGTCGACATACGCCTCCGTCAGCTTCTGATTGGCGCCGCCATACAGCAGAATGCAGTTCTGAGCGTTCTTGTCGATCTGAATGATGGCGTGACCGGTCTTGGTGTCGATCTGGCGGATGTAGTCAGCGTGTACACCGTACTCGCGGCAGGCGTCCAGGAAGGGCTGGCCATCGTCGCCGATCATGCCGCCCTGATAGACCTCCACACCGGCCTTGGCCAGCGCCACAGACTGGTTCATGCCCTTGCCGCCCAGAAAGATGTTCATCTCGCCGGTGGCCTCGGTCTCGCCGGGCTGAACGATATGATCCACGCTGTACACATGGTCCAGATTCATGGAACCGATATTCAAAACTTTCATGGGGATGACCTCCAAAGGAGAGAAGTGAATCAGCCGGCGTTCTCGGCGGTGATCAGGGTAACCTCAACGGGGATAGAAGCGGGGATGCCTTCGCCGTTGATGAGCTTATAAGCGTTCTCCACAGCGGTCTGACCGATCAGGGCAGGCTGCTGAGCGATGGTAGCGGCCATACGGCCGTCCTGAATGGCGGCGATGGCGTCACTGGTGGCGTCAAAGCCCACGACCATGATATCCTTGCCGGCACCATGGACAGCTTCAACGGCGCCCAGAGCCATCTCGTCGTTGGCGGCAAAGACAGCCTGAATGTCGCTGTGAGCCTGGAGCATATTCTCCATAACGCTCATGCCCTTAGTACGGTCAAAGTTGGCAGTCTGGTTGGCAACCACGTTCAGCTTGGAGTCGGCGATGTTGTGGAAGCCGGCAGAGCGGTCGATGGCGGCAGAAGCGCCGGGAGTGCCTTCCAGCTCGGCAACCTTAATGCCCTCGCCCAGAGTGTCTACGATGAACTGAGTGGCCAGCTCGGCGCCCAGCACGTTGTCGGAAGCGATCTGGCAGTCGATCTCAACGCCGTTGACAGCGCGGTCCACGGAGATAACCCGGACGCCCTGTGCCTGAGCGTACTCCACAGCACCGGTAACGGCGTCGGAGTCCACGGGATTGACGATGAGCACGCTGATGCCTTTGGCAACCAGGTCCTCGATGTCGCTGACCTGCTTGGTCACGTCGTCACCGGCATCGGCGACAGACAGGGTGACGCCCAGCTTGCCAGCGGCTTCCTCGGCGCCCTCTACCAGAGTGACGAAGAAGGGGTTGTTCTGAGTGGAGACGGACAGGCCGATAGAGCCGTTGCCCACGATCTCGACGGCGGCGCCCATTTCTTCAGCGGGAGACTCTTCCTCGGCGGGAGCATTGTTATAGGTATCAACGTTGTCCTTGGTGACCAGAGTGACCTGAACGGGGATGGCAGTGGGGATGACGGTGCCTTCCATGAGAGTGATGGCGTTGGCAACAGCGGTCTTACCGATCAGAGCGGGCTGCTGAGCGATGGTAGCGGCCATGCGGCCGTCACGGATGGCTTCGATGGCGTCGTTGGTGGCGTCAAAGCCCACGACCATGATGTCCTTGCCGGCGCCGCCAATGGCCTCAACAGCGCCCAGAGCCATCTCGTCGTTGGCGGCGAAGACAGCCTGAATGTCGCCGTGAGCCTGGAGCATATTCTCCATAACGCTCATGCCCTTAGTACGGTCAAAGTTGGCGGTCTGGTTGGCAACCACGTTCAGCTTGGAGTCGGCGATGTTGTGGAAGCCGGCAGAGCGGTCGATGGCGGCAGAAGCGCCGGGAGTACCTTCCAGCTCGGCAACCTTAATGCCCTCGCCCAGAGTGTCTACGATGTACTGAGTGGCCAAC
>JAFQNL010000042.1 GCA_017395935.1 Oscillospiraceae bacterium
CAAGAATTCCTCGCCCAGGCTGTCCACGACAGGCATCTTTGCCTCAGGAAGCCAGACGGATGCCAGGATGGAACCGGCGGCTGCCAGGGAGTCGATGGGGTTACTGAACAGCATGCAGGCAGGCTGACGGCCCATGGCGCAGGCGCAGTAGAGGACCAGGCCGCCGGTGGTGGAGCCGATGGTCTGGGGCAGGCACATAGCCTTGTCGGCCATTTCCTTGTTGTATCAAACGGACTTGTTCAGACCACCGTGAGAGACCAACGCCTCAGCGGTGACGGTGCCGGGGGCTACGATACGTCCTTTGAAGCATTTCATCTCACTTGCCTCCCTTCGTGATCTGGAGCAGGATCTCGTCGTCGGTGTAATACCGGGCGGTGGTGTAGGTGCGCAGCTTATTGGAAGAGGTAATGACGGGCATCTTGCCGGACAGAGGGTTGTTCATATACATGAGCGGGCAGATATAGGAGGTGATTACGCCGGTGGCCTTGAGCCGGGGGGCGTACTCGGTCTCCTCGAAAGCCTTGAGGACGGCGGGAGCGGCGGTAAAGACGGTGGGGATGGTCACCTTCCGGGCGCCGGAGCGCTTGAGGCCCTCTTCCACCCGGACAGTCCAGTCCTTGAGCTGCTGCAGACTCATATGGGGGCAGCCCATGAAGCAGAGCTTGGGCGTGGCGTCCTTTTTGGCCCAGATGACAGGATAGCTGTCGTAGACCCGCTTGAGCTCGGCGTCGTCGATGACATAGGTACGGGCATCCGGACAGATCAGATCCTCTCCCAGCTCCTTGGCCTCGGGGGTCAGCTTATCCACATGGTACAGACCCACAGCGCCGTTGGAGGCGGTGGCGGCGCCCATGTCTTTCAGATAAGTGCAGGCGGCGTCGTTCAGTTCCTGACCCAGCCACTGATCCAGACCCTTAATATAGGGCACGTCCTCCATAACCTTCATACCGATGGCAGAGCCCAGCAGCTGGGCTTCCGGCTTCTTGGTGGTTTTGACCTCGATGATCCAGGTGGCCTTCCGGCCCTCGTCGGTGAGCAGACCGAAGTAGGGTACATAGCCGACCACCGAGCCCATCAGGTCGATGATGCCGCTGTTTCGATTGCAGCGGGCACCCAGTACGCTGTTGGCATAGACCACAGCCGAGGACTCCGACCAGGACAGCACTTCGCCCTTAGCCGGTTTATTACCCACCTCGTCCATATAGCAGGTGCAGGTAAAGGCGTCCTTCTCCATGAGACCGAGCTTCTGAAGCTGATCCTCGTAGAAGTCCTGCTTGGAGTACATGAATTTGTTGAAGATCAGATTCTGGACCAGATTGCTGGGTACGTTCTTGTCCAGAGGACGGGGGTCGGCGGAGAAGGTCTGCTGAGACAGGGCGCCGGCCTCGATGAGCTGATCCATAAGGGAATAGACGGGGCCCAGAGCCTTCAGACCGAAGGAGGTGACCAGGTGATTATGTTTGCTGGTAACAGGAACCAGCTCGGTAGCGCCGAAAACTTCGCCGTAGCGGACCAGGGTCTTCATGACCTTGGACATGGTCTCGCCCTGAGCGCCGTCGAGAATGGCCTGCTGCTGAGGGGTAAGCTTGATCATAGGGAAAGACTCCTTTCTCTTACAGCTTCATGCACACGTCCCATGCACCCCAGATGACAGAGCGCAGGTTGCCGACCTTCTGTGCGTCGCCGATGATGTGGACATTCTTGGCCTTGGGAGCCAGAGGAGCGGGCTTATAGCCGGTGGACAGGATGACGCTGTCAGCGGCGATCTTAAAGCTACGGCCGTCCTTGCCCACGGCCATAACGCCGTCGGGGGCGATTTCATGGAGGCTGGTTTCCAGATAGACGGGCACATTGTTGGCCTTGAAAAAGTCCCGGAGATAGCTGGTGTTGGCCAGGCAGACGCCCTTGGCAGTGATCAGATCGTCCTGCATTTCCACGATGGTGGGATGCTTGCCCTGGAGATAGAGTTCATAGGCGATCTCGCAGCCGGTGAGGCCGCCGCCAACGATGACCACGTTCTGGCCCACTTCCTTCTCGCCCAGCAGAAACTCGGTGGCCTGAATTCCGTATTCCACGCCCTTGACGGGGATCCGGTTGGGGGTGGAGCCGGTGGCGATAATGATTTCGTCGGCCTCGATGCCCTCAAGAGAGGGGATGAGGGTGTTGAGATGGACGGTGATGGGGTATTTTTTCATCTCCCGAGCATACCATGCCAACAGATCCCGGTCCTTCTCTTTAAAGGAGGGAGCGGCGGCAGCAATGAACACACCGCCCAGACGGTCGCTCTTTTCATACAGCGTCACCTTATGGCCCCGCTTGGCAAGGACAAGGGCAGCTTCCATGCCGCCGATACCGCCGCCGATGACGGCGATGTTCTTGACTTTCTTGGCCGGCTTGATGTAGTGCTTGGTGGACTGCATGGTTTCGGCGTTGAGCGCGCAGCGGGCCAGACCCATGGTGTCGGTCAGATCCTGAGTATTGTAGTGACCCTTGGAGGAGGAGAAGTTGAAGCAGCCGGAGTGGCAGCAGATACAGGGTTTGATGTCCTCCAGACGGTCTTCGAGGATCTTGGTGATCCACTGGGGATCCACCAGGAACTGACGGGCGACGCCCATAGCGTCGATCTTGCCGGCGGCAATGGCTTCGGCCGCGGTGTCCGGCTCCATACGGCCGGCGCAGACCACGGGGATATCCACGAACTGCTTGATATGGGAGACGTCCTCCAGATTGCAGTTTTGGGGCATATACATAGGAGGATGAGCCCAGTACCAGGAGTCGTAGGTGCCGTTGTCGGCGTTGAGCATATCGTAGCCGGCGTCCTGAAGGTACTTGGCTGCCCGCTCGGACTCCTCCATGGCGCGGCCCACTTCTACGGCCTCTTCGCCGGGGACAATGCCCTGCTGGAAGCCCTTGAGCTTGGACTCCACACTATAACGCAGGGAGACGGGATAGTCGTCGCCGCAGCTGGCCTTGATGGCCTTGACTACTTCAGCGGCAAAGCGATAGCGGTTTTCAAAGCTGCCGCCGTATTCGTCGGTACGCTTATTGAAGAACTCGATGGCAAACTGGTCCAGCAGATAGCCTTCGTGGACAGCGTGGACCTCGACACCGTCTACACCGGCCTCCTTGCAGAGCTTGGCCGTCTTGGCAAAGGCCTCGATGATCTCGTGGATCTGTTCCCGGGTCATTTCCGGACAGGTAATATCCGGAGCCCAGCGGGCAGGCTGAGGGCTGGGACTGGCCAGCTCATGGCTGGTGTCCAGAATGGGCTTGAGCAGGGTGCGGGTGAACTTGTTTTTGTGCAGAGGACCGATCAGCTCGGTGATGGCCCAGCTGCGGCCCATGCCGGCGGTGAGCTGGATAAAGAGTTTGGCTCCCGTCTTGTGGATCTCGTCCATGAACGCCTTCAGATCCTGGAACATCTTCTCGTTCTGCCAGAGCCACTTACCCCAGAAGACGTCCTTCAGGGGAGCGATGCCGGGGATGATCAGGCCGACGTTGTTGTTGGCCCGCTCCAGAAAGAGCTTGGCCGCTTCCTTGTCAAAGTGGCAGCCGGTCAGTTCGAACCAGCCGAAGAGAGAGGTGCCGCCCATGGGGCACATGACGATTCGGTTCTTGATTTCCACGTTACCGATCTTCCAGGGCGTAAACAGAGCTTGATACTTTGCGTCCATAGGGATCATTCTCCTTTTCTTACAGGGGAAATTGATACGTTCTGATACTCCCATCATACTGGAGCGACCCTACCGTGTCAAGACAGGAGAAAATAAATTGAAACCGGTTACGTTTCCAGTTGGATAGAAAAAGAAAGTCGTGGTGGAGAGGATAATTTAATGTACAGAATGCACATATCGACATCGTTTTTTTTGTTCTTCCTGTAGAAAACGACTGAAATCCTTTACAAGGAGGACGGGGATGTGGTATGTTAATGCTAACACAGGTGGGGTGGGACCCACCTGATATTTTAAGGAGGAAAAACTATGAAAAAGCTTCTTGCACTTGCACTGGCTCTGGTCATGACTCTCGGTCTGGTCGCCTGCGGCGCACCTGCTGAGGAGGAAGGCGGCGCTGCTGAGTCCGCCACTCAGGTCTCTGTCTTCTGGTATGATGAGAGCGACGTTTATCTGAGCTCTGTCCGCGATGCCCTGAACACCGAACTGGGCGCTCTGGGTGTCAACTATGACAATCAGTTCGCTGCCAACGATCAGGCTAAGCAGCTCGACCAGGTCAAGACCGCCATTGCCGGCGGCGCCAACCTGCTGGTCGTCAACCTGGTCACCTCCGGCTCCGCCGACGCTGCCAGTGAGATCCTGACCGCTGCTGGTGAAGTTCCTGTTATCTTCTTCAACCGCGCCATCGGCACCGACGGCTCCGACATCCCCGTTCTGGAAGGCACTGCCACCACCTGCTTCATCGGCACTGACGCCCCCGAGGCTGGCCATATGCAGGGCAAGATGATCGGTGACTATGTCGTTGCCAACTATGACGCCATCGACCTCAACGGCGACGGCTCCATCTCCTATGCCATGATGAAGGGCGACGAGGCCAACGTTGAGGCTATCTATCGTACCCAGTATGGTGTTGAGGATGCCAACATTGTCCTCGAAGCCGCTGGCAAGCCCGCTCTGGTTTACTTCGACGCTGCCAACCCCGATTGCTATCAGGTCGACCTGGGCGGCGCCTGGTCCGCCACTGCCGCTAAGGACTACATGGACACCAACTTCGTCACCTACAACGAGGCCAACGGCAACATGATCGAGCTGGTCATCTGCAACAACGACGGCATGGCCGAAGGCGTTATCGCTTCTCTCCAGGAGAAGGGCTACAACAAGGAAGGCGCCCATGTGGTTCCCGTCTTCGGCGTTGACGCTACCGACAATGCTAAGGCTCTGATCGCTGACGGCGCCATGACCGGCACTGTCAAGCAGGACGCTCAGGGCATGGCTGTTGCTATCGCTCAGACCGTTTCCGCTGTCGCCGGCGGCACTGCTCCTGTTGACGCTCTGGCCGGCCTGTCCGACGAGCGCTTCACCGTGGCTGCTGATTGCGCTTCCAAGCTGTACGTTGCTTACGCTCCCTATACTGGTGAGTAATTCTTAACTGAGCCTGTCTCTCCGGGCAGCTGTCGTTACGGCGGCAGCTGCCCCTTTTTCCAGCTACACGCGGAGTGCATCGGATAGAGAACGGTGGACATCGCTCCATCGGGGAACGGTGCCGACCGTTCTCTATTGCGGGTTTTCGCGGTATATCAATGTAAGGGAGGAACAAAAGAATGCAGCAGGATGTTCTTCTGAAAATGGTAGATATCTCAAAGACCTTCCCCGGCGTCAAGGCGCTGGACAAGGTCTCTCTGACCGTACAGAAGGGAACCGTCCACGCCCTCATGGGCGAAAACGGCGCCGGCAAATCCACGCTGATGAAATGTCTCTTCGGCATTTACGCCAAGGACGGCGGTCATATCTACCTGGAAGGTAGGGAGATCAACTTCAAAAACAGCCGTGAGGCGCTGGACAATGGCGTGGCCATGGTCCATCAGGAGCTCAATCAGGCCCTCAAGCGCAGCGTTATGGACAATATCTGGTTGGGCCGTTATCCCAAGGTGGGCATCGCCGTTAACGAGAGGAAGATGTACAAGGATACCATGGCCATCTTTGATGAGCTGGCTATCGATGTGGATCCTCATCAGATTATGAGCACCATGCCTGTCTCCAAGCGGCAGATGGTGGAGATCGCCAAGGCTGTCTCCTACAATTCCAAAATCATCGTCTTTGACGAGCCTACCTCCTCGCTGACCGAGGAAGAGGTGGAGCATCTGTTCCGGATCATCAATATGCTCCGGGACCGGGGCGTTGGTATTATCTACATCTCCCATAAGATGGCTGAGATCAAGCGGATCTCGGACTATATCACCATCATGCGTGACGGCCAGTGGGTGGCCACTGAGCCGGCAGAGAAGCTGGAGATGGCGGATATTATCCGTCTGATGGTCGGCCGTGAGCTGACCAATCAGTTCCCGCCCAAGACCAATACCCCCGGCGAAGTCTATCTGGAGGTAGAGGGTATTACCGGCATGTATAACCAGCTTAAGAATGTCTCCTTCCAGGCCCGTCGGGGCGAGGTGCTGGGTCTGGCCGGACTGGACAGCTCCGGCCGTACCGAGACGCTGGAGAGCATTTTTGGTATCCGGACCCGTAAGGAGGGCAAGATCACGCTGGGCGGCAAGGTCTGTAAGAACCGAAACGCCGGCGAGAGCATCAAAAATGGCTTTGCCCTGATCACCGAAGAGCGCCGGGCCACCGGTATCTTCGGCGTACTCAGCGTCCGGGATAATACGGTTATTTCCAGCCTGAAGCGGCATAAACGCTTTGGCATTTTCCTGAGCGAGAAGTCCCAGCGGGCCGATACTCAGCAGTATATCGACGCCATGCGTACCAAGACTCCCTCTCAGGAGACCAAGATCCGCAGCCTCTCCGGCGGCAACCAGCAGAAGGTCATTATCGGCCGCTGGCTGCTGACTGAGCCTGAGGTGCTGCTGCTGGACGAGCCTACCCGCGGTATCGACGTTGGCGCCAAGTATGAGATCTATCAGCTCATTCTGGATCTGGCCAACAAGGGAAAGACCGTTGTTATGGTCTCCTCGGAGATGCCCGAACTTCTGGGCGTCTGCGACCGGATCGTGGTTATGTCCGGCGGCCGTGTGGCCGGTGAAGTGGATGCCGGAACTACCAGCCAGGAAGAGATCATGACCCTGGCGGCCAAATATGTTTGAGGAGGAATCTGTCATGGCTAATCCTGTTGAGAATCTCCGCCGTGTAGCCGAAGAATACCGCGTCAAAGACGCAAAGGACAAGAAGCGCTATTGGGTGGATCTGGTCCTGAATAACGCTCTTTATATTCTGATGGCCATCTTTGTCATCTATACCGCTACTCAGAAGTCCAACTTCCTGACTCCCGGCTCCTTTGCCAACCTGATTATTCAGGTGGCCGCCTATCTGCCCATGGCGCTGGGTATTGCCGGCTGTATCGTTCTGACCGGCACCGACCTGTCTGCCGGCCGTGTCTCCGGCCTGACAGCTGCTATTGCCGGCGTCATGCTCCAGAAGACTGACTTCGTCAATAAGATGTTCGACAACCTCCCCGAGGTTACCCCCGTCTGGATTGCTGTAGCTCTGCTGGCCGTAGTGGCAGTGGGCGCGCTGATCGGTCTGGTCAACGGCTTCTTCGTAGCCAAATTCAGCCTCCATCCCTTCATTGTCACCCTGTCCACGCAGTTGATCACCTATGGTATCATCCTCTGGTTCTTCGCCCTGAACGGAAATAACGGTCAGCCCATCTCCGGCCTGAGCGAGGAGTACAAGACCTTTGTTACCGGCGAAATGTTCCGGGTAGATAACGTGGCGGTGCCCAGATATGTGGCCTATGCTGTCATTCTGGTAATCGTGATGTGGTTCATTTGGAACAAGACCACCTTCGGCAAGAATATGTTTGCCGTCGGCTCCAACGCTGAGGCCGCCCGGGTCTCCGGCGTCAATGTATTCTGGACCACCGTGCTCGTCCATACGCTGGCTGGCGCCATGTACGGTTATACCGGCTTTATTGAAGGTGCCCGCAGCGGCTCCGTGGCTGCCGGCAGCGGCCTGAACGCCGAGTGCGACGCCATTGCAGCCTGTGTTATCGGCGGCGTCTCCTTCGTCGGCGGTACCGGTAAGATCAGCGGCATTATTCTGGGCGTCTTCGTTCTGCGTATTATCTTCGTGGCTCTGACCATGCTGGGCGTGGACTCCTCCAGCCTGTATATTATCAAGGGCGCCATCATCCTCTGCGCCTGCGCTCTGGATATGCGTAAGTATCTGGTGAAGAAGTAATGAGCCGAAACCCGGAAAACCCGACGCACCCCTCCGGTCAGGACCAGCCGAAAAAGCTCAAAGGCCTCTATCAGGGAGTCAATGTCTCTGTCCGGACGCTGGACTTTGTCATTGTCGCCTGCGTTCTGGTCATTATCCTCTTTGTGGCCCTCAGTCTCAGTGATCCTGGCCTTACCGTCAGCTTTGACGCCAAAGGCGGCACCGATGTGCCCAGCCAAAGTCAGGAATACGGCCAGCCGCTGGAGCTCCCCGCGCCTCCTACCCGGGAAGGCTATCGCTTCACCGGCTGGTATACCGACTATGCCTGCTTTGAGCCCTGGGATCAGGAAAACGACCTGGTTGAGGGGGAACTGACCCTCTATGCCGGCTGGGAGCCGGTGGCCGACAGCTCGCAAGAGCCATAGATACAGAAAAAAGCCGATCCCATTGGGGTCGGCTTTTCTGTTCGCGGTGAGCGGTACCTGATCAAAGCAATTGCATGGAAACAGTAAGAGCGATGCTGCTAAAAACGCTATGAGAGGTTTAGACTCGTGGAAATTGACCGTGACGAAGACGAGATCATCATGGAACTGATATTGGGTAAGTGATGCTATCAATACCGCAACCGGTGTCAGGTCGTTTGATAACGCTGCTTCGGAAACGCGTGTCCTTAAACTTCACGAAATTAACAAATAATCCGAACCCGTCTCCCGCTGGGAAGATCCGGTTCGGATTATATTGCTTAGGTAAGCTATGATAAGTTGATACAATGCGCAGTTGTTTCGGCTCTGAACCGCAGCACCATACTATTTTAACTTATAGCGAATCCTTTTTTCTTTGCAGTAGCGCTCGGCATAGCTGCCTGGCTTTACATGAATAATAACAGAGTAAGTTCTCTCCACCAAAACCAACTCGTCAATGTCCATGGCATTCTCTCTCAGATCGAATCTGGGACGGTCCCATTCCTTCTTGGTAAAGCTCGCTGGCAGAGACTTGATTTCCGTGACTGAATCAGGAATGAAAAGGCTTCTGCAACTGCCTTGCGGAAAGGCATTCGACCCGATCGAGGTCACCCGGTATCCGGCGATGGTTTCCGGAATGATGTTGGAACCATACCATCCGGAGCAATGGGTAACTTCTGCAGTCCCGTCCGGTCTGCAATGATAGGTAATGTAATCTTCTACAATTGTTTTTTCTTCTGCCATAGTTGCCTCCAGACACATCCCTGTAGGATGTTACTTTTTGATAGTTCTACGATACACTGTTGCTTTCAAAATAGTTAAAGATCAATTCCGCTCCTGCACATCCCGGATTCCACGGAAGGCCTGGTAATTGGGCGTGTCCATCCGGGTGGCATACACAGCGAATTCGATGGCTTCAAAGTGGTTCCGGAATTCCGGCAGAACGTTGTTAAATGCTTCCACCACTAGCTCTGGAGGATTGGCAAACACACCGCAGCCAAAGGCTCCCAGGATCAGTACGTCTGCTTCGTGCTTCGCGGCAGCTGCCAGAATGCAGCGCCAGCGGATCTCGTGCAGCACCCGAAGTTCCTCCATAGTGGGGCTGAACTGGGCAGCATCGCCAAGCTGACGCAAGTCGGGAGCGGCGCAGGTGATCACATCCATTTCGTACCAGTCTTTTTCCGCAAGCATGGCTTCGCCGTTGGCATCGTCCCGGACCGCCACTACACCGGGGGTGTAGACGATGTCATCCCGGTTCCGGCGGTTCATTTTGCCTGCACGGATCAGTTCCCAGTGATAGTTATAGAACTTGCCTGCCGTCTCTGAGTCGCTGAGGGCGAAATACAGGGTAGAAACCCGGCAGATGCTTTCCTCCTGTGCCTGCTCTCCCGTCAGTACACCGCCGCCGGGGGCAACGGAGGAGGCAAAGTTCAAAATGCAGACCTTTTTTCCTGACGCAGCATAAGAGTGAGCAGCTTCTACGGTTTTCTTGGGGGACAGGATCATTTTAGCGGGCATGGAAAACCGGGGATGACTATATTCGATGGAGTCGCCCTCCCAATAAATCCGCTGATTTTTTTGGGATGCGGTGATGGCGTTTTTTAGAAACGGAGTGCTTAAACACAATTGGCGGGTGCCTTCGAAAATTTCAATACGTTCCTGACGACTGCTCATAGGGGCTTATCACCTTTCTCTGGTTTGCTTTTATTATAAGAAGTAACCAAAATACAAGTCAAGAACTAAATATGTAATAAGAAGTACCGGGAATCCTTGGGGTGTCCGTTAGATAAATTGGAATTTGGTGATGTCCTTATGTTAAGTCTAACTCCATTTTACAGCGGGCAACAGTTTTTCCGTTGGCCATTTCTTCCGTAAATGTTTCTGTAACTTCAAACCCGCATTTGCTATAGCAGGCTCTTGCTTTATAGTTCTCTTGGTCAGTATAAAGTGCCACTTTCAAATACTTCCTTTGTCGCAGCATTTCAATAACCTGATTTATAGCATAGCGACCAATCCCTTTGTTATGGTATTCGGGCAATATGGCTGCCAGTTTTAGATAAGCAACCTTGTCAGCAGATTCCAGACTATTTATGCCGAGCCACCCTATGGGAGTTTCATCATCACTAATCATGAAGTCCTCTTCATCGTTATCCTTACTCCATTCCTTAATGGCATCCACCCAATCTTCCAACTGCGTTGGTAGTTCGTTCAATGCATTAAGAACAGAATCGGTATTCATAATAAATGTCAGAAATTGGGCATCAGCATCGGACACGATGCGAAGATTTACATTGTTCATCAACATACCCCTTAGTCAAATTCAAGTTTGTCGAATTGATTATATCATACACAAATTCATGTTTCTATCATAAAAAACAAAAAATCCCTATGGAACCATTGTATCAATGATTCCATAGGGAGATGAATTGTTTTGATAATAATGATACGGTTTCAAACAGTTTCATTTGGTTTCACTCAAAAAAAGAAACTATTAAGCGGGAAGTAAAACTCTCTTTTGGGACTGAAACTATGCTGATCTGTTTGTCAAATTAGAATTTAGAAAACTCCTGTATTGTACTTCCTTTGTACAGCAACAATACAGCCTATACCAATCACCAAGCCTATGATAAGTATAGCAACGGCAAGTATACGCAAATTTTCAAACAATCCTATAATGCCGCTTAGCAGCATTACAGTTGCGATAACAAGCATTGCTTTTCCAAAGGCTTTTCCGTAGGC
>JAFQNL010000043.1 GCA_017395935.1 Oscillospiraceae bacterium
CCATCAGCAGAGCCTTGGGCTCACGAACGATAGCACGGACGAAGGCGACACGCTGACGCTGACCGCCGGACAGAGCCTTGTGCTTACGATCCAGATACTGGGTGATGCCCAGGATCTCAGCAGCCTCGTTGACCTTCTTGTCGATCTCCTCCTTGGGAACCTTCTTCAGCTTCAGAGCGAAAGCGATGTTCTCACGGACGGTCATGTGGGGATACAGAGCGTAGTTCTGGAAGACCATGGCGATGTCGCGGTCCTTGGGGGCCACGTCATTGACCAGACGGTCGCCGATGTACAGCTCGCCGCCGGAGATCTCTTCCAGACCGGCGACCATACGCAGGGTGGTGGACTTGCCGCAGCCAGAGGGACCGACCAGAACGATAAATTCCTTGTCCTTGATCTCCAGGTTGACGTCCTGAACTGCAGTCACCTTGTTGTCATAGACTTTCTTAAGACCTTTCAGAGTAACAGTTGCCATTTCTTACGACTCTGACAGAACAGCCATCGCAAATTCTGCCTCATATCCGGGTGCTTTCTCCCAGATACATTACGACAGGTCTCCACACTGCCGCACCGTGAGCCAGACGGTATTGATTGACCTCCTTTTTGGATGTACGCCGCCCAGGTCGTGGAGTGGGACGACGCCATGAAAATATATATTCGGGGGACGGGGCCCCTAAATACCAAGGGACATGATGCCACATTTACTTACCTAGTATCATAAGTCAAAATAACGTTTCCGTCAAGAGGGAATTCTCAGTTTCGTAAAAAAATCTAAAAAAGAAATCGCCGTCAAAAGGTGGAGAAAGACCGGCTCTCCTTGACTTCCGGGCACAAATCCCGTAAAATAAAAAAAGAAATGCGGCAAAATGAGGCCTCCGGCCCGGCTGCGTCCTGAAAAGAGGAAACGGATATGAAGATAAGAAAATGGACGGCCCTGCTGCTGGCTCTGGCCATGGTTTTAGCCCTGGCCGGCTGCGGCAAGACGGCCAAGACCTTTACCGCCGATAAGCTGTCGGTCTGGATCTGGGAGAGCGACCAGCTGGAGGCCTGGCAGGCCATCGCTGACGAATGGACGGAAAAGACCCGGATCCCGGTTGAGGTGACGGCCAAGGACAAGGCCAGCTACTGGCGGGATGTGGAGAAGGGAATGCTCCCGGATCTCTTCTGGATGGACAGCCGGCACTTTAACGCCTATGTCCATGACGGACGGCTGATCCGTATGGATGACCACCTCTCCGGCAGCAGCCTGAACCTGAAGGGCTATTATCCTCAGGTAGTGGAGAGCTATCAGGTGGAAGGGTATACCTACGGGATCCCCAAGGACAGCTCGGTTATGGCCCTCTGGTACAATAAGGCGCTCTTTGACAGCATGAAGGTAGCCTATCCCGAAGAGAGCTGGACCTGGGAAGATCTGGCGGAGGCCGCCTTCCGGCTGACCAACCGCCATACCGGAAAATATGGCATGGCCATCAATGTGGATGATACGACCAACGGCTGGTATAATCTGGTCTATTCCTACGGCGGATACATACTCGATATCGACAAGCAAGGCGATCTGGTCTGCGGCTGGAACGATGCCAATACAGTGGCTGCCATGGAGCTGCTGGCCAAGATCATCTGTGACTCCATGCCCAGCCAGTCCACTATGGCCGCGCTGGACGGCAAGGAGCTCTTCTCCACCGGCAACTGCGCGATGCTGATCCAGTCCAGCGACGAGGCTATGGGCCTGATCAAGGCCGCCGGAGCTGAGAACTGGGCCTGCACAGTGCTGCCCTACTGTGACCTGGACGGCAGCGGCGACTGCTCCGCCGGTGAGCGGGCTACCCTGATGGACGGCAATGGCTGGGTCATCTCCAGCCGCAGCGACGATCCTGTTGCCGCCTTTGATCTGCTGGAGGAGTTCTGCAGTGAGGAGAGTCAGAAGAAGCTGGCCGAGGGAAGTATTGCCCAGCCCGCGCTGACCAGTCTGGCTGACGACTGGGTGAAGAGCGTGGAGGGCTGGGATTTCACTCCCTACAGCACCATGCTCAACGATGCTCAGCTGATTACCGCCCCTGTCCAGCAGGGAGGGGAGGACTGGCTGGACCATGCCCTGAGCGAGACTCTTTATATTGCCTGGAACGACCCGGCCCGAATGGGTGAAATGCTCCAGCGCCAGCAGAGCTATACCCTCTCCCAGCTCAAGCTGACCGCCTCTGAAGAAGAGGCGCCGGCCGATCAGGCGGCAGCCGCCGACGAGCCGGCCCAGCAGCAGGCAGAGGAGGGCCAGCAGGAAACTCCGGATACCCCTGACGAAGGGCAGACAGAAGACTGACCAAATAGCGGCGCCCCCACAGAGCACTGTGGGGGCGCGTTTTTGATTGGCGGTATGCGGATCCTCAGGCAAGGGCAGCTTCCAGACCGGAGATTGTCAGTTTTTCCCAGCCCTTCAGGAAGGGGAGAAGCTGTCCGGCAATGGCCTTTACGCCGCCGGGGCTGTCCGACTCGATGTTCAGCGGCATGAGCGGATCGTGGAGGCTCATGCGCAGCAGGAACCAGCCGTCTCCGTGGTCCGGATCCAGATTGACCCGGACACCCTCAAAGTTGTTGGGGGCAATGGACCAGCCCTCCTGCGCCCGGGCATAGTCCTCCAGCTGGCTGAGAACCTGCTGACCATAGGCCTTAAAGTCTTCCAGGCCGATCTGGAAGCGGAACTCGGCGCTCTCTGCCGGCTGGGGGAGATCGGCGATCAGAGAGGCCAGCGTATAGCCCTCCTTCCGTCCCCGGGCCAGCTCGATGAGCAGCTTGGTAGCCAGATAGGAGCCGTCGTCCAGGAAGTAGTTCTCCTTCAGCGCGCCGTGGCCGGAGGTTTCCATAGCCAGCTGGCAATCCTGCCCGGCCTCGTTAAGCCGGATGGCCTCGTTGATTACGTTCCGGTATCCCCGCTTAAACCGGTGGTGGATACCGCCCTTGGCGGCGATATATCCGGCCAGACCGGTGGAGGTGATGGAGTCGGTGACAATGGTGGTGCCGGGATGCTCCCGGAGGAGGATGGCTGCCAGAATGGCGATGATCCGGTTCCGGTTCAGCTCAGAGCCGTCGGCCAGAACAGCGCCGGCCCGGTCCACGTCGGTATCAAAGATAATGCCCAGATCGGCGCCCGACTGAATTACCGCCTCGGTAATGGCGGCCATAGCCTGCTTGTCCTCGGGGTTGGGAATATGATTGGGGAAGGAACCGTCGGGCTCCAGATAGCGGCTGCCCTCAGTATCGGCACCCAGAGGCCGAAGTACCTTATCCACATAGAAGCCGCCGGCGCCGTTGCCCGCGTCAACCACGACACGGAATCCCTCCAGCGGTCGCTCCAGACCGGTAGCCGAGCGGACCTTGTCGGCCAGAATGCCGGCGTAGATATCCATGAACTCCCCCTGAAGTACACTGGAGGGGGCGAGACCGGTCTCCTGATCGCTGCCGGCGTAGGCGAGAATGGCCGAGATATCGCCCTTTTCCAGACCGCCCTGAGGAGTAAAGAACTTAAAGCCGTTGCGGTTGAAGGGCAGGTGGGAGGCGGTGATCATGACCGAGCCGTCATAGGGAGCCTCGCCGGCCACGGTGGACATGAACATGGCCGGGGTGGAGGCCATGCCGATATCGGTGACCTGAATACCCTGCCGGCTCATAGCCTCGCAGAGCCAGCCGGACAGCGCCGGCCCGGAGAGACGGCTGTCCCGGCCCACGGCCACCCGAAGCTGGTCCTTGCCCAGCCGCTCTCTCAGCCAGAGGGCAAAGCCCCGGCCAATGTCCCGGGCTGCCTGCTCGGTCAGGTTGACGGACTGTCCCTCAATGCCCTCCAGAGCCACGCCCCGAATATCACTGCCATTCTGCAATTTCCTATAATCCATGACAATGCCCTCCAGTCAAAATTATGTGGTATCTTTTACCAGTTCCATCATACCATCGAAACCGAAATAAATCAAGAAATTTTGACTTTAAAATAGAAAGAACAGCCCTCTTTTCTGAAAAAGAGGACTGTTTTCTAACTTTATGTTACATTTTTTGTAACAAGCACATCTACGCCCGTTCCACAGATGTTCTCCGCGGCGATATCGCCCACCCGGACGGGCCCGGAGAGCCGGATGGCCTTCAGGGCCTCCATGACCGGGAAGATCATTTCCTTGGGAATATCTCCGGCGGTTTTCACCGAGACCACCGGAGCTGAGGCGTTGGAGAGACGGACGGTGGAGGTGACGATACGGGTGGGATGGGTGACTTCCTTCCGGGCATAGGTGTCACCTCTTTTGCAGCTGTTTCCCTCTACCCGGAGGATCTCGCCGTTATCCAGCGTTACGGTAATGGGGCAGCCCATAGGGCAGCCGATACAGATCAGAGCTCTTTGTTCCATGACTACACCTCCTCAATACAGACGGTGATGGCGGAAAGGTCCGGCCGTTTCTCCAGCTCTGACCGCCGGATCCGAACCTGCTCCATTTCGGCGGGAGCCAGTACCGGCTTTCTCTGGTGAAGGATTCGTTCTCCGTCCAGCCAGACCGAGAGGAAGGCTCCCTGCCGGACGCCGGAGACCCGGAAGCGGAGGGTAAGGCTGTCGTCCATCCGGTCGGGATGGACGACCGAGGGGACGGTATATCGGACGCCTTCGCCCGCCTTGACCGGGACGCTTCTGCCCCGGGATGGGAGACGATTCTGCAGATAGGCGGCCGCCCGCCGGCCGGCCTCAAAGGACTCCTGAGTGACATAGTCTACCAGATCGTGGACATGGAGCACGTTGCCGCAGGCAAAGATGCCCTCCAGATTGGTCTCCAGCGCCTCGTCTACCACTGGGCCGGAGGTGGCCGGACTGAGCGTGACGCCTGCTGCCCGACTCAGCTCGTTTTCCGGAAGCAGGCCGCAGGAGAGCAGCAGGGTATCGCAGGGATGATACTCCTCTGTCCCCGGAATGGGCCGGTTGTTTTCATCTACCTGAGCGATGGTGACGCCGGTGAGCCGCTGCTTGCCATGGATATCCACTACTGTATGGCTGAGCCGAAGGGGGATACCATAGTCTTCCAGACACTGAACGATATTCCGCTTCAGACCGCCGGAATAGCTCATCAGCTCGGCTACAAGCCGGACATGAGCGCCCTCCAGAGTCATTCTTCTGGCCATAATCAGACCGATGTCCCCCGATCCCAGAATGACCACTTCCTTACCCGGCATCCAGCCGTCCATATTGACCAGTCGCTGAGCGGTGCCGGCGGTATAGATGCCGGCCGGACGGTGGCCGGGGATATTCAGCGCGCCCCGGGGCCGCTCCCGGCAGCCCATGGCCAGAATAACGGCGCCGGCCCGGAGCTGAAAGACGCCCTGCTCCCGGTTGACGGCGGTGACCACCCGATCCGGACTGACTTCCAGTACCATGGTGTCCAGCAGACAGGCGATATTCCGCTCCCGGACCTTGTCAATGAACCGGGCGGCGTATTCCGGACCGGTCAGCTCCTCCTGAAAGGTATGCAGACCGAAGCCGTTGTGGATGCACTGGTTCAAAATGCCGCCCAGCTCCTGATCCCGCTCCAGAATGAGAATCTCCCGAACTCCTGCGTCCCAGGCAGCTACGGCAGCGGACAGACCGGCGGGACCTCCGCCGATAATAATCAGATCATACCCCTTCATAATCAGCCTCCTTGGTCACTCCTGTGACCAGCTCAGAGCCGGGCCCGCATTTGTTCACCTGCTCCAGTCCTATGCCCAGCTCACGGGCCAGCAGCTCCATCACCTTGGGACTGCAGAAGCCGCCTTGACAGCGGCCCATACCCGGCCGGACCCGGCGCTTGATGCCGTCCAGACTCCGGGCACCAAGAGGCCGCCGAATGGCCTCCAGAATTTGACCGGCGGTTACATTCTCGCACCGGCAGATAATCTGGCCATAGTCAGGCTCCCGGGCGATAAGGGCCTGCCGCTCTTGCGGGGACAGGGCCCATGGATCGGTGATCCCTTTGCGCCGAGGCTGAAAATGGGCTTTTTCCTCCAGCGCCAGCTTATCCCGAATCAGTCCGGCGACCATCCGGCCAATGGCCGGAGCGGCGGTAAGACCGGGTGACTCTATTCCGGCGCAGTCAAAGAAGCCGGGGGCATCCTCCACCTCCTGAATGATGAATTCATGGCCGTCCTCGTGGGCCCGAAGGCCGGCAAAGGAGGTGATAGTCTCCCGGAAGGGGATACCGGTTACGGTAGACTCCACCTTCCGGCTGATCTCCTCCAGCCCTTCCCGGGTGGTATTAGTCCCTTCGGGATCGTCAATGTCGATAGCGGTGGGGCCGACCAGAAGATTTCCGTGGACGGTGGGGGTGACCAAAACGCCCTTGCCGTATTTTGTGGGCAGCTGAAAGATGGTCGAGTTTACATAACTTCCGGCTGTCTTATCCAGCAGATAGTAATCGCCCCGGCGGGGGGTGATATGGAGCTTGGTCTGGCTGACCAGATTGTGCAGCTGGGCGGCATAGACGCCGGCGGCGTTGACTACGCATTTTGCCTCCAGCGGCCCCTGATCGGTCTGGATCTGCCAGTACCCCTCCATAGGGGAAAAGCCGGTGACCCGGGTGTTGAACCGAAACACGACGCCGTTTTCCGCTGCGTTTTCCGCAAGGGCCAGATTGAGCTCAAAGGGGCAGATAATGGCGGCCGAGGGCGCCCAGAGGGCGGCAGTTACCCCGGGATTCACATGGGGCTCCCGGGCCAGAACCTGCTCCCGGCTGAGAATCTCCAGCCCTTCTACTCCGTTGGCCCGGCCCCGGGCCAGCAGCGTCTCCAGACCGGGTCGATCCTCCTCGGAAAGGCAGAGGACCAAAGCGCCGTTTCTCCGGTAGGGGAAGTCCAGCTCCTCTGACAGACTTTCCATGATCCGGCTGCCTTCCACATTCAGCCTGGCCATCAGCGAGCCTTCCCGGGCGTCAAAGCCAGCATGGGCAAGACCGCTGTTGGCTTTGCTGGTTCCGGAGCAGACGTCCTCTCTGGCCTCCACTACGCAGACGCTGGCCTGCAGCCGGCTCAGCTCCCGGGCAGCGGCACAACCGGAGACCCCTGCGCCAATGATCAGAATATCATACATAGTATCCACTCCTCTCCAGAGACGGAATCATTTTTCCATTCTATTTTCCCATTGATAAAGCGATCTGTCAAATACTTTTAATAAAAAACCTCCCTAAGTTCAACAAAAGCTTTCTCTTTGCCGCGGGCGGGAAACCTGTTATACTGGTATCAGAACAGATCTCCCACGGGAGAGAAAGGAAGATGGAAATGCGATTTTATACTGCCCTCTGTCAGCAGCAGGAAGAGCTGCTGGTCTCTCTGGATGGAGGAAAGACCCTCTACCTGATGAAGGATCTGGGCCATGACTATCAGGATATGAACCAGCTGATCGCTTCTATAACCAAGCAGGAGATGGACGACTTGGCGATCAAGGCGATCTTTGCTGTTCCGGCAGAGGAATACCGTCTGCTGGCGCCCATTCCCCGTCCCCGGCAGGACGTGATCTGTCTGGGTATCAACTATGACGAGCACGCTGTGGAGGCAGACAGGTTCTCTCCCGACGCCTTTGGCGGTCAGCGGCCTTATACGATCTATTTCTCCAAGCGGGTCAGCTATTCTCCCGGTCCGGAAGGAGAGGTGCCCGCCTATGAGGGTCTGGTGGACAGTCTGGACTATGAGGCCGAACTGGCCGTTATTCTGGGCCGGGATGCACTGAATGTAAGCAGGGAAGAGGCACTGGACTATGTCTTTGGTTATACCATTGTCAACGATATCAGCGCCCGCAACCTCCAGACCCGTCATAAGCAGTGGTATCTGGGCAAGAGCCTTGACGGCTTCACCCCGACCGGCCCCTGTATCGTTACGCCGGATGAGCTGGGGGACTGCCACAATCTAGCCATCAGCTGCTCTGTAAACGACGAAAAGAGGCAGGACAGTAATACCCGCTATATGATCCAGACGGTGGAAGGAGCCATCTCTGAGCTCTCTCAGGGCATGACCCTGCAGGCCGGGACCATAATCGCGACCGGCACACCTGCCGGCGTGGGTATGGGTATGACCCCTCCCTGCTTCCTGAAGGCGGGAGATAAGGTGACCTGCCGGATCGAAAAGATTGGAAGTCTGACCAACTACATTGTCTGAGGGAAGCCGAAAGGGCATTCCGAGAGAGAAACGGGTTTCTGAGCGTCATTTTGTAAAGGCGGATAGGGTTGAAAGGGGACGATTCCGTGCAAAAAAAACAATTGTCATGCAATTGTTCCGGTGCTAAACTATAACCGTGAGAAGTATACGCACACACTCAGTTGGGAGGAATCGTCATGAATCCAAATGTGAGACCCGAAACTATGCAGCGCATCACCACTCTCGAACTGGCCAATGCTTTTATTGATGAGCAGGTGGCTCTGGTTCGTGAGCAGGTAGGCGATAAGAAGGTGCTGCTGGCTCTGTCCGGCGGCGTGGACAGCTCTGTCGTGGCTGCCCTGCTGATCAAGGCCATTGGCAAGCAGCTGGTCTGCGTCCATGTCAATCATGGTCTGATGCGCAAGGGTGAGAGTGAGCAGGTCATCGAGGTGTTCGGTAAGGCTCTGGACGCCAACCTGATCTATATCGACGCTACCGACCGCTTCCTGGATAAGCTCGCCGGTGTAGACGCCCCTGAAAAGAAACGCAAGATTATTGGCAATGAGTTCATCGAGGTCTTCAATGAAGAGGCCTCCAAGCTGGAGGGCATTTCCTTCCTGGCTCAGGGTACGATCTATCCTGATATTCTGGAATCTGACGGCGTTAAGGCCCACCATAACGTGGGTGGCCTGCCTGAGGATATGAAGTTCGAGCTGGTAGAGCCTGTCAAGCTGCTGTATAAGGACGAAGTCCGTGTAGTCGGCGAGGCTCTGGGCCTGCCTCATGGCATGGTCTATCGTCAGCCCTTCCCCGGCCCTGGCCTGGGTGTCCGCTGTCTGGGCGCCATTACCCGCGATCGTCTCCATGCTCTTCGCGAAGCTGACGCCATTCTCCGGGAAGAATTCGATCTGAACGGCCTGGCCGGTAAAGTCTGGCAGTATTTTATCGCTGTTCCCGATATGAAGAGCGTAGGTGTCCGCGACGGCAAGCGTTATGAAGGTTGGCCTGCCATTATCCGTGCTGTCAATACTACCGACGCCATGACCGCAACCATCGAGGAGATCCCCTATGCCCTCCTCCACCATATCACCGACCGCATCACCCACGAAGTGGAAGGTATCAACCGCGTCCTTCTGGACCTGACTCCCAAGCCCATCGGAACGATTGAGTGGGAATAAGTTTTGAGGGTTTTGGACTGGTCTGAAAACCCTTGAAAACACAGGCTTTTTGAGCATCGCAAGTGCAAAAGCAGCCTGAAAAATGGTGCGACAGTACCATTTTGATACCACTTGAGGCTATCAAGAATA
>JAFQNL010000044.1 GCA_017395935.1 Oscillospiraceae bacterium
ATCGTCGTCGTCATCATCTTCGCTCTCGAGGATAGCCTCTTCAATATCAGCGACGACATCGTCCAGTTCGTCCAGCTCATCAGCCAGAGCGGACAGAGACTCATTGTTCTCCTCCACGTTCTCAGCCAGATCGGCCAGCACGTCCAGGATTTTGATCAGCATTTTCTGTTCCTTGGAGTTTTCCTCCCGAATATCCATGCCGTCGGCCAGACCGCGCAGATAGGCTACCTTTTCCGTCAGAGACATACTATTCAGCTCCTTTTCTTAGTAAAAAAGTCCCACCACACCGTTGGGCATGGTGGGACATGGAATACAGATTTACTTGCAGCGGGACAGATACTCGCCGGTACGGGTGTCGACAGTGATGCGGTCGCCGATGTTGATGAACAGGGGGACACGGATCTCAGCGCCGGTTTCCAGAGTAGCGGGCTTCAGGGTGTTGGTGGCGGTGTTGCCGGCCAGACCGGGCTCGGTCTCGGTGACTTCCAGATCGATGAAGTTGGGAGCTTCGATACCGAAGACGCTGCCCTTGTAGGACAGGACCTTGCACTCGGTGTTCTCCTTGACAAAGCGGAAGGCTTCACCCAGCTGATCAGCGTTCAGGGGAATCATGTCATAGGTCTCGGTGTCCATGAAGTAGTACAGATCGCCGTCGGAGTAGCTGTACTCCATGACGCGGCGCTCAACGAAAGCGGACTCGAACTTGGCAGAGGGGTTGAAGGAGTTTTCGGTGACAGCGCCGGTAATGACGTTTCTCATCTTGGTGCGCACGAAAGCGGCGCCCTTGCCGGGCTTAACGTGCTGGAACTCGACGACCTGCATAACCTTGCCTTCATACTCAAAGGTGACGCCATTTCGGAAATCGCCTGCAGTGATCATAGCCATATTGGTAGCCTCCATATCTTTTCTATTAGGGCATAATAGCCCCATTCACATTCGCAGGTTTATTTTATCCCATTTCACAGCCTATTGCAAGAGGATTTTCCCCAAAAGTTGAAACGCGGACGGTAATTCGGTCCATTTTAGCCCCACATTCGTTCCCGTCCGGCCAATTGCTGGGACAGGACGGCAACAAAGACGGAGTTACTGGGACAGCGCCCTTCCCTTGCCTGATGAGGGAAAAGACGGCACAGCTGGGCCAGATTGCCTTCGACCCAGACTCTGCCGACGGCATGGCGGATGGTTCGCTCCACGGCCCCCGCGCTGGTTCGGTGTCTCCGGGCAATCTGAGGATAGACCACCTTGGTAATCCCGCAGACAGCCTCAGGGTCCTCCAGCGCAATGACCAGCGCGTCGGTCAGATAGTGGTATCCCTTGATATTGGGCTGAAGGCCCAGATTCCATAGCAGACGCCCGGCCCGATAGCGCAGGCTCTCTTCCGCAGGGATGCCCATCTGCTCTCCCGCGGCCAGACGGATATGCTCAGCCAGCGCCATAGGCGCAATGGGCTTGATCATAAAATAGTCCGCACCCCGCTGGACCGCTCCGGTTACCAGGCCCCGGTCTCCAAACAGAGAGCAGGCAAGGACCTTCACCCTGTCTCCCAGCTCGCCCCGAACTGCCTCCAGCACTTCCAGCCCGTCTCCGCCCCGAAGAGCCATCTCCATAACCAATACCTGCGCCTCTGTCTGCCGTATCAAAGGCAGAACCTGATCGGCCTGACCGGTTATGGCCGCGATATGAATATCTTCCTGCTGCTCCAGTTCCTCTGCAAGGGCTCTGCACAGTTCCTCGTCAAAGTCCGCCATCACCACTCTGATCTTTTCCACGCAAGTCACCGTCCGGTAAATAAATTTGTCTTAGTCTATCACACTCCAAGTTTTTTCGCAATCAGAACTATGTCGAACCGATCGTTTTTTATTCGACTCTCTTCGACATGACTCGACATCTGCCGTTTTCAAAATCCTGATTGACAAAGGAACAGTTTACCGCTATACTGAATTCACTTGTTAAAGACGTGGAAGGGAAAAAAGATCAGGACGCCCTTTTCAGAGAGTTGGCGGCTGCTGCGAGCCAACATGGTGCCCCTGATGGATAACTGTTCCCGGAGTCGACGCCCTGAACCGCCCTCTGTAAAGGGTGCAGTAGGGACGTACGGGAGGTCCCGTTACAGACCACGGCCTTGTCAGAGGCCAATGAGGGCAGATATGTGAGTATCTGCTGAACCAGGGTGGTACCGTGTATGAATTTTACACCCCTGACCGATAACATCGGTCAGGGGTTTTTCTCTTGCCTCTGACCGGATACGATCAAGGAGGCAGCAAATATGAAAGGTTACGAGAAATATATCCCCTTTGTCCCCCAGCCCATCCAAAACCGGACCTGGCCGGACAAGGTCATTACCAAGGCCCCCAGATGGTGCTCGGTGGATCTCCGGGACGGCAATCAGGCGCTGATCGACCCCATGAACGTGCAGGAGAAGCTGGATCTGTTCCACTGTCTGGTAGATATCGGCGTCAAAGAGATTGAGGTAGGATTCCCCTCAGCCTCGGACACCGAGTATCTCTTCCTGCGCACGCTGATCGAAGAGGGCCATATCCCCGACGACGTATATATTCAGGTACTGGTACAGGCCCGGCCTCATCTGATTCGCCGGACCTTTGAGGCCATCAAGGGCTGTCGTCATGTGATTTTCCACTTCTACAACTCTACCTCCACCCTCCAGCGGAAGGTCGTCTTCCAGACCGACGTGGAGGGGGTAAAGAAGATCGCTGTGGACGCAGCCGAGATGATCTACGAGATGAGCCAGCCCTATCTGGCCGATGGCATGGATCTGATCTACGAATACTCTCCCGAGTCCTTCATGGGCACCGAGATGGATGCGGCTGACGAGATTTGCGCCGCCGTTTTGGACGCCCTTCACGCCGACGAGGAGCACAAGGTCATTCTTAACCTGCCCACTACGGTGGAAAACTGTATGCCCAACCAGTTTGCCGATGAGTTGGAGTACTTTATCCGCAATCTCCCCGGCCGGGAGCGGGCCATTATCTCCCTGCATCCCCACAACGACCGGGGCACCGGCGTGGCGACAGCCGAGCTGGGCATGCTGGCCGGCGGCGAGCGGATTGAGGCCACCCTCTTTGGAAACGGTGAGCGGACGGGCAACGTGGACATGGTAACGCTGGCCATGAATATGTACACTCAGGGCATCGACCCCCAGCTGGACTTCTCCGAGATCAACAAGATCCGGGACGTCTACGAGCGGGTGACCAAGATGCGGATCGGTGAGCGCCAGCCCTATGTAGGCAAGCTGGTCTTTACCGCTTTCTCCGGCAGCCATCAGGACGCCATCAACAAGGGCACCCAGTATATGCGCCAGTCGGGCACCGACAAATGGGAGGTTCCCTATCTGCCCATTGACCCGGCCGACGTGGGTCGGGCCTATGAGCCCATTATCCGGATCAACAGCCAGTCGGGTAAAGGGGGCACTGCCTTTGTTATGGCCCACAACTTCGGTTTCAATCTGCCCAAGGCCATGCATCCCGAGTTTGGCGCCGTGGTCCAGCAGGCCTCGGACGCCTATGGCAAGGAGCTGCTGCCTCAGGCTATCTATCATCTCTTCGAGGAGGAGTACCTCAATGTGGACGGCCCTTACAAGCTGCTGAGCCACAGTTTCCAGGACTTCACTCAGAACGGCGAGAGCCACGTCTCCTTCCAGGGCACCATCCAGCACACGGATACCATTTTCCAGGTTTCCGGCGTGGGCAACGGCCCCATCGACGCCTTCTTCAACGCCATCAAGGGAGAGAAGATGAGCCGCTATACCTTTGCCGACTACTCCGAGCACGCCATCAATACCGGCTCCAACGCCAAGGCCGTGGCCTATATCCATCTGAAGACCCCCGAGGATCGGGACGTCTTCGGCGTTGGTATCCACAGTAATATCTCCATGGCCTCCATTAAAGGCATTATGTGCGCCATTAACCGGGCCAAGATCATGGAGAAGCGGATGAAGGCGACAAACTGACATACCCTGCTCCGGCCGTTTTTCCGGCAGCCGTAGCTTGACATTCCGGACCCCGGATCGGCTTCGGCAAGCAAAAGGCCCTGCCGCTGGTAAAGCGGCAGGGCCCTCTTTCTTTATCCTTCTTCTGTCAGCATCCCCAGAGCCCGTTCAAAACGGACGCCGTAGCTGTGTTCCGGTTCGGTAGCCAGAATCGCCCGGCTGACCACCGCTCCTGCCATGTCCGCTGCCTGCTCCAGCGTCGCTCCCCGCATGAGCCGGCCCAGCAGCGCAGCAGCAAAGAGATCTCCGGTTCCGTGATAGCGGCCGGGAAGCCGCTTCCGCCAGAGAATGCTCTGGCTGCCGTCGGCGTCACAGATCAGATTGCCCGTCATTCCTTCCCGGCAGTCCAGACCGGTGATTACCACCGTTTTGGGACCCAGCTCCAACAGCTGCCAGGCCAGGTCCCGGCAGCTGGCCTCCTCCCAGACCTCTGGCACCGGCTGCCCCAGCAGAAAGCAGCTCTCAGTCAGGTTGGGCAGCAGAATATCACACTTGGCGCACAGTCCTCTCATGGCCTGGGCATAACTCTCGTCAAAGCCGGAGTAGTACTTCCCATTGTCCGCCATGACCGGGTCCAGCAGGACCAGCGTCCCCTCTCCTCCCAGAGTATCCAGCAGGTCGGAGATATGGTCAATCTGTCTCTTTGAGCCCAGATAGCCAACAGAGACAGCGTCAAAGCCGATGCCCTGCTCCGCCCAACTCCGGGCAATGAGGGGAATGTCCTCGGTCAAATCCCGGAAGGTGGGCCGCTGAAACTCCGGACCGGTATGGGTGGAGAGGATAGCCGTGGGCAGCACCGCGCACTCCACGCCACAGGCTGACAGCACCGGCAGCGCCACCGTCATGGAGCACTGACCCAGACAGGAGATATCCTGTATGGTGAGTACCCGCTTATGCTCCTTCATGCTCCGCCTCCTCTCAGAGATCCAGCACCAGTCCCACCGGGCAGTGGTCACTGCCGGTGATCTCAGGATAGATATCCGCCTGTAAAATCTTCTCCCGCAGCCGGTTAGAGACAATAAAGTAGTCAATTCGCCATCCGGCATTGTTCTTCCGGGCGTTGAAGCGGTAGCTCCACCAGGAGTAGGCTCCCGTCCGATCCGGATAGAGCCAGCGGAAGGTATCGGTAAAGCCGGAATCCAGAAGAGTCCGCAGCTTCTCCCGCTCCTCGTCAGAGAAGCCGGCGTTGCCCCGGTTGGGGCCCGGGTTCTTCAGGTCGATCTCCTCTTTGGCTACATTCAGATCGCCGGTATAGACCACAGGCTTTTGCCTGTCCAGCTCCAGCAGATAAGCCCTCAGGTCGTCCTCCCAGATCATCCGGTAGTCCAGACGTTTGAGCTCGTTCTGGGCATTGGGCGTATAGCAGCAGACGAAGTAGAACTGATCAAACTCCAGCGTAATAAGCCGGCCTTCGTGGTCATGCTGGTCAATACCCATACCGTAACGGACAGAGATGGGCTCATACCGGGAGAAAACAGCGGTGCCAGAGTAGCCCTTTTTCTCCGCGCTGTTCCAGAACTGATGGTATCCGGGGAGGTCCACCTGCGCCTGATCGGGCTGCATTTTGGTCTCCTGCAGACAGAAAATATCGGCGTTCAGGGCGTAAAAGGCCTCTTCAAAGCCTTTTTTCAGACAGGCCCGCAGGCCGTTTACATTCCATGAAATCAATCTCATAACGGGGTTTCTCCCTTCTTTTGCTGGTTTTTTCCCTATTATAATACATCCTCCCCCAGCTTGCAAACCCATGTACATTTCGTAAATTTCCTTTGAAACTCGGTTGAATCTTCCCCGGGCTTATGTTAAAATATCTACACAGATATTCCACCGTAACAGGTGTAAATAAAAGGAGTGACTACCCATGGTTAGAGTCATTATGAACCCCAAAGGTTCCGGCAAAACGAAGCAGCTGATCGAAATGATCAACTCCGCTATCCTGTCCGAGCACGGCAACGTGGTCTGCATCGAGTGGGACCGTGAGCTGATGTATGATATCCATTATCAGATCCGACTCATCGAGGCCAGCGACTTCCGTCTGCCCAGCTTTGAGGCTCTGAAGGGCTTTATCTGCGGCCTGTATGCAGGCAATTACGATATCACCCACATTTTTGTGGATAACCTCTGCAAGATCGTCCGCTGCAAGGACTTCGCTCTTGTGGAAGACTTCCTTGACTGGATGGAGAACTTCTCTGAGAAAAACGGCCTGAAGTTCACTGCCACCATCTCCGCTGAGCCGGAAGAGGTGACCGACGGCATCGCCAAGTACCTGTAATTGCACAGACCGACTGTCCATAGATATTCATAGAAGGGATCCTGCGGGATCCCTTCTTTTTGCCCACGCAGAAAAAAACGGACGCCCGGAGGCGTCCGTTTTCTGTTTTCGCTCGGTCTGTCGGGCTCTCTCAGCCCACAGCCTCCTCGCCGCTCTCAGCAGCCTCGACCTCAGCCTGGGCAGCGGTGATCTGGTTGGCGATGGTGGACTGCATCAGGCTCAGCCGCTCATAGACCTGGCTGGCGTCCAGGCTCAGCAGAGCCCCACCCACTTCGATCTCAGCCTCGTCCATCCACTGGCTGATCTGAGTATCATAGGCGGTGTTGGTGTAGTCGGCCTTCAGACTCTCCAGATCGGTGGGCAGACGGAGGATGACGAAGTAACCGTAGTCGGTCTCGTCGGTCAGAACCAGCTGACCCTCTTCAATCTCAGCCACCTTCTCACGGAAGCCGCTGACCAGAGAGGAGTCCTCGTTGAAGACGAAGGGCTCGGTATTGCCGTCGTCATTCCACTCGCCCTGCAGCTCGATAAAGCGCGCTTCCACTTCCTCGGCGCTCAGAGCGGACAACTCATCATAGAGCTCTTTGGCCTTGTCAGCCTTGGCCTGCCGGCCGTCGGCGTCATCCTCCTCCAGCTCATCGGTCCGCTGGAGGATATAGCGGCAGGTATAGGTGCCGTTGGCCTCGGCAAAGTCAGCCAGCGTGTCCTCGGTAGGAGCCAGTTCACCGCCCTCGCCGTAGTAATAGCTCTGCAGGTTGGCAGCGTAGCAGGTACTGACGAAATTCTTCTCCAGAGCCTGAATGGTAGTAGCGTAGTAGAGGATGGTCTCCTCGTCATAGCTCTCCACCACAGCGGCACGGTTGGCCTCCTGCTCGTCGGTCAGCTGGATACCGGCCTCTTCTGCCTTATCGTAGAGCAGAGCGTACATCTCAGCGTACATACTGGCCTGCTCCAGCATAAAGTCGCCCACAGTAGTGCCTTCCTCGTCCAGCACTTCGTTGACGTCCAGAGTCATGCCGTAATAGTAGTAGTTATACAGCAGCTGGGCATAGTCAAAGGCTACCCAGTAGAAGTACTCCTCGGCGGTGATCTCCTCGCCGTTGATGGTGATGACCACATCACCCTTCTTAACGGCGCCGTCAGTCAGATAGGCTACAGGATCCTCATAGGCCTCAGGGGGAAGGGGCTCAGTCTCAGTCTCAGCCTCAGCCTCGGCCTCGCCGGTCTCATCACTCTCGGCAGTCACATCGCTCTCGGCGGGCTCCTCCGCGGCAGGAGCGCTTGCCTCACCGCAGCCGGTCAGCATGGCCAGCATCATAGCCAGAGCCAGCAGCAGAGCGGTCAGTTTCTTGCTCATTGTCCATCAGTTCCTTTCTTTCAAGCAAACGGGCCCGCTTCTCCCAGGAAGCAGGGCATCAACGGTCATTGTAGCAGATCTGTCCGGGAAATACAATGGACATTCTCTTAACTTTTTCCCGCAACAGGAAAACCGCTGCTTTTTTTCGGAAAAGCAGCGGTTTTATTCCTTATTTTGTCTCTTCCGGCTTGGCCAGTTTTTCTCTGATTTTGGTATACTCCTTGACCAGTCGCTCACACCAGGCCAGTACATTCTCTCCCGGCCGGAGCCGAAGGCTGAGGATTACCTTTTCTCCCGGGGAGAAGAGGAGCCGTCCCTTAAACAGGCTCTCCGAACAGAGCCGGGCGATGCCGGGCAGATCCGCTTCCCGCATGGTAAAGCTGATCACGGTGCCCTTCTGAGCCACGTCGATAAAGCCCACCTGAGAGGCGGCCGACCGGAGCAGGGCCACCGAGATCAGATTGTTGACCGCCTTGGGCGGCTCGCCGTAGCGGTCCAGCAGCTCGTCCACCATATCATCGGCGTCTTCCTCTGTCCGGATCCGGGCGATTCGGCGGTAGAGATCCATCCGCTGCTCGGCCGAGGGGATATAACTCTCGGGAAGGTTGGCCGACACGGCCAGATCCGCCGTCACCTCTTCCGTCCGAACGGGCTTTTCTCCCCGTTCCTCCAGAACGGCCTCCTCCAGCAGTTTGAGATACATATCATAGCCCACAGTCATCATAAAACCCGACTGCTCCGGGCCCAGCAGATTGCCAGTGCCCCGGATCTCCAGATCCCGCATAGCGATCTTGAAGCCGGCGCCAAACTCGGCAAATTCCCGAACGGCGGACAGTCGCTTGGCAGCCACCTCACTGAGCACCTTGCCCCGCCGGTAGGTCAGATAGGCAAACGCCCGCCGGGAGGAGCGGCCCACCCGCCCTCTGATCTGATGGAGCTGGGCAAGGCCCATCCGGTCGGCGTCCTCAATGATAAGGGTATTGACGTTGGGAATGTCAATGCCGGTCTCGATGATGGTGGTGCAGACCAGCACCTGAATCTCGCCCTCCACCACCTTGCTCATAACGGCGTGGAGCTGATCCTCGGTCATCTTGCCATGGGCATAGGCCACCTTTACATCCTCGCCCAGCATTCCCTGAATACGCATAGCCACAGCGGCAATGGACTCCACCCGGTTGTGGAGATAGTAGACCTGACCGCCACGGCCAATCTCCCGGCCCATGGCGTCGGCCAGCATGGACCAGTTATGCTCCAGCACATACGTCTGGACAGGCTGCCGGTCCATTGGCGGCTCCTCCAGCGTGGACATATCCCGAATACCGGACAGCGCCATATTCATAGTCCGGGGGATAGGCGTCGCCGAGAGGGTAAGCACATCCACCTGACGGGCCATCTCCTTGAGCCGTTCCTTCTGGCTGACGCCGAAGCGCTGCTCCTCGTCCACCACCAGAAGGCCCAGATCCTTGAACTGAATGTCCTTGGAGAAGAGCCGGTGGGTGCCTACCAGCACGTCGATCAGGCCCTTTTCCAGATCCTTCAGAATAAGTTTCATCTGATGCGGCGTCTGGAAGCGGCTGACCACGGCAATCTTCACCGGAAAGCCCTGAAAGCGCTGGACGGCAGTCTGGTAGTGCTGGTTGGCAAGAACGGTGGTAGGCGCCAGAATGGCCGCCTGTTTGCCCTCCATAACGCACTTCATCACCGCCCGAAGCGCTACCTCTGTCTTGCCGTAGCCCACGTCGCCGCAGAGGAGCCGGTCCATGGGGACAGGCTTTTCCATGTCAGCCTTGATCTCCCGGACGCAGCGGAGCTGATCCTCGGTCTCCTGATATTCAAATTTATCCTCAAACTCCTGCTGCCAGGGGTCATCCGGATGAAAGGCATAGCCGGGCTGGCGCTGGCGCTGGGCATAGAGCTGAATCAGCCCCTTGGCCAGCTCTTTGGTGGCCTTTCTTGCCCGGAGCTTTGCCTTGGCCCAGTCGGTGCCGCCCAGCTTGGACAGCCGGGTCCGCTCATTGGCCTCCTCGCCGCCGCCGATATACTTGCTCACCAGATCAAGCTGGGTGGCCGGGACATAGAGCGTATCCGAGCCGGAGTAGGCCAGTTTGATATAGTCCTTCTCCGCTCCGTCCACCTTCATCTTGACCAGCTCTACGAACCGGCCGATACCGTGAGTCTCATGGACCACCAGATCTCCGGGAGACAGGTCGGTAAAGCTCTGGAGCTTCTGCCGGTTGGTGGCCTTCTTCTTGCCCGACGACTGTTCCCGCCGCTCGGGCAGCGGGACGCCCTCGGTAAGCACGGCAAAGCCGGGATATTCCATGCCGGCGGACAGACCGCCCACCGTCAGGAAAATCTGACCCCTGTCCGGCAGACGGGTCAGGTCCAAATCAATGGCCGCTGTCACTCCCTGCTCCTGAAGCAGGTTCCAAAGAGCCTTAACTCTGCCCTGGGAGACGCAGAGGATGACCGTCGCCGTCCCCTCCCGCTGGTAGTGGACCAGGTCGGAGACCGCCGTCTCAAGGCTGGCACCGAAGGAGGGCAGCTGCTTGCAGCTGATGGCCAACGCAGCCACGGGATCGCTGGGACAGGAGGAGGTGAGGAAATGGTCCAGATAGACATTGGGATAATTCTTCACCAGATAGCCCACCAGATCCTCCCACTCAGGAGCAAAGCAGGGGCCGGCAGCGCGGAGGACACCGCTTTCCGCCAGAGTCTGGAGATCCTCTGTCAGCCGCCAAAGATAGTTCTCTCCCGACTGACGGCAGCGGGTGCTGTCGGCCCAGAGGAGCAGGGCGTAGTCAGGCAGATAGTGGGCAGCGCAGGCAAAACGGGGATAGATCAGGTCCAGATACCGGTCTGCCGCCGGGAAGCTGGCCAGCTGGGCCAGCTTTTCGCTGTCCTGACGGAGGGTGGTCTGGAGCTGCGCAAGGCCGGCTGCCTTGGAACGGGACTTTTCAAGCCGCAGCAGCTCCCGCTCCAGTGTCTCCGTCAGTCCCAGCACCCCACCGGGGGCCAGCTGAGGCAGTGTCTCGGCCGCGGGCAGCAGGACAGCCTCACTCACATTGTCTGTCCGGCGCTGGTCAGCCGGGTCAAAGAGACCCATGGTGTCCACCTCATCGCCCCAGAACTCGGCCCGGACAGGCGCCTCCATACCGGGAGAATAGACATCCAGAATGCCGCCCCGGAGAGAGAACTGGCCGGGACCCTCTACCTGCTGGCAGCGGCCATAGCCCATGGCGATAAGCCGGTCGGTAAGCTCCTTGAGCGGAATACTATCGCCCACCGAAAGTCTGACCGACGCCCGGTCCAGCGTCTCAGGCGGCAGTGTCCGCTGCATCAGGCCCTCTACCGTGGCAATCAGGAAGGAAAAGTTTCCCTCCCGGAGCCGGTACAGGGTGCGCAGCCGCTTATGCTCCCACTGGTGGGAGATGGTGGCATCATGGAAGGTGTATTCTCGTCCCATGAGCATCAACGGTTCCTGTCCGGTCAGGCTATGGATATCTCCGGCCAGTCTCCTGCCCTCGTTCTCATCGGGGCAGAGTACCACCACCGGCGCCTCCAGATCGGCGGACAGGGCGGCGGCCATATGGGCCCGATGGACGCCGGAGAGACCAGAGACCTCTACAGGCGAGCGTCCCCCGTCCAGTTTGGCACACAGTTCCCGATACTCAGGCAGTCGGCTCAGGATCTGAGTCAGTTGTTTCACAGAGAATCACCCTCCTTCCCGGCCTTCAGGGCCCGGTCACTTACAATTATACAGGTTCATTGCCTGATCTATGCCTTTGGTAATGATACACTCAATGGCCTCACAGGCATTGTCGGCAGCCTTGCCGATCAGTTTCTGGTCCTCGGGAGAGAACTTACCCAGCACCCAGTCGGCCAGATCATAGTCGGGATGGGGCTTCTTGCCAACTCCCATCTTGATCCGGGGGAAGTTCTGAGATCCCAGCATATTGATAATAGACTTCAGACCGTTGTGGCCGCCGGCAGAGCCGCTGCGGCGCAGGCGAAGCCGGCCCGGATCCAGAGAAACGTCATCCGCCACCACCAAGCAGCGCTCCGGGGGCACCTTATAGAAGGCGGCAGCCTCCTGCAGGGCAGTGCCGGAGAGGTTCATAAAGGTATTGGGCTTCATGACCAGCACCTTATGGCCTTCCAGCTCCAGTGTTCCGGTCAGGGACTTGAAGCGGATGCGCTTGATATCCGTCCGGTACTTCTCTGCCAGCCGGTCGGCAGTGAGAAAGCCCACGTTGTGCCGGCTGTTGTCGTACTGGCGGCCGGGGTTGCCCAGACAGCAGACAATCCACTCGATACCGGAAGTCTTTTTGCTTTTCAGAAAGAACATAGTCGTCTCTTCTTCCTTTCTCCACGGGCAACAGGGGATGCCGGCACCGGCACCCCCTGTCTGTGTTTCATTGAGTTGTTTCGTCCGGATCAGACATAGAGAGAGGAGATGGAAACCTCGTTATAGATCCGGCTGATGGCGTCGCCGAACAGATGGGCAACGGAGAGATACTTCAGCTTCTTGCTGTCCTTGGCAGCGGCAGGAGCGGGAATGGTATCCAGGAAGACCATCTCATCCAGCACGGAGTTCTCGATCCGCTCCAGAGCGGGACCAGACAGGACGCCGTGGGTAGCGCAGGCAGAGACGCTCTTGGCGCCGCCCTCTTCCACAAGAGCGCGGGCTGCACCGCAGAGAGAACCGGCGGTATCCACCATGTCATCCAGCAGGATTACGTTCTTGCCGCGGACATCACCGATAATATTCTTGACCTCGGACTGGTTGGCCTTCTGACGGCGCTTGTCAACGATGGCCAGAGGCAGGTTCATCTTCTGGGCGAAGGCACGGGCCCGGGCCACAGAACCAACGTCGGGGGAGACGACGACAGTCTCGTTCTCCAGGCCGGCAAAGCGGTCATGGAAATACTTGACAAAGAGAGGAGAGCCGGGCAGGTTGTCCATGGGGACGTCGAAGAAGCCCTGGATCTGAGAGCAGTGGATATCCATGGTCAGAACATGGTCAGCGCCGGCGCTCTCCAGCAGATTGGCAGTCAGCTTGGCAGAAATGGGATCACGGGGCTTGGTCTTTCGATCCTGACGGGCATAGCCATAGTAGGGCAGGACGGCGGTAATCCGGCCGGCAGAAGCCCGGTGGCAGGCGTCGATCATAATGCACAGTTCCATCAGATGATCGTTGACAGAACGATAGCCGGGAGTACCCTTGACGCCAGTAGCGCAGGTGGACTGGATCAGGAAAACGTCGCTGCCACGAACAGTTTCATACAGAGAGACAAAGCTCTCACCGTCAGAGAACTGACCGCATTCAGCATTGCCCAGAGGCACGTTCAGGTGCTCGCAGATGGCCTTTGCCAGCTTGGGGTTGGAGTTGCCGGTGAAAATTTTGATGTCCTTGCCATGTGAAATCATAGTTCTTTTCTCTCCTCTGATGGATGTCATCAATCGCTTCTTATGCTTCAAACAGATTTGCAATGTCTGATTCTCGGGGTTAACATAGTGACAGTTTGTTTCATGTCACGAATCCATTATAACAAATGAAACTTGAAAATCCAGACTCTTTTGATAGTTTTTTCATCTTTTGATCGCTAATTTCCCTCTTGCACAAATTCAGACCCCTCTTTCGACAGAAAATGGTCGAAACGACAGCCAGTCTTTCTTTCCTGCCGTGTTTTTTCCAGAAAATCTTTCCATATTTTTTGTTTTTTCCGTTGACAAGCAACTATATTGCTGATAAAATATAACAGCCGCTTTGAAAGGGTCGTAAGTCGGAGCAATCCGCGCCCGGGATAGCGAGCCCGTATTAAAGGAAAGAGGTGCAAATTGCATGACCGCTATCATCGTGACCGGCGGCAAGCAGTACAAGGTGGCAGAGGGCGATACCCTGTTCATCGAAAAGCTGCCTGTCGAAGCCGGCGAGAACATCGTCTTTGATCAGGTTCTGGCCATCCTCGATGGTGAGACTGCTACCTTCGGTACCCCCGTCGTTGAGGGCGCCAAGGTCGAGGCTTCCGTGGAGAAGAACGGCAAGGGCAAGAAGATCCGCATTCTGAAGTACAAGCCCAAGCGTGGTTACAAGCGTTCTCAGGGCCATAGTCAGCCTTACACCAAGGTGACCATCGGCAAGATCATCGCTGGCTAATGACCACAGTCGCATTTCATATGGAGGGTTCCCGGATCGTCAGCGTTGACGTCCGAGGCCACAGCGGCTTTGCCGAAGAAGGTGCAGACCTCATCTGCAATACAGTTGTGAGTGCGCTTCAGGTGCTGGAATGCACGGTAAATGACGTTCTCGGTCTGGCAGCAGCTGTCAAGATCGAGCCCGAAGAGCCCCACATCTCCCTCCATCTTCCTGGCGGTTTGTCCGAGCTGGACGAATATACCTGCCAGAATCTCCTGACGGGCATGATGGTCTATCTGACCGGGCTCCGTCAGCAATACCCCGATTATCTCACTGTTATGGAGGTGTAATACCAATGCTGAACATTTCTCTCCAGTTCTTCGCCCACAAGAAGGGCGGCGGTTCCACCAAGAACGGCCGTGACTCCGAGTCCAAGCGCCTGGGCGTCAAGCGTGCCGATGGCCAGTTCGTTCTGGCAGGCAACATTCTGGTCCGTCAGCGCGGCACCAAGATCCACCCCGGCACCAACGTGGGCAAGGGTAAGGACGACACCCTGTTCGCTCTCAAGGACGGCACCGTCAAGTTTGAGCGCAAGGGCAAGGACCGCAAGCAGGTCTCCATTGTCGAGCTGGCTCAGTAAGAATTGACCCCAAAACGCTCTGGACATACGCTGTTCAGAGCGTTTTTTATCGCCCGGTCTCCTCTCCGACCGGGCAGAAAGGAGATTGCTCCTATGGCTTCTACTTTTGTTGATACCGCCAGAATCACCGTCAAGGCCGGCAAGGGCGGCAACGGCGCCGTAGCCTTCCACCGGGAAAAGTATGTGGCTGCCGGCGGTCCCGACGGCGGCGACGGCGGCCGGGGCGGCGATGTGATTCTGGTCGCTGACAACCATATGACCACCCTGATGGACTTCCGTTACCGCCGGAAGTACTCGGCCTCCAACGGCTCCGACGGCTCCGGCGCCCGCTGCACCGGCAAAGACGGCGAGGATCTGACCATTAAGGTGCCCACCGGCACCGTGGTCCGGGACGCCGAGACCGGCGAGGTCATCCGGGATATGTCCGACGGCAAGCCCTTCGTGCTGGCCCGGGGCGGTCGGGGCGGCTGGGGCAACCAGCATTTTGCCACGCCCACCCGTCAGGTGCCCCGCTTTGCCAAGCCCGGTCTTCCCGGCGAGACTAAGGAGGTCATTCTGGAGCTCAAGCTGCTGGCAGACGTAGGTCTGGTAGGATTCCCCAACGTAGGCAAGTCCACTCTGCTGTCGGTCGTCTCCAAAGCCCATCCCAAGATTGCCAACTACCACTTTACCACCCTGATGCCCAATCTGGGCGTGGTCTGGGTGGAGGAGGGCGTCAGCTTCGTTATGGCCGACATCCCTGGCATTATCGAAGGCGCCAGCGAGGGCGCCGGTCTGGGCCACGACTTCCTCCGGCATATTGACCGCTGCCGTCTGCTGGTTCATCTGGTGGATGTCTCCGGCAGCGAGGGCCGAGATCCCATCGAGGACTTTGACACAATCTGCGAGGAGCTCAAGCAGTATTCTCCCGAGCTCGCCTCCCGCCCTATGATCGTGGCCGCCAACAAATGCGACCTGTGCTATGATCGGGAACAGGTGGAGCTGTTCAAGGAGTATGTCCAAAGCAAGGGCTTTGACTGCTATGAGATCTCCGCTGCCGCCCATCAGGGTGTCAGACAGCTGGTCTGGAAGATCGCTCAGGAACTGGAAAGCCTGCCTCCCGTTCGCTACTACGAGCCCGAGTTTGTCCCCCGTCCCAAGGAGGTTACGGTGGACACCACCGGCGAAGTGGAGATCTGGGAGCACGACGGTGTCTGGTACGCCGAAGCCGCCTGGCTGGATCAGCTCATGGAGTACGTCAACTTCAGCGACTACGAGTCCCGGAACTGGTTCGACCAGAAGCTCCGGGCTTCCGGTCTGTTTGAAAAGATGGAGGCCGCCGGCATCAGCGACGGCGACACCGTAGACCTATACGGCCTGCAGTTTGAATATCAGAGCTGACCGCTTCCCCCGAAAGCAGCAAAAGGTCCGAAGAGAGCCATCGTCTCTCTTCGGACCTGTTTTCTTTTCTCAGACGTATTGGGCCTCGATCTCTTTAACCTGCTCGTAGAGCCACTGATTGACCGGTGTGGGAACATTGTGCTCCCTGCCCATGGCTATAATCATTCCGGCGAACATTTCCACCTCCGAGGGTCTCCGGTTGATCCGATCCTGGCCCATAGAGGGCGTTCCGTTGGGCGCCAGCGTCCGAATGAGCCGGTCGTACTCCTCCAGATCGGCTCCGGTCAGCGTGATCCCTTTGGCTCCGGCCACGGCGATAACCTCTTCCATGGCGCCCAGCATGGTCTGACGCTCTTTTCCCTCCCGCCAGACGTCGCTGAAGGTGCAGGAGAAAACCATGCAGGTCTGGTTAACGCCCACATTGAGCATGAATTTGCCCCAAAGCCGGTGAAGGATGTCCTCATCCACCTGGTAGGGGACCTGCGCCCGGTCAAAGAAGCGGGTAAGCCGCTCCAGCTGTCCCTTCATTTCCGGCCGGTCGGTGCCCAGAGCCAGCATACCCATCTTGGTGTAAGTAAGCCGATCGCCGAAGCGCATGGCGTCCATACCTACGGCCACCGAGTAAAGCACCCGGTCCCATCCGTATCGGCGGGCGATGATCTCCTCGCTGGAGATACCATTGAGGACGGAGATAATGACCGTGTCCTCGCCCACGCAGCCGGCCATGACGTCAAGGGCCGCTTCCAGTCCGGTATACTTGACGGCCACCACCACCAGATCGGCGGGCTTAGCCTCCTCCGGGGTGAGGCAGTTGAAGACGAGGGGCTGGTCATTGCAATAGACCGCCTTGCCCCGGCTCCGGAGGCAGCGGGCCTCGTCCATGACGTAGCTCACGTTTTCAAAACCGATCTGTTCTGCCATCCGGCTGCCAAAGAGGATACCCAGAGCACCCATACCCACAATGGCCACTGTCTTAATCTCTTTCATGGTCATTCTCCTTTTGCCCGCTCGGGGCGGCTTTCTTCCATTATGATACCACCTCTCCCCCGGTCCCGTCCACTGTCCCCTTCGCTTTTTTCCGCACCAAAGAGGCTCCCGGGGTATAGGATGGAGCAGGAATGGCATTCTAAGGCCAGCCGCCCCGGCATCCCGGAGAAGGCTTCGACAAATTTCTTGTTTTTTTAACACTTGTTTGCTATACTGTGACTGATCAAAAATCCGATCATCCCGCTTGGGAGGCGTCTATGAGCAATTGGAACCTGACGGCAGACGCTGCTTTTGACCGGCTGCCATCCCCCATCCTCGGCATCAAAGACAATCAAATTATCTACCGCAATCCCGCCGCCGTGCAGGCACTGCCTCTGCTTATCCGGGAGGCTGTTCTCCCCGATGAACTCTGTCAGCTGAAGGCGGATCAATCCACCGTCCTTCAGTTGGAGAATCGGCAATGGTCGATTCTGCGCTGGCAGGCAGGAGAGATGGATTTCATCCGGCTGGAATCTACGGGCGACAGCCATATCCTGCCCGATTACCGAATCCCCCAGTTCACCCGGCAGCTGCGCTCCCCCCTTTCGGCCCTGCTCTATTGCAGTGAGTCGATAGAGGCCGCCATCAGCCAAAATCGCCCTGAACATGCTCAGGCCGCCATCGTCCGGGAGCGAAAGGCTCAGATGCGTCTGCTTCGTATGATCCGCTCGCTGGAACTGGCCGCCCTTCCGGACGGGGAAGCGCCCTACGACTTTCATCCTCAGGTGGTGGATCTCTCCGGTCTCCTCCAGAGTACCCTGCGTCAGCTGGAGACTCCCCTGAAGAGCGCCGGCTGCCATCTGGAGTGGCGCAACCACACCCGCAATCTGTGCGCCCGCTGCGACGACGTGCTGATCCAGACGATGATCTACCATCTGGTGAGCAACGCTGTCCGCTCTGCCGGTCAGGGCGGCACCATTGTCCTCTGTCTGGAGCGGCGAAAGGATATGGCCTTCTTCTCGGTGGAGGATGACGGCCCGGGGATCTCCCCCCAGGCGCTCTCCTCCCTCTTCTCCCCTTCCGAAGGAGGCACCACTCTGTCCGATCCCTTCCACGGGCTGGGGCTGGGCATCACCGTCTGCCGGAAGATTGCCCTGCTGCACGGCGGCTCCGTCCTGCTTTCCAATCTGCCTCAGCGGGGCGTTCGGGCCACCTTCTCTCTCCCCCTCTGTCCCCCCGGAGCCCCTATGGTCCTCCGCTCTCCCCGACTGGCCGACTCGTCCAACAGTCTGCCGCTGGTACTGCGGGAGCTGAGCGACGTGCTGCCCGAGCAGTGCTTCCGGCTTGAGTAATCTCGCGTCTATGACAAACACCGCTGACAGACGTCAGCGGTGTTTTTTCTCTTATTCCGACGCTTCCTCAGGCTCTTCGCCGGTCTCGTCTTTCTCTGCCTGCTGAAAATCTTCCAGCGTAATCTTCATCAGATCCTCCCGGCTGGGCGCCTCCATAAGCGCTACCCGGTTGGCCTGGATGGAAACCAGCTTTTCGAACAGGTTACGCACGTCACGGGCATTGCCGAAGTTCTCGTCCCTGGTTTCGTACAGGCTGTCAAAAAAGGCGGGCAGCTGCTTTTGAAGAGCCTCGTCAGCCTCATAGCCGTTCTTTTTACAGGTGGACAGGAAGATGGCGTAAAGGTCCTTGCCCTCGTAGTCGTCAAAGTAGATATACTTATTGAACCGGGATTCCAGACCGGGGTTGGAGTTGATGAATTTCATCATCAGGTTGGTGTATCCGGCCACAATGACCACCAGTTCTTTCCGGTGATCCTCCATGGCCTTGAGGATGGTATCAATGGCCTCCTGACCGAAGTCGTTGGTGCCCGGAGCGCTGGCAAGCGCATAGGCCTCGTCGATAAACAGGATACCGCCCATAGCCGACTGAATTACCTTCTGAGTCTGGATCGCCGTCTGACCTACATAGCCGGCCACCAGGCCCGACCGGTCCACCTCTACCAACTGCCCCTTAGGCAGCACGCCGATGGCCCTGTAGATGCCGGCCAGCAGTCGGGCAACTGTGGTCTTGCCGGTACCGGGATTTCCCATAAAGACCAGATGGAGGCTCATGGCGGGAACGGGCAGTCCCTGCTCCTCCCGGAGCTTGCGGATCTTGACCAGATTGACCAGTCCCCGGACATCTTTCTTTACCTTTTCCAGACCGCACAGCTCATCCAGCTGGGCCATCAGTTCTTCCAGAGAGGGCTGCGGCTCTTCCGGCTGGCTCTGCTGCTGACCATCTGCCGGCTGAGCGACGGCGCCGGAGGGGGCGGGAGCCGCGTCCTCCGGGCGGGCAGGTCCGGCTTCTGGCCAGTTGGGCGGCAGGTCCAGGTCAAGATCTGCCGCGGGACCCGACTCCTTACCGCTGTCGGCACCGCTCTCGATCATCCGGCGCAGACGGCTGACATAGTCCCGGGCCAGCGCTACCGGCTGGGCCCGGACAGGCTCCTCTATCGAGGCTATGAGCAGCAGCAGCATCTCCGCCAGCTGGCAGAACCGCTCTGCCCGCTGCCGGCCGGTTCCCCGGTCAGCAGCTACCAGCTGGCTAAAAAAGCCGGGCGGAGCAAAGTCCGGGGCAGCAGAGACGGCAGCACAGAGCTCCAGATAGAGGATCCGGGCCGAATGGTTGTCGCCGGAGCAGATTCCGTTATAACAGTCCACATGGTCCTGATTCAGTTCTCGCCCTTTCTTCCAGATCGCCAGCGCGCAGCGCCGAAACCAGGCGTCGGCCTCCTGCTCAAAGGCCAGACGGAGATGGCCGGCAGGGAGCTGGCGGCGGAAGAGGGTAATTGCGGCCTGATATTTTTTGCCAAAGCCGCCGGTTGGATTCTTTTTCGCCACAGGGATCACCTTCCTGTTTCCTGTTCGTTTCCCTCATTATAGAGGAAAAGCCCCAGCCGGTCAAGGCAGAGCCACCGGGGCGGATCTGTGTGCTATTTTGCCGAATTTCGGGGGTGGGTGTTGACGAAAGAACAAAAGCAGGGTATGATAAGGTGTAAACTCGTATACTGCGGACTTCTGTCCGTCCCCATAAGTTTGATGAAAGGACGTATCATAATGGCCGATGAAATGAAAGGCGGACGCCGGCTGAGCGGCAATCGCCCCAGCTCCCCCTCCAATGACTTCTCTGTGGAAGAGGCATTGAATTTTGTCCGTTCTTCCACCGTCACCTCTCCCAGCGCCGCTGCCAGCCCCAAGGTAGACGACTCTCTGGTAGACGAGATTCTCCGCTCCATCTCTGACCAGAGCGAGACTCCCGTCCCTCAGGCCACCCGGCGGACGCCTGTAACGCCTCCTCAGGGCGACAGCGCCTCCCCCGCTTCCAACTATTACCGCACCCCCTCCAACAGCTACGAGGCTGCTGCCCGCAACTATCAGGCTCCCGTTCAGAACACGCCTCCCAAGGCCGCTCCCAAGGCTGCCGGCCATCACACCACCGGCCCTCTGCCCGATCCCGGCTACTACGCGATGCGTGATCCCTCCCAGACTCAGTCTTTCCAGCCTGCCCGCCCCACCCAGCGCAACACCGACCGGCTGCCCACCATCGTGGAGGAAAAGCCCAAGCCCAAGAACACTGTGGTAGGCAAGATCCTCACCTTTATCGTGGCCATTCTGGTTATCGTAGCTCTGGTTCTGGGCGTCAAGATGCTCTATATCCTCGCTCCCTCTCTGGGGCTGGATCTGCCCGATCTGACCAAGCTGCCCGGCATCTCCACTCTGGTGGATATGCTCCCGGACGAGGAACCGGCTGATCTGGAAGAACAGATTCCCGAAGATGTGACCCCCGACGTGGAAGAGGAGCCTGTCCCCGACGTCCCCGTCCAGATCCCCACCTCGGTCACGCTGGACTTTGAAGAGATCACTTTGGACGAGAACCAGTCCGTCATCGTCACCGCCTCTCTGGACGTGGAAGGCTGGGATGGCGATATTGCCTGGGCCACCAACGACAAGAACGTCGCCACCGTCACCGAGCTGGATAACTACACCGCTCAGGTCACCTGGGTAGGCGAAGGCCGCTGCTGGCTGGCCGCCGTTGTCTCCGTCCCCACCGACAACGACTCTGACCGTCCCTCCGTCACCTGCAGCATCGTCTGCAATGCCCCCGCCGTTGTGGAGGCCCCTGAGGTGGAAGAGCCTGTGGAAGAAGCTCCCCCCGCCGAGCACGTGGAGATCTCTCTGAACACCTACCGCAACAGCGGCGAGTTCAGCCTGACTGTCGGCGCCGTCCACACCCTGCTGGACGAGCCCAACGACAAGATCACCTTCTCCTCCTCCAACGAGTCCGTCGCTACTGTGGCCGCTGACGGCACCGTAAAGGCCAAGGGCGCCGGCACCTGCACCATTACCGCCACCGATCCTGACGGCTGTAAGGTAGAGGCCATCTGCCGGGTTACCTGGTAATCCCCCTCTTAAATTAATATCACCCGCCTGTACCAAAGTGTACAGGCGGGTTTTTCCGTCAAAAGAAGCAGCCCGTCCGCAGACAGCAGACGGGCTGTTTGTTCTTATTCTTCCGAGTCGGGATCCACCGCTTCTACACCGGCAGCCTCGTCGCTGTAGGCCAGGATCTCGAGCCAGCTCTCGTTGTAGATCTCCTCTACCTCGTCGCCCAGCCAGGTGAAAACCTCGCAGCGTCCCATGGTAGCCTCGTCGGCAAAGACACCGGGATCGTTGACGATCTCCTCGTCCAGCTCGGCAATGACCGCCGTATTGGGAGAGGCATAGGTGATATACTCAAAGTTCATCATGGCAATGTCGGGGCGGCAGAGGAAGTTGATCCATGCCTCGGCATTTTCCTTGTTCTCGGCGTTCTTGGGGATTACCCAGCAGTCAAACCAGACGCAGGAGCCCTCATCAGGAACCACATAGGCCAGATCCGGATTCTCATCGTGGCAGTAGAGATACTCGCCAGAGTAGATCACGCCCATAGCGGCCTCGCCGCCAATCATCTTGTCCCGAACCTGATCGACCACATAGGCCTGAACCAGAGGCTTCTGGGCCATAAGCAGGTCCCGGGCAGCCAGAATCTCCTCCGGATCGGTGGCATTGATGGAGCTGCCCTGATAGGCCAGCGCCACAGCAAAGGCGTCCCGGACCGACTTCTGCATCAGAATCTCGTTGTCGTACCGCTCATCCCAGAGGATAGACCAGCTGTTGGGCACCTCGTCCATGAGCTTGGTATTGTAGAGGATGCCAACGGTACCCCAGGTATAGGGAACAGCATACTCGTTATTGGGGTCAAAGCTCCGGCAGGCCTGGAGATAGTCCTGTCCAATGTACTCCAGATTGGGCACGTTAGAAAAATCAATGGGGGTAAGCAGATCGTTGGCGATCATTTTCTGGATCATATAGTCCGAGGGGCAGACCACATCATAGACCGCCTGGCCCTGCTCGATAATGGGATACATTGCCTCCAGCGTCTCGAAGGTATCGTAGACCACACGGATGCCCGTCTCCTCTTCAAAGATATCAATGACAGCCTCGTCGATATACTCGCCGCAGTTATAGACGTAGACTACCTCTTCCTCCTTCTCCTCTCCGCCGGGGACGATCAGAAGGATCAGCGCGGTCACTGCCAGCACGCCGGCAGCCACCATGACCCACTTTCCGCCCCCTTCGTCGCCGCCTTTAAGCGAGCGCTTCTCATGGAGCTTCCGGGTCAGCTTGTCCAGCTTCTGAGGCAGGAAGTTCTGTGCCAGCAGGAAAACCAGCACGGCCAGGAAGATAACGGTGGACAGGGCGTACATGGTGGGCACAATACCCCGGCGGACCTGAGAGTAGACCAGCGTGGAGATGGTATTGATGCCCCGGCCACGGGTGAAGTAGCTGATGACAAAGTCATCCAGACTCATGGTAAAGGCCATGAGGAAGCCGGAGAGGACACCGGGCATCAGGTCGGGCAGCACTACCTGAAAGAAGGCCTGCAGTGGAGTGGCGCCCAGATCCTGAGCGGCCTCATAGGTGGCGGTGCTGGTCTGCTTGAGGCGGGGCATAATGCTCAGAATCACATAGGGGATACAGAAGGCCACATGGGAGACCAGAATTGTACCGTAGCCCAGAGAGACACCGAAGACGCCGAAGCAGATCATCAGCGACAGACCGGTGACGATCTCGGCGTTGAGCATGGGAATATTGTTCAGCGTCAGGCAGATGGTCTTGGGGCCCTTGCGCATGGCATTGATACCGATACAGGCCAGCAGACCGATAACCGTAGAGATGACCGCCGAGAAGAGGGCAATGGACAGGGAGTTTCCCAGAGCGTCCATAATAACCTCACTGGAGAGCATCTCGCTGTACCACTGGGTCGTAAAGCCGCCCCAGTTGGCCCGGCTCTTGGAGGAGTTGAAGCTCAGCACGATCAGCGTGGCGATCGGCGCATAGAGGAAGAGGAAGATAATGGCCAGATACAGCCGTTCAATGGCTTTTTTCATTTACAGCACCGTCCCTTCCCCGTCTTTGTCAAAGATATTGATCAGGGCCATGCTCAGCAGCACGAAGATCATCAGCACGATAGACAGACCCGCGCCGGTGTTCCAGTCGTAGCTGACGGTGAACTGCTGCTCAATGATATTGCCGATCAGCAGAATCTTGGAGCCGCCCAGAATGTCCGAGATAACGAAGGTAGTCAGGGCGGGAACAAAGACCATGGTGACGCCGCTGATAATACCGGGCACGCTCAGCGGCAGGATGACCCGGACGAAGGTCTGCAGCCAGTTGGCACCCAGATCGTGGGCGGCGTTGACTACGTTATCGTCGATCTTAGCCAGACAGTTATACAGGGGCAGGATCATAAAGGGCAGGAAGTTGTATACCATACCCAGCACGATGGCTGCCGGGGTGTTGATAATATCAATGGTGGGCAGATGCAGGGCGGTAAGGATACCGTTGATCACGCCCTCCTTCTCCAGCAGAGACTGCCAGGCAATGGTCCTGAGCAGGAAATTCATCCACATGGGAAGAACGAAGAGAAAGACGATCACGCTGTTGCTGTCGCCCATTTTCCGCAGGATCATGGCCAGCGGATAGGCCAGAAGCAGGCAAATCACTGTGCTCATCAGCGACAGCTGGAGCGACAGGATCAGAGCCTGGATATTCATCTCGCTGCCCATGGCGAGAATATTCTCCAGGGTAAAGGCTCCATCCGCGGTGGTAAAGCCCTTGATGCCCATCAGGATGAGCGGAATGATGGTAAAGGCCACCATCCACAGCAGGAAGGGCCCTGCCAGGAGCTGCTTTCCCAGACGCTTACTCATCATTGGCAATGGCCTCCTCGTCCTCAGAGGCGGGTTTGTTCATGATCTGGATATTCTCCGGTCTGACCGAGATGCCTACCTTGGAACCCACAGGGCTCAGGCTGGTGCTGTGAACCAGCCAGGTAAAGCCGCCGGCCTCCACTTCCATCTCGTAGTGAACGCCCTTGAAAATCAGATGGCTGACCACGCCATTGAGCCCGTCGGGGGTGGGGAGGGTGAGCTCCACGTCCTCGGGACGGATGACCACGTCGACAGGCTTATTGCGGCCAAAGCCGGTGTCGATACAGGGCAGACGGACGCCGCAGATCTCCACCACCAGATCCTGGATCATGGTGCCGTCGATGATATTGCTGTCACCGATGAAGTCGGCCACGAAGGCGTTCTCCGGCTCATTGTAGATCTGCTCAGGGGTACCCATCTGCTGGATATAGCCCTGATTCATGACCACAATCTTGTCGGACATGGTCAGCGCCTCTTCCTGATCGTGGGTAACGTAGATAAAGGTAATACCCAGCTCATTCTTCAGGCGGATGAGCTCATACTGCATATCCTGCCGCAGCTTCAGGTCCAGCGCGCCCAGAGGCTCGTCCAGCAGAAGAACCTTGGGCTCGTTGACGATGGCCCGGGCGATGGCAATCCGCTGCTGCTGGCCGCCGGAGAGCTGGTCAGGCATCCGCTTGCCGTAGCCGTCCAGATTGACCAGCTTGAGAGCGTAGTCAATCTTATCCTTGATATACTGACGGCTCTTTTTCTTGATCTTCAGACCGAAGGCAATGTTCTCTTCAATATTCAGATGGGAGAAGAGGGCGTACTTCTGGAAGACAGTGTTGAGCTGGCGCTTATGAGGGGGAACGCCGGAGATCTCCTTGCCTTCAAAAAAGAGCTGGCCCTTGTCGGCCTGCGTGAAGCCGCCAATGATACGCAGAGTCGTTGTTTTGCCGCAGCCCGAAGGGCCCAGCAGGGTCATAAATTCATTCTCCTGAATGGAGAGGTTCAGATCATCCAGTACCAGTGTATCGTCAAACTGCTTGGTGATCCCCACCAGGTCGATCAGCGGTGCGCTCATACCCGATTCCTCCAATTTTAATGGCCAGCGGCCGGAATTTCTCTCTCTTTTACCTGTCGCCTCAGAAGCTGGGCGGTGTACTCACCCAGAGGACGGTACAGCCGCCTCTGCTGGTGAGGTAGTGCTGGGCCTCCGGGGTGAAGTAGAAGGACTCGCCCTTCCTGGCCACCGCCGTACGCCCACCTACGTGGATGGTTACCGATCCCTTCAGGACGTAACCAAACTCCTCTCCCTCGTGGGGATTGTCCGGATAGGTGGATCCTCCCGGCTCCAGCGTCAGCCGGATGGGCTCCATCATGTTCTTCTGCGCATTGGGAATGATCCATTCAATGGTGTTCTTCAGCTCCGGATCGGTCTTTTCAAAGTAGTCCTCGCCGCCGAATACCATCTGCTCCTCGTGCTTTTCCCGGAAGAACTCTCCGGGGGTAGTGCCCAGGCACTGGAGGATATCAATGAGGGTCGTGATGGAAGGGGAGGTCAGATCCCGCTCCAGCTGAGAGATAAAGCCCTTGGAGAGCTCAGACCGGTCTGCCAGTTCTTCCTGGGTCAACCCTTTCATCATCCGCAGCTCGCGAATTTTCTTTCCGATCTCCATGGTCTTCCTCCTTTCTCCTTAGTGTCTCTATAAACTTTTATCAAAAGTTTACCAACACTAAACTAGTTTGATTATATCAGTATTTCCGTTTCTGTCAACGTGCTTTCCGCCATTTGTCCAAATATGTCGAGTCGTCGCTTTTTTAATCGTTTTATCCTGCACCTTTGTATCAAATGCACAAAACACTTTGCTGTAAAAAAGAGCGGCAGTCCCCGCCTGGGAAGGACTGCCGCCTGTTGAATATGTTTTTATTTCGGTTTAGGAACTTCTTCCTTTTTTCCCGCCAGGTCAGTCGATAACCGCCAGCCATCCCACGTTGGCGCTCAGGGTTCCGCTGGAGGCGTAGCTGTAGACCGTGCCGGTAAAACCGGTCGCCGAGCGACTTTTCACCTTATAGTCAAAGCGGACGGTGCTGTTATGCTGAAGGGTAAGAAAGATATCGGGCGTGGCATCAAAGGCCTGAGGGAAGGTAACGGTAAAGTCCGTATTGGACGATCCTGACGCCGACACCGTCAGCCGTCCCCGCTGAACCCGGGGCAGAGGAAAGGTCCCGTTGTACAGGCCATCCTCAGCCCAGAAGCTGCCGCCGCTGCATCGAATGCCGCCCCCCTCCTCCGCGCTCTTGCGTAGCAGCATACCGACCACCGGATCGCCCACCTCCATCTGGCCCGGATTCATAAAGATCAGCTCCCCGGTTCGAACCACAGGGGCGGCCAGCCGGGCATAACTGTCCAGATAGAAGACGTCAGGATCCTCCGTCTCGGTGCTGACAATCTCAAGGACCCGTCCACCCTCTCCGGCAGGACGAAGGGCGATGGCGCAGTTTTCTCCCTGCCAGACCAGCCCTTCCTCCTGAATCTCCCAGCCGCCAATCTCTCCCCGTGTACCGGAGAGGGTGATACCCCGGATGGTGCCGGTGGCGGTGATATCCTGCGCGAAGAGGTCGGTGACGTTGATCCGGTCGGCCGTCACCGAGCCTGCCGCCAAAACGGAGCCATCCAGCTTCTCCCGGCACTGTTCCCCGCTCAGTTCCTCCGCGCTCAACTCGCCGCCCCGGGCATTGAGCTGGTAGAAGAGGCCGTCCTCCCCTTCCAGAATAATGGATTTGGCCGAGAGGGTATCCGCCTTGACCAGATCGCCCACAATGGTGACGCCGGTGATGTATTTGCTGGCATTGACGGTGACGCCGCTGAGCTCGCCGGTGACCAGCCCGGAGCGAACCAGCAGCGTATCAATGTCCGCCGTTCCCACGTTCAGAAGGTCAATGTCCGCTTTCTCCGCCTCCAGCCGGTCCATCCGGGCATTGGAGGCGGTCATATACTCGGCCGCCAGATGGTCGGCGTCCGCCACCCGAATCGCCAGCCGATCCAGACGTTGAGTGACTCCGCCGGCAGAGGAGCTGCCCACTGCCCGGTCTCCCTCGGGAGCCGAGGCCTTGATTCCAGTCTTCAGGCCGCCGTCCCAGCTCTGCTCCAGTGTCATCACCGGGAGCACGCCGGTCCGTCCGGTCCGATCCGTTACCTGAACAAGGTCTCCCGCCTCCAACCCGGGCTGACCGTAGCAGCTCACCTCCCCCGGCCGATAGATCAGTCCGGCGGCCCGGTCCAGCAGCAGTTCCAGTCGCTGGGCAGTCATAAAGGGATTTTCCAGCTCCGCCGGATCGGTCAGCTCTCCCGCCGTCAGCGTCTCTTCCCCCTCACAGCTCTGACAGACCAGACCGGTCACCCGACTCTCTCTGTCCTCCAGCTTCAATCCACCCTCATAGTAGAGATCTGGGCCGATTGTAATCCCTGTCTCCTGATACCAACCCAGCGCCAGTCTCCCTTCCCGGTCCACATAGGCCCAGCAGCCCAGCAGTCCGGCCATATAGCCAGCCATCTCCCGGCAGGTATAGCCCTTGTCCAGTCCGGTAACCGGCAGGTCGGCAAAGCCGGCCTCCACCGCCCCCAGTGTCAGTCCCGCCTGCTCCGCCGCCTCCCGCAGTACCGAAAGGGCGGTAGACGTCTCTTCTCCCGGCTGATAGAGAGCGGCCTCCATGGCCCATGTCATGGCATCGTAGGCTTCCAGCCGGGTTGTCCCCTCCTGCTCCTCTGCCGAGGTTACCCGAAAGGTGCCCATTGGCACTCCGTCCAGCGTGAGGGAAAAGGTCTCGTGCTTCCAGCTTCGGTCGCTTTGGACCAGCGTCAGCTTTACCCAGGCCGACAGGGCACAGCCCAGACCCAGGCCGCCCCGGTCTTCTCCCCGGGACGCGGTATACTGAACGGACAGCACCTCGGCCGGGATCTGCTGCTGATCCATAAAGAGGACTGCTCCTCTGGTGTCTTCTTGTCGTTGAATCATCCGATCTCCTCCTGTCATTGCTTCGCCATAGAAAAAGCGCCGGCAGTCCGGGGCTCTCCCCGTCTGTCGGCGCTCTCTCCGGCGCTCTTGGTCTCGTCAGCCCATCTTGCCATGGGCCGCTGCTCGGTATTGATTTCGATTGTCCTTTTGCACTTCCGGCACTTGGTCTCCGCCTGACCCCGCAGGCGCATCAGCAGTCCGCCGCAGCCGGGACAGCGGACCGGTCTGAGTTGCTCCATAGTTTCCGGCCTCCTTTCCTGTCTGTGCCGGATTATACCATATTTGGCCTATTTCTTCAATGCAAGTAAACTTTTACCTTGAAAAAGCGAAAAAAACGCCTTCTTACAGGCTCATTGTCCCATAAGAAGGCGTCTCAAGATCCGCCTGTCAGGTCCGATCCAGCCCAACGCAATGATCCATCTCCCAGCAGGCCCGCTGCCATGCCCAGTCGCCCATTTTGCAGATGGTCTCCCCAAGCAGCTCCAGAGGCTGGAGCCAGCGCTCCTCAATGGCCGACCAGCCCAGCAGGCAGCCGAGGATCCGCTCCCGAAGTTCGGTTCGATTGATCTCGGCATTCATGTTCAGCCCCTCCTCCTTCTTTTTTCCCTCATTTTAGCACGGCCCCAGTCCCCATCCAATCTACTTCTCCTCCCATTTTCTCCTTTCCGGTTTCCATTTTTTATTATTCGAAAATAATGCTTGACAAGCCGTTGCCTGAGTGCTATACTATCTTAGCAGTCGAGAGACGGCTTGCCGGAGTGGTGGAATTGGCAGACACCAGGGACTTAAAATCCCTTGGGAGCGATCCCGTACCGGTTCGAGCCCGGTCTCCGGCATCTATATCGCGGGGTAGAGCAGTTCGGTAGCTCGTCGGGCTCATAACCCGGAGGTCGTTGGTTCAAATCCTTCCCCCGCAACTCAGTAACCGCTGATTTCGTCAGAAATCAGCGGTTTTTCTTTTTCCGGCTGCCGTGATCGCCTCTGTCCTCTTCTTTCCCGGCCACCGGTCCGGCGCAAAAGAAGTCCGTGCCGCCGGATTCGATTCCGGGGCACGGACCCGCTGTATATCAGGAAATCTGGCTCCTGTTTCTCTTTCCAACGTCCGGTGGCCCGGATCTCTTCTTATTCCGGCAGCACCTCGATCAGCACGCCATCTCCCTGAGCCAGTCCGCCGCACAGGCAGGCGATTCCCCGGCCGCCGCCCCGTCTCCGCAGCTCATACATCAGTGTCATAATCAGCCGCGCGCCGGTAGCACCCATAGGATGGCCAATGGCGATGGCTCCGCCGTTGACGTTGGTAATGCTCCGCAGGTATTCCGTCAGCTCAGGATCCCCCTTGGCCACCAGTTTGGTCGAGACCAGAGGCATTGCCGCAAACGCCTCATTGATCTCCAGCAGCGTCAGTTCTTCCGCCCGCATATGGTTTCGCTCCAATAGCGACTCAATGGCCATGGCAGGCACAACGGGAATATTCTCATAGTCCGAGGCCACCGTGGTGGCATCCAGCACATAGGCCAGCACCTTCAAGCCATACTCCCTTGCCTTCTCCTCTGTCATCATTAAAATAGCGCAGGCACCCGCGTTAAGACCGGGCGAGTTACCCGCCGTAATCGACTGGGTCCCGTAGACGCTTTTCAGGGTGGCCAGTTTCTCGTAGGTTGTGTCGGGCCGGGCGCCCTGGTCTTCGCTGATAGTCAGCTCTCCCTTTCTGGTATGAACGGTATAGGGAACGATCTCATCCCGAAAACGGCCTTCGGCAAGGGCCTCCTGATAGCGTGTCTGGCTGCGGAGCGACCAGCGATCCATTTCTTCCCGGGTGATTCCCTCCCGCTTTGCCACGTGGTCCGTATCCACAGAGACCGGTCCGAAGCCGGGATAGTTGAAGCCCGCGTTGACATCGTATAGCTCGAAGCCGCCAATTTTTTTGCCCCAGCGCAGGCCCTGAGCCAGATGGGGTACACGGCTCAAATTTTCGGCGCCGGCAGCAATCACCACTTCCGCCTCCCCTGCCCGAATCTCTCGGATACCGGCAGTAAAGGCCGCCATAGAGGAACAGCATGCCCGGTCTACCGTGAGTGATCTCGTGGAGGATGGGAATCCCGCCCTCAGCAGCGCCTGACGTACGGGGACGTTGACGTCAGGTGCGATCTCAGCATGGATCGTCGTGCCGTAAAAGATATAGTCCACCTGATCTTTGGCCAGTCCTACCCGGTCCACCACGCCCGAGAGCACCTCGCCGGCCAGATCAATGCTTCGAATATCCCGCATGACTCCGCCATATTTGTCAAAGGGGGTCCGAAGGGCGCTTACAATCACGATTTTCTTATCATTCATCACACTTCTCTCCTTCCCGCCGTATGGATGGTCTCTTCCGCTGGCCATCAAAGGCTTCGATGGATCTTGGTCCAGAACTCCCGGTCCAGCTGCTCGCGGAAATCGGGATGGGCAATATTGATCAGCTGTTTGGCCCGTTCGTCATTGTCCTTGCCCCACAGGTCGGCAACACCGTACTCGGTGACAACATACATAACGTCACAGCGGGTGTCGGTCACGGCGGTCCCTTCCGCCAGATTGCAGACGATCCGGGAGGCTTTTCCCCGGGCAGCCGTGGAGGGCATACAGAGGATCGATCTGCCCCCTTCGGACATCATGGCACCCCGGAGGAAGTCCAGCTGCCCTCCAATGCCGCTGTACTGCTTTCCCCGGATCATCTCGGCGTTCACCTGACCGAACAGGTCAATCTCAATGGCCGAGTTCATGGCCACCATATTTTTCTGCCGGCAGATGGTGGCGGGGCTGAGCACATAGGAGGATCTGCGCAGCTGGAAGCTGTCGTTATGATCCACATAGCGATAAAAATCGCCGGTTCCGCCCATCAGCGTACAGACCACTTTCCCCGCGTCCACCGTCTTCCGGCTATTGTCGATCACGCCCTTTTCCATCAGGCGCATCACGCCGGTGGAACACAGCTCGGTATGAACGCCCAGATGCTGATGGTTGGAGAGGAACTGGAGAACTGTGTCCGGGATTGTACCTACACCGGTCTGGAGGCAGTCTCCGTCCCGGATCAGTCCGGCAATATTCATGGCAATCTTCCGGTCCACCTCGGAAACCTTGTCCATCGTGACCTCCGGAATCTCCGGAATCTCGGTGTCCGCTTCAATAAAGGCAGTGAACTTCTCCACCGGCACCTCGGTATCTCCCTTCGTCCAGGGCATATTGGGATTGACGTGAGCGAGAACGATGGGGCAGACATCCACCATCGCCCGGGTAAAGTCACAGCTTACACCCATACTCACATAGCCTTCTTCGTTGGGCGGCGTCACCTGGGTGAAGAGGATATTCGGCTTCCAGCTTGTAAACACCCGCTCCATCTGGGAGAAGTGCATGGGCACAAAGGAGGCCCGTCCTTCCCAGTGGGCCTGCCGTGTCTGAGCGGTATTGAACATAGAGACATGGCGGAAATGACCTTCATATTCAGCCCCGCAGTGGGGAGAAGGGGTCATATTATAGCCCGTGGCCAGTCTGACATCGCTCAGCTCCTCTGCCCGCTTCATCAGCGCCGGGCCAAAAATGGGAGATCTGCCGTGTCCATGGCCATCAATAATAATGTCTCCGGACTTGACGAGGGACACTGCCTCCTCTACAGTCATCAAATGGTCTTTATAGTACTGTTTCCAATTCTCGCTCATCTGTTCTCACCTTTCTTTTCTTCCGGCCGGCCCCAGCGCAGCCGGTCCAATCCTTTCCGGACAGGAGGGCTCCCGTCCCTGCCGGCAGATGATATCCTTTGCTATCACTCTTCAGGAAGAAGCACAGCGGCCTCTCCGGTCGCCACAAGTCTCCCGTCCTGATTCACCGCCTCTGTTTTCAGTACAGCTCCTTTTCCTTCCCGCTCCAGCCGCAGAATCTCTACTCTGGCGGTAATCGTGTCTCCAATATAGACCGGAGAAAGGAATTTCAGCGTCTGACTGAGATAGATCGTCCCGGCGCCGGGCAACCGCGTTCCCAGAACAGCCGAGATCAGTCCGGCCGTCAGCATCCCATGGGCGATCCGCCGTCCAAACCGTGTCCCCCGGGCGTAGGGCTCGTTGATATGCGCCGGATTCAGATCCCCTGTAATGCCCGCGAAGAGATATACATCGCTTTCTGATATCGTTCTGGTCATCTGAGCCTGCTGCCCGATCTCATAGTTTTTCATGTCGGCCCCTCCCCTCCATTTTTCTTCACAATAGCACTGTCAGCCGGAAGGAAACAGAGACAGAACGATACTCCCGCCCAATTCGGTACACTTTTTTAAGACGCCGACTCGACCAGAACCTTTTGCCCGTGCTATAATGGAAAGGAAGTTCGGAGCTGGCCCGGGTTACGCTCCATCTCTTAAACAGCAGATTATCAAAACAACCCTTTTGTACTGTTTTGTCCTTTCTTTCGGAACGAAAATCATTTAATATCAGTTGTGATCCCGTTTCCTCTCCTTCCAGTCGGCCTTCACAGGAAGGGCCGCCTCTCTCGCCTCATTTTGCTGTATGCAGAAAGGAACGCAATGGATAAGCAAGAGCGAATCATCAATGTCCCGGGCGGCGCCAAGCAATTAAATCTCAGCGACTGGACCCTCTGCGACGCCGGCTTACAGGCCGGCTTGACAGACCGGCTGCCGGACGTCTTTTTCGACTGCTTTCGGGTTGTAACCGATATCGAGGTGGTAGTCCGGGTTCCTGTGAATAAAGATTCCATGCTGTACTGGATGCGCCGGACCAACCACGGGCTGATGTTCCAGCTCTCCGGGCAGATGAAGTACTGCTACGGCGATCAGGAGTTTATCGTGCGGGAGGGGGATATTTTCTACTTCCCAAAGGGCAAGAAGTATCGGGGTATTCCGGTCACTCCCTCCGCCGTCTGTCTCTGCGTCAACTTCCAGGTCAGCGAAGAGCTCTTCTGTCAGCCGCAGGTATACCGTTGGGAGTGCAGTCGGAAAGTCGAGGGTCTGTTTGAGCAGCTCAATATCACCTGGCTCCAGCAGGGAAACAGCTTCCAGTGTATGTCTCTTCTCTACGAGATCATGTCCCGTGTCTATACCGCCCATCACGCCAACTATGCCTCTCCGCAAAAGAAGGCCCGTTTTCTGAAGGTACGCAACTATATCGACAATCATTTTACCGAGCCCGATCTCTCTGTGACCTCCATCTCCAACGCCGTGGGTATCAGCTCGGTCTATATCCGCAAGCTCTTCTCCGAATTTGCCCTCATGTCCACCACCGAGTACATCACCTTCCTGCGAATCAACTATGCCAAAGGTCTGCTTCAGGAGGGGACGATGACTATTACCGAGGTGGCCGAGGCCGTGGGATACAGAGACTGCGGCCATTTCAGCAAGCGCTTTAAGTCAGCAACCGGACGCCGGCCCAACGACTTCCGGGCCCTGCCGTAATCTCCGTAAAGGCAAAACGGACAACTGATATTCAGTTGTCCGTTTTTTGCTGCCGCGGCCTCAGAGCAGCTGAGCCTGCGCGATATATTGTTCCTGTTCCGACAGTGGCAGATTGTTCCAGAGCACATTCCATCCGCAGACCCGGACCTGGAGATCCTCATATTTTTCCGGATGCTTCTGGGCGTCCCGGAGCACTTCCACGTCCATAACATTAAAGTGGATCGCCAATCCGCCCCGGTCGCTGTAGGTCTGGATCAGCTGCTTCATCGCCGCCAGTCCCTCTTCTCCCTGCGCCGCCGAAGGATGGAGCATAACGTCCAGCGGGAAGTCACCCAAAAACTGAGTGGTATTCAGCTCGGTTACCGACTCAATGAGCGCTGTCGTTCCTGCCCAGTTGGTCCCCATGGCAGCAGAGATATTCTTGGAGTATTCCTCTCCTCTCTTTCTGCCCTCCGGACTTGCCGCCGAGCGTTTGCCCATTTCGATAAACTGACGGGCACAGTGGAGGCTGGTAATATAGTAGCCGTTGTTCTGGCTGGGCTTCATATTGATCTGATTGGCCACGAAGGAGGCGATTGCCGCTCCATAGCGGTCGGACAATGCCTGATGGTTGCCAAACTTCTCATGGCTGCGTTTCATCCGCAGACGGAGCCGATCGTGTCCCTCCCAGTCCTTTTCGAGGATCTCGTTGAGCTGGGTAAGGGTATACTCGCCGGTATCATAGACCAGCTCCTTAACCGCCATCAGAGCATTGACGGCGGAGGCCACGTTGCAGACCAGAATGCTGGTAAACATATACTTGCAGCCGCCGGCATAGGCATCTCTGCCCTGCTGTACGCTGTTGTATACAGTAGAGGAGAACATAGGGGCCGGGTTAAGCTCCAGAAAATGTCCCTCCACGCTGCCGGAGATGGTCAGCGCCTCCTGCGTGAGAAAGCGGATCTGCTTCAGATAGGCCTCGTAAAAGGCGTCAAAGGAGGTAAACTCCTCCAGACCACCTGTCTCGACGCCGATCATCTGGCCGGTCAGGGCATCCCGTCCGTTGTTGAGGACCATCTCTACGCCTTTGGCCATGTTGATATGGCCCGCCGCGGTCTGCGTACTGTTTCCTGCCACCTGCACCTCGTAACAGCCGGAAACTACGCATTCCTGCGCTTCCCGCTCAGTTACGCCAAAGCTCATCATCGCTTTGATTACATTTGGCATGCAGACAATGGCAATGCTGTTATGGCCTCTGCGGATCATGTCCAGCACCTGATTCACAAACGCTTCCGGAAGCGCTTTGTCCCATTTTATCTGGATCTTTGGGTCATAGAGGCCCATCCGATCAAACTCTTCCAGAATCAGATAGCTGACCGGATTGATCAGCGTTTTTCCTGTTTCATCACTGCCGCCCAGATAAAGAGGATGGCCCCAGTAATGATGCATCACATGGGCCTGCTGGAGGAAATAGGACACCAGCTCCCGAATCTGACTGTCCGTAAAGACGCCCTCCTGAAGGTCCTTCTGATAGAAGGGATAGAGCATCTGGTCCAGATTACCAAAGGAGCGGACCTGCAGGCCGTCAAAGTATTCGGCAATAAAGAAAAACAGATAATCCAGCTGGAGCATCTCGTAGCTGTTGGTGGGCGCTCCCTCCATCAGCGTCTTCAGACACTTTGCCGTCATGGCGCAGCGGGGGTACTGCCTGCCCTTCTCTTCCGCCTGAGCCTGCAGTCGGGCCAGGAATCTCAGAATGGCTGCGTACTCCGTCTCGATGGCATCGTAGTAGATCTCCCGTTCAGCCGTCAGCGTTCCCGCTTCCCGGTGCCGCTCCCGGCAGTCTTTCGCCCGCTGCCGAAGACCGGGAAAGCCCAGCTTCAGAACAGCCTTCCAGTCGGGGACGCTGTGGTCATAGTCAGGCCAGATACTCAAGCTGCCGCAGGCGTTGTGGATCTTCATTCTCCGCCGCTCTTCCGAGGCATACTTCTGATAAACCTCCTCCTGCCACTTCATAATGATCGTTTTATGCACCATCCGGTCCCGGAGAAATCTCCAGCCGTCAATGCCTACAAACCAGTCATGGGGACTTACGTTGATACGTACATGATCCAGCACATAGGCGACCGCCATTGCTTTGACCGTGGGGTGAGGCAACGCCCGTGTGTCTGCGTAGATCTTCTCCAATCCAGCCAGCAGTTCCTCTGCGCTCAGGCCGGTATTGGGATCAAATGTGGGATTTAAGTACTTGCTCTCCAAATATGGCTTGTCCTGTTCAAAGGTATTCCACATCATTGCGTCAACCTCCTGTCTATTCTCGTTCATCCTAACCGGAAACAGCGTTCACACCCATTTGACGCAGCTGTTCAACTGCCGCCCTCATCTCGTCGGAAGTCGGCGTATCTACCCGAGGCATGGTATCTTCCGCTCCCAGCGCTGCGTATTTCGCCCTTGCCATGGAATGATAGGCAAGGACCTTGACCCGCTCAATATGCAGGCCGGACAGAAATACCCCCATTTGGGCGATCTGCTCCATGTCATCATTGCATCCCGGCACCATGGGGAAGCGCACCTCGATACGGGCGCCCAGCTCCGAGAGCCGGATCAGATTGGAGAGGATCCGCTCGTTGCTTCTTCCTGTCAGCTGCCGGTGCTGCCGCGGGTCCATATGCTTGATGTCATAGAGGAACATATCCGTGCAGGGCAGGACTTTTTCCACCTTCTCCCAAGGCACACAGCCGCAGGTATCTACCGCCGTATGGATGCCTCTCGCCTTCAGCGCTGTCAGCAGTTCGGCCACAAACTCGGCCTGCAGCAGTGGCTCGCCGCCGGAGACGGTAACGCCGCCGGTACTTCCGTAAAAAGCCGCGTCTTCCAGCGCAATGGCAAGCGCCTGCTCCAGATCAACAGTCCGGCCATAGCGCAGCATAGCCTCTCCCAGACAGACCTCCGCGCAGGCGCCGCAGGCAATACACCGCTCTCTGTCAAAGCTGTGTCTCCCCTCTTCCGTCATCGTCTGAGCGCCCGTCGGGCAGACGCTGACGCATTCGCCGCAGTCAATACATTTATGGAGATAGTAGGCCATCTGGGGCTTTGGCCAGATCCCTTCCGGATTATGGCACCAAACGCACTTGAGCGGGCAGCCCTTCAGAAACAGAGTGGTCCGGATCCCCGGCCCGTCGTGGATCGCAAAGCGCTTTACATCCATCAGCATTGCTTTGTACTTCACAACTCATCTCTCCAAACACTTTTTCAGAAAACGGACAGCTCGTTCTCTCTGTCAGTTATACCATTGCTTCCCTCCGGACTGAATGACCATTTCGATATGGCCGGCCAAAACGATACACGACCGCTGATTGACAGAATCTTTTTCAGCCGGCGTCGGCCGATCCAATACCCAGCGCTTTCAGTGCCCCTGTCAGACGTTCTGCCAGTATGCGATGGCTCTCCCGACCCGGATGCAGAGGTTCCGGAGAGATCCAGCCCTTTGTCCGGATCAGCTCAAGCGATCTGCCCCGCTCTGCCGTGAATCTGTCCCGCAGCAGCTCCAGTTCCTGCTCAAACGCGCCGCAGAACGGCGCCAGCAGGATCAGTTTGGACTCCGGATTGTGGTCGGCCACCAAATCCAGCAGCCTTCTGTATTCCCTCAGAAACTCTTCCGCGCTGTGCTCTCTGTCATTGGCGCCATAGTTCATCAGAATATAGTCCGCATTGGAGTAGGCGATCGGCGTCCCGGAAAAGCAGCAGGGATACATCTCCGCCGCCTTTGGTACATTGCCGCCGGGTTGGGTGACTCCCACGCCGCCGTAGGCCGAGATCACTGGCTCCAGCCCCAGCTCACAGGCAGTCAGCCAGGCATAGGTAGCCGTCACGTCGTCCTGATAGGGTCTGCCCAGCCAGCCCAGGCCTTCTCCCAGCTCATTGTCTACAAACACGCCCTCGGTAATAGAGTCGCCTACAAACTCTATCGTCTGCTTTTTCTCCTTCGGCAGACAGCCCGGACTGCCATCCCAGCCGACAAACTCCACCCGTCCGTTCATGGGCGGATGCCAGCGGTGGCCGTATGTGATTGAGCTTTTCAGGATCACTTCCGCGATATGGTTTCCCACCGTTCCCGCTTGAAGGCGCAGATGGCGGTCTATCGGCACTTCGATCCTGGCTCCGTCGTCTACCGAGATCCACAAATGGGGCGGCGGTGACGAGATAAACTCGATATCAAAATGGAGCACAATGCTGTGACCGGAAAACGCCAGCTGAAACCGGGAGCCGGGAGCGGTGGCAATCGCGCTTTGCTCCGTTACATACCAGCGTCCTGTATATCGAATATTCTCTGTATTTGCTCTCATTCTAGATTTCTCCTATCCGGATACTCCAGCAGTTGGTGTATCGCTCCTTCGGCTTCAGCGCGATCAGATCCGGCTGGCGCTCAAACTCAGCGATCTCGTCCTGAATGCTGGGCAGTGAGCACCATGGCTCCAGACAGATGTAGGGCGCCGTTTTTCCGGGCCAATGCCACAGGCCCAGATAGTCCATCCCGGGGAAGGAGACAGTCACGCTGTGGCCGTCCTTCTCCGTCTCCAGTGTAACCTGACGGGCTATATGCTTCAAAACGATGGCGTCCTCGTCAAACAGGTCATGCTTCAGGCAAAGCACCTGCCCATCTTCCAGCGGAAAATCGCTCTCCTCCCCGTTTCGGAAGCACTGCTCGGTAAATCCTACCCGTCTGGGCTGGCAGGGGTCGGAAAAGCGCAGCCGGTAATCTTCAAATCCGACCCCTTGCGCCAGCGGCACCCGAAAGCCCGGATGCCCACCCAGGCCGAAGTACATCGTCCGCCGGTCCCGGTTGTCTACCTGATAGGTGATCTCCAGGCTGTTCTTCCGTAGCTCGTAGATAACCCGGAAGTCAAAGTGTCGGGGGTACTGCCGGTAGGTTTCCCCGTTGTCTGTCAGCAGGAACACCATCCGTTCACGGGTCTGCTCCTCCAGCTGAAAGGACAGATAAGGGGCCAGTCCATGGATGTCCATTTGATAGCGCCGGCCATCCAGATAGTAGCTCCCTTCCGTGAGCCGGGCCACATAGGGGAAGAGATTTGGCGCCCGGTCCCCCCAATAGGCAGTGTCTCCCTGCCAGAGATACTCCGTCCCGTCACTGCCCAGAATAGACTGCAGCTCCGCCCCCCGTTCTGTGGCCGTAACGGTAAGCAGTTCATTCCCGATCGTGTAATTCATCTGTCAGCCGATCCTTTTCATCACATCGTCATAGGACGGAACACTGGAGATCCCGCCGGCTTTGGTAGTGGAAAGGCCGGCGCTGGCACAGGCAAAGCCCACCACATCCCGCAGTTCCGCTTCGCTCAGTGTCTCAGGGGTCTTTCCCAGCTTCAGCAGCTTCCAGAGGGCGCTGCCGCCGAAAATATCCCCGGCCCCGGTGGTGTCCACCACCTCAATCTCCCCGAGCCCGGGCACCCAGCCCTCAGCCACGGCATTCTTAAACCAGCAGCCTTTGGCCCCGCAGGTGACAAAGACCAGCTTCACACCGCAGGTCTCCAGAATACGCTTCGCTCCCATCTCGGCGTCCAGCCCGTAGAGGAACTCGACCTCATCATCGCTGATCTTAACCACATCCGCCTGACCAAGGCTCCAGAGCATCTGCTCCTTCGCCTCCTCCAGACTGGACCAAAGCGGCTTTCGCAGATTGGGATCGCAGGTAATCAGCTTGCCCTGTCTTCTGGCATAGGCGACGGCCTGAACCGTAGCGTCGCGGGCAGGCTCACTTGTCAGAGAAAGGGTGCCGAAATGAAACACCTTTGCCTCGTCAATGAGGGAGAGATCCAGCTCGTCAAAGCGGATACAGGTATCCGCTCCGGGCTTCCGGGAAAAGGAAAATTCCCGGTCTCCCGTTTCGTCCAGCGTGACGAAAGCCAGCGTTGTAAACACCTGATCGTCAGTGACCAGCCCTCTGGTCTCAATTCCAGCTCCCGTCAGCGTAGCGCGCAGCATCCTGCCGAACGCGTCGGCGCCCACCTTGCCCAGCAGGGCGGTTTTTGCGCCGAACTTACTCAGAGCGGCCAGAAAATTCGCCGGAGCGCCGCCGGGATGGGCAGCCATAGTGGGATATCCATCCGGATCTGTGCTCTGACAGGTAAAGTCAATAAGTAATTCTCCCAGTGCGGCAACGTCGATCATCTTCTACCTCACTTTGCGGCCGGATACTCATTGCACAGCAGCCGGTAGGGCGGCTCATCCTCCTCAATCTCGGGGAAACGGCCCATAGGGGGATTGAACCGGTTGTCCGTGTTGTCGTCGTTGCACTGACTCACCTCGCCCAGCAGAACAGCGCCGGTCCCCTCTTCCACCGAGAAGTCGTGGTAGAGATACTGCTGCACATGAATGCTCTCGCCGGGAGTCAGCCGGATCTGAGTGCCGGCGGGGACGGTATAGGTGCGGCCGTCGGTATGGACGGTGACGTCAGACTCGTAGTCGATCTCCTCATTGGGCAGACTGTTGTAGACACGGATCAGCACATTACCGCCGCCGCGATTGATAATATCCTCAGTTTTATACCAGTGGAAATGGTTGGGGGCGTACTGACCTTCCTTCAGGTAGAGCAGCTTCTCGGCGTAAACCTTGGGATACTTGTCTGCCATGGCACGGTTGCCGTTGCGGATGGTGATCAGGGAGAAGCCGAACTTGTCAAAGTTTCCCTGACCGTAGTCGGTAATGTCCCAGCCCAGCATGCAGTCACGGACTTCATCGTATTCGTGACCGATTTCCTGCCACTGTTCGGGAGTAAAATGGCAGAAGGGGGGCAGATAGCAGTGCTCCCGCTCACACATAGCCTCCAATTCCCGGAGGGCTTTATTGATCTCAGAACGTTTCATATATTTTGCTCCTTTTGATATGACAGCAGACTCTGCAATTCCTGCCAACCCTGAAAATATCGCTTTCCAAACTCCCGCTGGGACCTGGCATCAAAATGGATACCGTCATCCATGATCTTCCGTCCTTTGGCAGAAACCACACTGGACAGAGAAACCTCTCTGGCAATCTTTTGGAACGTCTCGTTCATCCGCTCCGGCAGATGAGGAAGCAGTTCCCAGCGCTCACAGTCCATGCCGAGAGACCGTTCTCCCATAATGACCGGCCATCCCGAAGATGGATACCATCTTTCGGAATCATATGTCTTCACCTTATCCTTTCACAGCACCGGCCGTAATACCGTTGACAAACTGCTTCTGCAGCAGCAGGTAGAGCGCGATAACAGGAATGGACTGCACCACCATGGCCGCGCAGACGCCGGACCAGTTCGTGGTATACTCGGAGACGAAGGCCAGCATGGAGGTAGAGATCAGCTTCATATTGGCGTCGGAGACGACAATGATATTGATATAAAAGTCCTTCCAGATGGTCAGGCCGCTGAGAATGCTCACCGTCGTGATAATCGTTTTGGAGAGAGGCAGCGCCACCTTGAGATAGGCGCCGAAGGAGGAGCAGCCGTCAATCTCGGCAGCTTCCAGCAGCTCTTTCGGCAGGTTCCGGTAGAAGCCGGCGTAGAGCATGGTTGCCATAGGAAGGCCCATGCCGGAATAAACCAGTGCCAGACCAAAATAGGTATTCAGCAGGCCCAGAGCGGACATGGTATTGTACAGAGGAAGCATCAGAGCCTGAACGGGAATGAACATACCGGCCAGGACCACATAGTACATGGTATTGCTGAAGCGGGTATCGAACTTTTTGATGGAATAGGCCAGCAGAGAGGCACTGACATTGGTCATCAGCAGGCTCATGACCAGAACGATCAGGGTGTTCTTGAAGTAAAGGCCCATCTTACCTACTTCCCACGCCTCTACAAAGTTCTGCCACTGGGGACCGGTCTCAAAGATACTGAACACGTCCTTCTGGAAGGCAGACCAGTCGCTCAGAGACATGAGCACGACCAGACTCAGAGGTACAACAACGACCAGAACGGCGACCATGACCACCAGATAGCAAAATACTCTAGCAGGATAGTTTTTCACATCTCCACCTCCCTGGAACGCAGGACCTTAGTCTGGACAATACCCACGATGGCTACGACCACAAACAGAACGCAGCTAATGGCAGAGCCGTAGCCATACTGGCCCTGGCCAAAGGCAGTATTATACATATAGGTCGCCAGCGTCTCGGTCGCATGGTTGGGTCCGCCGCTGGTAACGATATAGACATATTCAAAGCACTTCAGGCAGCCGATCACGTTCAGGAACATATTGGTGGTGATCGAAGGCATAATCAACGGCAGCGTCACACGGAAGAACATAGCAATCGGTCCGGCGCCGTCAATCTTGGCCGACTCGTAGAGCTCTTCAGGGACAGAATTCAGGCCGGCGGTATAAATGAGCATATTGTAGCCCACATACTGCCAGACCATGATGAAAATAATGGCATAGAGGGCGGTGCTCTCCTTTGCCAGCACATTAAAGTCTCCCCGATTGGTCACTTCCAGCGCCTTCAGCAGCATGGCAAAGGGGCCCCGGACCGGGCTGAGCAGCAAGCGCCACATACTGCCCAGAACCATCGTAGCGATCAGGGTGGGGATAAAAATGATAGACCGGGCAATCTCTCTGCCCCGGAAAAACTTCTGATTCAGGATGGTAGCCAGAAAGAGGCTGAACGCGTTCTGCAGAAAAGAGACGAAGAATGTAACGATGAGCGTATTTTTCGCGGCCTTCAGGAATACGCTGTCCTGAAACACCCGAACATAGTTCAGCAGTCCGACAAAGTTTTTCTCCAGATTGATGCTCTTCCAGTCGGTTAGCGAATACAGGAAGCACTGAACCAGAGGAATAGCAACAGCAAAGACAAAGATCAGCAGGATGGGCAGCGCGTACAGAACTGACTCGATCCTGCTTCTGGTGCGTCGTGTAAGTGCATACATAATTTTCGCACTCCTTTTCGGAGGGTTTTTTTCAGAGCACAATGGCGTGCGCACCACAAAGGGCGGCACGCCATTGCGTTTCATGGCTTCAGACAGCTGGGGGTGCTGTCCGGTCAGTCAGGATAGCGGAATTAGCCAATGGCAGCGGCCAGACGGCTGTCCAGATCTTCCAGACCGTCGGTAGCGGAGCCTCCGGTCAGAACACCCTGAGTCCAGGCTTCCAGATCCTTCTGGATCAGAGAAGTCTCACGGACATAGGGCAGTGCGGGATACTTGCCGCACTCGTCAAAGATCCAGGAATAGGGAGCCCAGTCCTCCGCCTCGCCGGCATAGGCCATGGGACGGCCGGAAATGGCTGCGTATTCCTGCCAGTGGGTCACATAGAAGTCCATGTACTCCATGGCCACCTCTACGTTCGCGCTCTTGGCATTGACCATGATGGTGGCGCCAGAGGTAGCGGCAAGGACATGAGGCTCGCCCTCATAGTTGTAGGGAGCGGGGACAACGCCTACTTCGAACTCGGGGGTAACAGGACCGTAGTTCTGGTCAGCGTAGAAGGAAGCGCCGGTCATCATGGCAGCTTCGCCCTGAGTGAACAGTTCCCAGGCTTCCACATGGGTAATGCCGTTGGACAGATCGGAGAGATAGCCGCTCTGGACGATCTGCTCCAGATAGCCAGCGGCCTTGACAAAGATATCGTCAGTGAACTTGCTCTCGCCGGCAGCCAGTCCCTTGACCCACTCAGCGCCGCCTTCCTGAGCGGTGACAATGCAGATGGGCTCGAAGGGAGCGCGCTTCAGATGGTTGGCTTCACCGTTGCCGTGGATCAGAGGAGTGATGCCCAGATCCTTGAGCTGCTGGCAGACAGCCAGGAACTCATCCATATTCTGGGGAACGGCAATGTTATTTTCTTCGAAGATCTCCTTGTTGTAGAACAGAACGTTTACATAGGAGATATTCTCGTTGATACCGTAAACCTTGCCTGCGCCTTCTTCCTTGGCGGCATTCAGGTAGTTTTCATTGACATTGCTCAGGAAGGAGCAATCGGACAGATCCATAGCGTAGCCGGCGCTGATGTACATCTGAGTGGCGTCGGCGTTGTAGGCGTAGAACAGGTCGGAGCCGGTTTCGCCCTGAAGGCGGGTGGTCATAATGTCAAAGTAGTTCTTGCTCTCCACCTGCTCGTACTCAATCTTGATACCGGTCTCTTCCAGCACATAGGCTTCCCACTCGGGGAAGGGCTCCAGCCAACAGCTCACGGTAACAACTTTTTCACCGGCGGGCTCTTCGGCAGGCTCTTCAGCAGGCTCCTCAGCGGGCTCTTCGGCAGCAGGTTCTTCTGCAGGCTCCTCGGCGGGGGCGTCACCGCTGCCGCAGGCAACCAGAGACAGCGTCATCAGCAGAGCCAGAAGCAGGGCTAACAGTTTTTTCATAAGTTCGTTCCTCCTCTGATTCGTTTGTAGTGGTTCCAGTTCTGCAGCCGATCGCGCGCATCGGCTACGGGTAAATATAGCATAGCGGAAGGCCGAAAAACAAACAAGGTCAAAATCGCTACCAGTTGTTGGATTCGATACTTCTTTTCTCAATCTGATTTCCGTATCCCCCTTTTCCCGGCAGCGGCAGGCATACTTCCGTCCGGCATATCCGCTTCGCCGGACCGGCAGAGCGAAGCGGACGACAAGCGCTTTCTCCTTCCCGTTGCATATTCTGCATAAATATGGTAAGATCCTTTTATAAACATTCATTTTGACGTACTGCCAAGTTAGATTGCCGGTTCGTCCCCGTCTCAGCAAAGGAGAGAACTGACCATGAAGAAATCGAAAACCTCCATCGTATTTACCGGCGATATCGGTTTTGACCGCTATATGGATCAGCGCTGGCTGGATGACCAGCTGCTGTCCAAGCCTGTACTGGACTTTTTTCACAGCGCCGATCACACCGTGGCCAACGTGGAAGGCGCCCTCATCGACGCCGCGGATGACGGCTCCCGGGGCATCTTTTTCCACAGTATGAATCCGGAAGCCACCCGGGTGCTCCGGCAGATGGGCGCTGATATCTGGGCCATCGGCAATAACCATACGATGGATGCCGGCGTAGAGGGCGTGATCAGCACCAAGAAGATCGCCGCGGACATGGGCTGTCTGACCATCGGCGCCGGTCTGAACGAGGTCGAAGCCTCCGAGCCCATCTATCTGGACGAGGCCGGCGGAATCGGTATGTTCTGCGTCGCTTATCAGGCCGAGTGCATCCCCGCCACGGCTACCGAGCCGGGCATCTTCCGCTGGGACGATATGGACTATATCGCCAAGCGGATTGCCGAGATCAAGGCCAAATGCAGATGGTGCGTAGTGGTCTCCCATGGCGGAGAGGAGTTTACCAGTCTGCCCAGCCCCTATACCCGGGACCGGTATCTGAAGTATCTGGAGATGGGTGCCGACGTTGTGGTAGGCCATCATCCTCATGTGCCGGAGAACTACGAGCTCTTTGACGACGGCAAGGCCATCTTCTACTCGCTGGGCAACTTTATCTTTGACACCGACTATCAGCGCGTCCACCTGTATACCGATATCGGCGTTCTGCTTAAGCTCATCTTCACCGAGGAGAAGCTGGACTTTGAGGCCATCGGTATTCAGATCGTCCGGGGAGACGAGCGGATTGACATCGCTCCTCTGCCCGCCGTGTTCACCAATATCCCCGCCGAGGAATATGAGCTGCTGGCCCCCCTGTCGGCCAAGGCCTTTGTGGTAGAGGATATGCGCAAGATGATCTATCTGGAGCCCAAGCGCTTTACCGACGCCCCTCAGGAGGTCTGGGACGGCTACTTCTTCAGCGAGGAGCCGGACGGCTACTTTGAGGGTGCTCATATGGATTTCCATATTATTGTCCCCTTCTCGAAAAAGGCGGACGAGGGACATTGGAAGAAGAGCAAGCTGGAAGCCGTGAAGGAATACATCCTGCGTCAGCTGTAAGGCCGGGTTCCCCGCCCAGAACTGAAACGCCCCCATACGAAACGGCTCGTATGGGGGCGTTTTTCTCTCTTCAGCGTTCAGGCAGGGTAATTGGGAAATCAAAGTACCGGTCGGGATAGGGCTCTTCTCTCAGAGTAAAGTGCCACCATTCTGTGCTGATGGCTTTGAAGCCGTGGTCGGCCATGGTCTCTCTCAGCAGTGTCCGGTTCTCCTTTTGCTCCTCGGTCAAGTCCGGCCTGAAAGCCCTGCTCATAGCTGTCCTGTCCGCAACCTGCAAGGAACAGGCTGAGAAGGGCTCCGACAAGGAAGAGGCCTGCCCGTGAAGGCGTCCTTCTGTTCGTTTTCATCGCCACCTCCATACTCCAGTCCAAAGCCGGCAGAGGCCTGTCACTCCTCCGGATGGCATCGGAGCTGTTCCAGTACCAGGGGGCTGTCCAGCCGGTAGAACGGCGCCGGCCCCTCAAACTCGTTGTCGTCGATGGTCATGTCGGCCCGGATGGCGCTGGCATAGACGCTCTTTCCCAGGACAGGAACGGGAATCCGGGCAAGGGCGGTAAGAAATTGGGCGTGGTAACGGATCTCGGCGGCAAAACTGTGAAAGCTCACGTTGCCCGTATGGGTGGCAAGAAGGGCCAGCTCCTCCCAGACGCTGAGCGAATCGGCCCCGGTCAAAAAGATCCTCTCCTGATCGCAGACAATCCTGCCGGCAGCCTGATTATTGGCCCGGATAAAGTCGGGCAGCCGCCGAGTCTTCTTCTTTGCCCCCGGTTCCTGGCTGAGCGCCCAGATTCGGCGGTAGTGATCGGGTACCATCAGACTCCCCTCCCGGGCAAAGGAGGCCAGATGGCGGACATAGAGCCGGGCAATCAGATAGGGGGCCTGAGCGTTGGGGGAGATAAAATAGGCCTTCAGCGCCGGGTCATGCCGCTGGCCCTGCCGGGCCACCACCCGGTCGATCTCCCGGTTCAGCCGGCTCATCCGCTCCTCCGTCCCCTGTCTCAGGCAGTCCAGCAACAGCCGCTCATCAAAGCGGATAAAGCAGACGGTGACGCCCGGCGTATCGCCATCGGCGATCAGACCCTGCTCCAGCTCGTGCTCCTGCTCCCGAAGCTTATAGAGGCTGCAGATCCAACCGCTCTCCCCCTTCAGGGCGTACAGATACCAGTCGTCAAAGAAGAGGTCGCAGCGCCGTTCCTCCCCCCGGTCATTATGAAAGGCGGTGATCCCCCGCCCCTTCAGCAAATCGGACAGGGAAACCCGAGCCGTCCAGAAGCCATCCTCCGTTTTCAGCAGCCGTTCCTCTTCGACCAACCCCCTCTCCAGCAGGTCCCGGAAACAGTCCGGGGCGCGATCCAGATCGCGCCCGGCGGAATAGCGCCGGATCAAATCCATTTCATGCCACCTCGTTTCTTCTGTATGAGCCTCAGTATACCTGCTCTGTTCCCCCTCGTCAATTGCCGCGGAAAACAGACTGCCCCATCCGCCTGTCGGCAGATGGGGCACAGGTCGCTGTATTGGTTCTTGCCGGAGCGCAGAGACTTAGCCGATCTCCATCTCCACACCACCCTGAGGCCGGATAGAGAGCACGTGGCAGGCACCCTGGCCCAGTACGGCGTCCATTCCTGCCCGGAAGTCTTCCAGCAGGTCCATAGGGACAAAGGCCTGAATGGTACCGGCAAAGCCGCCGCCGTGGACCCGGCTGGCGCCTCGGCCCTGAAGCAGATGCTCGCACAGGGCGAGGGCAAGGGCCACGTCCTGATGGCGCTGATAACCGGAGGGAATCACGTTCTGAAGATACATATAGGAAGAGTGGCCGCTCTGGTGGATCAAGCTGAGGAAACGATCAAAGTCACCTGTCTCCAGCGCCTCCACCTGCTGGGGCACCCGGGCGTTCTCCTGATAAAAGTGGATGGCCCGGACAACTGCCCGGTCGCCGCAGCTCTGGCGGAGCTGGGGAATGGCAGCGTAGAAGTCGGCCTCCTCCACCTGGGTCAGCACTTCCTTGCCAAACCAGCCGGAGACCGCCTTGAGCTCGTTGGGAATGGCGGCGTATTCGTCCGTCAGGTCAGCGTGGCTGGCCTGAGTGTCGATAATGCACAGGGCATGGCCGAAGGAGGCAAAGTCCACCTCTACCGGACGGATAACCGGCCGCTGCTTATCGAAGAAGTCGATGGTCACCAGATTACCCACAGCAGAGGCCATCTGATCCATCAGACCGCAGGGCTTTCCAAAGAAGACGTTCTCAGCGTACTGGCCAATCTGGGCGATCTCAGGCTGGCTGGCCTTTCCGTCAAAGAAGAGGCCGTTGACAATTGTGCCCATCAGTACCTCAAAGGCGGCCGAGGAGCTCAGTCCGGAGCCAGGCAGGACGGTGGATCGGCAGTAGGCGTCAAAGCCCCGGACCGGGCAGCCCATCTGGCTGAATCGGGCGGCTACGCCCCGGACCAGCGCCGGCGTGGTATTGATCTCCTCTGCCACCGGCTCCAGCCTGCTTAGATCTACCTCGCACATGGGATAGCCTTCAGAGAGGATTCGAATCCGATCGGTTCCGTTGATCCGGACCGCGGCCACCGTATCCAGATCCACGGCGGCAGCTAGGACCCGGCCCCGCTGATGATCGGTATGGTTACCGCCAATCTCAGTACGGCCGGGGGCGGAGAAATAGCGTTGGGGGGCAAGGCCGAATACGCCAATAAAGCCGGCGTCCAGTTCCTTGCGCAGCGACTGAGAAAGGATCAGCTTGGGTGCGGACATGGCAGCATCCTCCGTTCTTGTTCTTTGCTCTATTGTACATCCCCGGCCGGTAAAAAGCAAACAGCCCCGGTCTTTTTTCCGTGAAAAAGTTTTCTTCTCCGACCCTGTCCGCCTCTGTCCGTTGACAGCGGGGCAGACTGTGGCCTATACTGCTGATAAGCAAGCTCTGACAGGAGGTCTCCTATTATGAAAGAGAGCCGAAACATCGCCTTTGGCGGTATGCTGGCAGCCCTGAGTGTGGTCATTCTGCTGCTGGGCGCCTCCAGCGGTATCGGCACCTACGCCGCTCCTATGATGGCCGCTCCTCTGCTGGCCCCGGTAGGCCGGAAAATGGGCCGGCGGTGGCATATTCTGCTCTGGCTGACGGTAAGTCTGCTGGGCTTTCTGCTCATTGTCGATCTGGAACAGAATCTGATGTATCTCTGTCTCTTCGGGCCCTATCCTATCCTTCGCCCGTGGTTTGAATCCAGAAACCAGCCCCAGAGGACGCTCTTCAAGCTGCTCTGGTTCAACGCCGTTACGGCAGCGCTGGAATGGGCGGTTATGACTCTGCTGATCCCGGAAGTCTCCAGTCTGTGGATGAATCTTTTGCTGCTGGGGCTGGGCAATGTGGTCTTTTTCTTCTATGATCGGATCATTCCCCGTCTGGAAGGTATGATCCTCCATTATCTGGGCCGGGCTCTCAAGCTTTGACCAGCGTCCCGGACAACACAACAGGCACAGCGGTTTTCCGCCGTGCCTGTTTTCCGTTTTTTCAGCTCTTGCCCAGCTTACACAGCCGGTTGCGCTCGATAAGGGCAGTTCGGGTCTGAAGGGCCAGCCGGCGGGCCAGCTCCTTGCCCAGATACGCTTCCCTGCGTTCCGTGTCCTGATCCAGCGCCCGTTCAAAGTGCTCGGCGGTCTTCTCAAAGCTGCCGTCCTCCAGAACGAACTTGCCCCGGGTCACCTGGGCCTGCGCGCTGGGAACAGTCTGACGAGTCCCGCAGCATATCTTTTGGGATCCGCAGAGAGGTCACGGTAGACTCTCCGGTATACTTCTTGGGTCTGATCCGCAGTTTGCTTTCTTCCACAGTTCACGCCTCCCCAATTGTATTTCACCTTTCGAAACAGTTGTATTTTATCCCTAAAATACACTATATAGATTCATATATAAGTCAACAGGTTATAACTACATTTGTATTCTCTTCTACTGAAGGCATCTTCAGGCAAAAGAATACCCCCGACCCGGCAAATCTGCTCCGGGTCGGGGGTATTGCTATGAAATGGGCAGTAGGGGCTTTTTACTGCTCCTTGCGCTGGAGACGGAGGCGATCGGAGATCATGGCGATGAACTCGGAATTGGTAGGCTTTCCCTTGGCGTTGGAGACGGTATAGCCGAAGTACTTCTGGAGCGTTTCCAGATCTCCCCGGTCCCAGGCCACCTCAATGGCATGGCGGATGGCCCGCTCTACCCGGCTGGCGGTCGTCCCGTAGCGCTTGGCCACCTCGGGATAGAGAACCTTGGTGACGGCGTTAATGACCTCCATATCATCGACGGCGATCATAATAGCCTCCCGGAGATACTGGTAACCCTTGATATGGGCCGGAACACCGATCTCATGAATAATGGAAGTAATGAGTGTCTCCAGATTTTGATAGGCCTTGGGCGTCACCGAGGCACTGCTGCGCAGCAGCCGGACCCGCTCCACCACTGCCTGTCCCTGATTGGGTTTGGTCAGGAAGTAGTCGGCTCCCAGCTCGGCTGTCCGGGCGGCCACTCCGCCGGCCACAAAGCTGGAATAAACCAGGATGCCCGGCTTTCTGGCCTCCTGTGTATTGATCTGGCTGAGCAGATCCAGTCCGTCCATGCCATAGAGGACCAGATCGGTAATCAATACATCGGCTCCCGTCTCCCGAAGCAGACCGATCACCTTCGCTCCTTCTCCTACTGCGCCGACCACCTGAATATCTCCCTCGGCAGAGAGGATCTCCGCCAGAGCCTGACGGCTCTCCTCGTCGGCATCGGCAATGACCACTTTGATCAGATTCATAGTTCTCTTCCCCTTCAGTTCAGAATTATCATCCAAGGCCGGTCACCAGCCTCGCTGATTGACTGTACACAATTTAGCACATCCAATCGCCGCCCGCAACGCTTTTCCGCCTAAATAGTTTCATTTTTTATCGTCACTCTTCGACTAATTGCATTTTTATTTCAAAAAAGTTATAATGTCAGTTCTTTCGACAGCCGATTCCGACCGGTTTCCCCCTCCTTCTTCCTCCTGTCTGTCCCTTTGCGGGTCCGGGGGATTTTTCGTCTTTTGTCGCCTCTTTTCCTCCTTTTCCATCCACTGGAAAAAATGACAATATCTGGAAGAAGAGATCTAAAAAGAAAGCCCGTCCTCCGAGCCGGAAAAAAGCGGCCCACCGAAGGGCGGTCCAATAAAAACAGTTTCACAATTGTTTTCGGGAAACGGCATGATTTCGGTCATGCCGTTTTTCCGTTTTGTAAATCATAGAGTAATGTTGCAGGAAGAATCCCAATGTAGTTGTAGCTGATTTCCACATCCTGCACCCGGTGTCCGCTGGAATTGTCCGGGGCATGGACATAGACCGCTTTGACCAGATCGTTCAGCACTGCGGGAGTCAACTTCTCCAGATGCAGATACTTCTTCGCCTGACAGATAAACTTA
>JAFQNL010000045.1 GCA_017395935.1 Oscillospiraceae bacterium
CGAAAGATTAAGGGATTTAACATCCTGAATCGTCCAGCCGGATTCTATTAACTTTTTATCAATTGTAACTCGCGCTTTATCTTCAGGTTTCATAAAACACTATCTCCATCACATTCTTATTCTGCTGCTTGTCCGCTTTTGCGCCATTTGCAGACTTTTATTTTAACTAAAATGTCTGATAAATCAGATCTAATTTTTTTAATTCAATAAATTCATTAGCAAAGCTTTCTGCTGTTTCACGGTTACGATCTATACTTATATGTTCTTTGTTGAAATTAGCGGCTTTAGTCCAATTAAATGTGCCGTGAATAACCGTTTGAAGATCAATAACGCAAAATTTCTCGTGCATATAATTTTTATATTGCGATTGAATAGTAATCCAGTGCGGTGAAAATTCTTTATCAATATCGAATTCAGCATTTTTGTTTTTTTCATTATTATCTAGTACTATTTCAATTGTAACGCCTTGTTGTTTTTTCTTTTTAAGTTCATTAAACAGCACAGGATCGGTAAACCACGCCATAGCAATCCATATTAGGTATTTTGCATTTCGGATCTCATCAATGATTTGATTTCTAATATCCTCAAAAACGATCTCTTGGCTGATATCTTCTGTTTCAAGCATTGCACCAGGTTTATAGATAACGCCGCAAAGAGCATATTCATCACTGATTGGGTAGATTTCTTCGCATTTTTTGGTTATATATTTTTCAAATTCTTTTAGTTCGAGAAGTTTATCAGGAATAATACTTAAGTAAATATATTCTTCGCATTGATTCCAAACGCCTCGTCTTGCAAACTGAGTTGTTTTATTAAAAGTGACAGACACCAATCTAAGCAAATCGATTATTTTGTTTTTTTCGGGATGACAATCTTTTCGTATCATCTCGATTAGCAATTTCTTGAATTGTTGCTCGTTCATATTTTAACCTCATTCAGCTGCTTGTCCGCTTTTGATCCACTCATCCACTTCGCTTACTTTGAATTTCCAGTTGCGACCGACTTTGTGAGCGGGCATGTTTTTGTTCGCAATCCAAACAAGCAAGGTATCTCGGCTGATTCCGAGATATGCGCATATTTCTTTTGTGGAATACCACCGATCCGGCATATCTGCTTTTGTAATCATTTCCATATCTCCTATGAATACAATTCTACAAAATACATTATAGCATATATCTCGTTTGTTTTCAATGGGTTTTGTCGGATTTTGTAGGGTTGCAACTGATTTTTGCTTGATTTGTCACAAATGAAATCCACCATAGACACATTTTGAATCTATGGTGAATTTTAATTATCCTATTTGATTTTCTTTTTGTCCGTTTGATTTCCGGATCCAGTGAGTGTTTTAAGCTTATAATAATTTTACTTTTAAGAGTAGCCAATATAAATGTCGTAGCAGTCGTTGTCCGTGGCTTCTGCCCAGATCCACACATCGGTGATGTCCTCATCCTTTGCATAGCGGTCAAGTCGGCTTTGAATATCTCTTTCGAGGTAAATGCAGTGTGCACCTGCTCGGATGGGGTTATCCCAGCAATCTACCGCTGTGTCGCTTAGTACGAGTCCTTTGCTTTCGGCGTAGCTCTTTGCATAGATGATCCAGTGATCAATATCGAAGGAAGCAGGTTTTTCCGTTGGCTCCGGCTCGGTTACCTTCGGAAATTCCGTTTCGGCTTTTGGTTCTTCCTTTGGTAGTGCTGTTGCTGTCGTTTCACTTTCCGCAAGCTGCGGTATTGTGCTTGGTGCTGTTTCCGTAATCTGAGGGGTGACATTTTCTTTAGCAGTGCTTGTTGAGGTCGTCGTTGTTTCTTCTGTTGGTTGTGTCGTTGTTGTAGGTTCTGTAGTCACCACGGTCGGCTCGGTTGTCTGTTCCTTGCTCTCGGTGGGGACAGGTTCTTTCTCTTTTTCTGTCGGCTCTACCGTCGCCACAGGCGGTGTTGTTTCGGTAGGTGTTTCTATTATTATCGTTTCCGCTACCGTTGTCGGCGGACTTTCGGTAGGCGGAGGTGCGGTGTTATTACCGCAACCCACCATGCTCACGAGCACCCCACAGCAGAGAAGAAGGATTATTAGTTTTTTCATGTATCATCCACCGTTTCTAATCCTTCCATCGCTTCAACCATTATTCTAACCGCAAGGATGAAGCCGTCTCTGAATGCATCTCGTTCTGTCACTCCTGCAAGTTCGCTTTGGCAGTCTTTAAACTTTTCGAAGGTTTCTTTCTGCTGCTCGGTGAGCGTTGCCGTTAGGCTTTCTTCGTTTTTGCATATCAGCTTTACGAGTTGATCGACTCTCGAACCACGTTTTATGTACCTTTCGTGCGGACTGATGTTGCCATAGTATAAGTCTTCAAGCGTTGTCATGTGCGTTGCACCTCCTTTTTGCAACACAAACACATACCACAACACTTTTCACAAGTCCAGCGATTTTCGAAATAAAATTCAAAAAAGCACCGCATTTCTGCGACGCTTTCAATCGAGTTCATTTTTTTATAATCAAACAATGCAAAAGACAGCATAGCCATCATAGACTATGCTGCCTTTTCCTTTTATCCTATTCGGTTTTCGTTTTCTCCGTTAAGGACATCACGCTTTTGGCTGGGGGCTTTCTAGTGTTGTCAGATGACCTTATCGGTTGTATCTTCTGCGCAGACCAGTCACAGCCACAAGAGCCATCACAGTCAGGGAGAAGCCAGCCAGAGTCAGCCAGAAGTTGGCCATAGAGTCATCGCCGGTCTCGGGAGAGTCGTCCTTATCAGACTTGTCCCCCTTGTCAGAAGAGGAGTTGTCGTCGTCACCGTCGTCGGGATCATAGTAATCCTCGTCGTCGCCGTCGTCGGGATCATCGTAATCCTCGTCATCACCGTCATCGGGATCGGTGGGATCGTCAGGATCGGTGGGATCGTCAGGATCAGTGGGATCGTCAGGATCAGTGGGATCGTCAGGATCGGTGGGATCGTCAGGATCAGTGGGATCGTCAGGATCGGTGGGATCGTCGGGATCGGTGGGATCGTCGGGATCGGTGTCAATACCACTGGTCACGATATAGCTGGGATCATAGGCAGGAGCCAGAGCGTCCTCATTGACTTCGACCTCTTCAGCCAGCTCGCTGGGAACCAGGACAACGCCTCGGTCACTCTTAACGGTAACAGTGACGGTACCGTCAGCAGCCACCTCATACTCGTCGCCAAAGACAACATCGGTCAGAGCCTCAGCGGGAGTAGCCAGTTCGTTGACATTGATGGTCACGGTCTGATCGCCGGAAGCATTGTTGCCCATAACGATGGCCCATTCACCGGCGTCAGCAGTGGTCATAGCAGGACCGGAGGAGCCGAGGCGGCGGACATATCCCAGAACGCTGTCCTTGCCTTCCACGGCGAAGGGTTCCACAGAACCGGTACGGAGCATCTCATACTCCTCACGAATGGCGGCCATTCTGGCATACCACTCGACCAGGTCCTTATTGCCCTTGCCCCACTCGAAAGCGCGGCGGTCATCGGGGTCGTCTGCGCCTACCATGCCGATCTCGTCACCATAGTAGATGGTGGGAGCGCCGGCGTAGGTGAACTGGGTGAAGGCCACCAGATACTGACGCTGCTTAGCCACTTCGCTGGTCTTTTCGTAAGTGGGGAAGGCGCTGTCGGGATCCTTCTGTTCACGGTCATCGGAGATGCCGTCCAGATAGGAGAGAACGCGGGTCGTATCGTGAGAGCCGACCAGGTTCATCATAGCATAGAAAGCTTCCTCGGGATAACGCTCACGGATCTTCTCCATATCCTTCGTGGTAGCGGCAGCAGAGCCGTCCTTGGCAAAGGAAGTGACAGCATTCCGGAAGAGGTAGTTCATGACAGAGTCATACATATCGCCCATGAGGTACTTGGTAGCGTCGTCCCAGATTTCGCCAATGATGACAGCTTCGCTGTCCAGACCCTTGACGGAATCGCGGAAGCGCTGCCAGGTCTCATCGGAGACTTCGTTAGCAACGTCCAGACGCCAGCCGTTGTTACCCTTGGTGATCCAGTACTGGGTCACGCTGGTGCCCTGCTGGTTGTAGATAATCTCTTCTGCCCAGTTGCCGGTCTGATACTCAGAGCCATTGGTGGAGTAGATAATGGGCATGGAGTCATAGCCCCACCAGCCGTCATAAGAATAGACCTTCTTACCGGCACGCAGACCGATATTGTCCACGCTGCCATCCATGAACTGGTTATAGACCTCGAACCACTCAGTGTAGGAGTAGTCAGTGATACCGTACTCTTCGGAGAAGAAGGCGCGGGCTTCGGCCTCGGCGTCAGCCTGGGTGCTGCCCTCCTCTGCCATCAGGTCATAGACATAAGCCCAGTAGGGATAGGCACCAATCTTGCCGTCGTACTTCTCAGCAGCGTCGGGGAGGAACTTGTAGTAACGGTCAAAGTAGATAGAGTCATCGGAGACGTGGTTAAAGACGCCGTCCAGAATGATGTGCATGCCGTTTGCCTCGGCAGCAGCAACCATAGCCTCAAAGTCGCCCAGATCGCCCAGGATGGGATCGATCTCGGTATAGTCGCAGGCATCATAGCGGTGGTTAGAGATGGAAGCAAAGACAGGGTTGAGGTAGATGACGTTGACGCCCAGTGCCTTCAGGTAGTCCATCTTCTGGGTGATACCGGCCAGGTCGCCGCCATAGATCTCGTTGGACCAGTTGTCGTCGCCCACATAAGCACCGTTAGCTTCGGCCACTTCGTCGTCCTGCTCGGGGTTTTCAGGGATGACATACCAGTCTTCCATGAACTCATAGTCCACCTCACCGCGGGCACTGGTCTGAGCCAGATCGTTGGAGCGGTCACCGTTGAAGAAACGGTCGGGGAAGATCTGGTAGATCACAGCATCCTTCATCCAGTCAGGAGTCTCAAAGCCCTTCTCATAGACGACCAGATCATAAGGCATGACGTTGGTCAGATCGGTCAGATGGCCGGTACCATAGTAGCCGTCATCGTCGCAATAGATGCCCATGTTGGAACCATTGGTAACGGCGAAGTAGTAGTCGTACTCACCAATATGGGGAATGGAGGCCTCAGCAGTCCAGAGAACTGCACCAACCGTCATCTCGCCGTCAGCAGCGGCAGTCATGACTCCCTCGCCAGTCTTGGTCATGGGATAGTTGCCCACGCCCTTGATGATCAGGCTGACAGCGGCGATGTCGGTGCCGGTGGCAATGGTAAAGGTAACGGTCTCGTCCTGAGCTACGGCGCCAAAGGGAGCCTTGTAGTTCAGATCCTTGGAGTCGTAATAGACCTCATCGGCTTCCAGAGCGATGTCAGAGGCATCGTTATAGTACAGACCGGTGGCAGGGTCAAAGTAGAAGGTTACGTCCTTGGCCTGTTCCAGTTCGATAGAGGTGAAGGGATATTCCTGATCCTCCCAAACGATCTTGACATCGGTGTAGGTGCCGGCAGCCATAGGAACGGTAACACGGTAGATACCGGACAGGTCAGGATCGGTGAGCTTGGTGCCCTCGGGAATACCGGTGCCCACCAGATCAATATCGGCAAAGACATAGTCTACAGAGGTAACAGCCATGTGAGACTTGTCGTTGTACCAGACAGTGACGTCCTGAGTGCTGGGGACGGTGACGGGGATATTGCTGCCGTCGGCAACGCCGCCCACGCCGTAGTTTTCATTCCAAGTGCCGTTGATGGCAATCTTGAACTCATACTTGGCAGCGGGAACGTCCTCAAAGGTGTAAACATACAGACCCAGCTCGGGATCGTAGGTCATCTGGTTGGAGGCAGCGTCCCAGGAGGGGCCGGGGAAGGTGCCGGGAACGTGAACGGTGCGGTTAGGATCCACCCAGCCGTTAGGGGCGCTGGTCTGGACGCTTTCGGCCACTACCCAGAGATCAGTGACAACCTCAAGCTTATCGGTAAACAGGTCACTGGTCTGAGCGCCGTTGCCATCGCTGAAGATGAAGTAGAAGCCCTCATCCTCGTCCATGGTCACTTCCACGTTGTACCAGCCGTCATTGACCGGATCGGCATCCACAGCGGCGCCGGGCCATGTCGTATGATACTCCTCGTAGCCGGGGATCGTGTTGCCGTTTACATCCCAGATCCAGGCATAGACGCTGTCCTGCCAGCTGTCAGACTTCTGGAAGTGGATACGGGCGGTATAGGTGTAGTCGCCAGACCACTCACCGGGAGCGGTGGTATAGACGGTATTGCCAACCACCCAAAGCTCGGTGTTGCCGGTAACTTCGCCGGTATAGAGGTCAGCAGTCTGCTTACCGTCGGCGTTGAAGATAAAGTTGAAAGAGGCAGGGGTCTCCTGAACAGCGATCAGATCATACCAGCCTTCATGGCCGGCGTTCTCGCTGACAGCGGTGCCGGGCCATGCACCCATATCCAGACCGCTCCAGGTATAGACCTTCATGTTGGTGCTCCAATCCTCAGGCTTGAGGAAGTGGATGGTGACAGCAGTGCTGCCCTCAGGAACGACAGGAACAGTGGGAGTAATCTCCACGCTGATCGACTTGTCAGAAGAGTCGAAGGTAATGGTGACGGTGCTGTCAGCCTCCAGAGTGACAGCATAGTTGCCGCCGCCGTTGCCCCAGGAGTTGTCCCAGGTGCCGTCAGTGATCTTGAACTCATAGGAGCCGGCAGGAACGTCAGAATAGACCTTCTCGTAGGTGGTGCCGCTCTTCAGGCTCATCTTATTGGCCTCAGCATCACAGCTCCACTCCACGCCGCAGAGACCGGCAGAACCAGCCACGAAGTAGCTCTCCTGAGGAACAGGAGCCACATCCACGCTGATGGTCTTGCTGGAGGAATCGAAGGTAATGGTGACATTGCTCAGGGTGTCGACAGTGATGGCATAGTTGCTGCCGCCGTTGCCCCAGGAGTTGTTCCAGGTGCCGTCAGTGATCTTGAACTCATAGGAGCCGGCAGCTACGCTGGAATAGACCTTCTCATAGGAGGCACCGCCCTTATAGGTCATCTTGTTGGCGGCAGCGCCGGGATCCCAACTTACGCCGCAAAGCTCGGGCATGCCGGCCACATAGTAGTCGGCAGAGGAGGTCTCTCCGGTCCAGCTCACAGGAGCTTCGGTGAGAATCTCGCAGGTGACCTTACCGCCGGAAGTTCCGTTGGGAACAACCCAGAACTCAGCGGTATCGGCGTCAAAAGGAATGGACAGATCGCCAGTCTGAGACGAGCCATTATTGAAGATACAGCTCAGCGTAACGTCAGTCCAAGCACTGACATTCAGGTCGAACCAGCCCTCGTGCTCAGCATTTTCGCCGATGGGAGAGCCCGGCCAAGAACCAAGAAGGTTCGTACCGTTGCTGTCCCAGGCATAAGCGTTGACTGTAGACCAGTCAGAGGAGTTGTCAAAGTGAACAGTCACGTTGACCTCCTCGGCAGCACTGGCGGTAAAGACTGCTCCGGGAATCAGAGACAGCACAAGAGCCAGCGCCATAAGCCCACTCAGCAGACGGCTGAGGAACTTTCGGGGATTGTTTGCCTTTTCCTTCATCATTATGACCTCTTTCTTTATGGCAGAGCATAAACTCTCACCATGGTCTTACGATTATAATGATAACAGATCTTTCCATCGCTAACAATTCATTACCATGTAGAAATATTTCTCCTGTTTTTGTGCATTGTGCTAAACCGGAAATGTTACCATTTGTTACAATCCAACAAAATGGAACGTTTTCAGTCTTGTGTTCCAATTTGAGATGTCCTTTCAGTTCAAGACTGAAAAAACCAGCCCGGACGGCAATGCCGTCCGGGCTGGGAAAATAGCGATGGACAGAGAGTTACTCTCTTCTCAGTGCGTTGATGGGGTCAAGATTGGACGCCTTTACGGCAGGCATAAGACCGAAAAGGATACCGATCAGCATGGAGAACAGCACGGCCACCAGAATGGCCGGACCGCTGATAGCGGTGGGCGAGCCAGCTACACGACTGACTATCTGGGCCATACCGATACCGGCCAGTACGCCGATTACGCCGCCCAGACTGGTAAGCACGGCCGCCTCGGTAAGGAACTGCCACAGGATACGGCCCTTCCGGGCACCCAGTGCCTTTTTCAGACCGATCTCACGGGTACGCTCTGTGACGGTAACCAGCATAATATTCATTACGCCTATACCGCCTACCAGCAGCGAGATCGAGGCAATCCAGATCAGCTGCTGATTGGTGGCATTGGCCAGCTGCTGGAGCTGTTCGGCCCGCTCCATAATATCGCTGCTGCTGTAGGACAGATCAGAGTCCTCCTTGACCGAAAGCTTGGCGTTGATGTAATCTGCGCTCTCCTTGCCCACCGAGGTCATATCGTCGGTGGTGACGGCCTGAATATCCACCTTCTGAGGCTCATCATACTGGCAGACCAGCGGCCAGAGGTTGGAGGGAATATAAACTGAGCCGCTGTCAAAGCCCACAAAGGTAGCGTACTCCTCATAGTTGGAAATATTGGGCTCATAGCTGCTGGAAAGAGAGACTACGCCGATGACAGTAAAGGGCTCAGTATCAATCTCCAGCACCTGTCCCAGAGGATTCTGTCCGGCAAAAAGACTCTCGGCGGTATTCTGATCCAGAATGGCCACCTTCTGATAGCGATCGTAGTCCTGCTGGGTGAAGTCCCGGCCCAGATAGATCTGATAGCCGTTAACGTCAAAGTAGTGCTGATCCACGCCCCGGAGCGCGCCGGAGAATCCAATATCGCCAGCATAGACAAGGCCATCCACATAGGTCCGCTCAGTATACAGAGCAGCCTCCTGAGCCCCTTCCAGGCCGGCCAGATGGATCCGGTCCTCTTCTGTGAGGACCGGAACACCTTCCGGAATTCCGTTGTACTGCATCTCATAGGGATAGCCGCTCTGGGAGAGCTGAACGGTAACCACGTTGTTGCCGGCGCCAATGAGCTGTTCCTTGATCTGCTCATTGGTTCCTTTAATTGTAGAGACAATAGCAATGATGGAGGCGATGCCGATAATGATACCCAGCATGGTCAGCAGGGAGCGAAGCTTGTGGTTCCAAATGCCCTGAATGGACAAGCTGATATTTTCAAGCATTTCATTCCCTCCTTTACCAGCCGTAGAATTCACTGGCGTTGGATTCCTGAGTGGGCGCCCCATCCACGACCGCGTCGCCATAGGGGAAGGCCACAAAGTCTTCCATCGTTACACCGTCATAGACCTGAGTATAGCTTCCCCAGACCGACTTACCGGTGGTGACATATCGTTTTTCCAGACGACCGTCTTCTCCCCGAAGGTAGACGTAGCTCCGGCCGTTTTCCTTGCGCAGAAACATATTTTCCAGATAGAAGCCACTCTCACTGACGGCATTGGACAGGCGGAGCGAGACATATTCTCCCTGCATGAGTCCCGCCGACTCATCCACAAAGACAGTGAAGGGATAGAGAGAGATATTGTTGTTATTGCCGCCGCCATAGTAGTAGCCGCCGCTGGCGGGGAACTCAGAGATCTCACGGATCGTTCCGGTACACTCAGTGCCCGTCTGCCAGGAGTAGACCACGATCTCCTGCCCAATCTGGAGCTTGTTCAACTGGAACTCGCTGATAACGCCTTCAATGAAGTAGCCGCCGCCGGCCGTGACTGCCAGAACGGGCTGTCCATAGTTTTTGGCTTCTTCAGGCGCAATCACGCCGCTTACCTTGCCGCTGATCTGGCTGTAAATGCTGCCGTTGCTCAGTTCCTTTTCCGCCTGCTGATATTCCAGCATCGCCTTCTTATACTGCAGTTCCAGATCCCGGGCAGCGATGGCCGCCTCGTTGACCATGACCTGCAGCTCAGCCGCGGTATACTTGATACCGGAGGTAATGACCTGATCGGGCGTCTCTACAATGGGAGGTTTCTCCGGCAAAGGCTCCAGCACCTCAGTTTCCCGCCAAGAGAAGATGGGCGCGTCAGCAGCGTTGTCAGGGTCGGCAATACTGAAAGAAACCAGCTGGAAATTCAGAGTCCCATCCCGGCTCTGAAACTGCATAAGCAGCTTTGCCGGCAGTTCACCGGGCGCAGCACTGACCACCGGAGTCTGTTCTTCTTCCGACTGTTCATCCGGCTGATCGGGCTGGTCCGGCTGATCGGGCTGGTCCGGCTGATCGGGCTGATCGGGCTGATCCGGCTGATCGGGCTGATCCGGCTGATCCGGCTGGTCGGGCTGGTCGGGCTGGTCGGGCTGGTCGGGCTGGTCGGGCTGGTCCGGCTGATCCGGTTGATCGGGCTGGTCCGGCTGATCGGGCTGGTCCGGCTGATCCGGCTGATCGGGCTGGTCCGGCTGATCCGGCTGATCGGGCTGGTCCGGCTGATCGGGATTCTCTGGATCCACGGGGAGATCGGGCAAAACAGGGACAGGGCCAGAGCCATACAGGACAAAGCAGACATAGGCCTCCTCCTCACCCCGCATACACTGATAGAGGAAGTCATTATTAAAGCTATAGCCGCTCTTCCACTCGTAGGTAAACGGGTCAGCATAGCTGCCGTCGCCGCTGATCAGCTTCAGCGTTCCGTCGTCTTCAAAAGGAATTTCTTCCGGGGCTTTGATACCGGGGATAACAATCGTGCTGACACTTCCGGGGATATAGCGGTTGGGCTTATAGCTCCGGACCGTCTTCAGATGCTTTTCCGCCTCCTCCAGTTCCAGTTCCAGCTTCCGGACGGCAATACTCTTGCGCTCCAGATCAATCTGGGTCAGGGTGGTATCATAAGTCAGAAGGGGATCACCCTCCTTCACCATATCTCCATCCTGAACCAGCACCTTAGTTACCGTCTGGGTATCGGAGAGATAGATGGGCTGATAATCCTCCACCTCAACCATACCTTCGGTCTCACTGCTGTCGCCCCAGTATTCGGTCATGCCGAATTCCGAGACAGGATAGACATTAACCGTCTTTTTTGCCCGATGACTCAGGGCAAAGCCGCCCCCGGCCACGAGGGCGATAATCAGAGCCGCCGCCAGGAGGATGGCAGTCAGCTTCTTACGCTCAAGCTTTACAAGCTTCATCTCTGACCTCCGATCTGGATCTGACCGTCCCGGATGAGATAGGTCTTTTTCGCACAGCAGGCTACTTCGGGAGCATGGGTAATCATAATGATGGTAACGCCTTCCTCATTGAGTTGACGGAAGAGCTCCATAACCTGCTGACCGGACTGAGTATCCAGCGCGCCGGTGGGCTCATCGGCCAGCAGCAGACTTGGAGAGCCTACCATAGCCCGAGCGATAGCTACCCGCTGGCACTGGCCGCCGGAGAGCTGGTTGGGTTTGAACTCCAGCCGATCTCCCAGTCCGACCCGCTCCAGCATGGCCTTGGCCATTTCACGGCGCTGAGTTTTCTTGATTCCCCGGTAGACCAGGGGCAGGGCCACATTTTCCACGGCCGAGAGGCCGGGAAGCAGCTCGGCATTCTGAAAGACAAAGCCGATCTCCCGGTTTCTCAGGTCAGCCATCCGATTGTCGTCCATACCGGCCAAATCCTCCCCCCGGAGGATCCGGGTGCCGGAAGTAGGCCGATCCAAACAGCCAATCAGGTTCATCAGAGTGGTCTTGCCGGAGCCGGAGGGTCCCATAATGGCAATATACTCGCCCTCGCTGACGGTGAGATCAATATCCTTCAGAACGGGAACCACCATCTTGCCCCGCATGTAGTCCTTACAGATATCACGCAGTTCAAGGATCACGGCTCATCCCTCCTCAGCAACAGCTACATCCGGCAGAGCTACTGCCACATCTTCGACGGAGACTTCACCCTCGTAAACAGGTTCATCCTCGGGATAATACTCTTCCTCGGGATAATACTCTTCCTCAGGATAATACTCTTCCTCAGGATAATACTCCTCTTCAGGATAGAATTCCCCTTCTCCGCTCTCTTCCGGGTAGAATTCGCCGCCGACCGCTCCGCCAAAGGAGGAGTCGTCATACTTAATAACGCTCATGCCGGCAGACAGGCTCTCGTCCGGGAAGGCAATATAGTCTTCCAGAATAAGGCCGGAGGTGATCTCATACTGATCCATCATCTCATCATACGCACCCAGCGTAACCTCTCGCTTGGCCAGCCGTTCGCCGTCGGCAGCCCAGATCTGCGCTTTGTCGTCACTGATATCCATGAGGAAGCTGGCAGGGATCAGGATATTCTCTTCTTCATCGCCCTGAGCCAGGTTGCCCATGCGGAGATAGACGTGCTGGCCGATGAGCAGGCCTTCCGAGGAGTCCAGAGCCACATAGAAGGAATACTTAGAGCTGCTCTGCCCGTCAGAGGAATAATAGTAGTTGTTGCTATCCTCCTCTTCGGGAGCAGCGGTATTGACCGTCTGGATGTAGCCGTGCCAGCGTTTGCTGCTGTCAGTCCGGGAGATGGCAGTCATTTCAAGGCCTTCATAGAGGGAGTAGATATCCTCCTCGTTAACCTTTGCCTTCACCCGATAGGTGCCCACCTGCATAATCGTAATATAGGCGTTGGACTGGTTAGGCTCTCCGTAATAGCCATAAGGATCATTGGAGTTCTGCTCATTGATAGACTGGATCAGGCCATCAACCTCAGCGTAGACCTCGCTCTCGCCCATACTGTCCTTCATCCGGAGGAACTCGCCCTCCTTCTGCTTCAGGTTATACTCCGCCTCAGCCTTATTCAGCTCGGCCTCCTGAATCTGAAGGGTATAGCTGAGCTTGTCGGAGGCAGGGGCTCTCTTCTTATCCTTTTCCAGCGCAGAGATCTGGGCTTCATAGGAAGCAATGGAGTTTTTCAGCTGCTCCAGCTCCAGTTCGGCAGTGGAAACAGTGAGTTCCAGCGCTTCCATGTCATAGGAGAAGAGCTTATCTCCAGCCTTGACCTGATCTCCCACCTGGACAAAGCATTCGGCGATTTCTTTATTGTCGTCGGCCTCCACCTCTACAGTCGCGGCAGCCTCCACTACGCCGGCATACTGGTTACTGCCGGAGAGATCAATCCCCATGAGCATGGCCACCGACTGAACAGAGGCGCTCTCCTCACGCTTGCCGCCGGAGCAGGATACAAGGCTCAGAGAAAGAGCCAATGCCAGCAGCAGAGCTCCAAGTCGTTTCATTTTCATAGATTCGCTTCCTTTCCTCTTATCTGTTCAGAATGGTTGAGACTATTATAGCATACCAAGATTTGCTGAAAAGTCGTAAGGGGTCGATTTAAGAATTGTTTAATGAACAAAAGCACGAACGGAGCGTTCCAATCTGGAACGCTCCGTTCATGTCAGAGTTCTTTCTCTGCCATTCTCATTTGTCCCGCTGCTCCAGATCGGAGAGGATCTGGGCATAAAGGGTCTCATCAATCCGGAATTTACGCTGATAGAGCAGGAAACCTGCCAGAATACAGACCAGCGGCAGCAGCATCATGGCAGTCTTCATAATCCAGACGGGCGTACCGGTAACCCCGTTTATCAGCGCATCAATCTGAACCTGAAGCTCGGCAATCTGCGCCGGATCAGTCAGCTGAGCCAGCTGCTGTTCCAGTCCGGCCAACTGCTGGGAAACCGGATTGATTCCGGAAATGATCAGGGTAACCGTGACCACACCGGTCCCCACGGCGCCGCCCAGCTTATTGATAAAGGGCTGCACGGCAAAGCTCACCGACTCATTTCTGCGTCCTAACTTCCACTCACCGTACTCCACAGCATCCGCCAGAAAGAGCAGCATGAGCAACTGGATGAAAGCCTGCGCGAAAAAGAGAATCAGACCGGCGATAATAATAACAGGCAGCTGCTCGAAGGAAAAGAAGAACAGGATGTAGGCTGCTACCACCGCCACCATAGAGCCGAAGTAGAGCTGCTTGCGGCTAAAGCGACTGCTGAACTTGGGGAAGACAGACAGGGCAGTGAGCTGGGCAACGCCCAGTACAGCGGCAAAGACCATATAGGTTCCCTCATTCTTGTAGGCATATTTAAAGTAGTATACGCCAAAGGAAGTGGTCGTGCAGTAGCCGATCATAAACAGGGCCATAGCTACTGCAGTGACCATCAACTGGTCGTTTTTGACCAGCGCCTTGACCATACCGGACAGGCTGGTGTGCTCCTGTTTTTTCAGTCCGCTTCGATCCTCCCGAACTCCCAGTACGGTGAAAGACTGGAAAAACCACATAATCAGCACAATAATCACAGTAAAGAGAAAGTAGCTCTCCCGGGCAGGACGACCAAAGAGATCGGGAACCATCGTGTAGAGAATGACGACGGCAAACATTCCCACATTCGCGCAGATTCGGGCTACAGCGCCTACCCCTTCTCGGACCTTCTGATCTTTGGAGATAGCCGGCATGAGCGACCAATAGGCGATATCATTGGTGGTATAGGCAATGCCCCAGAGCAGGTAGATTACTGCCACATAAGCTACGTAAGCACTGCCTGTCAGTCCAAAGTCGGAAAACAGCAGAATCGTCAAAAGACCCGCCACAATGGCACCGAAAACAATCCAGGGCTTAAACTTGCCCCAGCGGGTGACTGTGTTATCCACAATGGTACCCATAACAGGGTCATTGAGTGCGTCAAAGACCCGAAAGATAACCATCAGGGTGCCAATTACAGCCAGCTCCCCATCAGCCAGACCTACCGTCTCGGTGAGGTAGGTAATAAAGTACATACTGATCAGAGTATACAGGGCGTCTCTGCCCAAGGTACCCAGACCAAAACAGAAACGGTTTCGTTTCATCTGTCTGTCCATATCCGTTCTCGATCCTTTCTTCGGCAGAGGCTCACTCCTCTGTCCGCTCCACTTCCACCAGCCGGAACTCAAAGGGTTTGAGGGTGGAGGGGAATATTTTCTCATAGCTGCAGACCAGAATTCTGCCCAGATCCCTCAGCGACTGGGGAAGGGGCGCCTTTTTGCCCGTCAGGTTGCAGAGGACAAGATATCGTCTGCCCTCCAGACAGCGCTCATAGGCATAGATCTGCTCGCCCTCATACACAGACCGGAAGCTGCCATCCATCAGCACAGGGTCCGTCCTGCGCAGGGCAATCATTCTTTTCCAGAAAGCCAGAATGCCCTTGGGTTCTCGCTCCTCCCGGGCCACATTGACCTGGGTGTAGTTGGAGTTGACCTTCAGCCAGGGCTCTCCAGTGGTAAAGCCACCATTGGCCTCAGACGACCACTGCATGGGAGTCCGGGCGTTATCACGGCTGGTCTTTTGAATCATGGACCAGCGAACCTTTTCCGGCAGACGGAGACTTTTTGCCATGGCATTGACATTATGGCTCTCAATATCACGAATCTCATCCAGACTCGCAAAGTCGCCGTTAATCATGCCAATCTCCTGTCCTTCGTAAATATAAGGGGTGCCCCGGAGGGTCATAAGCAGACCGGCCATCAGTTTCGAGCACTCCTCCCGGAGACCCTCGCTGTCGGTAAAGCGGGAGATGAACCGGGGCTGATCATGATTCTCAAAGTAACAGGCGTTCCAGTCCATCTCGGTCTGCCACTTGCTCAGACAGGCCATGAGTTTTTTCGGCTTGAGGGGCGTCTTGAACCATTTGACAATGACCTGATCGCACTCCATATGCTCAAACGCAAAGACCATATCCAGCTCTCCCCGCTCCGGGTCGGTCAGATCTCTGGCCTTGGGCACGTCAACGAACACCGTTTCACCCACAGCAAAGGCACCGTACGGTTCCAGAACCTCCCGGCGGAGGATACGCAGGATCTCATGGCAGCCATCGGTGGACAAATAATGCTCCGAGCCGGTAAGAATGGGGCGGGGCTTTCCGTCCGCCAGCGAGTTTTTGAAGATCACATTGATCACGTCGCATCGGAAGCCGACTACTCCCTTGTCCAGCCAGAAGCGCATAATATCCTTTACCTCTTCCAGCACCTGCAGGTTATGCCAGTTCAGATCGGGCTGCTTCTTGGAGAAGAGGTGGAGATAGTATTCGTCTTCCGAGTCGCCGAACTTGGTCCAGGGACACTCGGCAAAGAAATTACCCCAGTTATTGGGCAGCTTTCCGTCCTTTCCTTTGCGGATAATATAGTAGTTTTTGTACCGCTCATCACCGGCCAGCGCCTTCTGGAACCACTCGTGTTCATCCGACGTGTGGTTGATAACCAGATCCATAACAATGCCGATGCCCCGAGCTCTGGCCTCTGCCACCAGCCGGTCAAAGTCCTCCATTGTACCAAATTCAGGCTGGATCGCCTTATAGTCGGCAATATCGTAGCCGTTATCATCGTTGGGGCTCTTATAGACAGGAGAAAGCCAGATCGTATTGACGCCCAGGGAGGCAATGTAGTCCAGCCGGGAGATAATACCCTTCAGGTCGCCGACACCGTCTCCGTCAGAGTCCATAAAGGACCGGGGATAGATCTGGTAGACGATAGTATCCTTACGATAGTTATGAGGCATAATGACACACTCCGTTCTTTGAGGGGGTGATAGACGTTTCCAAGCTGATTATAGCACAGGGCAGATGAAATTGATATTGTTCTCTCCAACTTTTGTCATGATCTTTTTCATTTCTTTCCCTCTCCTGCCGATATGACAAAGGTCTGACAGATAAGCATAATCGGCTCGTTCTTTCTCCTCTCCACGCGTCCGGCTAACTCTTTCTGATATCAGGTAAACACTTATAACGTGACAGGCATATTCCCAAAGCACAGCGATATCGGTTTTTCCTCCCCTCTTTGGTTTTCATAACACATTATTATGTCAATCTACAACAAAGAAACAGCGCCCTCAAAAGAGGGCGCTGACTGGTTTGGTCTGCTTTGGAGGTTATTCCTCCACCTTGGGCAGGCGGGCAAAGCTGGCCTGAAGTTCTTCGTCGGAGGGAATGTAGTCGTTCATGATTCCATTGTGGAATTTCTCATAGGCATACATATCAAAGTAGCCGGTACCGGTAAGGCCGAAGAGGATGGTCTTCTCTTCGCCGGTCTCTTTGCACTTGAGGGCCTCGTCGATGGCAACCCGGATTGCGTGGCTGGACTCGGGCGCAGGCAGGATGCCCTCGATCCGGGCAAAGTATTCTGCCGCCTCAAAGACCTTGGTCTGTTCCACGCTGCGGGCTTCCATATAGCCATCGGCGTAGAGCTGGGAGAGCGTCGAGCTCATACCGTGATAACGCAGGCCACCGGCATGGCTGGCAGAGGGAATGAAGTTGCTGCCCAGCGTGTACATTTTTGCCAGCGGGCAGACAGCGCCGGTATCGCAGTAGTCATAAGCGTAGACGCCCCGGGTCAGGCTGGGACAGGACTTGGGCTCCACGGCGATAAACTGGTAATCCCGCTCGCCCCGCAGCTTCTCGCCCATAAAGGGAGCGATGAGGCCGCCCAGATTGGAGCCGCCGCCGGCACAGCCGATAATAATATCGGGGACAATATTGTACTTGTCCATGGCAGTTTTGGTCTCCAGGCCAATAATGCTCTGGTGGAGCATGACCTGATTGAGAACGCTGCCCAGCACATAGCGGTAGCCATCCAGACCGGTAGCCACTTCCACGGCCTCACTGATAGCGCAGCCCAGAGAGCCGGCAGTGCCGGGATGCTCCTTCAGGATGGCACGGCCTACCTTGGTCTCCATGGAGGGGCTGGGAGTAACAGAGGCGCCATAGGTCCGCATGACCTCACGGCGGAAGGGCTTCTGCTCATAGGAGCATTTGACCATAAACACCTTGCAGTCCAGACCGTAGTAGGAGCAGGCCATGGAAAGAGCGGTGCCCCACTGGCCGGCACCGGTCTCGGTAGTCACACCCTTAAGGCCCTGCTTCTTGGCATAGTGAGCCTGAGCGATGGCGCTGTTAAGCTTGTGGCTGCCGGAGGTATTGTTGCCCTCGAACTTGTAATAGATCTTGGCAGGCGTCTGGAGTTTTTCCTCCAGGCAGTAGGCCCGGACCAGAGGAGCGGGGCGATACATCTTATAAAAATCCCGGATATCGTCGGGAATCGGGATCTCGCGGTCGGTCTCGTTAAGCTCCTGTGCCACCAGCTCGTCACAGAAGACCACACTCAGCTCCTCCGCGGTCATAGGCTTATGGGTCTCGGGATTGAGCAGGGGGGCGGGCTTATTGATCATGTCGGCCCGGACATTGTACCATGCACGGGGCAGCTCCTCTTCTGTGAGATAGATCTTGTAGGGGATATTGGAATCGAGTTTCATATTCCTGCGCTCCTTTCGGCGTCTGTTTTCCGGGTTACATTGGGGTGAAAAGGCGAAAAAAAGACCCTCATCCCCGGAAGAATTCGTTTGATCCTTCTCTTGGGACAAAAGCCTGTCACTTCTGCGGTGCCACCCAATTTGGCGCTCAAAACGCCCACTCTGTGACGTGCCAACACACGTCCTCTCCCTAACGCGGAGACCACGTCGGAGGCTACTGAGGGGTATCTCCCCGTTCGCTCCGCCCTCAGCAGTCCATTCCTCTTCCCCGCCAACGTCCCCTTACACCAGCCGGGAACTCTCTGAAGATGACTCTGGGAGGTCTACTACTCTGCCTCAACGGTTTCTTGCCTTTTTTGCAAGTATACCGCCCCCCCTCTCTTTTGTCAAGACTCTTTTATTATCCTTGTTTCCGGGGCCGCTTTCGGGTATGATAGAGAAAAACCATCTCTCATCCGGCAAGGAGCAGCAGCTATGAACAAAAAGATCCTCATGATCTATACCGGCGGCACCATCGGCATGGTCCCCTCTCCCCAAGGCTATATCCCCTCCAGCCGGGCACTCTATGAGCAGCTGGAAGCCATTCCCGACTTCCGGCATCCAGCTATGCCCGACTACGAGGTAGTGGAATTCCATCCTCTGCTGGACTCGTCGAACATGACCGTTCAGGAGTGGAACAAGATCGGTCAGGTCGTTGCTGATCGGTACGATGAGTTTGACGGCTTTGTGGTCCTGCACGGCACGGACACCATGGCCTATTCCGCCTCTGCCCTCTCCTTTATGCTGGAGCATCTGTCTAAGCCGGTGGTCTTTACCGGAGCGCAGATCCCCCTGTGCGAAATTCGCAGCGACGGCCGGGATAATATCATCAACTCTATGCTCATTGCCTCCTCCGGCGTGGTCCGTGAGGTATGTCTCTACTTCAACGGCAAGCTCCTGCGGGGCAACCGGAGCACCAAGCGCTCCTCCGATCAGCTGGCCGCTTTCGAGTCTCCCAATGCCCCCATTCTGGCAGAGGCCGGTATCACCATCCGTTATCGGGAGCGGGCACTGCGTCAGCCGGAGGAAGGTCCTTTCCGCTTCCAGCCCTTTGATGAGCTGCCTATCGGTGTGATCAAAGTGTTCCCGGGTATCCAGTTCTCCCTTTTTGAGTCCATTATGACCGAGTCCCTACGCGGCGTGGTACTGGAAACCTTCGGCGCGGGTAATATCCCCAGCGGCCGGGACAGCCTGCTTCCCATTATCCAGAAGGCCTATCAGCACGGCACCATTATCGCCGTCTGCTCCCAGTGCCCTCAGGGTTCGGTCACTCTGGGTACCTACGAAACCAGCAAAGCCCTGCATGATATCGGCGCTGTCAATGGCCGTGATATGACCACCGAGGCCGCCGTCACCAAGCTCTACTACCTTTTCAGCAAAGGACATTCCAAAGAGGCCATTCAGAGTCTCATGAGCCGGGATCTTCGGGGCGAGTTGTTCGAGACAGAGCTTTGACCGGTTTTCCACGCAAGATTTCCATAATTTTGCATTATGTATACTCCTCTCGTGAATATAACCGGGGAAGCAGCGCAAGCCGTTTCCCCGGTTATATTTGTTACAGGTTACAGGTGGCAGGAATCAGATCAGGCTCTTGAGCTCTTCCACCTTATCCAGCCGCTCCCAGGGCAGGTCCAGATCGGGACGGCCAAAGTGGCCGTAAGCGGCAGTCTGGCGGTAGATTGGGCGGCGGAGGTCCAGGGTCTTGATAATGGAGGCGGGACGGAGGTCAAATGCCTTCTGGACGATCTGAGACAGTTTCTCGTCGCTGACAGCGCCAGTGCCATAGCTGTCAACCAGAATAGAGACGGGCTTGGCCACGCCGATAGCATAGGCCAGCTGGAGCTGGCAGCGCTCAGCCAAACCGGCGGCTACCAGATTCTTAGCAACATAGCGGGCCATATAGGCAGCGGAACGGTCCACCTTGGTGGGGTCCTTACCGGAGAATGCGCCGCCGCCGTGAGCCGCAGCGCCACCGTAAGTATCGACAATGATCTTACGGCCGGTCAGGCCAGAGTCGCCCACAGGGCCACCAACGACAAAACGGCCAGTAGGATTCACATAGAACTTGGTCTCGGGACGAATATACCGCTTGGGCAGGTTGGGTCGGATAATCTCCTCAACAATGGCCTCGCGCAGATCCTTGATGGAAATATCCGGGTCATGCTGGGTGGAGACCACGATAGCAGGGCACCACTCCACATGGCCTTCCTCATCGTAGGCCACGGTCACCTGGCTCTTGCCGTCGGGCCGGATCCAGGGAAGCTTGCCGCTCTTCATATTCTCAGCCAGAGCCAGCGTCAGGTTATGGGACAGAGCGATGGGAGCGGGCATCAGCTCCTTGGTCTCCCGGCAGGCATAGCCGAACATCATGCCCTGATCGCCGGCGCCGATCTTGTCAGCCTCGTCCTCGCCGCCCTCCTGATGCTCATAGGAGGTATCAACACCCATAGCAATGTCAGGAGACTGCTTGTCCAGCGTGGTAAAAACTGCGCAAGTATTGGCGTCAAAGCCGTAAGCGGGATTGTTATAGCCGATATCAGCCACCGTATTACGGACGATCTCAGCGATATCAATCTGAGCCTTAGTGGTAATCTCACCCATAACCAGCACCATACCGGTGGTGGCAGCCGTCTCGCAGGCCACACGGCTCATGGGGTCCTGAGCTAGTAGGGCGTCCAGAACAGCATCAGAGACCTGATCGCAGACCTTATCAGGATGGCCGGCAGTTACGGATTCAGAGGTAAAAATACGGTTTGCCATAGTCTTGTTCCTTTCTTTCGCGCTCATACTTCTTCCTTAGCACATTACACATTCCAACATCACAGCCTCTGGACCTCGCAACAAAAAATGCGTACCATCGGGGCGGTACGCAGTGAGATACTGTCCTCATCTTTACGAAAAACCGCTGGACTTGGCACCTTACCTCTCCAGCATCGCTGGTCAGGCAGGTTGCCGGGCTTCATCGGGCCAATCCCTCCGCCACTCTTGATAAGGCTGTTTTATTGTCAGAGATATTATAGCATTCAACTTTCCCTTGTCAATATCTTTTCTCTCTTTTTCTTGGGATTTCACCCGTTTTTATTGGAATATACGGATATTTCTCCCGCACTTCAGACAACCTCTATTTCAAATGCTCTTTTTATTCCGCCTTTGGCCGTTTTTTCTGCGCTTCCCTCTTGACAATCTATGGAAGCTTGGGTATCATGGGGTAGATAGTTAGTCTATTAAACCGTTTAGGAAGGATAAGGGAGGTTCGGACAATGGACAGCTTCGCCGCCAGATTGAACGAACTTCTGGATGAAACCTATCTGAACATTATGACCATGGAGGAGCAGAGCGTCCGATCCTGTAATCTGGATCTGTCCACCAGCGAGTTCCATCTGCTGCAGGTAGTTGGACGGGCAGGCGAAAAGGGCATTACCGTCAGTGAGATTGCCAGCTTCATCCATGTGGCCCGGCCTACGGCCAGCGTTGCCATCAATAAGCTGGAGCGAAAAGGATTTGTCACCAAGGAGCGCTGTTCCAAGGACGGACGTGCAATCTACGTCAAGCTTACGCGCAGCGGTGTGCTGGCAGACAAATATCACCGCTACTATCATCGTCAGCTCTTTAGCCAGCTGACCACTGAATTTACTCAGGAAGAAAAAGCCGCCCTGATCCGCGGCGTGGAAAAGCTCAATCAGATCTTCCTGAACACGATTGCCCAGCGGGATCGCTGAGTATTCTCTCTCTTTGCTGATAAGCCGGACGGCTTTCAGAATATATTTAAACCCAATAGATATTCATATTAGGAGGACTTATCATGGACATTTTTGCTAAGCTGACTGAGGTTCTGGCTGATCACACCGGCCGCGACGCTTCCGAGTTCACCATGGACACCACTCTCGAGAGCCTGGGCATCGACTCTCTGGAGACCGTCGAGATGGTCATGGAGCTGGAAGAAGAGCTGGACGCCGAGCTGGAGCTGGACGAGAAGGTCGCTACCGTTGGTGAGCTGGTCGCCTTCATCGAGAAGAAGATGGCTGAGTAATCTGCTCCTGTTCCCTCTTCATCGCTGCTGATACCGCAAACAATACTTGACCGGCTTTAATCCGGTCGCTGATGGTTCTCTGGCCGCCGCCCCTTTTCGTGGCGGCGGCCATAACCATTCACCCATCCCTTCGATGAGGGGAGATCCGGAGTCTGGCTCCGGCCTTCTCCTGATCGAAGGGCGACGCGGCGTCTGACGCCGTCGCTTGACGGTCCTCTGTCTGCCCGAGACAGAGTTCATTCTCCCTCCCCTATCAGAAAGGAAAACAGCTATATGAGCAAGATCGCTTTTGTTTTCTCCGGTCAGGGCGCACAGTATCCCGGCATGGGCCAGTCGCTGGCCGCAGCCAGCCCGGCAGCCAAGGCTGTCTTTGACCTGTGCGACTCCATCCGCCCCGGCACCAGCGCTCAGTGCTTTGCCGGTTCCAAAGAGGAGCTGACCATCACTTCCAATACCCAGCCGGATATGTTTGCCGTTGAGGTGGCTGCCGCTGCCGCTCTGGTGGAAGCCGGCATCTATCCCGACGCTCTGGCCGGTTTCTCGGTGGGTGAGATTGGCGCTCTGGCCTTCTCCGGCGCTCTCAGCGTGGCTGACAGCTTCCGCCTGGTCTGCCGCCGGGGCCAGTTGATGCAGGACGCTTCTGACGCTGCCGACACCGGCATGGTGGCTGTGGTCAAGCTTACTCCCGCTCAGGCAGAAGAACTGGCCGGCCAGTTTGATCAGGTCTATCCCGTCAACTATAACTCCCCTGCCCAGACTGTCTGCGCCGGTCTGTCTTCTTCCATGGGCGCTTTCAAGGCTGCCGTCAAGGCGGCCGGAGGCCGAGCAGTCCCTCTGAGGGTAGCAGGCGCCTTCCACACGCCCTTTATGGCCTCTGCCGGCGAAGGACTTGCAGAAGAGTTGGAGAGCTACACCTTCACTGAGCCTAAATACCAGCTCTATTCCAACGTCACCGGTGCCCCCTATGGCAGTGTAGAGAGCTATAAGGAAATGCTGGCCCGTCAGGTGGTCAGCCCCGTCCGCTGGCAGGCCATCGTTGAAGCGCTGATTGCCGATGGCGTGGATACTTTTATCGAGGTGGGCCCCGGAAACACCCTCACCGGTCTTATCGGCAAGATCAATCCCACTGTAAAGACTTACAATGTTGACAGCGCTGACTCTCTCAGCGCCACCATTCAGGAGGTAACCAATGGCTGAATTAAAAGGTAAGGTAGCCCTCGTCACCGGCGCCGGCCGGGGCATCGGCTTTGCCATCGCTGACACCATGGCCCGTGAGGGGGCCGACGTGGTCATCTTTGACCTCTGCCCTGAGGAGGCCGGCCTGGCCGCTGCCGAGCAGATCGCTCAGGCTCACGGCGTCAAGGCCGCTTTCTACCGCTGTGATGTGTCCAGTTTTGACACGGTTCAGGAGACCGTCAAGGCTGTCATCAAGGAGTTCGGCGGCGTGGATATTCTGGTCAACAACGCCGGCATCACCCGGGACAAGGTCCTGCTGGCCATGAGTGAACAGGATTGGGATATGGTTCTTGATATCAACCTCAAGAGCATGTTCAACACTATCAAGGCCTGCTACCGCAACTTTATGAAGAAGAAGAGCGGCAAGATCATCAACATCTCCTCCGTCTCCGGTCTCATGGGCAACGCTGCTCAGGCCAACTACACCTCGGCTAAGGCCGGCGTCATCGGTCTGACTAAGACGGTGGCCCGGGAACTGGCTTCCCGCGGTGTCAACTGCAACGCCATCGCCCCCGGCACCATCCGCACTCCCATGACCGAGAATATGGATCAGGGCGCTCTGCAGGCTTTGCTGTCCACTGTGCCTATGGGCAAGATCGGCGAGCCCTCCGATATCGCTGAGTGCGCCGTCTTCCTGGCCAGCGACAAGGCCAAGTATATCACCGGCGAGGTCATCCGCGTGGATGGCGGCATCGCCATGTAATCTCCTTCTGACTCCCTCCCCATTTCCTCTGGAAAGGATTGAAAATGATTATGAGACGAGTTGTCGTCACCGGTCTTGGCGCCGTCACCCCCATCGGCAACGATCTGGCTTCCACCTGGGAGGCCATGTGCGCCGGCCGTCATGGAATCACCCCTATTACCAAGTTTGATACCGAGGGTTTTAAGGCCACTTTGGCCGCCGAGGTCAAGAACTTTGATCCCAGCCTGTACATGGAGCGGGCTGAGCTGCGCCGGAATGAGCTGTGCACCATTTTTGGTATCGCTGCCGCGGATCAGGCGGTCAAGGACTCCGGTATTATGGGGCATATTGAGCCCGAGCGCTTCGGCACCTATTTCAGTACCGGCGTGGGCGGTGTCAACGTCGCCGTTACCGAAAGCGAAAAGATTGCCAAGAAGGGTCCCGGCCGGGTCTCTCCTTATGGTATTACCATGCTTATGCCCAATGACGCTGCCGGCGAGGTCTCTATCCGCTTCAACGCTCAGGGTCCCAGCTTCGGCATCGTAAGTGCCTGTGCCTCTTCCAACCACGCTCTGGGAGAGGCTTACCGAGCCATTGCCCACGGTTATGCCGACGCCATTATCGCCGGCGGTTCTGAGGCTGCCATTATCCCGATCACCGTAGCCAGCTTCACCAACTGCATGGCTCTGACCAAGACCAACGATCCTGATCGGGCTTCCATCCCCTTCGACGCCCAGCGCAGCGGCTTTGTCATGGGCGAGGGTGCTGCCGCCCTTATTCTGGAAGAGTATGAGCACGCAAAGGCCAGAGGCGCCCGGATCTACGCCGAGTTCTGCGGCTATGGCGCCACCTCCGACGCCCACCATATCACCGCTCCCGATCCTGAGGCTAAGGGCGGCTCCCGGGCCATTCGTATGGCCTACGAGCAGGCCGGCGTTGACACGGACAAGATCTATATCAACGCCCACGGCACCTCTACCCCCATGAACGACAAGATCGAGACTCTGGCCATCAAAAAGGCACTTGGAGAAGATCTGGCTCGCAAGGTCATGATCAGCTCTACCAAGAGCATGACCGGCCATATGCTGGGTGCTGCCGGCGCTGTCGAGGCGGTTGCCTCTGTTATGGCCCTCTATACCGGTGTCGTCCCCCCCACCGTCGGCCTGCAGGAGGCTGATCCCAACTGCGATCTGGACTATGTGCCCAACGTTAAGCGTGAGGCTGAGATCGAGCTGGCACTCTCCTCCTCTCTGGGTTTCGGCGGCCACAACGCCTGTATCGCCTTTAAAAAGGTCCGCGACTAAGGAGGTCAGATGATGAATCAGGAACAGATCAAGCAGATCCTGCCCCATCGGGACAATATGCTTCTCGTCCAGGAGGCAGAGGTCATCGACGGCGTAGCTCATGCCAAGTACCATGTCTCCGGTGAGGAGTTTTTCCTCAAGGGCCATTTCCCCGGCAACCCCGTTGTCCCCGGCGTCATCCTCTGTGAGATGATGGCTCAGGGTGCCGCCGTCCTGCTGGCCGGCGACGAGGCCAATCAGGGCGCTACTCCCATGTTCACCAGTCTGGACAAGGTGCGCTTTAAGAACCCTGTCAAGCCCGGCGATACGCTGGAGAGCGAAAGCACAATCATCAAGAGTAAGGGTCCCTTCTACTGGTGCTCTGCCAAGGGCTTTGTGAGAGGCAAGCTCTGTGTTACTGCCGAGTTCTCCTTCGCTCTGGTCAAGTAAGCGATTCCGCCTTTCCGGGAGCCGGTTAAGTCCAGCTCCCGGAAAGGAAGTTTTTTCGATTTTTTCGAAATTAGCGCTTGACAATCCCTGTCCTCCCGACTATAATGATACCTGTCGCTGCAAGAAATCGCAGTGATAGAGATGGCGGCGTAGCTCAGTTGGCTAGAGCATGCGGTTCATACCCGCAGTGTCACCGGTTCGAATCCAGTCGCCGCTACTCTTAAAGATTCACCAGAGCCTGGCTCTGGTGAATCTTCCCTAAGGCCCGTTGGTCAAGCGGCTAAGACACCGCCCTTTCACGGCGGAAACATGGGTTCGATTCCCGTACGGGTCATATATGGAGGCTTAGCTCAGCTGGTTAGAGCGCATGCTTCACACGCATGAGGCCACTGGTTCGAGTCCAGTAGTCTCCATTTTAAAGCACTTGCATGGCAAGTGCTCTTTTTTCTGCCAAAATCAGGCGGCGCTCCGGAAGGAGCGCCGCCTGTTCGCGTTATTTATCCCCGCTCTCCCGCCATCTGGCTGTCAGGCGGAAGATAAGCCATCCGAAAGCAGCTCCCAGCAGATTGAGGATCAGATCGTCCACATCTCCGCTGCCCAGCAGGCTCACCAGTTGAAGAATCTCTACGCAGACAATTACCACCGTCACCGTCAGCAGCAGCGTCGGCAGCCTGCGCTGGGAGCTCCACAGCGCAGGCAGAAAAAAGCCCAGAGGAAGAAACATGATCACATTGCCGGCCAGATTGATAAAGGCATGGCGGCGCAATGCCAGACTGGAGGCGGAGGCGACGAGGCGCAGATAGCTCTCAATGGTTCGGAAGGGAATCAGATTACAGTTTTCCTTCAGCGACTGGGCATACTCATCCCAGACGATCGCTCCGGCTCTCTGGCCAAAGAGGAGCCAGAGCATCAGCAACAGATAGAGCACAAAAAGAATCTGTTCTATCCGTTCCCAACGTGTTTTCATCGCTGCACCCCCTTTTTCCCACCAGTATACACCCGACTCCCCCGCTTCATCAAGAGAAGGCGGTCGATTCGCCGGTCTGTTGACTCCTCTCCCCGTCTGTGGTACACTCCCAGTGACTTGATCCCACGAGGTATTCTTATGGCAATCCATCTTTCTGAGCACTTCACCTACAGCAAGCTGCTTCGCTTTACTATCCCATCCATGGGAATGATGATTTTCACCTCTCTTTACGGCATTGTGGATGGTCTCTTTGTCTCTAATCTGGTCGGCAAGACTCCCTTTGCCGCGATCAATCTGATCTGGCCTTATCTTATGGTTTTCTCTACCGTAGGCTTTATGATCGGTACCGGCGGCAGCGCTCTGGTCTCAAAGACCATGGGCCAGGGGGATCGGAAGCGGGCCAATGAGCTGTTTTCCATGCTTGTCGTCCTGTCTCTGGTTCTTGGTCTGCTGTTTTCCGCTCTGGGTATTGCCTCTCTCCGGCCGGTAGCCCGCTTTCTGGGCGCTGACGGCGCCATTCTGAACCACTGTGTCCTTTATGGTCAGATCATTTTGCTGGCACTCCCCTTCTATATCCTTCAGAATGTATTTCAGAGCTTCTGTATTACCGCTGAGCGTCCCAATATGGGGCTTTGGCTGACCGTTGCCGCTGGCGTAACCAATATTCTGCTGGACGCTCTGCTGGTTTATTTACTTCGCATGGGGCTCATGGGCGCTGCTATCGCCACAGCTGTCAGCCAGCTGGTGGGCGGTCTGGTCCCGCTGATCTACTTCCTGAGGCCCAACCAGAGTGCGCTGAAGCTGGTTCGCCCTATTTTCCACCTGCCTTCTGTTATCAAGACGTGTACCAACGGTTCCTCTGAGCTGGTGTCTAATCTTTCCCTTTCCTTTGTTGGTATGCTCTACAACTTCCAGTTGATGCGCTTTGCCGGCGAGGATGGAGTGGCCGCCTATGGCGTTATCATGTACACCAACTTCATTTTTATTGGCATTTTTCTGGGCTACGCTCTGGGGATCGCCCCGGTGGTAGGTTATCATTACGGGGCAGAAAATGTCTCTGAGCTGAAGAATCTCCGGCGCAAAAGTCTGCGGCTCATTCTCCTGCTGGCTCTGGTTCTCACCGGACTGGGTCTGATCATGGCCCGGCCTCTTTCCCTGATCTTTGTCAGCTATGATCAGGCTCTGCTGGATATGACCGTTCACGCTTTCCGGGTCATCAGCTTCTCCTTCCTTTTTATCGGCTTTAATATGTTCACCTCCTCCTTCTTTACCGCCCTCAACGACGGCTTTATTTCCGCGCTGGTATCCTTTTCCCGTACCTTCCTCTTCCAGTCACTGGCCGTTTTGTTGCTTCCGGTCGTACTGGAACTGGAGGGCGTTTGGTGGGCCTCGGTGATTTCTGAGATCTGCGCGCTCACCGTCTCCGGTCTCTGCCTGCTGCTCAAGCGTAAGAAATACCAATACTGAACCACAAAAAAGTACCCCTGTTCTGCCGCTGTCAGCAGAACAGGGGTACTCTGTTATTGTAGGCTCAGATTAATCCTTTACCAGCACTTGGTAACCTCGGCATAGAACTCGTTCATAGCCTCTTCGGTGGGGAAGTTAGCCACATACATCTGGTTGCCCATGGCGCCGGAGAGGACGTCAGGAATACGGCCTACCATCTTCATGCAGGAGCCATACTTGGCCATGATGGCGTCGTGATCCATGACGAAGTTCTTGCCGTCACGGCGGCCGGCAAAGGCACAGAAGGCGTGCTCACCCTGAGGCATCAGAGTGGAGTCGAAGGCGATCATGTCGGCCCAGATCTTGTAGACGTTGGTGCTGTTGGCAAAGTTCATCATGTCGGGGCTGAAGCCGCCGCAGGGACGCATATTGACTTCCAGAGCAACCACGTCGCCCTTCTTGCCCATGCCTTCCTGATCCTGAGTCAGGCGGAAGAACTCAAAGTGGACAAAGCGGTTCTTGACGCCAAAGCTCTTGACGGTAGCACGGCCGGCCTTACGGGTATCCTCGGGCAGATCCTTGACGAAGTAGTAGATAGAGTTATCGTTGGTGTTGACGATATCCATGATGGAGACAGGAGAGACATTGCCGGTCTCAAAGATGGGATCGCCGTTGGAGTCGATAATGGCGTCATAGGAGTTGACCTCAGCGTGGATGAACTCCTCCATGATGTAGCGCACATCCCATTCACGCTTGTTGTTGAGGAAATCAGCCAGATCATCGTCGCTCTTGAGCTTGTAGGTGCAGGAAGCGCCCACGCCGTTATCGGGCTTGACGATGACGGGATAGCTGACCTCGTCGATGAAGGCCTTGCAGCCGTTCCAGTCGTCCACAATGTGGTAGCGGGCGGTGGCAATGCCCACCTTCTGGTAGTACTCCTTCATGGCACTCTTGTATTTGATGCGGTGCATATCGCTGTACTGGAAGCCGCTTTCAATGTGGAAGTCAGTGCGCAGCATGGCGTCGCGCTCCAGCCAGTACTCGTTGTTGCTCTCCAGCCAGTCGATGCGGCCGTACTTGTGGATGTAGAAAGCCAC
>JAFQNL010000046.1 GCA_017395935.1 Oscillospiraceae bacterium
AGCCGGTCTGCCAGTGGACGATAACGGATTTCAGCCGCTGACCCGACCCACTGCAAGCGGTCACCCGCTTGAAGAGCTGAATGGCAAATGAATGGCAAAAAAGAACCACCTGCTTTCGCAGCCGGTCTGCCAGTGAACGATAACGGATTTCAGCCGCTGACCCGACCCACTACAAGCGGTCACCCGCTTGAAAAGCTGAATGGCAAATGAATGGCAAAAAAGAACCACCTGCTTTCGCAGCCGGTCTGCCAGTGGACGATAACGGATTTCAGCCGCTGACCCGACCCACTGCAAGCGGTCACCCGCTTGAAGAGCTGAATGGCAAATGAATGGCAAAAAAGAACCACCTGCTTTCGCAGGTGGTCATACCAGTGGACGATAACGGATTCGAACCGCTGACCCTCCGCACGTCAAGCGGATGCTCTAGCCAGCTGAGCTAATCGTCCGTACCGGACTTTTAGAATTATACTCATGTCCGGTCTGATTGTCAAGCGTTTTTTCGAAAAAATCGAAAAAGATTTTCCCCTCCGAAGCGCTTACGCGGCCGGGCTTGCCCTCAGCACTCCTGCTGCTGAGGGCCCAGAATCTCCTTCATCTGTCGGGTGATCTCCTCCACCTCGGCCATGGTGGACAGCTGGGTGAGCCGGCTCTTCCATTTTACGCCGCCCCGAACCCCTTTCAGATACCATGCGTAGCTCTTTCGGGCCTCCAGACAGGCGATGTGCTCGCCCTTGAGCTGACAGGTCATACGGAACTGGCGCAGGGCGGTATCGCAGCGCTCCTCCAGAGTGGGCAGCGGCGGCACCGGCCGCCCCTCCAGCAGAGCCTTGGCCCGGGCAAAGAGCCAGGGATCGCCGCAGCAGCCCCGGCCGATCATTACCCCGTCGGCGCCGGTGACCCGGAGAATCTCCGCTGCGTCCTCAGGAGTAAAGACGTCGCCGTTGGCAAAGACGGGGACGGAGACCGCCTCTTTGACCTGACGGATAATCTCCCAGTCGGCCTTTCCGGCGTACATCTGGGTCCGGGTCCGGCCATGGACGGTAATGGCGGCCGCCCCGGCAGACTGCTGCATACGGGCAAACTCTACGGCGTTGACATGCTCGGCATCCCAGCCCTTTCGGAACTTGACGGTGACCGGACGGCCGCCGGAGCCCCGAATGGCCGCCTCGGTAATCCGGCAGGCAAGGTCGGGATTCTTCATCAGCGCCGAGCCGTCGCCGGAGGAGACAATTTTATGGACGGGGCAGCCCATATTCAGGTCGATGATCTCCGGATGGGCATATTCCACTACCTTGGCCGCCGCCTCCTCAATGGCCGCCGGATCGCTGCCGAAGAGCTGAACGGCGGCGGGGGACTCGTCGGGAGCCAGCGCCATGAGGGGGATGGTCTTTTTATCCTGATAGCAAAGGGCCTTGGCGCTGACCATCTCGGTGACGGTATAGGCCGCCCCCATCTCCCGGCAGATCACCCGGAAGGCCTGGTCAGTTACCCCGGCCATGGGAGCGAGGGCCAGATTGCCGGGCAGGTGTACGGAGCCAATGTTCATATCTCATCCTCGTTTCCTTCATTTCCGTAACAGGATACCATATTTTCACCGGCCGGGCAAGGACGGCGGCGGGCAAAAAACCGCGCTCCGAAAGGAGCGCGGTCAGGTCAGGATATGCGATGGTCCCCGGGGAGGTTGAAGCGTAAAACAAAGAAACGGATAGTTGATTGCTTTTCACTGCATGGGTTCCGACGGAGGTGGAATGGAAGAATGGGAGGTGTAGTTCCGGAAGGGTACATCAAAATTCAGATCTGCCTCTTTCCAGGAATAGATTGCTCATTGTGAGCGGCGCCCTGTACCATACCGATTCCTTTTGAAAAAGGCATCTGCCGGTAGCTTTCCCGGGGACCTGAGTGGCGGTGATCGAGGAGGAATTCCTTCCTCCTTGTGCCTTCATTCTAGCATGGGGCCGGAATTATGTCAAGCAGTTTTCTTCAAGTTATTTCTAATTTTTCGCCACTTTGCCCCTCCCCTTCCAGCCGGAGCAGAGCCTCCTTCAGGGCCAGACCGCCGGCGTAGCCGGTGAGCCCGGAGACGCCCTCTACCCGGTGGCAGGGGATGAGCAGGGGGATGGGATTGCGCCGGCAGGCCTGTCCCACCGCTCTGGCGGCGCCGGGTGTGCCCAGTGCCCGGGCGATCTGGCCGTAGGTCCGCCGCTCCCCTCTCGGAATCCGGCTCACCTCAGCCCAGACCCGGCGCTGAAAGTCAGTGCCCTCCGGGGCCAGCGGAAGGGGTTGGTCAAAGTCCCGGCCCAGAAAGAAGGCGTCCAGCGCCCGGGCGCAGACGTCCAGAACCGGATGGTTCCCCGGGGTCCAGTTCTCGGGCAGATGGCCGGGCAGGAAGATGGCCCGGATGAGCCCATCCTCCTGACACAGAAGAAAGCGCTCCCCCCCAAAGCCGGGGATGGGAGCGCGGTAGAGTTTGCCGGTCATGGCGATCAATATCTCCGGACCACGGCGACCACCTTGCCCAGAATGGAGGCGCCGGTGCCGTCAATGGGCTGATAGTCGTCGTTTTCCGGCATGAGCCAAACCTGGCCGTTTCGGCGGCTGAGCCGCTTGCAGGTGGCTTCGCCGTCAATCATGGCGATAATGATTTCTCCGTTATAGGCGGTGGCCTGCTGATGGACAATAACGATGTCTCCGGGGAGGATACCGGCCTTGAGCATACTCTCTCCCCGGATCCGCAGGGCAAAGTGCTCCCCGGCCAGACCTTCGGTATCAAAGGTCAGATAATCCTCAATGCACTCCTCGGCCAGAATGGGGCTGCCGGCGGCCACACTGCCAACCAGAGGAACCTGATTGACCTTGCCGGAGACCATCTCCTCGGCGGCGGTAATGGCCCGGGTCTTGCCGGTGCCGCGACTAATCACGCCGGCCTCCTCCAGCGCCTTGAGATGGAAGTGAACGGTAGAGGGGCTCTTAAGCCCTACGGCGCAGGCGATCTCCCGGACAGAGGGGGGATAGCCGTTATCGGCGGTAAAGTCCACGATATAGTCATAGATCCGCTGCTGTTTGGCGGTCAGTGTGCTCATAGTAATGCCCTCCTGTCAAATGGCGGGTAGTTCTTCCAGATCAGTATAACAGCTTTTTTACCCAGATGCAACATTTGTTCTAGAACTTTCAGAACAAATGTGCGATTGGAATGAAAAACTGTCAACCTGACAGGAATTTGCTTCTGTACATTGACAGGAGAGCAAGACTTTGGTAAAACTATTAGCGTACTAATCGTTAGCCTGCGAACTATTTCAAAAGAGGGAGGGATCTCCATGGAGGACAGACTGCCCTGGGGCTGGGAAGAGCTGGATTTGATGTTCCGTCTCAGCCGGGCCAAGCAGTGCGCGATCTTTTCTGCCCTCAGCCGGGAGAATCTTCAGGACGTGGGTCAGCCGCGGATTCTGATTTTGCTGGGACAGCGGAAAGAGGACGGCTCTCTCCCCGGCCAGCAGGAGCTGGCCAGAAGTCTCCGGGTCTCCCCTGCCACGGTGGCCGCCAGTATCAAGAGTCTGGAGCGGGTGGGCTATATCGCCCGCCAGAGCGACCCGGTTGACGGGCGGCGCAAGCGGCTGATTCTGACGGAGAAGGGCCAATGGGCCCGGGAGCGGTGTATTGCCGTATTTGACCGGCTGGCACGCGAGCTCTTTGAGCCGATGAGCCGGGAGGAGCTGGAGGAATACTGCCGGCTGAACCGAATACTCACTGAACATCTGGCCGCCTCCGGTCGGCGAGTGGACTGCTGTTCCCGGGAAGGGACAGGCGGAAAGGAAGGTAATGCAACATGATAGAACGACTGCTCCCCTATTTTAAGGGGTATGAACGTCAGGCCATGCTGGCGCCGCTGAGCGTAGCGATGGAGACGGTGTGCGAGCTGATACTCCCTCTGCTCATGGCCGGTATCATTGACGACGGTATTCTGGCCGGCAATATGAATATCATCCTCCGGACCGGTATTTTGATGGTGGTTATCTCCCTGCTCTCCCTGCTGGGAGGAATTCTGGCCGCCCGCTTTACCGCTCAGGCCGCTCAGGGCGTGGGTGCCAATCTTCGGCAGGCCCAGTTTGACAAGGTCAACCAGTTCTCCTTTGCCGATATCGACCGTTTCTCCTCGGCCTCGCTGATCACCCGTATGACCAACGACGTGACCCGGATTCAGATGGTGGTTTCCATCTGTCTGCGGATGCTGATCCGGAGCTCGGTGATGATGATTGTAGCGGTGGTGGTCTCCATGTCCATCGACCGGACGCTGGCTTCCTATGTGTTTATGATTATCCCGGTGGTAGGCGTGGTGCTTCTGCTGCTGATGAAGATCTGCAACCCTCTGTTTAAGAAGTTCCAGAAGGCCTTTGACGATCTGAACCACTCCATTCAGGAGAATCTGATCGCCATCCGGGTGGTCAAGGCCTTCGTTCGGGAGGGCCATGAGAAGAACAAGTTCCAGAAGGCCAACGATAACCTGACCAATACCGGTCTGGACGCCATTATGAAGGTGCTGTTCATGAGCCCGGTGCTCAGCATGGGTATCAGCCTTGCCACCGTAGTAATCCTCTATCAGGGCGGTATCCGGGTGCTGGATGGCCGTCTGGAGGTGGGCCAGCTCTCCAGCCTGCTCACCTATATCTTCAATATCCTCTTCTCGGTTATGATGGTGGGCATGGCCCTGCTCCAGTATACCAGAGCCAAAGCCAGCGCCGACCGTATCTTCGAGGTGCTGGACGCGGTCCCCTCTGTTCGGGACAAGGAGCCTGAGCCCGCCGCGCAGGCCGCTGAGCAGCAGCCCGAGCCCATCCGGAGCCAGCCGGCCCCGGAGGCCGCCGGCGAGGAAGAGGCGCCGGAGGAGGAAGAGGAGGAATACTCCGTCCTTGAGCTTATGGCCATGGCCGTGGGCTACAATAAGAGAAGCTGGGGTACCGGCTTCCATAAGAACTCCGAGCTGGATAAGCCGGCCATTGAGAAGCCGGACTTTCTGGACAAGTCCAAGCCCGACCAGCCGGAGCAGACGATCCCCGTCCCCGCCGCGCAGCCGGCGGAACCGGCCATCGACTTTGACGCCCTGCCCACCCGGGGCAAGGTGGAGTTCAGAAACGTCACCTTCAAGTACGAGCAGAGCGGCTCGGGGGACGACGTGCTCCGGGATATCTCCTTTACCGCCCAGCCCGGTCAGGTGGTGGCCATTGTGGGCGGCACCGGCGTGGGTAAGAGTACGCTGGTCAATCTGATCCCCCGGTTCTACGACGTAACGGGCGGTCAGGTTCTGGTAGACGGCGTGGACGTACGGGACTATCCCCTGCAGGTACTGCGGAAAAAGGTGGGTATGGTCCTCCAGAAGAATGTCCTCTTTACCGGAACGATTCGGGAAAACCTCCTCTGGGGCGACCCGGAGGCCAGCGAAGAGGCCATGATTCAGGCGGCCAAAGACGCTCAGGCCTATGACTTTATTATGGAGCGGCCGGACGGTTTTGACACCTATATTGAGCAGGGCGGCGTCAACGTCTCCGGCGGCCAGAAGCAGCGCCTGTGTATTGCCCGGGCCATGCTGAGAAAGCCCCAGATCCTCATTCTCGACGACTCTACCTCCGCCGTGGACTCGGCTACCGAGGCCAGAATCCGCCAGTCCTTCCGGGACAACCTGAAGGATACCACTGTGATCCTGATCGCCCAGCGGATCAGCTCGGTCCGGGACGCGGACATGATCCTCGTGCTGGAGGACGACTCTTTGGCTGCCATGGGTACCCATGACCAGCTGATGGCCACCAGCCCGGTCTATCAGGAGATCTATAACTCCCAGCAGGAAGGGGTGAATCAGAATGGCTGAAGATAAGCGCAAAAAGCAGAGCAAACAGAAGCAGGGCCAGCAGAACCAGCCCGATCAGGTCAACAACCCCAACAGCCGCTACCAGAAGCCCAAGGACTTCAAAAAGACGGCCATTCGGATGTTCTCCTACATGACCCGCCATCCCCTGCTGCTGGTACTGGCCTTTGTCTGTGTGATCGCCTCCTCGCTGGCCTCGGTGGGCGCGACCTATCTTATGAGGCCGATTATCAATACCCTTACCGAGCTGGCCGGACAGGGCACCGACGCTTTCCCCGGCCTGATCCGCTCGGTGGTGACGCTGCTGATCGTCTACTGCGTCTCGGCAATCTGCTCCTATTGTCAGGCGGCCGTCATGGCCCAGCTGGCCCACCGGGGCTGCAATACCCTGCGCCGGGAGCTCTTCGAGCGGCTGCAGGAGCTGCCCATCTCCTTCTTTGACCAGCACCCCCACGGCGAGCTCATGAGCCGCTTTACCAACGACGCCGATAACGTCCAGATGGCGCTGGAGGAGTCGGTGGTCCAGCTGGTGGCCTCGGTGATCACCTTTGTCTCTACGGTGGCCATGATGATCTACCTGAGCCCTCCCCTGTTCCTGGTCACGCTGCTCACCCTCTTCGCCCTCAGCCAGGTCTTCCTCCGGCTGGGCAAGAAGAGCCGGGAATACTACGCCCAGCAGCAAAAGGCGCTGGGTCAGGTCAACGGCAACATTCAGGAGATGATCGAGGGTCTGAAGGTGGTCAAGGCCTTTACCCACGAGGAAGAGGCCAAGGCCAGATTTGCCGAGCTGAACGAGAGCTATCGTCAGGCGGCGACCAAGGCCGGTTTCCTCTCCTCGGTGCTCATGCCGGTGGCCGGCAACCTGTCCAATCTGGGCTATGCCGTCACTGCCACGCTGGGCGGCGCGCTGACCATCTTCGGCGGCTTTGACGTGGGCGGTCTGGTCATCTACCTCAACTACTCCAAGCAGCTGGCTCAGCCGCTGAACCAGATCTCTATGGAGATGACCGCCCTGCTGTCGGCTATGGCCGGCGCCGAGCGGATCTTCCAGATCATGGACAGCCAGCCCGAGCTGGACGAGGGCAATATTACGCTGGTGCAGATCAGCAAACAGCCTGACGGCTCCATCCTCCCCCGGGAGGATGGAGAGCGGACCGGCCACTGGGCATGGAAAGTGCCTCAGAGCCCGCTGGAGCGGCTGGCAGACTGCGGCGACCGCTGGCAGTGGCAGATCCAGCAGCCCGACGAGGAGCGGGAGACCATCCGACCCGCTGCCGGCACCGTAATCGGTCAGGGAGACGAGGCCTATGAGCTGGTAGAGCTCCGGGGCGACGTCCGGCTGATCAACGTAGACTTCGGCTATGTGCCGGAAAAGCGGGTTCTCCATCAGGTCAACGTCTATGCCAAGCCTGGAGAGAAGATTGCCTTCGTAGGTTCCACCGGCGCCGGCAAGACTACCATTACCAATCTGATTAACCGCTTCTACGAGATTGATCAGGGTCTCATTCTGGTGGACGGTCTGGATATCCGCCGGATCAGCAAGGACGCCCTCCGGGGCGCTCAGGGCGCTGTCCTTCAGGATACGCACCTTTTCACCGGCACGGTTATGGACAATATCCGCTACGGCAAACTGGACGCCACCGACGAGGAATGTATCCGGGCAGCCAAAACGGCCAACGCCCACAGCTTTATCCGCCGTCTCCCCGACGGCTACCAGACCATGGTCACCGGCGACGGCGCCAACCTCTCTCAGGGTCAGCGCCAGCTGCTGGCCATTGCCCGGGCGGCTGTGGCCGATCCTCCCATTATGGTCATGGACGAGGCCACCTCCTCCATCGACACCCGGACCGAGGCCCATATCTCCCGGGGTATGGACGCGCTCATGGAGGACCGGACCGTATTCGTAATCGCCCACCGACTCTCCACCGTTCGGGACGCCAACTGTATCGCCGTCATCGAGGACGGCCGGATCATTGAAAAGGGCCCCCATAAGGATCTGCTGGACCGGCAGGGCAGATACTATCAGCTCTATACCGGACAGTTCCAGCTCACCTGAGCCGGAAAAACAACAGGCGCGCTTGCCTTTGCAAGCGCGCCTTGTTTATTTGTCCGGTATCCGGTCAGGGGACGATGGTGACGTAGACATTGACAAAGTCCTGAACCACGTCGGTGCCGTCGTCGGTACTTCCGCTATAGATATAGAACTGTACCAGCCAGCGGTCGCCGGGCTGGGCAGTGCCGCTGGCCTCGAGATAGGCGGAAAAGGGCTGGCCCAACATCCATTCTCCCCAGGTCACGTTAATACAGGAAGGTCCGTTGGCAATACAGCCGCCGGAGATCTGGGTGGACAGCAGGATGGAAGCGCTCTGACCGGGAGAGAGGGAGATCTCCGTCCGGTCGACAGACAGGGAGTAGCTGCTGCCGGGAGGTGTGCCCAGACTGGTGTGGTAGATAATGGAGTCCCCCGGCTTCATCTCGGTACCGGGCGGAGTCATCTGATAGGCGATCACGTCGGGAGAGTAGCTGCTGTAATAGTAGTTACTAAACCCCTCGGTGAGGGTAAAGCCCATGGAATCGGCCAGCTCCTGGGCTGCCGGGAGGCTCATGCCGGTGAGGTCGGGGGCATAGAAGCTGTCCGGTCCCTGACAGATAATCAGATGGGCCGACTGATCCCCGGCGTCCAGCTGGGCGGAGATCACATGACCCTTTTCCGTCTGACTGGAGGGGGCATACTCCTCGGTATACTGGAAACCCATGGCATCCAGAGCGTCCCGGGCCTCCTCTGCCGGCAGGTTGTAAAACAGGGGGCAGCTGAGGGTGAGCACCAGCTGGCTGCCCGGGTAGAACGATTGGTTTGCCTCCGGATACTGATCCAGTACAGTGCCGGGCAGATGGGTCGTGCTCTGCTCCAGCAGGATGGACATCTCTGCCGACAGGGCCAGATCCTCAATGGTAGCTGTCACCTCGCCCATGGACAGGCCGGTGAAGTCGGGCAGCTCCAGAACGACGCCGCCGCAGACCACCAGATTCAGCGTGGTGCCCGAATCGACCTCGCTGTTCGGCGACAGACTCTGGGACACCACCAGACCGGTGGGGTCGTCGGCCAGACTGTAGCAGAGCTGATCAAAGTGCTCGTCGCCGTTGCCGCAGTAGACGGTCTCGACTGTGGGGACGAGGTTCAGTTCCTCTGCCCGTTCTATGGCCAGCTGCTGCTCCATGCCTGCCAGCTGAGGTACAAAGACCGAGTTGCCCTTGCTCACATAGAGGACCACCGTCTCCCAGCGGGGAATCCGACCCACGCCGGATTGGTCAACGACAAGGCCGGGAGTGACGGAGGAGTAGACGGTTTCCAGCCGGCTGGAGATACCGATCTGCTCCAGCATCTCCTGGGCGTCATACATGGGATAATTGACGACCGGATCCACCTTCACCGTCAGCAGGAAGTAGGCAGCCACCAGCACAGGAAGCAGCAGCAGAGCTTTGGGGAGCCGCTTCTTCCCTTTCGGTTCCGGCTGTTTGGGCTCGGGCTTCTTTGGCTCGGGTTTCTTTGGCTGGGGCTGTTTGGGCGCCGGTTTTTCCGGCTCGGGCTTCTTTGGCTCAGGTTTCTTTGGCTGGGGCTGTTTGGGCTGGGAGGACGGGAGTTGGTAGGGGGGCTTTGCCTGATACTGGGGGAAGAGACCCTCCATCAGCTGACCGGGAGAGGAGAGCGTTCCGGACAGGGCGTGAAAGACCGACTGGCAGAAGCGCGGCTCACAGCCCAGATCGGACAGCCGCTGCCGGGCCAGCTCGGGCTGGTCGGCCAGCGCGTCGCTTCCCGTTGTCAGCAGCAGCATAAGCCGTCCGCAGGCGGCCAGATCCTTCCAGGTCTGGGCCCGGTCGGTGAGGTCGGGCGGCCGGCTGGACAGGGCCAGTTCACTGCCGCCGTCGTCTGAGAGATAGACTGTATGTTCAGAGACATTGCCGTGATACTTGCCGGCCTGATGAAGCTCTTCCAGCTGACTAAAAACCGGGCCCAGAATCTGGGCGGTTTCCTGACCGGTGTAGCCAATCTGCCGTGTAGAGAGAAGAAAAGCAAGGTTTCTGGGCTCACTCATGGGCATCTCTCCTTTCTCAAACGTGTCATTTTTTAAATTATATCTGCTCATGTACCCGTTTTCAAGGCTTGGAGAGAAAAAGAATGCAGAGGCGGTTTGTTTCCTCTGTTTGTAAAAAGTGACAAAATATATGCCGGGAGAGAGCAAAAGAAGGGTTTTTTTGAATGGAGATTGTTTGCTTCGGGAGGACAATTGACCGCCACAGAAATAAAGCGGTATGAAAGGGGAGTTTTCTTTTGGGCAAATTGGGGGAAAAGCACCGGGAGAGTACCGCATTTCTTTGGAAAGAATAGAGAAAAACTATTGCAAGGAGGGAGGATTCCTGTTATTATGGTGTGTGCGAAGGAAATAAATACTACGATCTGTCTTCTGGTGGGGGCCAGAGGGCAGACAAGAAAAAGGAGAGCGTTTATGAGCAAGAAATATGTTTACCTCTTCACTGAAGGCAACGGCTCCATGCGTGAGCTGCTGGGCGGCAAGGGTGCTAACCTGGCTGAGATGACCAATATCGGTCTGCCCGTGCCTCAGGGATTTACTGTCTCTACCGAGGCCTGCACTCAGTACTATGAGGACGGTCGTCAGATCAACGCCGACATTCAGGCCGAGATCATGGAATATGTGGAAAAGCTGGAAGGCATCACCGGCACGAAGTTCGGTGACAAGGAGAACCCAGCTGGTCTCCGTCCGTTCCGGCGCCCGCGCCTCTATGCCCG
>JAFQNL010000007.1 GCA_017395935.1 Oscillospiraceae bacterium
CTAGCATCAAAGAAATGACTTGAGTTCGTTTAAGTTCACGAATTCAAGTAAGAAAAAATCCTTATCTGGTGCTTCGTTTGTTTCACGTTGTTTAATTTACAAGATACAGACCGCTGCCTCCCTTGCGGTGGACAGCTTATTTAGTATATCAGCACTCTCCCCGCTTGTCAAGCTCTTTTTTCTCTTTTTTGGGAAAAAGTTTTAAGAGCTGTCATCCTTGCCGGAGGAATCCTGCCAACGCAGGCGCGGCTGACTTGATTAATATATCAGTTTCGTAACCGTTTTGTCAACACTTTTCTTTTCTCTTTTTTGGCATTTTCCATTTTGCGCACTTTTCGTTGATTTCTCCTTTCGTTTTTCATATTTTTGTCAATACCCTTTCCCCCTTGGCCCTTTCCCCTGTTTGTGCTATACTACTACTATGATTTTAGAGTGAAAGGATGACCGATTATGGGTCTTCGGGGCGATCAGGCTGCGGCCTATTTTATGAAAGGATATAATTGCGCCCAGAGCACCGCCGCGCCCTTTGCCGACCTGGCAGGACTGTCTGAGGAGTCTATGCTTCGGATGGCCTCCGGATTTGGCGCCGGGATCGGCCGGCTCCGGGAAGTCTGCGGGACGGTCAATGGCGCTGTTCTTATTCTCAGCCTTCTCTATGGCAGTACCGATCCTCAGGACAAGACAGCCATCTATACCCATGTGCAGGACTTTGCCGGCCGTTTCCGCTCAGCAAACGGTTATGACACGCTGATCTGCCGTCAGCTTCTCGGATTGGAACAGGCCGAAGGAGATCCCACCGCCAGCGCCCGGACGGAGCGCTACTACGAGAGCCGCCCCTGTCTCACGCTGGTCCGGCTGGCCGCCGATCTGCTGGAGGAATACATCCGTCAGCACCCATATCACGATTGACCGACAGCAGACAAAAGGACGAGGTATAGCCTCGTCCTTTTTCTTTTCCAAGCGTTCCTCTCAGTTTTTTCCGGACTCCGGACTACAGAGCGGCAGGGCAATCTGCACGATATACCGGCCATTCTCAACCCGCCAGTCATAGCTGCCGTTCATCAGCTCCACAATCCGCTGACAGGTCTTGACTCCCATATTGGTGCTCTCCACCTGCTGCTCGTTCCGGCGAATCACGTTGGACACCTCCATCCGGAGCGTGCGATCCTGTTTTTGAATCTGAATGACTACCGGGTGATCCTTGTCGGCGTACTTCTCCACGTTGGACAGCAGATTGTCAAACAGCCGCTTCATATGGACCGTATCCGCCATCATATAGCCGCAGTCTTCCGGCAGGTCGTATTGAAAGTTCCAGCCTTTTTCCTGCAGCAGCAGAATATGCTCTCCGGCCAGCTGCCGGAGCAGGACGGTCACGTTGGCCAGCTCCAGATTGAGTACGCTGCCATCGTTGGCAAAGACAAGAAAATACTGAAACAGTTTATCCGCCAGCGCCTTCATCTGGAAGGCGTTCTTTTTACAGATCCCCATATAGTCCCGGTAGGCCTCGTCCTGACTGAAGTCGCCCTCTTCCAGCAGCTCCAAAAAGCCCAGCAGAACGGTCAGCGGAGTCCGTATATCATGGCTCATCCGGGTGATCAGATCCCGATTGGCATTCCACGCCTCCTGCTCAGCCCGCATCTCCTTTATAATGGAGAAACGCATCTGATCCACGTGCTCGGCAAGCTGGCCAATCTCATCTCCCTTGCGGACGGTAATAGTCTCGTTCAGACCGCCCTCAGCAATCCGCTCCACCTCGCCGCTCAGGCCGATAATCCGACGGATGACCGAGTTATGATAAAGCACCATAATACCAAAGAGCGTCACCAACATGACCACCAGACTGGTCGCCGTTACCGCCTCATAGAGCGGAGTATCCGACCAGTCATAGATAGTGACCAGACAGATCCCGTCAGAAAAGGCGACCGGCCGGTTACCGATACCCATATAGTAGCTCTCGCTGTAATAGTCGCTCAGTTCCGTCTCGTCCTTGGGCAGCGCCGGAGCAAGGTGAAGGGCGGGCACCTCATCCTCTGCCAGCCAGCGGCTTTTGCCATCAGAAATGTCCTCCAGATTCTCCTCCTCATCCAGCCAGCCGGAGTCCACCAGAATCTGCTCCTCGGTGCTGACCTGAATATAGAGATGGCCCCGCTGCTTGGCCCATATGGTAATGTCCCGGACTCGGCCCGAGTCCAGCTCCCGCTGCTGAACAAAGTCCTCAAAGTCGTCCAGAATCTGGCTGCAGCGGGCCCGGCTGTTTTCCTCGCTCATATAGAACGTGTCAATCCCCCACCAGCCTATCAGCCGGGTCACTCCGGCACAAACCAGGCAGAGGACCACCGCCATGATCAGTGCCAGCACAAAGCGGGTCCGCAGGGAGACAAACAGCTTTTTGTCAGTCAATCTGGTACCCCCTTCCGTAAACGGTCCGGATCAGGGCGGGATTGGCCGGGTCATCCTCCAGCTTCTTGCGCAGACGCTGGATATAGACCATTACGTTGTTGTCCGAGGAGGGCATATACCGGTTCTGCCAAACCGCCTCGTAGAGAGTGCGCACGTCCAGAATCCGGCCCCGGTTGTTCATGAGAAAGCGCAGCAACTCCATCTCCTTGTCGGTCAGCCGGATCTCCTGTCCATTCTTCCGCACCCGGCAGCCCACCTCGTCCAGCAGCAGCAGATCGGCCGCTCTGGCCCGACGAAGCTCCGCGTTGGGAACGCCGCCATAGACCCGGTAGCGCCGGATAAGGGAGCTCACCTTCATAATCAGCTCCGCCTGAGAGAAGGGCTTGGGCAGATAGTCGTCTCCTCCGTTGTCATAGGCCGCCTGCCGGTCGGCCTCCGTATTCCGGGCGGTCAGAAAGAGAATGGGGGCCCGGGAGACCTTCCGAATCTGCCGGCAGGCCTCTATGCCGGAGCAGCCGGGCATCATAATATCCATCAGGATCAGGTCGGTTTCCGGATGCTCTCCAGCCAGTTGGATCGCCTCCCTGCCGTTGCCCGCCTCAATGGTGGCATATCCCTTGTTTTTCAGCAGGATTCGCAGCAGCTGGCGGATTTCAGGCTCGTCGTCCACCACCAGAACAGTACCGTTATTGAGCTGGTCATTCATAAGCTCAGCCCCTTTCCAGTTTGATAGTTTTTTGCTTATTATAGCAGTTTTCCCTTCTCTTTTCATCCCCGAACCGGGCCATTTAAGAATCTGTCAGAGTTCCCTTTCCTCCTTTTATTTGACATACTCTCTCCCTCATGCTATCATTCTTTCAATCTCGCGTCCCCTGGACGCGGTGCAATCCACCGGTGGAGGTCTGCTTATGCTTTACGCTGCTCTGTCTCTCTCTCCCATCCTTGTGGCCCTGTTTGCTATGGTGATCCGGAAGATCAAGCTCTCGGCTCCCAAAGCGCTGTTTCTCTCCCTGTGTCTGGCTGTCGTGCTGGCATCCGCCGTCTGGAAAATGGAGCCGGCAGCGCTGGGCGCCTTTAGTGTACTGGGCGTATGCAAGGCCATGGAGGTCTTTTTTATCATCTTCGGCGCCATCCTCTTTCTCAATATGCTTCGCCGCTGCGGCTATATGGAGGCCATCCAGCGCAGTTTTTCCCGAGTCAGTCAGGATCGCCGGGTACAGGCTATTCTGATCGCCTGGCTTTTCGGCGCCTTTATTGAGGGTACCGCCGGCTACGGCACCCCCGCCGCTCTGGCCGCTCCGCTGCTGGTCGCCCTCGGCTTTCCCCCGGTGGCCGCCTGTATCGTCTGTCTGATCGCCAACTCTACTCCCGTCCCCTTTGCCGCCGCAGGCGCGCCCATTACGGCCATGGTCTCCTCGGTATCCACCGACCTGACCAACAACGCCGACTACGTTGCCCGCTACGGCCTGTCCTACGACGCCTTCTTCCAGGCCTGCACCGAGACGACCACCCTCCTTCTGGGCGTTGGCGGTATCGTCCTTCCTCTCATCCTGATTGGCGTCTTCCTGGCCCTCTACGGCCAGAAGGGCAGAAAGCTCCGGGATTTTCTGGAGATTATCCCCTTCGGCCTGTTCACCGGTCTGGCCTTCAGCCTGCCCTACTATCTGATCAGCGTCTTTGCCGGCCATGCCTTCCCTTCCATTCTGGGCTCCATGGTAGGTCTGCTGATCAGCGTCTTTGCCGCCTCCAAGGGATTCTTGATCCCCAAGCACGTCTGGCGCTTTGCCAGCGACCAGGACGACGACACCGGCGCCCAGCTGGTCAGCAAGGGCAGCCGATCCATGCCTGTCTGGAAGGGCTGGCTCCCCTATGTCTGTATCGGGCTCTTCCTCCTCGTCAGCCGGGTGGCCGCCTTCGGTCTGAAGGACGTGCTCACCTCGTTCAGTCTGGGCTGGAACTCTCTCTTCGGCGTGGACTCCTGCAGCTACAGCTTCCAGCCTCTCTGGAACCCCGGTCTGCTTCCCTTTGCCCCCTTCGCCATCCTGCTGGGCCTCTTCAGCGGTATTGGCTGGAAGGACGTGGGCAGAGTCTGTCTGGGCTCCTTCTTCCAGCTCATCAAGGTCTTCAGCGCCCTCATCTTCGGCGTCACCATGGTCCAGATCATGATGAACTCGGGGGTCAATACCAGCGGCATGGACAGCATGCTGCTGGTCGCCGCCAAGGCGCTGGCTCAGCTGACGGGCAGCTTCTTCCCCGTTATCTCCCCCATTATCGGTATTCTGGGCGCCTTTATCTCCGGCTCCTGCACCGTCTCCTGCGTCATGTTCACCCCGCTGCAGTTCAACACCGCCCTGCTGATCGGTATCGACCCGGTCTACACCTGCGCCCTCCAGTGTGCCGGCGGCGCTCTGGGCAATATGATCTGCATCAACAACGTAGTCTCTGTCTCTGCCACCACCGGCGCCTCCGGCGACGAGGGCCGGATTATCTCCACCAACCTGATCCCAATGGCCGTCTATCTGGTCATTATCCTGATCGTGGCCCTGCCCATGATCTTCTAAGGAGGGCGAGTCCGTGAAGCTGCTGAAAAAGATCCAGTACAATTCCCCGGTCATCCTGACCTTCGCCCTGCTGTCGCTGGCCATTCTCTTTCTGGGCTACTACACCGGAGGCTACTCCACCCGCCTCTGCTTTTCCGTCTACCGCTCATCGCTGACCGATCCCTTCACCTATATCCGCTTCTTCGGCCATGTGCTGGGCCACGCCGATTACAGCCATTATATCGGCAATATGACGCTGCTGCTGGTGCTGGGCCCTCCTCTGGAAGAGCGCTACGGCAGCAAGCGGCTGCTGCAGACCATTCTGGCCACCGCTCTGGTCTCCGGCCTGGTCCAGTTTTTCTTCTTCCCCGGCACCGCCCTGCTGGGCGCCAGCGGCATCGTCTTTATGCTCATTATCCTCTCCTCCCTCTCCGGCGGCAGCCGGGGCCGGATCCCGCTGACGCTGATTCTGGTCTGTATTATCTATATCGGCGGCGAGATCGCCGACGGCCTGCTCTATGCCGATAACATTTCCCAGCTCACCCATATCATCGGCGGCACCTGCGGCGGCGTCTTTGGCCTTCGCCTGCGGGGCAACCGCTGAACCGATTCAGGAGGTCTTGTATGACATTATTTGTCTGCTATCCCAAGTGCTCCACCTGCAAAAAGGCTGCCCAGTGGCTGACAGGCAAGGGCATCGACTGTGTCAGCCGGGATATCCGGCTGGACCGGCCCTCTCTGGAGGAGCTTTCCCGCTGGCAGGAGCTGAGTGGCCTGCCGATGAAGAAGTTCTTCAACACCAGCGGCCAGCAGTACAAGGCGCTGGGACTCAAGGACCGGCTCCCGACCATGAGCCGGCAGGAGCAGCTGGAGCTCCTCTCCTCTGACGGAATGCTGGTTAAGCGGCCCATTCTGGTCCGGGAGGACACCGTTCTGGTGGGCTTCCGGGAGAGCGCGTGGGAGCAAGCGCTGCTGTAAGCTCCCTGTTTTTGAAAAAAAGACCTGAGACGGAATTCGTCTCAGGTCTTTGTATTTTCCTTTGTCCGGATTGACTTAGTAGACCTTGGCAGCCTCTTCCCCGGTCATGACCCGGAGAGCGCCCTGCGCCAGAGCCAGCAGTTCGTCCTCGCCGGGATAGACGGTGAAGGGGGCGATCCAGCCGATCATCCGCTGGAGCTCGCTCTTGGTCAGAGGAGAGTAGGCAATGCCGCCGGTCAGAATGATCTGATCCACCTTGCCCTCCAGAACGGCAGCCATAGCGCCGGCGTCCTTGGCAATCTGGTAGTAGAAGGCGTCCAGCACCAGCTTGGCCTGCCCATCGCCCTCCTGGGCCTTCTTCTCCACCACACGGGCGTCATTGGTGCCCAGATAGGCGTTGAAGCCGCCCTTGCCGCAGATCTTCTTGTACAGCTCCTGCTGGGTGTACTTGCCGGAGAAGCAGAGCTTGATCAGGTCGCCGGCAGGCACAGTACCTGCCCGCTCGGGAGAGAAGGCGCCTTCGCCGTCCAGTGCATTGCAGACGTCCACGATCTGGCCCTTCCGATGAGCGCCCACGCTGACGCCGCCGCCCATATGGATGACGATCAGATTCAGATCCTCATACTTCTCGCCGAATTCCTTGGCAAAGCGCCGGGCAACGGCCTTCTGGTTCAGAGCGTGGAAGATGCTGCGCCGGGGCAGCTCGGGCACGCCGGAGATCCGGGCCACATCCTGCAGTTCGTCCACCACCACAGGGTCAACGATAAAGGAGGGGACGCCGATCTGGTCGCCCAGCTCCCGGGCCAGCAGACCGCCCAGATTGGAGGCGTGCTGTCCCTGCTTGCCCATCTTCAGATCGGCCAGCAGCTGATCGCTGACTGCGTAGGTGCCGCCGGGAATGGGCTTGAGCAGACCGCCCCGGCCAACGATGACGTCAAAGCTGTCCAGAGGGCAGTTCTTGGCCTGCAGGAAGGAGACAATGATATCCTTACGGAAGTCCTTCTGGTCGATAATGGAGGCGTACTGAGAGATCTCCTCGGTGGAGTGACGGAGGGTCTCTTCAAACAGCAGTACCTCGTCTTCAAAGACACCGATCTTGGTGGAGGTAGAGCCGGGATTGATAATCAGACTTTTGATTGCCATAGCGGGTTTCTCCTTTCTCTCACTCCTGCTCCGTCAGCTTCTGGGCCACCACGGCGGCCAGAGCGATGGAGTTTACCTTGGTCTGGAAGCTGTCGGAACGGCTGGTCAGAATGACAGGCACTTTGGTGCCGGTGAGGATGCAGCCGTTTTCCACCTTGGCAGTATGGACCAGCGTCTTGTAGACCATGTTGCCGGAGTGGATCTCAGGGAAGAGGAGCACGTCGGCGTCGCCGGCGATCCGGCGGCCGGTAGCCTTCTTATGGACGCAGGCCTCGTAATCAATGGCCAGATCCAGAGACAGGGGACCGTCCACGATACAGCCGGTGATCTTGCCATCCAGATTCATCTGGGTCAGCTCAGCCGCCTCTACCGTCTCGGGCATCTTGGGATTGACCACTTCCACAGCGGCCATGGGGGCCACCTTGGGGCACTCGATGCCGCAGGCGTGGCAGACGTTGACCGTGTTTTCGATGATATGAACCTTGTCCTCCAGCGTGGGATAGGTCATAAAGGCCACGTCGGTAAGGAAGAGCAGCTGCTCCACACCTTCCACGTCAAAGACGGCCACATGGGACAGGGGCTTGCCGGTACGCAGACCCACTTCCTTATTGAGCACGCTGCGCAGGAAGTCAGCTGTGGAGATCAGGCCCTTCATGTACATATCGGCCTCGCCGTCGTGTGCCAGCTTGACGGCAATACGGGCGGCAGCCACAGGATCGGGCTCGTTGATAATCTGGTATTCGGCGGGATCAATGTTCAGCTCAGCGGAGATGGCACGGATCTTGGCCTCGTCACCTACGAGGATGGCGTCGGCAATGCCCTGCTCCTTGGCCGCGTGGACGGCTTCGAGAACGGCGCTGTCCTCGGCGGCAGCTACAGAAACTACCTTCTTACCGCACTGCTTGACTTTGGAGATCAGGTCCTTGAAACTGGTAGCCATGATGAATAACCCTCTTTCGTCTGTTGTCATAGTTGTTCTGATCTAACGCGTAACGCTTGGAAAGGCTGCCTTATAGGGGCAGCCTGCTTTACCTGTTAAAATGATAACACTCTCCTTTTCCAAGGTCAAGAGTCCCGGCTTTTTCTTCCGGCCGGATATTCCGGTTTCTTTTCTTTTCTTCTTGTGCAGTTCGCCAAGGGGGAGTTATCCTTGCAATATACGGGGAGAATTGGTAGAATAGCCTGGTATAGAAAGAAGGAATCAACTATGTCCAACCGCACCAAAGCCATCGCCTGTATTCTGGCCTCAGCCTTCTGCTTCGCCCTGATGAACAGCTTTGTCCGCCTGTCCGGACCGCTGCCCAGCTTTCAGAAGAGCTTCTTCCGGAATCTGGTGGCCTTCTTCGTTGCTCTGACCATCCTTCTGCGCGAGGACAAGGGATTCAGACTGAAGAAGGGGTGCCTCCCCTTCCATCTGCTCCGGTCCGGCTTCGGCACCGTGGGCATCCTCTGCAACTTTTACGCCATCGACCATCTGGCCCTCAGCAACGCCTCCATGCTCAATAAGATGTCCCCCTTCTTCGTTCTTATCTTCTCCTACTTCATTCTTAAGGAGAAGCTGACGGCAGCGCAGGGGGCCATTGTAGTCGCCGCTTTTGCCGGCGCCCTGTTAATTATCAAGCCCACCCCCGCCAATCTGGAGCTAATCCCCTCTTTGGTCGGTCTTCTGGGCGGCGCCTGCGCCGGCTTTGCCTATACGATGGTCCGTGCCATGGGTCTGCGGGGAGAGCGAGGCAGTCTGATCGTCTTTTTCTTCTCCGGCTTTTCCTGTCTGTCGGTACTGCCCATGCTGCTGGCCGGCTATGAGCCTATGACCTTCCGGCAGTTGCTCATGCTGCTGGGTGCCGGTCTCTCCGCCGCCGGCGGCCAGTTCGGCATTACCAAGGCCTACACCTACGCCCCGGCCCGGGAGGTCAGCGTCTACGACTACAGTCAGATCATCTTTTCCGCCCTGCTGGGCTATTTCCTCTTCGGCCAGCTCCCCGACCTCTGGAGCTTTGTGGGCTATCTGCTCATTATTGGAGCCGCCTTCCTCATGTTCCTCTATAACATCCGGCATCACCAGAGCCAGTCGGCCTGATGATCGTCTCCCAAGGTGAACGCTATGAAAGACTACTTTAATATCCAACTCAGCCGTAATCAGCTCCACGCCATGAGCGCTCTGGGCCTTGCCCATATGGGCGACTGCGTCTATGAGATTCTGGTCCGGGGCTGGCTGTGCAGCGACGGTCTGGAGGTAAAAAAGAACCTCCATCAGCAGACCGTCATGCTGGTCCGGGCCTCCGCTCAGGCCGAAGCATTGGACCGGATTCTCCCCCTGCTTACAGAGGAGGAGCTGGCCGTAGCCCATCGGGGCAGAAACGCCAATATCCATCTGGTCCCCAAGGCGGCCAGCCGGAACGAATACCGGAAGGCTACCGCTCTGGAGGCCCTCTTTGGCTGGCTCTATCTTCAGAACCGGACGGAGCGGATCAACCAGCTCTTCGGCGCCATTATGGAGCCGAAGCAGGAGGAGGATGCCTGATGCCGCTGGATGCCGCCTGTCTCACCGCTCTGATCGGTGAACTGCGCCCTCAGCTGGAGGGCGCCCGGATCGACAAGATCTTTCAGCCCGGCCGGGACGAGATCCTTCTCCATCTGCGCACTCCTTCCGGCAACCGGAAGCTGCTGCTGACGGCCAACCCCTCCCAGCCCCGGCTCCAGATGACCTCCATCAGCCGGGAAAATCCCGCCGTCCCCCCCATGTTCTGTATGCTGCTGCGCAAGCATCTCACCGGAGCCCGGATTCTCTCCCTCACCCAGCCCTCCATGGAGCGTATGGCGGATCTGGAGCTGGAGACCCTCAACGAACTGGGAGACCGGGTGAGCCGCCATCTGATTCTGGAGGCCATGGGCCGCCGGTCCAATCTCATCCTCACTGACGAACAAGGCCGAATCACCGACTGTCTGCGCAAGGTGGACTCGGAGCTCTCCCAGCTCCGCCCGGTCCTCCCCGGTCTTTTCTACCGCCTGCCTCCCCGGCAGGAGGACAAACTGGACCCCACCACAGTCAGCCGCGAGGCCTTTCTCGTCCTGCTGGATCAGGCGCCGGAGGAGAGCACCTTGTCCGGCTGGCTGCTGGACCGGTTCTCCGGCTTTTCTCCCCTGCTGGCCAGAGAGATGGCTTACCGGTCCTCCGGCTCCACGGACGGCCGCCTTTCTGATCTGGACATGGCCGGCCGGGAGCGTCTGGCCCTGACCTTTTCTCAGCTTCTGGCGGCCATGGAGCCCGGCCTCAGTCAGCCGGTTGCCCTCTTCCGGCAGGGAACACCCCGGGACTTTTCCTTCCTCCCGATCCGCCAGTATGAGGACTATCTGGACAGCCGGGTCTATGAGAGCTTTTCCGCTCTGCTGGACGACTTCTACGCCGCCCGGGAGACGGGAGAGCGGGTCCGCCAGAAGGGTCAGGAGCTGATCCGCAGTCTGACCAACGCCAGAAACCGGATCGCCCGAAAGATTCAGATCCAGACCCGGGAGCTGTCCGAGGCCCGGGATCGGGAGCGCTACCGGATCGCCGGCGACCTGATCACCGGTAACCTCTACCAGATGAAAAAGGGCGACAAGTCCCTGACCGCCGTCAATTACTACGACCCGGACTGCCGGGAACTCACCGTAACGCTGGACCCTCTGCTCACTCCCCAGCAAAACGCGGCCAAATATTACCGCCGCTACACCAAGGCCAAGACGGCCGACAGCATCCTTACCCAGCAGCTGACTCAGGCCGAAAGCGAGCTGGCCTATCTGGAGAGCGTTCTGGAAAGCCTCCAGCGGGCTCAGGGTGAGAGCGACCTGAACGAGATCCGGCAGGAGCTGGAAGAACAGGGCTATCTCCGGCCGAAGAAGGGAGCAAAAAAACCGCTCAAGCGGCCCAAGCTTCGCCCTCTGGAGTTCCGCTCCTCCTCCGGACTCCGGATCTCCGTGGGCCGGAACAACACCCAGAATGACCAGCTCACCTGCCGCATGGCCGGAAAAGGAGATCTCTGGTTCCATACGCAGGCAATTCACGGAGCCCACGTCATCCTCTGGACCGAGGGCGCCGAGCCCGATCTGACCAGCATCACCGAGGCCGCCATGCTGGCCGCCTGGTTCTCTCAGGGCAAGAATGGCAGCAAGGTGCCGGTAGACTACACTCCGGTCAAGTACGTCAAAAAGCCCGCCGGCGCCAAGCCCGGTATGGTCATCTACACCACCTACCGCACCCTCTACGTCACGCCGGAGGAATCCCTCGCCAAAACACTCGCCGTCCATTGACCACCCGTCAGCCCCGGCGAAAGCCCCGCTCACTCCGTCCCCGCCCTGCCGGGCGCTTTCAGCCAAATAAGACAGCATAAACAGCGCCTCCGCACGGATCTGCAGAGGCGCTGTCGCCGCTTTTTCTCTCTTTACTTCTTCAGCAGGTTCTGGATCCGGCGGACGGCCTCCCGGGTCATCTCCGCGTCACCAAAGGCAGTCAGGCGGATATACCCCTCGCCGCTGGGACCAAATCCGGCACCGGGGGTGGTGACCACGCAGGCCTCGTGGAGCAGCTTGTCAAAGAACTCCCAGGAGCCGTAGCCCTCCGGGGTCCGGAACCAGATATAAGGTGCGTTGACGCCGCCGTAAACGGTCAGTCCGGCCTCCGTCAGACCCTGGCGGATCACCTTGGCGTTGTTGAGGTAGAAGTCGATGGTCTGGCGGATCTGCTCCCGGCCCTCTTCCGAGAAAGTGGCCTCGGCGGCCCGCTGGATCACATAGGGAACGCCGTTGAACTTGGTGCCCTGACGGCGGTTCCAGAGTGCGTTCAGACTGACGCCCTCCCGGACCAGCTCCTTGGAGATCACAGTATAGGCGCAGCGGTTTCCGGTAAAGCCGGCAGTCTTGGAGAAAGAACGGAACTCGATGGCGCAGGTCTTGGCGCCGGGGATCTCAAAGATACTGTGGGGAATGCCTTCCTCGGAGATAAAGGCCTCATAGGCCGAGTCAAAGAGGATGACCGAACCGTGCTCATTGGCGTAGGCCACCCACATTTTCAGCTGCTCATAGCTGGCGGCGGTGCCGGTCGGGTTATTGGGCGAGCAGATATAGATCATATCCGGCACCCGATCGCCCTCCGGCAGACCGGGGAAGAAGCCGTTCTCCGCCGTACAGGGCAGATAGATCAGATCCGTCCACTTCTCCCCGTCAAAGTCGCCGGCCCGACCGGCCATGGCGTTGGTATCCACATAGACAGGATAGACCGGGTCGCAGACGGCTACTACGTTGTCTGCCGAGAAGATATCGCCGATATTGCCGCAATCGCTCTTGGCGCCGTCAGAGACAAAGATCTCGTCGTCCCGGATCTCCACTCCACGACGGCGGTAGTCCTCCTGAATGGCCAGACGGAGAAAGTCATAGGCGCTGTTGGTCTCCTCGCAATAGCCCCGGAAGGTCTCCTTGACCCCCATCTCCCGGCTGGCCCGTTCCATCGCCTCCACTACAGCAGGCGCCAGAGGCTGGGTCACGTCGCCGATTCCCAGACGGATCAGGGGCATGGGAGGATTCTGAGCGGAAAAAGCGCGGACACGCCGGCCAATCTCCGGGAAGAGATAGCCGCCGGGCAGCTTCTGAAAATTCTGATTGATCTTGATCATAATAAAACTCCTTTATCCGGGAAGGCAGGACCAAAAGGGCCCTTTTGGTCCAAAAACCGGAGAAGTGGTATTAAAAATTCGCCTTCCAGTTTATTACTTTACTATACTAAACAGTCCCGGAGCCAATGTCAAGTATTTTCTCATCCCGGCGGGAAGATTGGCCGGGGAGAGAAGTTATAAAAGCGCTTGAAAGTTGGATGAAAATGTTGTATTCTGACTTTGTATTTGGTTCTGCCGGTCTTTCCGGCAGATGCCCTGCATAGGCTATTGGTCAGAAGGGGCGGAGAACAGCCTCCCCTCCCCTCTCTTTTGGAATAGAAATCTCACCGGAAAGGTTTGTGAGACCATGAGCATTACAGATATCTTCGGTTCCAATGTATTCAGCGTTTCCATCATGCGCCAGCGCCTGCCCAGAGAGGCCTTTGAAGAGGTTATGGAGGTCATGGAGCATGGCGGCCAGATTTCCATGGCGACCGCCGACATTGTGGCCGGAGCCATGAAGGACTGGGCTGTGGAAAAGGGCGCCACCCACTATACCCATTGGTTCCAGCCTCTGACCGGCTCCACCGCCGAAAAGCACGACTCTTTTATCACCTATCCCAAGGAGGGCATCACCGTCCTCCGTCTGTCGGGCAAGCAGCTGATCCGCGGCGAGTCTGACGCCTCCAGCTTCCCCTCCGGCGGTCTCCGGGCCACCTCCTACGCCCGGGGCTACACTGCCTGGGACATTACCTCTCCCGTCTTTGTCCGTGAGTCGGGCTGCGGCGTTATCCTCTGCATCCCCACCATCTTTATCTCCTATACCGGTGAGGCGCTGGACAAGAAGACCCCCCTGCTCCGCTCGCTGGAGGCTCTCTCCAGTCAGGCTCTGCGTATCCTCCGGCTCTTCGGCAACACCACCAGCAGCAAGGTGACCGCCTATGTGGGCCCCGAGCAGGAGTATTTTCTGGTGGATCGGGCTAAGTACTTAAAGCGCAAGGATCTGGTCTATGCCGGCCGGACCCTCTTCGGCGCACCCGCCCCCAAGGGCCAAGAGCTGGACGACCATTACTTTGGCCAGATCCGCGAGCGCGTGGGCGCCTATATGAAGGACCTGAACAACGAGCTCTGGAAGCTGGGCATCACCGCCATCACCCAGCACAACGAGGCCGCGCCCGCCCAGCATGAGATGGCGCCCATCTACGCCACGGCCAATGTGGCTGTCGATCAGAACCAGCTGACCATGGAGACCATGAAGCGGGTGGCTACCAAGCACGATCTGGTCTGTCTGCTCAACGAGAAGCCCTACGCTGGTATCAACGGCTCGGGCAAGCACAATAACTGGTCGGTGGGTACCGACGACGGCATCAATCTCTTCGATCCCGGCGATGATCCGGCCTCCAACCTCCAGTTTATGCTGGTGCTCGCCTGCGTGCTGGCCGCTGTGGACGACCGGGCCGATGTACTTCGGGAGTCTGCCGCCTGTGTGGGCAACGATCACCGTCTGGGCGCTCAGGAAGCGCCTCCCGCTATTATCTCCATCTTCCTCGGCAGTCAGCTCACCGATATCGTGGATCGGATTGTCTCCGGCGGCAGCGGTGAGGAGGAGAACGCTGAGGAGAATCTGATTACCGGCGTCTCCACTCTGCCCATGCTCAAAAAGGACACCTCCGACCGGAACCGGACCTCTCCCTTTGCCTTTACCGGAAACCGGTTTGAGTTCCGTATGGTGGGCGCCTCTGACTCGGTGGCCTCCTCCACTACGGCTATGAACGCCTGTCTGGCCGAGGCATTCTGCAACGCGGCCGACGCGCTGGAAGGGGCGGAGGACTTTGAGGCGGCCTGCCGGAAGTATATCCGCCGTATGCTCAAGCGCCATTACCGGATCATCTTCAACGGCGACGGCTACTCTGAGGAGTGGGTGCTGGAAGCCGCCCGGCGGGGACTGCCCAATATCGGCAATATGGTAGACGCCGTTCAGGTGCTGACCAAGTCGGACGTGGTGGCCATGTATGAGAAGTTCCATGTCTTCTCCCGGACTGAGCTGGTCTCCCGGATGGACGTCCAGTACGAGACCTATGCCAAGCATATCAATATCGAGGCCAACGTCATGATCCATATGGCCTCCAAGGCCTATATCCCCGCCGTCGTCTCCTATTCCGGGGATCTGGCCCGGACAGTGGCCTCTCTGGAATCCATCGGTATGGACGCTTCCGTCCAGCGGGAGCTGCTGGATCAGGTCAACCGCCTGCTGAAGGATGCCTCCGCCGCTCTTGCTACACTGGAGCACCATCTGCCTCAGGTCCACGCCATGACCTCTCTCAAGGCCATGGCCGAGGCCTACCGGGATGTGATCGTCCCCTGCATGACCGCTCTGCGCACCCCCATCGACAAGCTGGAGCTGCTGGTTCATCAGGATGTTTGGCCCATGTACAGCTACGGCGATCTGCTCTTTGAAGTGTAAACAGTCCGCTCAACAATTCTGGCACAGCAGTTTTCTGCTGTGCCTGTTTTCTTTTGCGCCGGCAGGTTGACCTGAGCGGGACAGAAGAAAAGCCAGACTGCCGTCCAGTCTGGCTTTCCGTATATATCAGGTATTATTTCCCCGGCTTCTGGCCATCCACCACATCGCAGACGGTCAGCCGCCCCTCTCTGACAAAGAAGCGAACATCCTGTCCGGCAAAGGTGAGGCCGTAGCGGCGCTCCGGATCCTTCTGATAAGCCGGGCGGGGGTCCTGCGCCAAAACGGCCATAAGAGCCTTCCGTTTCTCCTCCGGCACCCGCTCCAGCAAATGGCAGGGAAACTCCACCTCCACTGTAGGCTTATCCACCGTGTCGGTAAAGCCGCCGACAGCCTCCTTCCGGCAGTCCACATAGGGGAGATAGGGCTTAATATCCAAAATAGGAGTCCCATCCATCAGGTCGGCGCCCGAGACGATCAGGACCATACCCTTTCCGGGCCGATGCTCCACTCCTTCCAGCTTTACCGACGACAGCCCGATGGGGTTAGGCCGGTAAGGCGACCGGGTAGCAAAGACTCCCATAGACTCATTTCCGCCCAGACGGGGTGGGCGGACGGTGGGCTGCCACTTGTCCCGGCGGGCCTGGCTGAAGACCCAGACCAGCCACAGGTGGGAGAAGTCCTCAATCCCCCGAAGGGCGTCCGGATTCCGGTACTCCCGCTCAAAGACGATCTCCGCCTTCAGTTCCTCCACCAGACCGCTCTGACGGGGGACACCAAATTTGGTGGCAAAGTCGGTGTGGATCCGCGCGATAACCTTCATGGGGATCTGCTCCGGAACCATCAGTCACGCTCCCCTTCCTGCCAGGAGTGGAGATGCTGAAGGATCATGCCTTCCAGCATCTTGTAGGCCGCCTCATTCATGCCGCCGTGAAGGACGATCATATCCGCGTACTGTTTGGAGGGTTCAACATGGAGCTCATGCATGGGCCGGACGGTATTGAGGTACTGGCTCATAACCGACTCCACCGTTCTGCCCCGGTCCCGGACGTCCCGGGCAATCCGGCGGAGGATTCGTACGTCGGCAGGGGCGTCCACAAAAACCTTCACGTCCATCCGGTCCCGAAGGGCAGGCTCCGCAAAGATAAGGATGCCCTCCACCAGAATGACAGGGGCACTGTCCAGATGCTCCACCTGCTCCGACCGGTTATGTACCGTATAATCATAGACCGGACACTCTACACTCTCGCCCCGGATCAGGCTGTCCAGATGGTCGATCATCAGTTGGTTTTCAAAGGACTCGGGCGCGTCGTAATTGAGCTGAGTCCGCTCTTCATAGGTCAGGTGATCGTGGCGCTTGTAATAACTGTCATGGCTGAGCACAGTCACCTGACGGCCAAAGCAGCGGGCCAGACGCTGGGTCAGCGTGGTCTTGCCGGAGTTGGTTCCGCCGGCAATGCCCAGGACCAGTGGTTTCATGGGGCATCCCTCCCTCGTTTTCTCTATTATACCCGGCTCCACCGTCTCTTGTAAAGCCTGTTGACAGGGCGCTGAAAACAACACACCCCCGGCACAAACTGGGTGCCGGGGGTGCGGGCGCAGCGGCGTTTCAGGTCACCGAAGCGCGTAGTACAGCGGGTAGAGTGGGATCAGACGGACTGATACTGAGCGGGAACGTCTTCCAGGCTCTTGCACTTGGCCATGGCCTCGTCCATGCTCATGCCGTCGGCGATCAGCACCTTGCGGTAGTTGTTGACAGCCTGAATTTCCTTCATCTTGGTGCCGGTCAGAGCATAGCCCTTCATGGCAATCAGAGTAGCAGCCCAAGCGACCATGGGAATCACGCAGAAGAGAACGATAACCACCCAGTTCATGCCTTCGGCATAGGGGGTAGTAATGGTGGGCAGGTTCTCCAGGCCAATCATGGTGACGGCAGCGCCCACGACGGTGGCGGACAGAGAGGAGACCAGCTTATCAACCAGAGAGAAGAGGGTACCCATAATGCCAGGGATGAACTTGCCGGAACGGTAGGTCTCGTAGTCGGCGCAGTCAGCGACCATGGGGATGGGCATATCAGCGGTGGCATAGTAGGCGCCGTAGCCGATACCGAAGCAGAGGATGAAGAGAATGGTGTACAGGTTCAGAGACAGCTTGCCGTCAACCAGGATGGACAGGTTGAAAGCGGCGTTGCCCTGCTTCCAGAGCAGCAGCAGAGCCAGCACGCCCACGTAGCAGATCAGAGCCACGGAGACATAGCGCATCAGAGAGGCCTTCTGGCCGTGCTTCTGAGAGGTACGGACCGTCAGAATGAAGAAGGGGACGGAGAAGACATAGCCGAGGACCATCATGGGCAGATACAGACCGCCGTAGTTGCCCATCATGCAGCCGTAGAGCATGCACAGAACGGTGGTGTTGGTGGCGATGGACAGGGCCAGCTTGCAGCCGGCGCCGGCGACCATCAGACGCTGCATGGGCTTGTTGCCCTTGATGATAGCGACGTACTCAGAGACCTTGACCTTCTCCTGCTTGCCGCCGCCAATACCGAAGTACTTGGGCTGGTCCTTCTCCCAGATGCCGATGACAGCCAGAGCGGTCAGGGCGATGGAGACGACAATACCGATGGGGGTGATCATGGCGAACCAGGAAGCGTTGTAGTCACCGGTGACATTGGTAGCCAGGATGGGGCCGATGAACTGCATAGCGCCCATACCCAGCAGGGAGCCGACAGTGTTGAAGATGGTGAACAGGGGACGCTGCTTGGGATCGCTGGTCAGAACAGCCTGGCCGGAACGGGTGCAGGAGGTCTGGAAGGTGTAGCCGATGACCCAGACGGCATAGAGGCCGACGAAAGCGGCATAGCGCAGAGCCATCATATCAGCGGGGATAATGGGAGTGACCATGTACAGCAGGATGACGGAAGTTGCCATGATCAGGTTACCGATCACCATGAAGGGACGGAACTTACCGAACTTGCCGTTGGTCTTATCGATCAGAGCACCGATGATGGGGTCGGTAATGGCGTCGAACAGACGCATACCAGTGACCATGACGGACGCGAAGATGGTGGCGATGGAGAGCACGTTGGCGCCGAAGGTGGCGATGTAGCTCAGGATCAGGACGTAATAGACGTTGGTTGCGCCGTTGTTCAGGGGGAACAGGACCAGCTGATACATTTTGGCGCGGTTCACTGTGTTCACAGCGTTTGCGGGCTTTTCACTCATTTTGGCTTCACCTCATAATGAATTCTCTTCTTGTCTGCTCCCTGTTTTCAGGCGGGCAGGCCTGCTTAATCTTGCTATCTCGGCCCGGCGCGGCCGGGCGTAAATAGACGGATTGAGAGGGCTGTCTTCCTCACAGCCCCGCTCAAAAGGTCACCGACAACCACGCACGGAAGGGCAGAAAGCTCGTTTCATTCCTTTTCCACCGCTTCCGGCTGTGCGTGTTCGCCTGGTACAGGAGAATGTCTCCTCTTCATTTATCTATCCCCTCAGCCCACGGCAAGAGCTGAAACGATAACGAAATAAGTAAGGGACCTGTTCCCAATTACACCCAGTTGGCGCTGTTGCTGCTCTTGGCAGAGAGCTTATAGGCGGGGTTGGGGGTGTCCACCTTGCGTACAATGGAGGTATCCTTCAGGTCGCCTGCCACAGCTTCCAGCGTATGCTCACCGGAGATGGGCAGCTGGAAGGTGAAGATCTTCTTGCCGGCCTTCTTTTCCACCAGCTGACCGTCGCAGTAGAGGGCGACTTCGGGCTGGTTGGAGTAGACCTTGACCGTGATCTGGCTTTCCACCCGGTCCACAAAGCGCTTGGAGCAGAGATGAACCATGGGCTGCTCGCTCCACCATGCCTTATAGAGGTAGAAGCTGTCCTTCTTGATCTTGCGGTCAAAGGTGACCAGACCCTTGTGGTTCATGCCGGGCTCGCCACCCTGATCACGGGCGTCGGCAGCGAAGTCATACATATTCCAGACATGGTTTGCCCACATCCAGGGATGACGCTCGAAGCACTCGAGCATAAACTCGTGGTAGATTGCCTGATACTCCTCGGTATGGTCGCCGCGCTTGGGCTTGGAGGAGTGGAGGTTGGGCATACCTTCAGCGCCGTACTCGGAGAAGCCGAGCGCGCGGTTGGGATAGCGGGTGTGGAAGAGGTTGATCCAGGCGTCATTGAGGAAGAAGCCGGGAACATACCAGCCCAGATAGAGGTTCCAGCTGACTACGTCGGTAATATGGGCCACGGGGTTGAAGGGTCCGCACATGGCGTAGCAGGCCAGAGTGGTAAAGCGGGTGGGGTCCATCTTGTGGCACAGGTCATTGAGGACATGGTGGTTGTCCAGCATATCCTTCTTGTCCTTGGTGCTGATGGTGATCTCGTTGGAGACACCCCAGCAGACGATGGAAGCGTGGTTATAGTTCTGGATAATGAGCTCCTTCATCTGGCTGATGGTGTTGGCACGGCCATTGGGCATATGCTCACTGATGTAGGGGATCTCAGCCCAGACAACCATACCCTTCTCGTCGCACAGATCGTAGAAGTACTGGTCATGCTGATAGTGGGCCAGACGGATGGTGTTGCAGCCCATCTCGCAGATAAGCTCCATATCCTCGTCATGCTCGGCCTTGCTGATAGCGTTGCCCAGAGCCTTCCGGTCCTGATGGCGGGAGACGCCCCGGAGGGGATAGACCCGGCCATTGAGGCAGAAGCCCTTCTTGGCGTCGACAGTGAAGGAGCGGACGCCGAAGCGGCAGCCCACCTCGTCCACAGCCTGACCGGCCTTGATCAGCTGAGCCTTGACAGAGTAGAGATAGGGATCCTTAATGCCGTCCCAAAGATGGGCATCATTGATGACCAGAGTGACGTCGGTACCCTCGCCCTTGAGGATCTCGGTGCCCTCGCCGTCGTAGATGGTGACGCTGACAGCGTCATACTCGCCGACAGGATAGGTCTCAACCTGAACGTTGCCGTTCTTGCCGTCGACCACAGGGGTGACCTTCAGGCCGGGGCCGCCGAAATGATCCAGATCGAAGTGAGCCTTATTGACGACCATCAGGTCGACATCGCGGTAGATACCGCCATAGAAAGTGAAGTCTGCCTTCTGGGGATAGACGGTGTCGTTGACCCGGTTATCAGCAGCGACCACCAGCTTGTTCTCCTTTAGCAGCTTATCGGTCACGTCCACCCGGAAGGTGGAGTAGCCGCCGTCATGGCTGCAGACCTCAGCGCCATTGAGCTTGACCACGCAGCTGGAGTTGACGCCCTGGAACTGGAGGTAGACCAGCTCAGTCTCAGCGTCAAAGGCAGGGATCTCAAAAGTCCGCTCATAGGTGCAGATGCCGCGATAGTAGTCGTTGCCGCCGTCCTGACCGTCGATGTTATTCCAGGTATGGGGAACATCAACGCTCTTGGCAACACCGTCAGGGCCGGTAAAGGTCCAGCTCTGATTCAGGTTGATCAGTCTTCTCATGTTTTACCTCCACTTTCTCCAAATGATCGCACGAATCCGGTTTGTCGTCATTTCCAGAACAATACAAATTGACAGAAATCTTCCCAACCGCTTTTCCGAAGCGGCTGTGATCCTGGCCTTGGAAGGACAGCAGCTCTGTCTCTTCCGGCCAAAACAGACAGCCGGACAGGCGAAGGCATTCCCGTTCAATTTAATATTCTTAGTTTACACTACTTGCTTCGCTTTTGCAAATACTTAAAGAAAAAAGATGTGCCTATTCACTTACTTTTGTGAGATCAAACAAAAACACACCCTCTTTTTTTGTACGGGGCGTGTATTGACATTCCGCATATGGGAAGAAAAAAGCCTGTCGCCAGCACGAAAGGAGGACGCCTTACTCCGTTTCGGCCCCTCTTCTCCCTTCACAGAAGCAGAGGCTTTCGCCTTCCTCCGTTCCCGGAGCGTATCAGAAGGCGCCGGGAACGACTGTTCACCCGGAGCGGTATCCGGCAGCCGGAGCCGGCTGCTCAAAACAGACTCCTGTTTCAAAAGATGTGTTCTTTTCCCCTCGTTCCCGGGTTCTATTATAACAAAACTATTCAAAAATGGAAAGGGCGTTTTTCCCGTCCGGGAGCGGATAACGTCTCTTTCCGGGAGACACTTTTCCCCCTCTCACCGGCCGCTCTCCCCGTTCCGAAGGGCAGGACATCCCCGCTCTTGCCCTCCTCTTCCCGCTGTCAACGGGGCTGAAGAGAAAAAATGAAAAATCGAAAACGAGCATTTGAGAGCATTTGCGAGTATTTGTTAGATTTTCAAAGATAAGTCTATCCTCAGTAAAAATAGTTGTTGACACCAGTTTGCGGCTGTGTTATAGTTCACCTTGGCCGTTTTGTCCCTTATCAAAGCAAAACAGCCCGAAACGCACGTATTCACTATCATATACCGAAAAGAACGTTTGGAGGTTCTCATATGTCCACTTTTATGGCTAAGAAAGAGGACGTCGTCCGCAAGTGGTATGTCCTGGACGCCGCTGGCAAGCCCCTGGGCAAGACCGCTGTTGCTGCAGCCGACATTCTCCGTGGCAAGACCAAGCCCACCTACACCCCCCATGTCGACACCGGTGATTTCGTTATTATCATCAACGCCGACAAGGCAGTTCTGACCGGCAAGAAGCTGGAGCAGAAGTACTATCGTCATCACTCCGGTTGGACCGGCGGCCTGAAGGAAGTTCAGTACAAGACTCTGATGGCCAAGCGTCCTGAGATGGCTCTGGAGCTGGCTGTCAAGGGCATGCTGCCTAAGAACAGCATCGGCGCCGCTTGCCTGCGTCGTCTGCGCGTCTACAAGGGCGCCGAGCACGGCCATGAGGCTCAGCAGCCCATCGTCGTGGAATAAGGGGAGGTAAGGAAACATGTATCAGAGCAAGAAGCCCTATGTCTACGGCACTGGTCGCCGTAAGTCCTCCGTTGCCCGTGTTCGCGTTTACGAGAACGGCACCGGTTCCATCATCATCAACGGCCGTGAGATCGACGATTATTTCGGCCTGGATACCCTGAAGCTGATCACCCGTCAGCCCCTGAACCTCACCGGTCTGATCGGTAAGGTGGACGTGGTCGCTACCGTCGCCGGCGGCGGTGTTACCGGCCAGGCTGGCGCTCTGCGTCACGGCATCTCCCGCGCTCTGCTGGAGCTCAACCCCGAGCTGCGTCCTGCCCTGAAGCAGGCCGGCTACCTGACCCGCGATCCTCGTATGAAGGAGCGTAAGAAGTACGGTCTGAAGGCCGCACGTCGTGCTCCCCAGTTCTCCAAGAGATAATCAGCTGGATTTTTACAACAAAAAAGCTCAAAAACCCCGGAAAATCAAGGTTTTCCGGGGTTTTCTTATATAAAACGCTCTGTTGCGGTTTGACTGATTTTGTCCTGATTTAACCACTTTTGACCCTGTTTTTTTGAGTTAAAAATGGGGCAACCACCCGTTTTGAATGGGTTTTGAGTTAAAAAATGGGGCAACTTTTGGCCTCTGAACCGCGAAAATACCGATCTCATTATGGGCTTTTTCGCGTCTGTATTTTGCATGGTTATTCATTTGAGAGGTTTATATCAATTTGTCCTAATCTGACATAACTAGAAGAAGTTTATCATACATAGCGCACTTGTTACCGAAACACTAATCGGTTGGCAAGTGCGCTTTTTTTATGCCACAACGCAGGCAAGAGGAGGTGTCAAAGTGAAAGC
>JAFQNL010000008.1 GCA_017395935.1 Oscillospiraceae bacterium
TACCTTCAATTTCAATGGTGTCAGAAATTTTGAGTCCACGAATAAACTCCAAATCTTTCTTCCGCAAATGCTCGTATGTAAACAAGAGGGAGCCGGACTTTGAGCCACGGGTGAAGCTGCTTCTACCGCTTTCGCAATCCAGCATATATCCCTCACGATTGCCACGCAGACAAACAGTTGGATATTGGGATTGAATCTCATACACAAGATCCATTGTTCTCTGGGGTTCAGAAAGATCTGAAACATAGTCCCCCAGGAAGATGAAGCTCTCTGCTCCACCCTTTGCAGCATCCTCAAAACAAGCCTTAAACGCATAGTAATTGGAGTGTATATCGGATAGTACAGCAACCCTCATAAGAAATCCTCCTGTTTGAAGTTAAGGCTCAGTTATGCCCTGGTGATGAAGTGCCGGGGCGGTGCATCCAATTCGTCTGTCGTATCCTTCGAGTGAAGTGCTTCATGTTCGATCATTCCTTTCTATGTTTAAGGGGAGGAGGTAGCCCCCCCCGAGGGGGCGCTGGGGAAAAGTTGTCAGGAGAGGGTTGACTTTCGATTACTTCTGATTTATATTAACAGTGAACTTTTGAGAAATGCTCTGTACTCCGGTTTTCCGGGATGCGGGGCTTTTCTTTTTTGTAGAGGTTTTTTGACCTCGATGGTGGAACGGACTTCAATGATAAAATCCGGGTAGATCGTTAAGTCTGCCAGTTGCTCAGCCGGCATCCAGCCAAGGACAACATTGCAGTTATCCTTATATTCCCGGACAAGGCCATCATCAGCCATTATTATCCTATCTGCCTCTCGAAAATACCACCGTCAAAGACAATATCATTACCATCAGCATCCCTGTAGAAGGAAACCTTCTCCTGCTCCACCAACTTGAAACCAAGAGCGGTGAGCAGATTTACAGACGGGGTGTTATTGAGAGCTGTTCCGGCAGAGAATTTCGTGATACCCAGAGCGCAAAGATAATCAAATACAGCCAGACAGCTTTCCTTGGCATATCCTTTCCCGTGATAAGCGGAGTGGAAGCAATAGCCGATCTCGTGCCCATTCTCCCGGATGTTGAAGGCAATGTATCCGATCACCGTTTCATCAAGGCAGACAGCAAAGAATATGTGCTCTCTGCCGCTGCAGTAAGCGGCCCATCTGGCAATGCGGGGCTGCACATCGCCGTCATCGGTGATGTGCGGTTTATCGTACTGTGAAAGGGCGGAAGAATTAAAGTCCACCCATATTTCTTGTATGCGTTTCCAATCATCCGCCGCAATGTGACGGATGGTTAGTCTTTCGGTTTTAAGTATCATGGATGCGTTTTCTCCTCATAGGGTTATCCAAAATCTTTTTAAATCTTCGTTATTATTCGGCTCATGTATTGTGTATTCGTAAACGCCGCCGTTTGCAAGGATTGTCCTTTCGCTTCCAATGTTACCATCAATACAAGTAATCATCACCTTATCAATTCCAATTTCACGGCAGAACGGAAGCGCCATTTTCAACATTTCTTTGGCGTATCCATTACGCCGTTCGCTCGGTCTTACAGAATAACCGATATGACCTGCGTATTTTTCGAGATAGTCATTGAAACAATGTCTAACTTGAATCATTCCAACCAATCTGTTATCACTCTTGCGAATGAAAAAGAATTGTGTGGCAGGAACTAAATGAGAAGGAACCTTCAAAGGATCTTCGTGATCTAAACAAATCTGTATATATTCTTCAGGGTTTGAGATTCTGCGGAGAGGACCCATCCCGTCCATAGAGTCGCCTGCGTCAAGGAACTCCTGTCTGTATTCAACGATCTGACTTGCATACTCGCTCGTCGGACGTATCAAAATAAGCTCTTGCATAATTAACCGCGTGTGTATTCTTCAATAAGCCTTCTTACAGCGTCAAATTTTTCTTTGTCAAATACATACGCTTTCCTCATCTTGACAAAGTTTCCGCTTCCGCGCTTTTCGTGAGCGTAGCGGGGGATGAGCTGGATGTGGTAATGGTTATTCGGACCATCGCACATCGTACACATATAGACGCGCTCACAACCATACACCTCACGAATGATCTGCATAAATCGTTTCGCGAAACGGATGATCTTCTCATTAACAGAGTCGGGAGCCTCGCTCATGTCGTGGTAATGTTCCACGGTAGCAATACACATATGTCCGTCAGCTCTCGGATTGCCAACAAAAAAGCACTCAATATCTTCATCTTCGTACAACAATTTATCAGAATTGTCGCCGTAGAGAGCACCGCCATTATCCCGGTCAAAGCAGGTAGGGCTGATGCCCAGATCTACAAGCTGACCGGGGGAGAGACGTAATAGCTCTTCGCGGCTGAATTGATTGGCTGTTTTCATGGTTTCCTCCCCCTTACAGATGAAGCTTTCGCTTTGGATAAATAAAAATGGCGCAAGCGTGAAGCTTGCGCCAAACTTAATGCACCTATCCCGAAAATTAACGGGCAACGATACAAGGAGCAAACTTTACGCTAAAGATAAACCCAACGGCAGCAACATACTTCAGCATGAGATTCACTCCTTTCCATAAAATAGATGATAAGATGATAGCACTGCAAATCCTGTTTGTCAAACAGTGGAAGCGCTCAGGAGGGACCAGTCTTAATCCATCTTCTTCCGGATCTCATAGAAGACACATACATGGTCCTTTCCCCGATAGAAAATGGTTTCCAGAGCCTCTGTCCGGGTCATGCCGGCCTTCTCCATCACACGGATGCTGGCCCGATTATCTTCGAAAGCGCCGGCGGTTATCCGGTCAAAGCCTCGGCTAAACAGCTGTTGAATGGCGATCCGGACGGCCTGTCCGGCATAGCCATGCCCCTGGTGTCTGGGATCCACAGCCCAGCCCAATTCTGCAGCGGTGCCACTGATCTCGGTATCGTTGAGCAGTCCTACTACTCGTTCGCCGGCACAGATAGCGCGGACAAAATGCCCGTTCTCGTGAGACAGCTGGACCAGCCGGAGAAAAAGGGGCTCGGCCTCTGCCGGGGAAGAAAAGTCCGGAACCATGTAGGTCTGCTTGACCTGCTCGCTGGTAAGCAGGTTGATTATTGCGTCCCGGTCAGATGGCTCAATAGGGCGTAAGGAGACCGGGAGGGGCGGGCGCTCGTACCAGCTGGGGACGAGCTGGCGGAACTGATCAAACCAACTCAATACATCTGCAGCCTGACGGCGCATGGTGGCGACTTCTTCCTCACCGAAGGGGATGGCCCAAGGCAGGGACCCGAGTGTATTGGTTGCGACGTAAAGGGCCAACAGGGACCAGAAGTCCTCCGGCACCCGGAAAGAGAAGTAGCCGTCTACCATGCCGGAAGCAAAGGCGGGCGCGGCCCGGACGCTCCAGACAATCCGGTTAAACTCCTCCCATGGGTCCCCATAGCTGTCCTTGTCAAAGTCAATCACGACCAGCTCACCATGGGAGGTGATCATCATATTACCTGCATGGTAGTCGCCGTGCTGGTAGGTCTGCGGCCGGTTGGAGAGAAGGTGGCGATGGGAGAGGATATAGTCCAGCAGAATCTGACCATTTTCGTAGCGAAGAGAACAGTTCTCGTAGGACTGGATCTTCCGGTCAATTTTTCGGTTGAAATAGACGGCCCAGTCCTCCATGCCTTCGGGAGCGGGGATTGAGTGAATCTGCTTCAGGATCTCTCCGGCGGTAAGACCGTACCGGTACTGCTGCTGGGGAGAATAGGCACCGATCACCTGTTCGGCGTCATCTCCTTCGATCCAGCTCAGAAGGGTGTAGATCTGATCGTCAGAAAAGCCAATCTCAATGGGCAGACACATGGGGATACCCAGTCGGGCTGCCTGCTGCGTCCGGAGGAACTCCTGCTGCCGTCGCTGGGCGAGCGGAGAAGGGGACAGGCGGAGCAGAAAAGCTGATCCGTCGGCAGTCTCTGCCCGGTACTTCTTGTCTCCCGACCAGCCTTTCTCAATGAGGGTCAGATGGACAATGGTTTCGTAGATAGACATGGTCGAGCCTCCTTTTGCTGTAAAATGATATCAGCACCTGCCTGTTAACACGGATCATCTGGATACCTCAAATAATAGCGGTCCTTGCCCTCTGTGGCATCTGCCGGCCGAAACCCATGCCTTAGATAGAAGCGGACAGCGCCAGCGTTATTCCTGTGGATGCCAAGGGCGATGGGCCGGGGGCCGTATTGTTCATAGATTCTGCGGATGGTCTCTTCCAGGATAAGGCTGCCTAATCCCATACCCCGGACGGTTCGATCCAGAACGAAGTCCATCAGTCGGTAGAAAGGCTGCTGCCGCATCTCCTCCGGGTCGGTCGCCCATAAAATGGCCTCGCCCAGCAGAATCAGACCGATGCACCGACCATGGCGAACAATCAGGTAAGTGTGCCCTTTACAGTTGTGATCAAGGCCGTATTGAGTTAGCTCCATGATCGTATCCAAATCGTCCACATAATCGCCCGGGATATCTGTCCGGTCGATTTCCCGGGCAAGGGGAAGGGTTTCCCGGGTCAGCAGGAGAAAACGAAGTTCCTGATTGTCCACAGAAATCACCTCCGGCTTATAACAGTACAAGTATGCTCAATTATACTACCTGAAGCCGGGGGTGTCATCTCTGAATTTCGATTTGTCTGCCAGACAGGGGAGAGGAAGATGCCCCTTGCACTTTTGGGGCAAATCAGCTACAATAAAACAGAATATGCATGAAAGGCGGTCAATCCTATGGACCCCAAACTGGAACGGATTTTACTCAATGTGCAGAAGCCTGCCCGCTATACCGGCGGTGAATACAATGCGATCATTAAAGACAAGAAGGACGTGGATACCCGGTTTGCCTTCTGCTTCCCGGATACCTATGAGATCGGTATGTCCAATCTTGGTATGCGGATCCTCTACGGCGTTATGAACGGGATGGACGGCGTCTGGTGCGAGCGCTGCTTTGCTCCCTGGGGCGATATGGAGGAGGAGATGCGCAAAGCGGAGCTTCCCCTCTGGGCGCTGGAAAGCGGCGACCCGATCGGAACATTTGACTTTATCGGCTTCTCTCTGGGCTATGAAATGGCCTATACTAATGTGCTCAATATGTTGGATCTGGCCCATGTGCCTCTGCGTGCAGGGCAGCGGGGAGAGAACGATCCTATCGTTGTTGCCGGCGGTACCTGTGCATATAACGGTGAGCCTCTGGCCGATTTTATTGATATCTTCTCTCTGGGCGAGGGCGAGGATGTAACGGTGGAGATGATTGAACTCTACCGGACCTGCCGGAAGCAGGGACTGGGCCGAAGGGAGTATCTCCGTCGGGCCGCTCAAATCCCCGGTCTCTATGTACCTTCTCTCTATAAAGTTACCTACAATGAGGACGGCACCATTGCTGCCATCACCCCGGAGGAGGGCGTCCCTGCCGTTGTTACCAAGCGGATTGTTCAGGATCTGGACAAGTCCTATTATCCTGTCAAGACTATTATTCCCTCCACTGAGATCGTTCACGATCGGGTAATGCTGGAGGTCTTCCGGGGCTGTATCCGGGGCTGCCGGTTCTGTCAGGCAGGTTACTGCTATCGTCCTGTCCGGCCCAAGAGCCCGGAAGTGCTCATTCGGCAGGGAATCGAATCCTGCCGTGAGTCCGGATATCAGGAGATGACCCTTTCCAGCCTCTCCACCAGCGACTATCGGCCGCTGGAGCAGCTCTGTGACGGCCTGCTGGACTACTGTGAAAGCCGGAACATTAACCTCTCGGTTCCTTCTCTGCGGGCAGATAACTTCTCCATGGCGCTGCAGCAGCGGCTGCAGAAGGCCAGAAAGAGCTCTATCACCTTTGCCCCTGAGGCCGGCACGCAGCGCCTGCGCGACACCATTAATAAGAACGTCACCGAGGCAGAACTCCTCCAGTCCTGCCGCACAGTTTTTGAAGGCGGTGGCAACGCGGTCAAGCTCTATTTTATGCTGGGTCTGCCTACCGAGACGGATGAAGACGTTGCGGGCATTGCCGATTTGGCTCAGAAGGTATACCTCTGCTGGAAGGAGCATGCCTCCCACAAGGCAAGAGGTGTTCGTATCACGGTTTCCACCTCCTTCTTTGTGCCCAAGCCCTTTACACCCTTCCAGTGGGAGAGCCAGATCACGATGGAGGAATATCGCCGCCGTGTAAATCTGCTGCGCAGCAAGATTACCAATAAGTCAATCATCTATAACTGGCACGACCCTGACACCAGCTATATTGAGGCGGTTCTTGCCCGGGGCGACCGGCGCGTGGGTAAGGCGTTGGAAGAGGTTTGGCGCCGGGGCGGCCGGATGGATGCCTGGAGTGAGTACTTTGACTTCCAGCGCTGGATGGACAGCTTTGCCGCTGCTGGTATTGATCCTGATTTCTATGCCCTGCGTGAGCGGAGCTACGAGGAAGTGCTGCCCTGGTCCATGATCTCTGTGGGTGTCCGGCAGAGCTATCTCTGGCGCGAGCGCCAGCAGGCCTATAAGAGCGTAATTACTCCGGACTGCCGGGTGCAGTGCATGGGCTGCGGCGCCAATAAGCTGGTCTGTGACGGGCAGTGCGATGCCCTGCTGCCCATATCGGCACGGAACAAGCAGTAAGAAGGAGGGGAGAAGAATATGGCAAAAATGCATCAGCACCGGATCCGTTATGAAAAGACCGGCCGGGGCATCTATATCTCCCATCTGGATACCATGGCGATGTTCCAGCGGGCCTTCCTTCGGGCCGGTATTGATATCTGGCAGACTGAGGGCTTCAATCGTCACACCTATGTTTCTATTGCTCTGCCTCTGTCTTTGGGCTGTTCCAGCCTTTGCGAGGTGCTGGAGTTTGATCTGGAATCGGAGATTGCTCTGGATCAGGTGCCGGAGAAACTCAACGCCGTTTTGCCGGAGGGCATTCGGGTTCTGGAATGCTATGAGTCGGTGAGCCAGTTCAAGCTGCTTCGCACGCTGGACTGGACCATTACAATGGAATACGATAATGGGATCCCTGCCGCTCTGGACGAGAGCTTCCGGGCCATGTTGGCACAGGAAAGCTACGTCGTGCGTAAAAAGTCAAATAAGAGCAAGAAGGGTTTTACCGAGGTAGATATTATCCCTATGGTCTTTTCCTGGGAAATGAAGCCGGAAGGGGAGACCACGGTGAACCTTTCCTGCAACCTTGCGGCTCAGAATCCCAGCCTGAACCCCCAGGTGCTTATGGATGCGTTCACTCAGTTTGCCCCTGCCTGCAAGCCGGACTTTATCCGCTATTGCCGGAAAGAAATTTATCTGGAAAACGGAGAAAAATTCCGCTAAACCTCTTGATTTTTGCGGATAGGTGTGTTATTCTTGACAAGTTGAATAAAGGGTGGTCCTCTGGGCTGTTGCGGATCTGAATTTGCCGCGGCCGAAAAGCACCAAGAACACCTATATAACAGGAGGAAAAATCCATGGATCTCATTAAGATGCTTGATCAGCAGAATGTTAAGGCTGAGATGCCCGCCATCGAAGTCGGTAACACCGTTCGTGTCCACATCAAGGTTAAGGAAGGCGCCAAGGAGCGTATCCAGATCTTCGAGGGCACTGTCATCGCCAAGAAGCACGGCGGCGTCAACGAGACTTTCACCGTCCGTCGTATCTCCTACGGCGTGGGCGTGGAGAAGGTTTTCCCTGTCCATTCTCCCAACGTTGTCAAGGTTGAGACCGTCCGCAAGGGTAAGGTCCGCCGCGCCAAGCTGTATTATCTGCGTGGCCGCGCTGGCAAGGCTGCCAAGATCAAGGAGAAGCTGTAATTCAGCGATTTTTCAAGATGAAAAAGGAGCGGGTGACCGCTCCTTTTTTCGTAAGCAAATCTTTGGAGAGGCAGAGACGCGCTCTGCCTGTGTGATATTGAGAGAGACAGGAGGAATGGAAGATGGATGTCCAGTGGTATCCCGGGCACATGGCGAAAACCCGCCGCATGATCGTGGAGAATGTGAAATTTGTAGATGTAGTCGTCGAGGTCATTGACGCCCGTATTCCCATCTCCAGCAGAAATCCTGATATCGACAGTATGGTGGGCAGCAAGCCACGAATGATTGTGCTGAACCGGGCCGATCAGTCGGACGAAGCCATGAACCGGCTCTGGAGCGATTACTTCCGCTCCAAGGGCTGGGCTGTTTTGAAAACCGACAGTAAGACCGGCGCTGGTGTTAGCCAGTTTTCTGCCACGGTTCGCAGCCTCTTAAAAGAGCAGATCGAGCGCTGGGCAGAGAAAGGTCAGGTAGGCCGGGCCGTCCGGGCCATGGTGGTAGGCGTCCCCAATGTGGGCAAGTCCACCTTTATCAATAAGGTGGCCGGCAGGAAGTCCGCGAAGGCTCAGAACAAGCCCGGCGTCACCCGGGGCAAGCAGTGGATCACCGTAGACAGTGGTTTGGAGCTGCTGGATACACCGGGTATCCTCTGGCCCAAATTTGAAGACCAGTCTGTAGGACTGAATTTGGCCTATACCGGAGCGGTAAAAGATGATATTATGGATCTGGAGACGCTGTCCTCCCATCTGATGGGATTGCTCTCCTGCCGATATCCCGAGGCCATTGAAAGCCGGTACAAGATCAAGATTGATCCGGCAGCACAGGATTGGGAGCTGCTGGAAGCCGCCGGCCGAAAGAGAGGTTTCCTTATCTCCGGTGGTGAGGTGGATCTGGAGCGCATGGCTCGGATCCTGCTGGAGGAGTACCGTTCCGGTAAGCTGGGGCGGTTTACGCTGGAGTCTCCGGATCAGATGAAGGAGAGCTGAGCATGAAGACGCTGAAAGAACGTCCTGATCTTTGGGTGGAAGAACGTCGGCTTTACGACGCCATGGGGGATGTGCTTATCTGCGGCGTGGATGAGGCCGGTGCCGGCCCGCTGGCCGGACCTGTTTATGCCGCTGCGGTTATTCTGCCACGGGAGTTGGAGCTGCCTTATCTCAATGACTCTAAACAGCTGACCGAGGCCAGAAGAGAGCTGCTCTATCCCCAGATCAAGGAGAAAGCGGTTGCCTGGGCAGTGGCAACGGCCAGTCCGGAGGAGATCGACGAGATCAATATCCTCAACGCGCGGATGCTGGCCATGGATCGGGCTATAGAGATGCTCTCTCCCAAAGCTGACTTTGCCCTAATTGACGGGAACCGAAATACCGGTATCCGCTGTCCCAATGAGACCCTTGTCAAGGGCGACGGCCGCTCCGCCTCCATAGCCGCGGCCTCTATTCTGGCAAAGGTGAGTCGGGACCATCATATGATGGATATGGCCCAGCGCTATCCGGAGTACCGCTTTGAGAAGCATAAAGGGTATCCTACTAAGCTCCACTACGAGATGCTGGAGCGGTACGGTCCCAGCCCCATCCACCGGATCTCGTTTCTCAAGAAGTTCTATGAAAAACAGAAATGACCGACTGTTGGGGAACTGGGGCGAGGCGCTGACTGCCCGTTATCTTTACCGGCAAGGCTATACCATTCTGGACCATAACCGCTGCTACCGGGAAGGGGAGCTGGATCTGGTGGCAAGAAAAGGGGAGACCCTTGCTATAGTAGAGGTTAAGCTTCGCTCAGGAGACTTTACCTCCGGAGCGGAAGCTGTTACACTGAGAAAGAGAGAACGCCTTCGTGGCGCCCTCGGCCGGTATCTTTCTGAGCATCCGGAACTGGATCTGCTGACCATTCGCTTTGACGTTGCGCAGATTACAGCTCCACAGGGCACGGAAACAGAGCAGCCGGAGTTAGACTATATAGAAAACGCGTTTTATTGATCTGCCCAGAGGCCGATCAGATTACTGATATACCTATGACCGAAAGGAGCATTCCTCATGGCATCCAAACATATTCCTCTTTTTGATGGTCACTGCGATACCCTCAGCCGTATGCTGCTGTATCCTGGTGAGCGGCTGTTCTTTGGCCACGGCCAGTGGAATCTGGATCTGGCTGTGCGCTATCGCCCGCACGCTCAGTTCTTTGCTGTCTTCTTCGATGGCAATCACCCCCTTGCTAAATACTTTGCCAAGCGTCAGCTGAAGATTTTTACCCGCGACTGCAAGCAGTTTCAGGATCGTGTCATGCTCTGCCGAACTGCTGATGAGGCCAAGCTGGCCGGCGAGCAGCGGAAACTTGCAGCCTTCCTCTCTCTGGAGGGTGCGGAACTCATCGGCTGCTCGGAACGGGAACTGGAGAAGTGGCACAAGAAGGGTCTGCGTATGGTCAACGTGACATGGGCCCATGCCAATGCGCTCTCCGGCAGCTGCACGGAAGAACCTGAGCGGGGTCTGAGTGAGCAGGGCAAGAGCTTTGTGAAAAAGGCAAATGAGCTTGGCATTCTGGTAGATGTGTCCCACCTGTCCGAGGCCGGCTTCTGGGACGTTGTCAAGCTCAGCGAGGAGAGCAGACAGCCTATTGTTGCCAGCCACTCCAACAGCAAGGTTGTTTACCCCCATGTGCGCAACTTGACCGATGATCAGTTTAGTGCCATAATGAAGTACCATGGCGTGGTGGGTCTGAATGCATATTCCCGCTTCCTGGGTGAGGGTGAGGTTACTTCTAATACTCTGCTTGCCCATCTGGAACATTTCCTCTCCCTGGGTGGCGAGCGGACAGTGGCTCTGGGCGGCGACTGGGATGGCTGTGAGAGCCTGCCTAAGGGCTATACCGGCGTCTGGAGCTGGGCGGAGTTCTATGAACTGCTGCTCCAGAACAACTATAAAGAGTCGCTGGTCAACGACCTTTTCTACAATAATTTCATGAGGACAGTGAATCGCGTATGTACTATGTAAGCACTCGTAATAAAAAGCTGGAATATACTCCCGCTCAGGCCATCTCTCAGGGCCTCTCCCGCGAGGGCGGCTTATTCCTGCCCGCCTCTCTGCCCCGTCTGCCTGGAAACGCCCTCAATACGCTGAAGGATATGTCCTACCAGCAGCGGGCTGTCTATGTGATGGGGATGTATCTGACTCATTTTACAACTGCTGAACTGACGGCCTATACGGCAAAGGCCTATGGACCCGACAAGTTTGATACCAGAGCGGTTGCCCCCGTGCGCAAGGTAGATGATACGACCTACTGCCTGGAGCTGTGGCATGGCCCTACCTGCGCTTTTAAAGACATGGCGCTTCAGATGCTGCCCCATCTGCTGACGGCTTCCATGCGTAAGAACTATGACAATCGGACTGTCTGCATTCTGGTAGCAACCTCCGGCGATACCGGCAAGGCCGCTATGGAAGGCTTCCGGGATGTGGATCAGACCAAGATTCTGGTCTTCTATCCGAAGGACGGTGTCTCTGAGGTCCAGGGCCTTCAGATGAAGACTCAGGAGGGACAGAATGTAGGCGTCTGCTCTGTGGTTGGCAACTTTGATGATGCGCAGACTGGCGTTAAGACTCTGTTCTCTGATGAGCAGCTGCGGGAAGAGCTGGGGGAGAAGAATACCTTCCTGTCTTCTGCTAACTCCATCAACTGGGGCCGTGTTCTGCCTCAGATTGTCTATTACATCTCCGCTTACTGCGATCTGCTCCGTGACGATGAGATCAAGCAGGGCGAGGCCATCAATGTCTGTGTGCCTACCGGCAACTTTGGCAATATTCTGGCCGCTTACTACGCCAAGGAGATGGGTGTGCCCATCAATAAGCTGATCTGTGCCTCCAACAGCAACAATGTGCTTACTGACTTCCTCCAGACCGGTACCTATGATCGGAACCGTCCCTTCTATACTACGGTATCTCCCTCTATGGACATTCTGATTTCCAGCAATCTGGAGCGCCTGCTCTACGCTATGAGTGGGAATGACGACGTCAAGGTGGCCGGCTACATGGCAGAACTGGCTGAGAAGGGCTGCTACACGGTGGATGAAGCCATGCAGAAGAAGATCAAGTCTCTCTTTGCCGCCGGCTTCAGCGATGAGGAGTCCACAAAGGCTGCTATCAGCCGGATGTGGAAGGAGCACGACTACCTGATTGATACCCATACAGCGGTCGCATTCCATGTTCTCGACAGCTATCGGAAAGAGACTGGTGATGAGACCAAGACTGTGGTCGCCTCCACTGCCAGCCCCTTCAAGTTCTGCGACGCGGTTCTGGAAGCTGTGGGCGTCACAGAACTCAAGCAGGGTGCCGAACTGCTGGATCAGCTCTCTGAGGTTACGGGTGTCCCCGTGCCCCGTCCTTTGGCTGGCCTTCGGGATAAGAAGGTCCGTTTTGAGGGTTGGGTCCAGAAGGAGCAGATGAAGGCAGTCGTTAAGGGCTTTTTGAAGTAATGGCTCTGTTTGCCATTGGAGACCCTCATCTCTCGTTCTCCGTCAATAAACCGATGGATATCTTTGGTCCAGTCTGGCAAAACCATAGCGAGAAGCTACGGCAGGGTTTTCTGAGTCAGGTTGGACCGGAAGATACGGTGGTGCTGTGCGGTGACCTGAGTTGGGGCATGAGTCTGGACGAATGTGCCGATGATTTTCGCTTTCTCGATGCGCTGCCCGGAGAGACTAAACTGCTGGTCAAAGGCAACCACGATTACTGGTGGAACTCAATGGCCAAGATGGAGGGCTTTTTCCGGGATATAGGCTGTGACAGCTTTCGTATTCTTCAGAACAACTGTCACCTCTACGGAGATATTGCCCTTTGTGCTACCCGAGGCTGGTTCTTTGAACTGGATCATCAGCAGCGCAGTGAGAAGATGTTTAACCGGGAATGTATCCGGCTGGAACTGGCTCTGAAGGCTGCGGGAGAGAGGGAGAAGATTGTCTTTCTCCACTACCCGCCAATCTATCAGGGATATCGCTGTAAACCTGTGCTGGATCTGCTCCATCGCTACGGGGTGAAGCGCTGCTGCTATGCACACCTGCACGGCAAAATGTGCCGGCAGGCCATCGAAGGAGTGTGCGACGGGATCGAGTTTTCCTTGATTTCGGCCGATCATTTGGGGTTTGTACCAAAAAGAATTTTAGATTGAGTGCAAATTTTCACAAAAAACAGTGGAAATTCCCAATGAAGTCTGATACAATACTTGACTGGATGATTTTAATCAAGACGGCGCCTTTGCGCCTTTTAGGAGGAGTATTCCCATGAACCTGAAGAACGTAGAGAAAAAAGAAAACAATACTGCCGAACTGACCGTAGAGATTTCCGGCGCTGAGTTTGAGGCTGCCATCAATAAGGTCTACAGCAAGGTCAAGCATCAGATCGCTCTGCCCGGCTTCCGCAAGGGCAAGGCTCCCCGCAAGCTGGTTGAGAAGATGTATGGCACCGGTGTGTTCTATGAAGATGCTCTGGAAGAGATGTATCCTTCTATCATGGAAGAGATCATGAAGAACGACGAGCTGGAGATCGTTGGCTATCCCAAGACCGACGTCAAGGCCATGGGCCCTGACGGTGTTGAACTGGTCATCACGGTTGGTCTGATGCCTGTTGCCAAGCTGGGCGAGTACAAGGGCATCGCTGCTCCCAAGGGCGAGGTCTCTGTTTCTGACGAGGAAGTTGAGAGTGCTCTCAAGCCCTACATTTCCCGCGCTACCACCCAGGTCGTTGTTGATCGTCCTGTTGCCATGGGTGACACCGCTGTTATCGACTTTGAGGGCTTTATGGATGGCGTCGCCTTCCCCGGCGGTAAGGGTGAGAACTATGACCTGAAGATCGGCTCCGGCTCCTTCATCCCCGGCTTCGAAGAGCAGCTGGTGGGCGTCTCCGCCGGCGAGGAGAAGGACGTTGTCGTCACCTTCCCTGAGCAGTACCAGGCCGCTGAGCTGGCTGGTAAGGAAGCCACCTTCAAGTGCAAGGTCCACGAGGTCAAGGAAGATCAGGTTCCCGCTCTGGATGACGAGTTCGCCAAGGACGTCTCCGAGTTCGAGACTCTGGAAGAGATGAAGGCTGACCTGCGTGCCAAGGCTCTGGCTCAGAAGGAACAGGGCGTTAAGGCTGAGTTTGAGAAGGCCGTTATGAGCGCCGTTATCGAGAAGGCCGAGATGGACATTCCCGAGACCATGGTCGAGTATGAGACCGACAAGATGATGGAGAACTACGAGGCCCGTATGCAGGGTTCCGGTCTGAGCTTCGATCAGTATCTGAACATGATGGGCACCAACCGCGCCGAGTTCCGTACCACCACCAAGGCACAGGCCCTGCGTCAGATCCAGGTTGAGCTGGTCCTGAAGGCTGTCGCTGAGGCTGAGGCTATCGAGGTTTCCGACGAGGAAGTCGAGGCCCACGCTCAGGAGCTGGCCGAGCAGTACGGCATGGAGATCGAGAAGGTCAAGGCTGCCCTGAGCGCCGACGTTCTGGCCCGCGACGTCAAGATGGATAAGGCCTCCAAGGTCATCTATGACAGCGCCGTCGCTGAGTAATTTTACAATTACAGATCATCTCAGGTATACCCCGGCTCAGTCCGGGGTATCCTGTAAGCACCTTTTTCCAAATCTGTAAGGAGTATCAACATGAGTTTTGTCCCCTATGTAGTAGAGCAGACCAACCGCGGCGAGCGGAGCTATGATATCTTCTCCCGCCTGCTCAACGATCGCATTATCCTCCTGTCCGAAGAGGTTAACGACACTACTGCCTCTCTGGTGGTAGCGCAGCTCCTCTATCTGGAGGCTCAGGATCCTGACAAGGATATCCAGTTCTACATTAACAGCCCCGGTGGCAGCGTGACGGCCGGCATGGCCATTTACGACACTATGCAGTATATCAAGTGCGATGTTTCCACTATCTGCATCGGTATGGCTGCCAGTATGGGCGCTTTCCTGCTCTCCAGCGGCACCAAGGGCAAGCGAATTGCTCTGCCCAACGCTGAGATCATGATCCACCAGCCCTCCGGCGGCGCCAGAGGTCAGGCAACGGATATCAATATCCATGCCCAGTGGATCCTGAAGACCAAGGAAAAGCTCAACCGTATCATGGCTGAGAACACTGGTAACCCTGTTGATGTGATCGCTGCGGCAACGGAGCGGGATAACTTCATGTCTGCTCAGGAGGCCAAGGAATTTGGCCTCATCGATCACATCTTTGTGCATCGCTGATCAAAACAGATCTGTTCCCGCTGCTTTCGCGGCGGGAATCTGAATGAGGAACGTATATGTCCAAGAATGACGAGAGAAGGACGGTCTTCTGTTCCTTCTGTGGCAAAAGTCAGGATCGTGTTGACCGGATCATTGCCGGCCCCAACGCCTATATCTGCAATGAGTGTATCCAGCTGTGCAATGAGATTCTGGGCGATGAAGAACTGATTTCCGGTACCGCTCAGGCGCAGCCTGATGTGCCCGATGTGATTCCTACGCCTGTAGAGATCCGGGAGTATCTGGATAAGTATATTATTGGTCAGGAAAAGGCTAAGGTCGCCCTGTCTGTTGCTGTTTATAACCATTATAAGCGGATTTATTTTGGCGGCGGCGAGGAAGTGGAACTGCAGAAGTCCAATATTCTTCTACTGGGCCCCACCGGCTGCGGCAAGACGCTGTTTGCCCAGACGCTGGCCAAGATCCTGAATGTCCCCTTTGCTATCGCTGACGCTACTACGCTGACTGAAGCTGGCTATGTTGGCGATGACGTGGAGAATATTCTTCTCCGTCTGGTGCAGGCAGCCAATTATGATGTGGAGCTGGCTCAGCGAGGGATTATCTATGTCGACGAGATCGACAAGATTGCCCGCAAGAGTGAGAATACCTCCATTACTCGTGATGTCTCCGGCGAAGGCGTACAGCAGGCACTGCTGAAACTTTTGGAGGGCACTGTGGCTAACGTTCCTCCTCAGGGAGGGCGAAAGCATCCCCATCAAGAGTTTATTGAGATCGACACAACCAATATCCTCTTTATCTGCGGCGGCGCTTTTGACGGGATTGAAAAGATTATCGAGCGCCGGCAGGATAAGCGGAGTATGGGCTTTGGCGGCAGTGTGCAGACAAAAAAAGAACGGGCAGAAGCGGATATCATCTCCCGTGTCCAGCCCCATGATTTGCTTAAGTTCGGTATTATTCCCGAGCTGATTGGCCGCCTTCCTGTTATTACCGCACTGAGCGCTCTGGATCGGGATCAGCTGGTCCAGATCCTGACTGAGCCGAAAAACGCTCTGGTTAAACAGTATAAGAAGCTGCTTGACTATGATCGCGTAGAACTTGAGTTTGAGCAGGAGGCTTTGGAAGCCGCTGCCGATTTGGCTCTGGAGCGGGGGATCGGCGCGCGTGGACTGCGCGCAGTGCTTGAGCAGTCTATGACCCAGCTGATGTATGATATCCCCTCTGATCCGGCCATCACTAAGGTCACCATTACTGCTGATTGCGTAAGGGGAGAGGGAATGCCCCGTATCATCCGGAACGAAGAGCGACTGAAACGGCCTGCCAGACGTCTGGGTGCCCATACGCTGGATGAGATGCAGAAGAGCAAAAAGAACAGCGCCGGCTGATCGCTGCCGCATCTGATCGAACAAATATCAATTGGCCGTAAGATCACTTCGGTGATGTTACGGCCATTTTCCTCTATGGAGGTGAAATAGATGAATGATCCTGTCATTAAGATTCAGGAAGGAATGACTATGCCCGCCATTGCGCTGCGTGGGCTGACCATCTTCCCCAATATGCTTCTGCATTTTGACATTGGCCGTGAGGCCTCCCTCAAGGCACTGGAGCGGGCGGTGGATCAGGGCGAGGAAATTTTCCTCATCTCTCAGCGCTCCATCAAGGTTGAGCAGCCTAAAATTGGAGACCTATATCAGGTCGGTACTATCTGCTCGATCCGTCAGATTTTGAAGCTGCCGGACAACAATGTCCGTGTCATGGTGGAAGGCCAGCGCCGGGCAAAACTGCTGGAGCTGGTCAGAGAGGTCCCTTATCTGGTGGCTTCGGTCCAACCGGTTGCTCCTATGGTGTCGGAATCCAATACTCCCAAAGCAGAGGCAGTGGTCAGAAAAGCCTATGAGCTCTTTGAACGCTATGGTGAACTGTCGGAAAAACTCTCCAGCGAGCTCATTGTTAATGTGTTCGGCAGTAAGGAACCTGGCTATATCGCCGACTACATAGCTCAGAATATCCCGATCCGGGGAGAGGACAAGCAGACTATTCTGGATGAATTTCGCTCTGTTCGCCGACTGGAGAAAATGAATCAGATTCTGGCCCGTGAAAATCAGGTCCTTGCCATGGAACGGGATCTGGATACAAAGCTCCGGGAGAACATGAATCAGAATCAGCGGGATTACTATCTCCGCGAGCAGCTGAAGGTGATTCAGGCTGAGCTGGGAGATGGGGGAGACCCTGATGACGAGGTTGCGGATTATCGGGCAAAGATCGAAAAGGCAAAGCTGCCGGAAGAAGTGGCGCAGAAGCTGAAGAAGGAAGTGCGCCGACTGGAGAAGCAACCCTACGGATCGGCTGAAGCGGCGGTCTGCCGGAACTATCTGGATATTTGTCTGGAGATGCCCTGGAGCAGAAAGACCAAGGAAAGACTGAATGTGGAAGCTGCTAGAAAGATTCTGGAAGCAGACCATTATGGCATGGAAAAAGTCAAGGAGCGTATTCTGGAGTTTCTTGCTGTCAAGCAGCTGGCCCCCGATTTAAGAGGCCAGATTATCTGTCTTTACGGCCCTCCTGGCGTAGGTAAGACTTCCATCGCATCCTCCATTGCCAAGGCAACCAACCGCAAGATGGCTCGGGTTTCTTTGGGCGGCATCCATGACGAGGCGGAAATTCGTGGCCACCGCAAGACCTATATCGGCGCCATGCCGGGGCGGATTATGACGGCCATCTCCAAGGCTGGCAGCTCGAATCCCCTTATTCTTCTGGACGAGATTGACAAGCTGGGAGCTGACCACAGAGGAGACCCTGCGTCTGCCATGCTGGAAGTGCTGGACGCGGAGCAGAACAGTACCTTCCGCGACCACTTCCTGGAGCTGCCTTTTGATCTGTCTGACGTCATGTTCATTACCACGGCCAATGATCTGGGCACTGTACCCCGGCCGTTGCTGGACCGTATGGAAGTGATCGAACTGAGCAGCTATACCGACGAAGAAAAGGTCCAAATTGCAAAGCGGCACCTGCTGCCCCGGCAGATGAAGCGCCATGGCCTGAAGGCCAGCCAGCTTCGTCTGGGAGAAGACGCGCTGCGCGCTATGATTAGCGGCTATACCAAGGAGTCCGGCGTCCGCCTGCTGGAGCGTAAGCTGGCTCAGCTCTGCCGGAAGGTGGCTATGGAACTGGTAAGCACCGAGAGCAAGCGGGTAGTGATCAATGCCGACCAGCTGGAGCGGTATTTGGGCGTGAGAAAATATCATGCGGAAAAACTCTCCAAGCTGCCTCAGGTGGGTGTCGTAAATGGCCTTGCCTGGACCTCGGTAGGCGGAGAGATACTTGAAGTGGAAGTGAATGTGGTCCCCGGAAACGGAAAAGTAGTAACCAGCGGCAATCTGGGTAAAGTGATGGAAGAATCCTGCCACTCTGCCATTTCCTATATCAGAAGCCGTACCGCTCATCTGGGAATTGACTCTGATTTCTATAAGAATCAGGACATCCATGTCCATTTCCCGGAAGCGGCAACACCTAAGGATGGACCCTCAGCCGGTATTGCCATTACTACGGCTATCGTCTCGGCACTCACAGGGGCCAGAGTTCGCTGCGGCTTTGCCATGACAGGTGAAGTGACGCTCAGAGGCCGGGTACTGGCCATCGGAGGTTTGAAAGAGAAGACCATGGCTGCCTGGAGAAATGGTATCCATACCGTGCTCATCCCGGCTGACAACGAAAAGGATTTGGAGGAGATTGATCAGACGGTGCGGAGCGGCCTTCGGATTGTCGCTGTGGAGCAGGTGGATCAGGTGCTTAAAGAAGTTCTGGACTTTTCTGACCTTGCCGTTCAGCCTCAGCTGGAGGACAGTTTCCATCCCGTAGGGCAGCCAGTTCTCTCCCATACCAATGCCATCCGCCAGTGAGGTAGTTATGAATTTAAATAAAGCGGAATTTGTTATCGGCGCTACTGCGCCCAAGAGCTTCGTTCGGGATGGTTTGCCCCAGATTGCCTTTGCCGGACGCTCCAATGTGGGAAAGAGCTCTACTATCAACGCACTGCTCAATCGGAAAAACTTTGTTCGGGTAGGAAACGCCCCTGGTAAGACCAGACAGGTAAACTATTTCCACATTGATCAGCAGCTCTATCTGGTAGACCTGCCTGGTTATGGTTATGCCAAGGTTTCTCAGGCAGAACGGGACAAGTGGGGAAGACTGATGGAGGCCTATTTTGACTCCGGTCTGATCACCCGCGGCGTTCAGATTGTAGATGCCCGCCATAAGCCTACAGCAGATGACATTACTATGGTCAACTGGTTTAAGTCCACCGACTGTCCTTTTGTTGTGGTAGCCAATAAGCTGGACAAGCTGAAGAAAAGCGAGATCGAACCTAACCTGAAACAGATCAGGCAGGTGCTGGAGCTGGATGATGATGTTGTTGTGCTTCCGTTCTCCGCTGAAAAGCGTCAGGGCGTGGAGGAACTTCGGCAGATCATTTTTGGTCAAAAAGGTTTGAATCACTAACACAGAAAAACAGGGTGCTCCCATTGGGAACATCCTGTTTTTTGTTGAGTGCAAGAGGAAGCTCTGAAAGTTCATAGTCTGGCTTTATTCAGACCTTGTGTTTTCTGCTCTTTTTTTGTATAATACGATTACGAGCGTATATTCTTTTTTGTTTAGGAGGCGGACGGAGTGTCCTTTCTCAGTCAGCTTGGTTCTATCTTTGATATTCACGCCGTTCTGGTGTTGCTGATCCGTGTCCTTGCAGCCCTGCTGTGCATCACCGTCCATGAGCTTTGTCATGGATTTGCTGCCTATCGGTTGGGAGACCCCACGGCGCGGAGCAGAGGAAGACTTAGCCTGAATCCGCTCCATCATCTGGATCCTATGGGCTTTCTGCTTCTGGTCACTGCGGGATTCGGCTGGGCTAAGCCTGTGCCGGTGGATCCGAGATACTTCAAATACCCCAAGCGGGGAATGGCGCTGACTGCGCTTGCTGGACCGGTGTCCAATTTTGTTATGGCCGTTCTTGCCGGAGCTGCGCTGAGCGCTCTTTATCATGCGGGGCTGGGCATGACGGAGGCTGGATTCTGGGTTCTTTGCGCGCTGGCTGTTGTGCTTTGGCTGAATGTGGGCCTTGGTGTGTTCAACTTGTTTCCAATCCCGCCTCTGGATGGTTCCAAGGTGCTGTTTTCTTTCCTGCCTGACCGAATCTATTCTTTTATCCTGCGCTATGAGCGCTATGTGATGATTCTGCTCTTTGCGCTGGTTTTTTTCAATGTACTGGATGGTCCGTTGAGCTTTCTGGTCAACCATCTGGCAATGGGCATTTGTCGTCTGATTGGCCTGCCCTTTGAGGTGCTGGTTATTTTACTGAACTATTTCTTTGCCTGACAGGTGATTGAATAACATGGAAGTACCTGTATATCATCTGCAGAGCGTGGTCAAGACCCGTACTGAGCTGGCTGATTTTGACGGCCCTCTGGATCTGATTCTTGCTCTGCTGAGTAAAAATAAAATGGAGATCCAGGATATCCAGATCTCGCTCATACTTGAGCAGTATCTGGCCTGGATGGATCGTCGGAAAGAGCTGGATCTCGAGGTTGCCAGCGAGTTTGTTACGATGGCGGCTCAGCTAGTGTATATTAAGACTCGAATGCTGCTGAGCATCCATGACGAAGAGGCGATTTCCGAGATGGAGCAACTTATCGCGTCTCTGGAAGAGCGTCAGCGCCATGAGAATTTGAAGAAGATCAAAGCGGTAGTCCCGACAATGCTGGAGCGATATGAAGTCGGAAGAGACTACATTGCCCGGACACAGGAGACAGTAAGTCCTGACAAAACTTACCGCTACGTCCATCGTCCGGAGGATATCCGCTCTGCGCTGCTGACGGTGTTTACTAAAGGGAGCGAGCAGCTTCCGCCTCCTCAGGCGGCTTTTCAGGGAATCGTTGGCAGAGAGCCCTATCCTGTGGGAAACAAAGCGATGGAAATTCTGCGTCGACTGGTTCGAAGTGGCGTGACCCGCTTCAAATCCCTGTTTCAAAACAGCAGGAGCCGGTCGGAGATTGTGGCAACCTTCCTTGCTGTACTGGAGCTGTGTAAGAGCAGCAAAGTATCTCTTGCCGGCTCTCATGACGAGTGTACCGTGATCAAAACGGACTCAGGGGCTGAAGATGATATGGAGCAGGAAGTTCCTACTGCATAAATAGGAGATCGTATGGAAAAACTGGAGACAACTGAAATTCGCTCAGCGCTGGAGGCAATTCTCTTTGCTGCCGGAGAACCTATCGGAGAGGAGAGACTCAGTCTCGCCCTTGAGATTGATCGGGAGCAGGTGGCCGCCCTCTGCAAGGAACTGGCCGATGAGTACAGTTACCAGCGGCGAGGTGTTCGTCTGCTGCGCTTGGGAGAGAGCTATCAACTCTGCTCCGCCCCTGAATATGCTCAGTGGGTACGCAGAACGTTTGAACGGCGAAAACCCCCTCAGCTTTCTCAGCCGGCTTTGGAAGTGCTGTCCATTATTGCCTACTATCAGCCTACTACCCGGGCTTATGTGGAGCAGGTGAGAGGTGTGGACTCGGCCTATACGGTAAATCTCCTGTTAGAACGGGGACTTATTGAAGAGGCCGGAAAACTCCCTGCCCCCGGAAGACCGACTCTCTTCAAAACGACAGAGCATTTTCTCCGTTGCTTTAACCTCTCCAGTCTGGATGAATTGCCTACCCTTCCTCAGACGGGAGAAGAGGCCCGACTGGCTCAGGAATTGGAGAGAGTAGCTCAGGAGCGGAAGGAAGAGCTGTCTGAGCAGGAGAAGGGAGGAGAGAGCTGACATGAAGGGCTGGATGATCTTGCTGGTGGTCCTGCTTCTTTTGGCGCTGCTGATGATGGTGCGCGTTGGTGCGCTGGTTTCTTACGGCGCTGAAGGGATCTCGGTGAAGATACGCTTAGGCCAGATCTGGATCACCATCCTCCCGCAGAAGAAAAAGGATCCCAACAAGCAAACGGGAAAAAAGCAAAAAGAAAAGGAAGAAAAGAAGGAAAAGAAGGAAAAGAAGGAAAAGAAACCGGCTTCTGAAGAGACGGAACGGCCTGCTTCAGAAAAGCCAGCTCCGCAGCCAGACGGATCGGCAGAGCAGGCATCTCCGATTCAGGGACAGCTGCCGGCAGCCTCTGAGGAAGAGCAGAAGAAGGAGGACGCCAAGAAGAAGGAGGACGCCAAGAAGAAAAAAGGCGGACTTCCGGTAGCTTTGATGGATTTGATCCATATTGCGATCGACGCTGTCGGTCAGATCTTCTCTCATCTGCAGATCGACACTCTGGAAGTAGAGTATACCATCGCTGGCATGAACGATCCTGCCGGAGCTGCCATGCAGTACGGTATGCTCAATGCCGGCGGCGGCGCTATCGTGCCTCTGCTGGAAAACACGTTTTACCGCGTCAAACAGCGTCAGATCCGGGCTGAAGTGGACTTTATGACCACTACGCCGCTTATTTGGGTCTGTCTTGGTCTGTCAATCCGTATTGGCCAGCTCTTTGCCATTGCATTCCGGCTGGGCTGGGCATTCTTGAAAGCTTACAGAAGAAAACAGGAGGGTAAGAAACATGGAACAGAAGCATCCCATCAATGAAGTGCTGAACCTGACAATGGCCAGACTGAAGGAAATGATTGACGTAAATACCGTCATCGGCACTCCCATCACCACACCTGATGGCGTGACCGTCATCCCTATTTCCAAGGTGAGTCTTGGCTTTGCCTCCGGCGGCTCTGACTTTAATGGAAAGAATCAGGCCGCAAACCGTGACAATTGTTTTGGCGGTGGCACCGGCGCGGGTGTGAACATCACCCCCGTTTCCTTCCTGATCATCCGCGGTGACAACGTGAAGGTTCTGCCTGTTGACCCTGTTCCCGGCGGTCCTGTTGAAAAGGCAATCGACATGGTTCCTGAAATCGTGGATAAGGTCACTGGCCTGATCGAAAAGCAGAAGGAGGAAAAGGCCGCTTCTGCTGCCAAGTGATTGGCCCAAAGTCTTAAGTTCAGGAGAAGACCGACGTGAAATGTAAGAAAATGCTGAGCCTGCTTTTGGCTCTGGTTTTGATGGCGAGTTTGATCCCTCAGGCCAGTGCTGTAGAGAGTGCTCCTGCTGTCTCTGCCGTATCTACCATTGTTGTAGATGCCTATACAGGCAGCGTGATTTACGAAAATAATGCTGACGAAAAGCTGCCGATTGCCAGCGTGACCAAGATCATGACCGGCTATTTGGCCTGTGAAGGTTTGAACCTTGACGATGAGAAGCTGGATGAGATGTATACCGTCTCTCAGCATGCTGCCGATGCTGATGGGACGGACGGAACCTCTCTGTATCTGCTGCCCGGTGATCGGGTGAGTTACGAAGTACTGCTGTATGGTACGATGCTTCGCTCGGGCAACGACGCCGCAGCCGCTCTGGCAGAGGCATGCTCCGGTAGCGAAGAGGCGTTTATCCAGCGGATGAACGAAAAGGCTGCTGAGCTGGGCATGGAGAATACTCACTTTGCTTCGACCAACGGTTTAGTGGACGAAAACAACTACTCGACCGCCCGTGATCTGGCAAAGCTCTCCAAGGTTGCCATGGAAAATGAACTGTTTGCCAAGGTGGTCGGAACCTGGTATATCGAGTTGGGTGATTTTCAGATTGAGAATCATAACGAACTGCTGAGCATTATGCGCGGCGAGTGTCTGGGTATCAAGACCGGCTTTACTACGCTGGCTGGCCGGACTCTGGTCTCCTGTGCTGAGCGCGATGGCTCCCGGTTTATTATCGTTACTCTGAACGACTCTTATGACTTTGCCGATCATGAAGCTCTGTACGAATGGGCATTCAAAAACTATCCGGCAAATGTCCTGTGCGTCAAGGGTGATCGCGTGACGACCCTGCGGGTTGGCAGTCAGAGCGTCCCTCTGGTTGCGGCAGATACCGTTGTTACAGCCTCCGCTCATTCTTCTGAGTTTGTGATCCGCTCTTTCCTGACTTTGCCCGGTGAGGTAAGTGGCGCGCTGGCCGAAGGCTCTGTTGCCGGAACAATCACCTATACGGTTAATGGAGAAGAACTGGCAACAGTCGACCTGCTCTACGGTGAGCTGCTGGTGAGCTGATGGAAGAACGCGTCAGTAAGATTTTGTCTGCAGCGGGACTGACTTCCCGGCGACAGGGCGAGGAGTGGATCCGGGACGGTCGAGTGACAGTCAACGGTCAAAGAGCAGAGCTGGGTCAAAAAGTGGATCCGGAGCGGGATGAGATTGCTGTTGATGGCAAGCTGATCCGAAAGAAGCCGAAAACGGTCTGTCTTATGCTCAATAAGCCGCGGGGCTATGTAACCACGCTGTCGGATGAACAGGGGAGAGCCTCGGTCGCTGATCTGATCCGGGACTGCGGATACCGCCTCTATCCTATAGGCCGGTTGGACCTGAACTCAGAAGGTCTGCTGCTGATGACCAATGACGGGGAACTGACCAACTTTCTCACTCACCCCAGTCATGAGGTGGAAAAGGAGTACCATGTCCGGGTCACTGGACCGGTAGAACAGGCCCTTCCAATCCTCAGACGCCCTATAACGGCTGAGGGAGAACACTATAAGGCGGCAAAGGCCAGAGTGCTTGGCCGCAGCGGAGAGACAGCACTTCTTTCCATCACCATCTCACAGGGAAAGAACCGTCAGGTCCGCAAAATGTGTAAGGCGGCGGGCCTGACAGTGCATCGCCTCCGGCGTGTACGTGAGGGCGGGATTCATCTGGGAGACGATCTTCCGTCCGGTGCGTGGAGATGGCTGACCGAGGAAGAGATGGAGTTGCTGCGCCGGTAATGAACATGCAAGTTGAAGAGAAAATACTTGCAGAACGTACTTGAAATTTGTTCCATCCTCCGATATGATAATATGCAGAGCATATTGATATCTGGCACGTTAGGCAGGCAGTCCGGATCAATGCCGGGTTGCCTGTTTTTTCTGTCAGGAGAGGATGAGGACGTATGCGAAACGATATTTTGACTGCGATTCAGGAGAATATGGCCAGCTTTTCCAAAGGACAGAAGCTGATTGCAAACTATATTCTCAATTATTATGATAAGGCTGCCTTTATGACGGCCAGCCGTCTGGGCAAGAAGGTTAATGTCAGTGAGTCTACTGTGGTTCGCTTTGCTGCTGAGCTGGGTTATGATGGATATCCTAATATGCAGCGTGCCCTGCAGGAAATGATTCGTAATAAGCTGACCTCTGTTCAGCGAATTGAGGTGGCCAACGACCGCTTCGGAGATCAGGATGTCCTGTCTACTGTGATGCAGTCGGACATGGAAAAGATTAGAATGACGATGGAAGAGACCGACCGGGATAGCTTTGAACAGGCAGTGGAGACGATCTGCAACGCCAGAACAATCTATATTCTGGGTGTCCGCTCGGCCAGTGTTCTTGCTAATTTTCTGGCCTTTTATTTTCAGTATATTTTCCCTCGGGTAGTCAATATCGATACTGTCTCTATGAGCGAAGTCTTTGAGCAGACTATTCATGTTGACGCCGACGACGTTTTTATTGGAATGTCCTTCCCTCGTTATTCCCGGCGTACCATTACAGCTATGGAGTATGCAAGAAGCAGAGGAGCCCATGTCATCGCCATTACCGACAGCACTGCATCACCTCTGCTCCAGTTGGCCGATCACTCGCTGATTGCCAAGAGTGACATGGCCTCTTTTGTGGACTCTCTGGTAGCTCCTCTCAGTTTGATCAATGCCCTTATCGTTGCTGTCAGCCGAAAGAAGGGCAATGAGCTTCAGGTCACGCTTGGTAAGCTGGAGGAGATCTGGTCTAAGTACGAAGTATATGAGAAACCTTCTGGCAACTGACGGAGGAATGATTTGGAACAAAAAGAGATCATTGTCATCGGCGGTGGACCTGCTGGCATGATGTCCGCCCTGATCGCCGCCCGGCAGGGTGGTAAGGTCACGCTGATCGACCGAAACCGGACATTGGGCAAAAAGCTCCGTATCACTGGAAAAGGACGGTGCAACGTGACCAATGACTGCAGCGAAAACGGTGTGCTGCAGAATATCCCCAGAAACAGCCGCTTTCTTTACAGCGCCCTAAGTCAGTTTTCGCCTGCTGATGTCAAGCACTTTTTTGAGGAACTGGGTGTTCCGCTTAAGACGGAGCGTGGCAACCGTGTTTTTCCTCAGTCTGACAGTGCCCATGATGTGGCGGACGCGCTGGTTCGCGCGTTGCGCAGGGAAGGGGTTGCTATCGTGACCGGCCGTGTGCAGGCAATCTTGACCGAAGAGGGACGAATCTCCGGAGTGAAGCTGGAAAGCGGAAGGAAGCTGAAATCTGACAGTGTCATCCTTGCTTCCGGCGGACTGTCTTATCCAGCTACCGGATCTACCGGCGATGGCTTTCACATGGCCAGAAGTCTTGGCCATACAATAGAGCCTCTGCGGGGTTCTCTGGTGCCACTGGAGGCGGAGGAGTGCTGCGCGGATCTTCAGGGGCTGAGTCTGCGTAATATTGCAATTGAGGTAAAAGACAGCAAGGGAAAGTGTCTTTATCACGACTTCGGTGAGCTGCTGTTTACCCACTTTGGCCTTTCCGGCCCCGTGATTTTGAGCGCAAGCGCGCATATGCGGGACTTTGAACACGAGACATATGCGGTGGAGATCGACCTGAAACCGGCGCTGGATGAGAAGACACTGGATGCGCGTCTGATTCGGGAGGTACAGGAAAACGCCAACCGGGACTTTCAAAACAGTTTGGGAGCGCTTCTGCCCAGAAAACTGATCCCAGAAATGATCCGCAGGACAGGCATCCATCCCGAGACTAAAATGCACGATCTGACCCGCCAGCAGCGCCATACACTGCTTCATTTGCTTAAGCACTTTACCATCCGGATCTATGGCCCCCGGCCGGTTCAGGATGCTATAATTACTTCCGGCGGCGTCAAAGTCTCCGAAGTAAATCCCTCTACTATGGCCTCCAAGCTGATTCCGGGTCTCTATTTTGCTGGAGAGATTCTGGACATGGATGCTTATACCGGAGGATTCAATCTCCAGATCGCCTGGTCTACGGCATATGCTGCCGGCTGCTGGTCGGTCTGGGATGACTGATTTGGGAGGAATGATGATGTCTTTTATCAGTGTTGCCATTGACGGCCCCGCCGGGGCCGGTAAGAGTACCATTGCCCGCCGGGTAGCCGGAGAACTGGGCTATCTGTATGTGGATACCGGAGCCATCTACCGCACGGTCGGCCTCTATGCCAAACGTATGGGCGCCGATGTTTACAGCGAAGAGGCGATAATCCCTCTGCTTGATCAGCTGCAGATCACTATGAAAGTGGAAGCGGACGGTGTGCAGCATATGTATCTGGGTACGGAAGACGTAACAGGTAAGATTCGGGAACCTGAGGTATCCATGCTGGCCTCGGCAGTCTCCGCCCACGGGGCGGTCCGGAGCTTTCTGCTGGACATGCAACGGGATTTGGCCAAGAGCCAGAATGTGCTGATGGATGGCCGGGACATTGGAACCGTTGTGCTTCCTGATGCCACGGTCAAGATCTTTCTGACGGCGAAGCCCGAAGTCAGAGCTCTGCGCCGCTGGAAGGAACTGCGGGAGAAAGGTGCACCGGACACCTTCGAACAGGTTCTGGAGGACGTAATCAGCCGGGACTATAATGACAGCCACCGGGCAGTTGCCCCTCTTCGCCAGGCGGACGACGCTGTTTTGGCAGATACATCTGAACTGACGCTGGAGGAGAGTATCCAGCTGATCCTCGATATTATTAAGGAGAAGATTTGATATGTCTGAAGAGAATGAAAAAGTGGAAATTTCCCAGTCTTCCGCTCAGAACACAAAGCAGGAAAAGAAGCCTGCTCAAAAGTTTCCCTATCGTACCTCTCAGCAGTGCCGCCCTTGGTATTTCTTTATCTATCCCTTTATCTGGCTCATTTTCCGGTCGGTATACGGGCTGAAGGTGTTTCACAGAGAGCGCTTGCCGGAAGGCAGCTGCATAGTCTGTCCCCGCCATGTGGGAAACGCTGATCCTCCCATGGTAGCTTTTGCCATGAAGAAAAAGGCATATCCCCGTGTCATGGCAAAGCAGGAGCTGCTTGAGATCCCTTTTATCGGCTGGATTCTTTATAAGATTGGTGTTTTTGGTGTCAATCGGGGGGCCAACGATATGGCTTCTATCAAGAACGGCCTCAGGGCGCTGAAAGAAGGCAGCAAGCTGCTGATTTTCCCTGAGGGAACCCGAGTCAAGGAAGGAGAGACACCGAAAGCTCAGACTGGCGCGATTATGTTCGCTCTGAAGGCTGGTGTGCCGTTGGTGCCCGTCTATCTGACCCGAACCAATAAGTTTGAAACGATGAAGATCATCTTTGGTGAGCCCTATATGCCTCAGATCGCAGGAAAGCGGGCAACGGCCGAAGAATACCGTATGTTGGCAGATGAACTGCTGGCAAAGATCTATGCCCTGGAGAGCGAACTGGAATGAATGTGACCCTTGCTAAAACAGCCGGCTTCTGTTACGGTGTCCGCCGGGCAGTGGAACTGGCTGAAAAAGTAGCCCAGTCGGGCAAGCCCTGTGTAATGCTGGGCTCTATCATCCACAATGACTATGTCGTTGACCATCTTAAAAAGCAGGGAATGGGCCAGGTCATGACGCCTGAAGAAGTTCCGGAGGGGAGCGCGGTGCTGATCCGTTCCCACGGTGAGGCCAAGGCGGTGTATGATCAGCTTACTGACCGCGGCATTGAGATCATTGATGCTACCTGCCCCAGTGTCAAACGGATTCACAAACTGGTTCAGGAAGCCGAGGAGCAGGGGAGGCAGCCGGTAATCGTCGGCCTTCCCACCCATCCGGAAGTGATGGCTATTGCAGGCTGGTGCAGGTCTCCGGTGGTGCTCAAAGATGCCGAGGCGCTGATGGAATGGCTCCGGGAAGACCCCGGACGCAGGGAAATGCCCCTTTCTTTCGTTTTTCAAACTACTTCAACCCGATCAACTTGGAAAAAGTGTGAAGAATTTGCAAAAAAAGAATGTACAAACGCAGAATTATTTGATACAATATGTAATGCTACCGCCCAAAGGCAGTCTGAGGCTCAGAAGCTGGCTGCCGAAAGTGATGTTATGGTCGTCATCGGCGACCATAAGAGCTCGAACACCCGTCATCTGGCTGAGCTGTGCAAGCAGCAATGCGGCCGGGTCTACTGGATCGAACAGGCATCCGAGCTCCCTTTAACGGAGCTGGCAGAGGCGGCTTGTGTTGGAATCACTGCAGGAGCGTCTACGCCCGGGTGGATAATAAAGGAGGTAAAAACCAATATGTCTAACGAAATCAAAATGGAGATCGAAGAGTCCTTCGCTGAAATGCTGGAGAAGTCGATCAAAACTTTAAATACAGGAGATAAGGTCATCGGTACCGTCGTGGCTATCACCCCCACCGACATCCAGGTCGATCTGGGCACCAAGCATGCCGGCTATGTCGCCCTTTCCGAGTTCTCCGACGATCCCGCTGTCAAGGCTGATGAAGTCCTGAAGGTCGGCGATCAGATCGAAGTTCTGGTCATGCGCGTTAACGACGGCGAAGGCGTTGTCACTCTGTCCAAGAAGCGTCTGGACGCTAACAAGAACTGGGAAGAGATCGAGGCTGCCAAGGAAGAGAAGGCTGTCATCGAGGCTGTTATCCGCGAGGAGAACAAGGGCGGCGTCGTTGCCAACTACAAGGGCATCCGCGTCTTCATCCCCGCTTCCCAGACTGGTCTGCGCCGCAACGAGCCCATGACCGGCATGGTCGGCTCCACCGTTCGTATGCACATCACTGAGGTCAACCGCAGCCGTCGCCGCGTTGTTGGCTCCATCCGTTCCGTCAGCGGCGAAGAGCGCGCTGCCAAGAGCAAGGCTGTTTGGGACTCCATCGAGGTTGGCAAGCAGTATGCTGGTACCGTTAAGAGCCTGACTTCCTACGGCGCTTTCGTCGATATCGGCGGCGTGGACGGCATGGTCCACATCTCTGAGCTCTCCTGGAGCCGCATTAAGCATCCTTCTGAGGTCGTTGCTGTTGGCGATCCCGTTGATGTCTATGTTATCAAGTATGACCCCGAGAAGAAGAAGATCTCTCTGGGCATGAAGGACCCCAACGAGAATCCTTGGGAGACTTTCCTGAAGAAGTGCTCCGTTGGTGATACCGCTACCGTTAAGGTGGTCAAGCTGATGAGCTTCGGCGCTTTCGCCGAGGTCGTTCCCGGTGTTGACGGCCTGATCCACATCTCCCAGATCGCTGATCATCGCGTTGAGAAGCCCGAGGATGAGCTGAAGGAAGGCGATGTTGTCGAGGTCAAGATCACTGACATCAACCTGGAGACCAAGAAGGTTTCCCTGTCTCGCCGCGCTGTCCTCCAGGGCGCCGCTGCTGAGGATGAGGAATAATTCTTCCGCCCGTCAGGCACAATAACAAATGATAAAGGTGGCATAGCTTGCTATGCCGCCTTTTCGTTTTACGAGAAAGGAATGTTCATGAATAAGCGTGTTATGATTGCCTTGCGCATTGCGGCAATTATTTGCTTGCTGATGGCTCTTGGTGCCATTGGAAGTTCTGTGTTCTCTGCAATTATGATGGCCATCGCATCGGTTTTCTTCCTTCCGGGTGTCCAAGTGAGGTTTCAAAAGAAGAATCGCGGAAAACTCGGATTGATTATCTCTGTTGTTCTGGTCATTCTGGCGTTAAGCCTCTTCGATGCGCAAAGCGCAAGACAGCAAGAAACTGGACTGACTGACGGAACTCTCGCTGCTGCGGGTATGTCTGACACTGCTGAAGAATAAGATCTGATCAACCCCTGCGATGCGGGGGTTTCTTTTTGGTCATATTTATGATAAACTGTTACCAAATATACTATGACAAGGAGGTAGCAGTTATGGCATCCCTGCTGTCTAAAGTCAATCAGGCAATGAAGCAGGCAACCCGTCCCTGGTGCTCTGTGATCGTTCCAGCCGCGGGTAACGCGACCCGAATGGAGGGTAAGGATAAAATCCTTTCTGATATCGGCGGTCGGCCGGTAATTGTACATACAATCGAAGCGCTTCAGAATTGCCCCTATGTGGATGAGATCATTATTGTGACCAGAGAGGATCTCATGCAGCCTATAGGTGAACTTGTGGTGGAGGCAAACTTCCGAAAGGTGGTTCGGATCCTTCGGGGCGGTGCCAGTCGGGCGGAGTCCGTCTGGCTGGGTCTGGGTCATGTCAATCCTAAGGCTGAGCTGATCGGCATCCATGACGGCGCGCGTCCCTTTGTCAGTCAGAAACTGCTGGAGGAGGTCTTTACCAGAGCGGTAAAGGCGGGTGCCGCAGCGCCTGCGGTCCCTGTAAAGGATACGATTAAGGAAGTAGACAAGAACGGAATCGTAGTACGGACCGTGGAGAGGGAAAATCTCCGCGCCGTTCAGACCCCACAGGTCTTCGAAGCATCCATTATTAAGGCTGCCCTTCAGGTAGCCGTTGAAAAGAAACTGCCCATTACCGACGATTGCTCCGCTGTAGAGCTGCTGGGCAAAAGGGTGTTGCTTACCAAGGGCGACTACGACAATATCAAGATCACGACACCGGGCGATCTGGTGCTTGGGGAGGCGATTCTGAAATGGCGACAGGGCTGAGAATCGGACATGGTTATGATGTCCATCGACTGGTAGAGGGCAGAAAGCTCATTCTGGGCGGAGTGGAGATCCCCTGGGAGCTGGGACTTCTGGGCCACTCCGATGCTGACGTGGTGACCCACGCTATTATGGACTCTCTGCTGGGAGCCGCCGGCCTGTGGGATATCGGCCATGCCTTCCCGGATACCGCCGCGGAATTCAAGGATATCTCCAGTATGATCCTGCTGGAGCGGGTCATGGAGCTTATTCGTTCCAAGGGCTATGAAGTGGTCAATGTAGATGCTACCATTATTGCCCAGAAACCAAAACTGGCTTCCTATATCCCTCAGATGCGTGAAAATGTGGCGGCGATCCTGGGTATTTCCGCTGAATTTGTCAACATTAAGGCAACGACGGAGGAAGGCCTCAGCTTTACCGGCAGCAGTGAGGGTATGTCCGCTCACTCTGTCTGCCTGATCGAGAAGAATGCTGAGCGATAAGGTGAAATGCCTTCCACGATAAGCGACTGATTGCTGGCGGAAGTGCTAAGCGGGGCAAGTATTCTCTTCTGTCTTCCGCTCCCGGCCGCTCTGATCCCGATGTTCACTGTGATGCGGAGTTTACCTGTGGCAAGCTCTGGGTCATTAAGTGATCAAACGGGATTCTCGCAACCAAAATCGACGCTTCACGTCTCCCTTTTCCAAGGCATATCCTGTGGTTGAGGGGAGTGATTAAAATGTTATACTATCTCATTGTCTGCCGTTCACTGACCTTTGCTCAGCGAACGGCAGCTGTTTTAGGTCGGGCAGGCATTCCGGCGGCTATCCGGCGGACACCTGCCGCAATCGCTGAACGCGGCTGCAGCTATAGTGTAAAGTTGTCTCAGAAGAATTTAAGCAAAGCGCTTGTAATCCTGCGCAAAGTGGAACTGACGCCCAGGCAAATCTATATTACAGAGGCAGACGGTAGTTACCGGGAGGTGTCACTGTGATCTATCTGGATGCCGCTGCCACGTCGCTGCAAAAGCCGGTTTCTGTTCTGCGCGCGGTTAATGAGTGTATGAGGAGTTGTGCAAGTCCGGGCAGGGGAGACTATCCTGCCGCTCGACGCGCCGGACAGGTGCTTTACGAATGCCGCCAGGAGGCAGCTGACCTGTTTGGCGCAAATGCGCCTGAACAGGTGATCTTTACGGTCAGTGCGACCCATGGCCTGAATATTGCTATCCGAAGCTATGTCAGGCCGGGAAGTCGGGTGGTCATCTCAGGCTATGAGCACAACGCTGTGACCCGAACGCTGGAAAGTATCCCGGGAGTAAATGTTGTGAGCGTGTCCGGTAAAGCTTTTGATACGGAAGGGGACAGATGTGCTTTTGAGCAGGCCTTTAAGACGGTGCCGGACGTGGTTATCTGCTGCCATGTTTCGAATGTCTTTGGCTATATTCTGCCGGTCAAAGAGGTTGCCGACCTCTGTCGTGAGCGGTCGGTGCCGCTGATTGTAGATGCAAGCCAGTCGGCGGGCATCCTGCCGGTGTCACTTCAAGAACTGGGCGCAAGTTGTATTGCTATGCCAGGTCATAAGGGCCTTTTAGGGCCTCAGGGTACAGGACTTCTGATCGTTCGGGAGGGAGAAAGGCTGATGCCGGTATTGACCGGAGGTACGGGAAGCGAGAGCAGGCTTCAGACTATGCCGGACTTTCTTCCGGACCGGCTGGAGGCCGGGACGCATCCGGTTGCCGCTATAGGTGGACTGTCGGTCGGCATCAGGGCAGTAAAGAGCATGGGAAGAGAGCGGATTCTCAGCCACGAGCGACGACTGATCCAACAGCTTGAGCGTGCGCTGAAAGGATTTGAGATGGTGGAAGTGCTGGGTCCGGAAAGGGAGGAAGATCGGATCGGAGTCCTGTCGTTCCGTGTAAAAGGGCAAGACTGCGAGGAGATTGCCGGAATGCTGGCGGAGAAGGGCTTTGCTCTGCGGGCGGGCCTTCACTGTGCGCCGCTGGCCCACAGGACCGCCGGAACGCTGGAAACGGGGACGATTCGGGTCAGTCTCTCTCCGTATAATACCGAGGCGGAACTGGCTGCGTTTGTCCGGACGCTTGGAAAGATACTGCAAAAATGAAGAGAGATGCGCTTGCTATCCGTTGGCTTTGGGAGTATACTATCTTTGAGTATGTTTGGCCTCCCGACCTTAGGGAAGCAAGCGCATTTTGATTCGGAGTGGAACGTAATGACGACTTTTTATCAGCTTTTTCAGGAGGTAGCGGCCTTCGACGGCATTCAGCAGGTCGTTCGATATATCCAGACAATCAGCTTTTTTGATCTGCTGGATGTGGCTATTATTGCGTTTATTGTCTATCGACTTCTGCTTTTGACGAAGAATACGCAGGCAGGACAGGTCTTTAAAGGTGTTGCGCTGGTTGTTGCCATGCTGGTCCTTTCAGATGTGATGAACCTTCATGTCCTGAACTTCCTGCTCGACAGTGTTGTGCAGGTTGGTTTCATTGCCCTGATCGTCGTATTCCAGCCTGAGATTCGTCATTTCCTCGGCCAGGTAGGCAGCGGAAATCTTCGCAGATACATCAAGGTCAAAGATGATTCCGACGAACTGGAGGCTACCATTGCCGCTGTTGTGGAGGCTTATCGTGATATGTCTCACAATAAGATCGGCGCGCTTACCGTCTTTGAACGCAGCAGTATCCTCAATGACTGCATCCGTACCGGTACCGCGCTCAATGCGCAGGTTTCCGGTGAGCTGCTGAAAAATATCTTTTGGCCCAAAGCTCCCCTTCATGACGGCGCGGTAATTATCCGGGAAGGCAAGATCGTTGGTGCCGGCTGTGTGCTGCCCCTGTCTGGAAACAGCAATATCAGCCGTGAGCTGGGAACACGCCATCGTGCCGGTCTCGGCATTACAGAACACACGGACGCTCTGGTTGTGATCTGCTCTGAAGAGACGGGGTCCATCTCCGTTGCTTCCGGTGGAATGCTCAAGCGGCATCTGGCGCCGGAAACGCTGGAGCGGCTGCTGCGTACTGAGCTTCTTTCTACCGATAGTGGGGATAAGAAAAGCTCTCTTGTTCCAACCATGGATACCATCTTGGCTCTCTTCAAGAGCCTGAAGGAGGATCAGGATCATGTGGAGTAAGTTCAAGGGAAGCCGCGGGTCGTATATGCTGCTGTCCCTGCTGATCGCCGTGATCTGCTGGCTCTATGTCGACCTTGCGAGAATGCCCGATGCCCGGGTAACCATCAGCCATATTCCCGTTTCCTTTGTCAACGACGAGGATCTTGTTGAAGAAAACCTGCTGATTTTGGACGAAGATCCTACTATCAGCGTAACTGTTTCTGGTCCCAGAAGCGTGATTACCAAGCTGAACCGGAATAATATTACTATAACGGCAAATGCTTCCGAGATCGACGGTCCCGGCCTTTACAGTCTTGACTGCTATGTTGCGCTGCCCAGTTCGATTACCAGCGCAAGTGCAAATCCGGTTCGCGTTACAGCTCGAAGCACGACAGCCATCGACGTGACAGTAGTCCGTATGGAGAGTAAGGTGGTTCCTATCCGGGCTGAGTTTACCGGCTCGGTGGCAGAACAGCGCTTCTACGATGAAAACAGCTTTGTTCTCCAGCAGACCAGTCTCCAGATTAGCGGCGAGGAAAGCCAGGTCAGCGCTGTCAGCTATGCCAAGGTTGTGCTCAGCGAGTCCGATCTGACCGAGACCTGGACCGGATGGCTGAATGTGATTCTCTGTGATCAGGACGGTCAGGTTATTGAACCGGACAATCTGAATCTGGAAGTAGACGCGATCTCCGTGGCCTTCTATGTAGAATGTATGAAGGAAGTAGATCTGACCGTAAGCCTGATTCCCGGAGGCGGAGCTACCTCTGAAAATGCCCAATACGATATCGTGCCTAAAACAATTACTGTTTATGGTCAGGAGGTCGTGCTGAACAATCTGGAGACCATTGATCTGGGTAAGATTGATTTGAGTCAGATTGTAACCAGTGGTGAATTTACCTTCGACATCAAGCTGCCGGATGGTGTCAGCGGCCGTGATGACCAGACGCAGGCAACTGTTCAGGTTAGCATTCTTGGTCTTGAGACGCAAAAAATTTCCGTTTCTAAGGTCAGGCTGGTCAATGCTCCTGAGGGATGGACGTTCCGATATGATCCGCTGGAAGTGCGGGTACGGGGCAAGGCAGAAGATCTCAAGCTGCTTGTCGAGGACGATATTCAGATCACCCTTGACCTGGAGGGCGTCGAGCTGGTTGATGGTGTTCCTGTGACGATTCCCGCGGAGGTTACTGCTGCAGGCATGCCCGAACTGGGTATTCTGGGCAGCTACTCGGTAGAGGTAGTACCTGCGGTAAAGAGCACAGAGTGAGTCAATGCCCGAAAAGCCTGAAAGACTTTACAGACAATGAGTTTTTTGATATAATTTTCTCTTGAATTACCGTTTTATTTCCAAAGAAGGGGAGTAGACCTGATGCTCAACAGTATGACCGGTTATGGCCGGGGCGAGGCAGTTCTTCACCAGCACACTATTGTTGTCGAGCTGCGCAGTGTGAATAATCGCTATCTGGACTGTAATGTCCGTATCCCCCGAATTTATGCCTGTGCTGAGGAGGCAGTGATCTCTGAGATTAAGAGTTCTGTGTCCAGAGGTAAGGTAGATGTCAATGTAACAGTGGATTCTTCCGGAGCTGACGCAGTTTCTGTGTCTCTGAACCAGCCGGTTGCTGCCGGTTATTTGAAGGCACTTCGGGAGATGGCTCAGACCTATGAACTGAGGGACGACGTCTCCGTCTCGCTGCTCTCTCGATTCCCTGATGTCTTCCGTGTGGAAAAGGTGCCTGAGAATCTGGAACAGCTCACTGAGGATATCCGTGAGGTGACCAGAATGGCGCTGAAGGACTATAACGCCATGCGTGAGCGTGAGGGCCAGAAGCTGGCCGAGGATCTGCTCAGCCGTCTGGATCTGATGGAGGCGTATACTGCCCGAGTAGAAGAGCGCTCTCCTGAAACGGTGGCCGCCTATCGTGAGCGGCTGACCAACCGGATCCGCGAAGTTCTGGAAGATAAGCAGATTGATGAGAGCCGTATCCTGACGGAAGCTGCCATCTTCGCTGACAAGGTAGCTGTTGCGGAGGAGACCGTTCGTCTGCGCAGTCACATCGCCCAGTTCCGTGACATGATCGCTAAGGGTGGTGTGATCGGCCGAAAGCTGGACTTCCTGATCCAGGAGATGAATCGTGAAACCAATACGACTGGTTCCAAGTGCAACGATCTGACGCTGTCTACGATTGTAGTGGACATGAAGGCTGAACTGGAAAAGATCCGCGAACAGGTTCAGAATGTAGAATAACAGGGGAGGGATCAGGGATGATCATGCTGAACATTGGCTATGGCAATATGGTCTCGGCCAAGCGTATCATTGCGGTTGTCAGTCCTGACTCAGCCCCCATCAAGCGGATGGTCCAGGAAGCACGGGAGCGGGGAATGCTGATCGATGCATCCTTTGGCCGACGTACCCGGTCGGTTTTGATTGCCGATTCTGATCATGTGATTCTCTCTGCGCTGCCTCCGGAGACCATTTCCGGACGTCTGGAAGGAAAGGAACCATTCGTCAAGGAGGAAGAAATTGATGATCAAGGGTAAGAAGAGAGGTCAGCTGGTGGTCCTGTCCGGCCCTTCAGGAGTAGGAAAGGGCACGGTAATCCAGTATGTCCGGCAGCGTCGACCGGAACTGACTTTTTCCATTTCATATACTACCAGAAAGCCCAGAGAAGGAGAGGTGGACCATGTCCACTATCACTATGTCTCAGTTGAGACCTTCCGGCAGATGATTGAAGAAGGGGCTTTCCTCGAGTACACCCGCTATCAGGAAAACTACTATGGAACTGCCAAAGCTGACGTAGAGGCACTGAGGGAACAAGGTCAGGATGTTCTGCTGGATATCGAAGTGGAGGGCGGCTCCAATGTCCGTCGTCTTTGTCCGGAGTCTACGCTGATTTTCCTGTTGCCTCCTTCGTTTGAAGAGCTGGAGGCCCGTCTGCGTGGCCGGAAGAGCGAAAGCGACGAGGTAATCCGAGGCCGCCTTAGCCGGGCTCGGGAAGAGCTTCAGGAAGTGCCTAATTATGACTTTTTGCTGGTCAACGATCACGTTGAGCAGACCGGCGAGGAGATGCTCGCCATTTTGAAAGCACAGGAATGCCGGGTTTCGGCCCGACTTGATTTATTGAAGGAGATGTAATGCTATGATTCTCTACCCCATGAACGAACTGCTGCAGGACAAGATCGCCAGCCGTTATGAACTGGTTAATCTGGTTGCTCACCGCGCCAGAGAGATTGCCAGCGCTGAGACTGCCGAGGAGCCTCTGACCGAGAAGCCTGTTACCATGGCTCTGAATGAAGCGCGTGCCGGCATTCTGATTAAGAGTACCGAGGCAGAATAAAATATCTGTCTGCATGGCAAGGCAAGGGGCGTTAGGGACTCAGAGCCCTGAAAAGCCTCCTGCCTTGCTGTCTGTTTTTTGATGAAGGGAGGTATGGGTGTGAATCTGCAGAAGAGCTGTAAAGTCGCGGTAGCTGCTGCCACCTATGCCATTGACAAGCCCTATACGTATCTTGTCCCGGATCATTTTATCCAGACCATTCAGCCCGGTATGCGGGTTATTGTCCCTTTTGGTCGGGGCAACCGCCGCTCGGAAGGCGTGATTTTGGAGGTTTGTGGGACTGAAAAAACGGAGAAGCTCAAATGGATCGCGGCTGTTCTAGACGAGGAGCCTGTGCTCTCACTGGAGAATATCAAGCTTGCAATCTGGATGCGTGAGCGCTGTTTCTGCACGGTTTACGATGCTGTGAAGGCCATGCTTCCGGCAGGTCTCTACTACGATCTTCAGGATCGCTATGAACTCGCGGGATGCGTTGCGCTTTCTGAGGAACAGGAGTCGGAGCTGAGTGCTATGGCTCTGCGTGTGCTTCGGGTGATCCGAAACGCCGGCGGTCAGATTCAGCGGCGGGATCTCTGTGAGGCGTTTGGACCCGCTGACCCATCCAGAGGGCTTCGACAGCTGCTGGAAGCGGGTGTGATTCGTCTGGAAACCAGTGCCAAGCGCGGCGTTGGCGACAAGATGGAAGAGATTGCCATGCTTGCGGTTTCCGCTCAGGAGGCGTCAGAGACAGTCTTCCGAAGCCGATCCGGCCTTCGGAAGGCGGTTATCGGACTGTTGTGCGATGTAGGATCCGCCTCCGCAAAGGACATTGAGTATTTTACGGGCGCCAAGCGGCGAACGCTGACCGAACTGGAAAAGCAGGGTTTGATCACGTTGTTCCGCCGTGAAGTATTTCGGCGGCCGGAGCTTTCTGATGTGGAACGCCGCTTGCCGCCTCAGCTCAATCAGGAACAGCAAGCAGCTTCAGACGGGCTCAGCCGTCTAATGGAAGAGAATAGGCCGGCCTGTGCGCTGCTCTATGGCGTGACCGGCTCCGGAAAGACGGCTGTCTACATTGATCTGATCCATCGGGTTTTGGCACAGGGCAGATCGGCTCTGGTGCTTGTACCGGAAATTGGGCTTACGCCCCAATTGCTCAGGCAGTTTGCCGCCCAGTTTGGTGATCAGGTAGCTGTTCTCCATAGCTCGTTGGCTGCCGGGGAACGATATGATGAGTGGAAACGGGCCAAACGCGGGGAAGCCCGGGTGGTCATTGGGACACGCTCTGCTGTGTTCGCTCCGCTGGAAGATCTTGGGCTCATTGTTCTGGATGAAGAACAGGAGTCAAGTTATAAATCGGAAAATACACCCCGCTACCATGCAAGAGACGTGGCTAAATTCCGCTGCAGTCAGAGTGCAGCTCTGCTGCTGCTGGGGTCTGCCACACCGTCGGTAGAGAGCATGTATTATGCCAAAGAAGGAATCTATCAACTCTTCACCCTCTCCAGCCGATATAACCAAAAGGCGATGCCACGGGTCATGATCTCTGACAGCCGTCAGCAATTGCGTGAGGGCAACGATGGCTCTGTCAGCTCTGATTTGCGTCGAGAGTTGGAGGAGAATCTGAAGCGGGGAGAGCAAACGATTCTGTTTCTGAACCGGCGTGGAGCCAGCCGTATGGTTCTGTGTGCAGAATGCGGTCAGGCGCCTGAGTGCGACAGATGCTCGGTAAAACTGACCTATCATAAGGCAAATGACCGGCTTATGTGCCATTATTGTGGACATAGTGAGCCGCTGCCCGACTGCTGTCCCTTCTGTGGCGGCCCGCTGGTTTATGTGGGATACGGCACACAGATGGTGGAAGAGGAGATAAAAGAGCTCTTTCCGGGCGTTGAGGTCATGCGAATGGACGCTGACACCATCTCAGCCACACACACACACCGCCAGATGCTGGAGCAGTTTGAGCAGGAGCGAATTCCTGTTCTGATTGGCACGCAGATGGTGGCCAAGGGGCTGGATTTTGAGAATGTGACACTGGCCGGCGTAATCGACGCCGACCTGAGTCTCCATATAGATGACTTCCGAGCCGGTGAACGTACGTTTTCGCTGATCACTCAGGTGGTTGGCCGTGCCGGACGGGGAGGCCGGGAGGGACGCGCCGTTATCCAGACCTTTACGCCCAAGAATGACATTATTACTACTGCGGCCCGTCAGGACTACGACAGCTTCTACGAGGGGGAAATCGCTCTGCGCCGTATGCGCCGTTTTCCGCCCTTTGAGGATATGTTTTTGATTACCGTTTCGGGTATAGACGAAAGTGCTGTGCTGCGCTGCACAATGCGCCTGAGAGACGGATTGAAGGACTGGAAGAACAGCCCGATTATGGAGGACAGCCCGTTTTCAGTTCTTGGTCCGGCGCCTGCACCGGTGCTTAAAGTAAATGGCCGTTATCGCTACCGGCTTACAGTCAGCGGCCATAATTCGCCCGCTATGCGAAATATGATCGCCCAGCTTCTGCGGGCAGCGGCAGTTGACAGCAGAAATAAGGGCGTTTCGGTCCATGCCGACCTAAACCCAATCGACTAAGGATAATATGTACGGAGGAAGAGAGAACCATGATTCGTGAGATCGTAAAGAAGGGCGACGAAGTCCTGAATAAGAAGTGCCATCCTGTCACCCGTTTTGACCGTAAGCTCCACACTTTGCTGGATGATATGCGTGAGACGCTGATCCAGTCCAACGGAGTCGGTCTGGCAGCTCCTCAGGTGGGGATTCTCCGCCGTGTGGTCCTCGTCATGAACGAACAGGAGCATATCCATGAACTGATCAATCCTACTATTGTCTCCTGCTCCGGCGAGCAGACTGATCTGGAGGGTTGTCTGTCCCTGCCCGGCCGTTACGGCATCGTCACCCGGCCCATGGTGGTTAAAGTCCGTGCCCAGGACCGGAACGGCAACTGGTACGAAGTGGAAGATGAGGGTCTGACTGCCCGCTGCTTCTGCCATGAGCTGGATCATCTGGATGGCCATCTGTTTGATGAGCTCTGCGAGGCTACCTATACGCTTAAGGAGCTGGAAGAGATGGAAGCTCAGGCAGAGGAGGAAGAGGCCTGATGCGGATCGTATTTATGGGTACGCCCGACTTTGCTGTGCCCTCTCTAAAGAGACTGATTGCGGACGGACACCAGGTTGTCGCCGTCTATACTCAGCCGGACAAGCCGAAGAACCGTGGTATGAAGCTGACCCCTCCTTCTGTGAAGGTGGTAGCCATGGAGCATGACATTCCTGTCCTGCAGCCCGTAAAAGTTCGCGAGCCGCAGGTGCTGGAGCAGCTGGCTGCTTTTCAGCCGGAGCTGATTGTAGTTGTTGCCTATGGCAAGATCCTGCCTCGGGAGATCTTTGAGCTGCCTCCCATGGGCTGTATCAATGTCCATTCCTCTCTGCTTCCGAAGTACCGCGGCGCTGCCCCCATTAACTGGGCGGTTATCAACGGTGATGAGGAGACCGGAGTTACGATTATGGATATTGCCGAGGCTCTGGATGCCGGCGATATGATCGCAAAAGCCAGCACCAAAATCGACCCGGATGAAAGTGTTGAGACCCTTCACGACCGCTTGGCCGAGATGGGCGCTCAGCTGCTGAGTGAAACGGTGGATGCAATCGCCAACGGCAGCGCCCGCAGAACACCTCAGAATGAGAGCGAGGCTACCTATGCGCCTATGCTCAGCCGTGAGCTCTCTCCGATTGACTGGAACAAGACCGCCAGACAGATCCACGATCTGGTCCGCGGCTTAACGCCCTGGCCTGCAACGACAATGGAAGTAGCCGGAACCTCTTTTAAGGTCTTTGCTGTTGAGGAGACCGGCGCTGATACTGAAAAAGCGCCCGGTATGTTGGTGGGTACAGACAAGAAGGGGATCCTGATGGCCTGCGGAGATGGAAAGGTTCTGCGTGTGGTGGAGGTTCAGGCTCCCGGTAAGAAGAGAATGAAGGCCGCAGATTATCTTCGTGGCCATCCTATCCAGTGAGGAGGATCGTTGTGGATCTGAAGCCGAAAGAATATATCGTTGATCATATCTCCGGGGACTATGCCATGCTCCGCCGGACTGACGCCGCTGCCGACGGTTTGAATCAGGTCGCTCTGGCCCTTTTGCCTGATGGTCTGCAGGTGGGTTCCCGGCTGCGCTGGGAAATGTTCTCCTACACCCTGATCTGATTATGGCAGGAAGAAAAAGACTGACCTCTGCCCGAGAGGTGGCGCTGCAGGTGCTTCTGGATTGCCGTCAGAAAGGCGCATGGTCTGACGGGGCTCTTTCCAGTCAGATCCGTGAGGCGGAACTTTCTCCCCGGGACGCGGGTCTTGCCAGTCGACTCTGCTATGGAGTTCAGCAGAATCAGTATCTGCTGGATCATTGGCTGAGTCAGCTGTGTAGTCAGCCACTGAAAAAGCTGGAGCCTGCTGTGTTGGCCGCTCTTGAGCTGGGGGTCTACCAAATGGCATTTCTGGATCGAATTCCCGTCCGAGCGGCTGTGGATCAGAGTGTGGAACTGACCCGCAGACGGAGCAGAAACCCAAAAGCTCCCGGCTTAGTCAATGCAGTTTTGCGAAATTTTGACCGCCGCAAAGCGGAACTTCCTATGCCTGAGGAGCTGTGGAAGCGTTACAGCCATCCGCAATGGCTGACCGATCTCTTTACGCAGGAGCTGTCCGGCGAGGGGGTAGAGGAGCTTCTGAAAGCCAATAACAGCCAGCCTGCTACCATGATTCAGGCCAATACGCTGAAAATTACAGCTGAGCAACTGAAGGTGAGGCTGGAAGAGGAAGGAGTCTCTGACGTCGCTCTTCATCCACAGCTGTCCGGCTGTCTGGAAGTGACCGGGACCGGTGATCTGGAAGCGCTGGCCAGCTATCAAGAGGGCTTGTTTCAGGTTCAGGACAGCGCCGCTAAGCTGGCAGTTCTCGCAGCTGGCCCTAAACCGGGAATGACAGTGCTGGATGCCTGTGCGGCGCCTGGAGGAAAGAGCTTTCAGGTGGCTATGGCTATGGAAGGAAAGGGGAGTATTCTCTCCTGCGACCTGCAGGAAAAGAAACTCGGCCGAATCCAGTCCGGTGCCCGGCGGCTGGGAATTGATATGATTCGGACCCGCGCCATGGATGGGCGCTTGTTTGACCAGACACTGGAAGCTGCCTTTGATCTGGTAATTGCTGATGTGCCCTGTTCCGGGCTTGGAATTATCCGAAAAAAACCGGATATCCGCTATAAGGATGCCGAGCCGCTGGAGTATCTGCCTGCAATTCAGCGGGATATTCTGGAAAATGTCAGCCGGTACGTAGCCCCGGGCGGCACGCTGCTCTATTCGACTTGCACCGTTCTGAGACGGGAGAATCAGGCTGTTGTCGAAGCGTTTTTGGACAAGCATCCCGAGTTTGAACTGGAGCGCTTCCAGATTCCTATTGCCGGAACCTGTGATGGTATGATAACTCTATGGCCCCATATCCATAATACGGATGGATTTTTCATCGGAAAGATGAGGAGAAAGCATGACTGATATTAAATCTCTGTCCAGAGCGGAACTGGAAGCGCTGATGGCCTCCTTTGGCCAGCCTAAATTCCGGGCCAAACAGGTGTTTCAGTGGCTTCATCGCGGCGCAGCTTCTTTTGATGAGATGACGAATCTGCCTAAGGCGCTGCAACAAAAGCTGGCCGAGGAGTGTCTGCTTACTGTCCCTCAGGTGGAGCGGAAGCAGGTCTCCAAGTTGGACGGCACGATTAAGTATCTTTGGAAACTCCATGACGGCAACTTTGTTGAGTCTGTATTTATGCGTTATCAGCACGGCAACACGATTTGTGTTTCCTGTGAAGTTGGCTGCCTGATGGGGTGCGCGTTCTGTGCCTCTACACTGGGCGGTCTGATAAGGAAACTGTCTGCCGGAGAGATTCTGGATCAGGTGATCTTTGCGGAAAAAGAGTCCGGCCAGAAAATCTCTAATATCGTCATGATGGGCATGGGCGAGCCGTTGGATAATTATGATGCGGTCATGCGCTTTCTGGAACTGGTCAATGATCCTGATGGCGTCAATATCGGTATGCGCCATATTTCCCTTTCTACCTGTGGTTTAGTAGATAAAATTGACAAACTAGCCACTCATCAGTTACAATTAACTTTATCAGTATCTCTTCACGCGCCGGATGACGAGACTCGCTCCAAGCTGATGCCTGTAAATAAGGCAGTTGGCGTGGATCGGCTGTTCGCCAGTTGCCGTAACTATTTTAAGACGACAGGACGGCGAATCTCCTATGAGTATGCTATGGTGGACGGCGTAAATGACCATGACTGGCAGGCTGATCTTTTGGTCAAACATCTGAAGGGAATGCCCGGCCACGTCAATCTGATTCCGCTTAACGAAGTGCGTGAAAGTCCCTATAAGCCCAGCCGTCGGGTCCGGCAGTTTCAGAAACGGCTGGAGAGTCAGGGTGTGACAGCGACCGTCCGTCGGAAATTGGGCGGCGACATTGATGCTTCCTGTGGCCAGCTGCGGAAGAAAGCGCTGGGGCTGAAGGACGAATAAACGATTCTGGATGATACGGAAAGTGAGGCGATTACAATGCAGATGAAAGCCTGGTGCAGATCTGATGTTGGCTGTGTGAGAGCGCACAACGAGGATTCCTGTATGGCTCAGCTGCTCCCGGACGGAGGTTTGGGGATCGTCTGTGACGGCATGGGTGGTGCCAATGCCGGAGAGATCGCCAGCCGTATTGCCATGGAGAGCTTTGTAGACAGCATTCTGAAGACCGTGGGACAGCGCCCTGAGGAGCAGATGCGTTATGCCCTTGAGGTATCCAATCAGGAGGTCTACTGTTACGGCTGGGAACATCCTGAGTGCCGGGGCATGGGCACTACTCTGGTAGCTGCTATGGTTTTGGGTAGGGATGCCTATATTCTGAATGTAGGTGACAGTCGGACCTATTCCATCCTCAACGGTCAGATTCGTCAGATTACTATAGACCACTCATTGGTAGAAGAACTGGTCCGAATGGGCCAGATTACACCGGAGCAGGCCAGAAATCATCCTCGAAAGAACATCATTACCAGAGCTTTGGGTACGGAACGGGTGGTAGAGGGTGACCTCTTCGTCCATCCGGTCCAGCCGGGTGAGCGGCTCTTGCTGTGCTCGGACGGCCTTAGCAATGAATTGACTGATCCGGAGCTGCTGGAACTTGCGGCTGTCGGGGAAGTAGAAGAGGCCTGCAAACGGCTGATCGACGCTGTCCTGGTTAAGGGCGCTCATGACAATGTGACAGCAGTTCTCATTGAGCTGCAGCACAATGCAGAAAGGTAGGAGGGTTTGCCATGGATCGTTACATCGGTAAATTGCTCGATAATCGATACGAGATTCTGGAAGAGATCGGCAATGGCGGTATGGCTGTAGTCTATAAGGCCAGATGCCACCGACTCAACCGTATGGTGGCTGTCAAGATTCTGCGTCCCAATCAGATGATGGACGATGATATTCGCCGGCGGTTCCACGATGAGGCACAGGCGGTTGCCATGCTGTCTAACTCCAATATTGTCAGCGTTTATGACGTTGGCCAGTACGAGGGTGCCGACTATATCGTTATGGAGCTCATTGAAGGTATTACCCTCAAGGAGTATATGGAAAAGCGGGGTGGCCCGCTCAACTGGCGGGAAGCGGTTCATTTTATGACCCAGATCATGCAGGCCCTTCGCCACGCTCATAGCCGCGGTATCGTTCACCGGGATATTAAACCTCAGAATATCATGGTTCTGCGGGATGGTAGTGCCAAGGTGACTGACTTTGGTATCGCCCGGATCGTTGACAGCCAGAAGACGGTGACCAAAGAAGCCTTTGGCAGCGTTCATTATGTTTCGCCCGAACAGGCAGAGGGTGCGCAGGTAGATGCCAGAAGTGATATCTATTCTGCCGGCGTGGTGCTCTATGAGATGCTTACCGGCTGTCTGCCTTTTGACGGCGATACTCCGCTGTCTATTGCTCTGCAGCATATCAACGCAACTGCTGTTCGTCCCCGCGAACTCAATCCCGATATTCCTGTGGGTATGGAGCAGATCTGTATGCACTCCATGTGTGCCCGGCTGGAGATCCGTTATCCGGATGCCCAGACGGTGATACGTGATCTGGACGACTTCCGGCGCAACCCTAATATTGTCTTTCCGTATGCAAATCCCTGGGGTGGGAAGAATACAGACACTGCCTATCTTCCTACGAACGGAAGGGGCGGCGCTGCCCAGAATGCTGACCTGTCCGCTTCCGCTCAGCCTGTTGCTGCCGGTAAGGTGGATCAGCCTGAAGGACAGAGACCGGTCAGCAGAAAAACTGCTGATGAGCGTCAGCAGCGAAAGAAGAAGCGCAGCATCTTTGCGGTGGCTGTTGTCTCTGTAATTGCGATTATTCTGATCATCTTCTATATGCTCTTCCAGAACTTTATCTCTGATCTGCTTGATCCCGGCGAGGTTCGTGATGTTCCTAAGGTGGTCAATATGACCGTTGATGAAGCCAAAGAGTATATCGCAACTCAGTGTGGCGGCTACTTTGAGATTGTCACCAGCCGGAGTCAGTATGACGAGACGGTAGAGGAAGGCCATATCATTACCCAGACGCCTCAGTCCGGCAGTTCGACCAAGAGCGAGATGACTACCATTACTGTGGTCGTCAGCGCCGGTGTTAAGCAGGATGACGCTGTCTATATGCCCAGTATGCTCCGCCAGGACTATCGGACGGCCGAGAGTAAGCTGATCAATGACTATGGCCTTGAGGTCGAATACGGTGACCGGGTCTTCTCTGAGACCATTGATGAGGGACTGATCGTCTCCACGGATCCTGTAGCTGGAACGCCTCTTGAGGATGGCCAGAAGGTGATTATCTATGTCAGCAAGGGATCTGAGAATAAGTCTGTTACCATGCCGTCCCTCTATGGACAGACGGAGGAACAGGCGGCAAAAGCACTGAAGGAAGTGGGATTGTCTCTGGCTGATGTGATCATGGTGGCCGGTGCGGAAAAGGAAGGAACTGTGATCTTCCAGAGCGTGAAGGCCTATACTGATGTAAATCCCGGCACTAAGGTCTATCTCCATGTCAGCGATGGATCCTTGGTGGGCGGAAGCACCTCCGGCGGCGATGACCAGCCCGGCGCAGTGGTGGACGGTTCTGTGACTGAGGACGAAGGAAGCAGAGAGCCCTTCTATCAGATCACAATTCCCCTGGTTCTTTCCGGGGAAGGGGCAGCAGCACCCAATAAGGCCTCTGTCACCGTCATGGTAACGGTCAATGGCGAGGTAATCTTGAATAACTCCTATGATCTGGAAGCGGGTTCTGCTGTGACCTCCTATAAGGGTGAGATCAACAGCATCAATGTTCTCGTTGACGGAGTACAGACCAACGATTTCAATTACGTGGATATTTCCGACTGATGACTGGTATTATTATTCGCTCTTTGAGCGGCTTTTACGACATCGACTGTGATGGCCAGATCATCCGCTGCCGCGCCAGAGGCAAGCTGCGCTATAAGAAGCAGAAGCCTCTGGTGGGCGATCGGGTGGAACTGACGCAGATCAGTGAAACAGAAGGGGCTTTGGACGCTATCCTGCCCCGTGTAAACAGTATGGATCGGCCTGCGGTTGCCAATATGGATCAGCTGATCCTTGTTGCTTCCGGGGCCATTCCTGTGACAGACCCCTTTTTGATTGATAGAATGACAGCTCTTGCCGAGACTAAGCGGTGCGAGCCGGTGATCCTGTTCAATAAATGGGATCTGACTCCTGTGCCTGAACTGGCGGACCTCTATCGGAAAGCTGGATTTCAGGTGATCTGCTGCAGCGCTGTGACAGGAGAAGGGATAGATAAGGTAAGAAAGATCATTGAGAATAAAATCTCTGTATTTACCGGTAATTCCGGTGTAGGCAAGTCCAGTATTCTCAATGCACTTGATAGTGACTTTCAGATCCCTACTGGCGGCATCAGTCAGAAACTAGGCCGTGGCCGTCATACAACCCGCCATGTAGAGCTGTTCCGGCTGCCCGGGAATGCTCTGGTGGCGGATACTCCTGGTTTTGCTGCCTTTGAATTGCAGACTCCTGAACTGATGGATCGGCTTGAGCTTGCCCAGCATTTTCGCGAATTCAGGCCCTATCTGGACGACTGCGCCTTTGTAGATTGCGCGCATATAAAAGAAAAGGGCTGCGGCCTTCTTGAGGCTCTGGAGGATGGAAAAATCGCCAGAAGCAGACATGAGAGCTATGTCCGGCTCTATGAACAGGCAAAGGAGTATCGCCCATGGGAGAACAAAGAAAAACAAGAGCGGTCCTGATCGGAGCGGCGCCTGGCCAGAGGCTGGACTATCTTCTGCCCATGCTGCGTGAGGATGATTTTGTGATCTGCGCAGATGGGGGCAGAAATAAGGCTGACAGTGCCGGAATCAAGGCTGACTGGTACGTCGGAGACAATGACTCCGGCGGCTCTCCTGAGGGCTTGCCGTGTACCATCCTGCCGTCTGAAAAAGATGTGACCGACATGGAGATGGCCATTGATCAGGCTTTTGCGCTGGGCTATCGGGAAATGCTGCTGGCCGGCTGCACCGGAGGCAGAGAGGATCATCATGTGGCGAACCTGGGGCTGTTGGAGCAGATTTGGACCCGTGGTGGCGTGGCTGTGTTGGTGAACGAGGAGAACGAAGTGCGGTTTCTCTCTCCCGGAAGCTACCAAATCGAAAACGAACCTGCATTTTACTATTTGAGCCTGCTGCCTCTGGATGCTGTTGTCAGCGGAGTGACACTTCGGGGAACCAAATATGAACTTACTGACGCTCAGATCCGGAGAGGAACTACGCTGGCTGTCAGCAACGAGATTCTGCAGGGAAAGACTGCTGAGATCGCGATTGAATCCGGCTGCGCCCTCTTGATTCGCAGCCAGAGAATGACAAATAACTGAATGATACCGCTCACGGAGTTCTGTGGGCACATAAAACCGCCTCTTGGCATATCCTGAAACAGAAGGAGATGCAGGAGGCGGTTTTATGTTTCGAAATTGCAAAGTAAGGGGGATCTGGGCAATTGCTCTGGGCATCGGGATCCTGCTGACCCAGGTGCTGCCGGCAAAGGTGATGATCTTCCTTGCCGGCATCTCACTGATTGTGTTAGGACTGACGTGGATGAAACGGTTCTAGGAGGTGAAGAGGATGAAGATCGTAGTCGTGCGTGCGCCAAAGTGTCTGACCGGTCTGTTGAAGGTGATTTTTCGGCTGTAACAGCATAATGAGCTTCTGAGGCTCATATCCTCTTACATCACCATGTCCGGCACTGACCGGGCACAAAGGAGAGGATACAGTTGAAACTGGAACTGAGCAAGCAGGAAATGATCAGCTGCAGACTGCTGCGGGACTGGGCTTGCAGCAGGGAAGAAACGTTGGAAATGATTGTGCCGGATATTGCGCCGGATGTGGGCAGAGTGCTGGATACTTGCTGTTTTTGCTGTCTTACCAGACAGGAACTGACAGAGACGGGGATCCAGCTGGCTGGTACAATCAGGGCCTACATCATCTATCAACCGGAGAAAGAGGAGCATCTGGAACGGCTGGAAGCAGAGATCCCATTTCAGCACTCGATTGACGGAGATAGGGGAGGGATAAACTGTGTTCTGACAGCCCGGGGTCAGGTAATGAGTGCCCAGACTCGAGTCATTAACTCCAGAAAGCTGCTTATCAAAGCGGATATCCGGGAAAGTTTACGCCTCTGGGAGCCGGAAGTACGCGCGGTCTGCTCCGGTATTTGCAGTGGGACAGATCAGGGCGTACAGGAGAAGAAGGAGCATTTCCAAATGACGCTTTCGCGTCTGCCCCGGGAAAAGCGATTTATAATCGAGGATGAACTGGAGCTGCAGGACGGAAAGGGAGACATTGATCAGATCCTTTCCGCCAGTCCTGGAGTTATCTGTACAGAGAGCAGAATCATGGGCTCCAAGGTCATCGTCAAAGGCGTCGCCAGAATGGAATTGCTGTGCAGAAGGAGCAACGGGGAGCTCTGTCGCTTGGAGAACGAGTTCCCGGTGTCTCAGATGTTGGATGCCGATGAGACCGGAGAGGGGACACGCTGTCAGGGGGAAATTCACCTGCTCAACTGGCATTTGGGTTCTTTTGAGCCAGAAGAACAACGCGCATCGGTAACGCTGGAGATGGCGGCATCGGTGCAGCTCTATGAATCTTTGCCCGTTCAGGTTCTGACAGACAGCTACAGTACCAAATATTCTATGAAGCTGGAGACGAAAGAGCAGCGCTTTCAACTCCGCTCGGACAGTCAGGTCAGGCGATCTGCAAGGGAGAGTGTTAATACGGAAGAGCCGGTCAGACATATTCATGCCTGCAGAACTGAGTTGGGACTCGGGGAACTGACAGAGGACACTGGCGGGATCAAGCTGCGACAGCCGGTAACTATGACTGTCCTCTATCAGACTGAGAGCGGAAGATGGGAGAGTGCCAGTAAACGCTTTGATCTGTCTGCAACAGTGGAGCGGGCAGAGGACAGGCAGCTATGCTGGAGCTGCGATACGGTAACTCAGGAGGCGCTGCTTTCTGCGGCAGGGATCGAATTGAGATTGACGGGGGAGTTCCGCCTATCGGAGTTTCAGAGCTTTACTCTCCCTGTTATTGCTGAGGCTGAGCTGGATGACAGCAGAGATATTCATCAGAAGGACCGGCCATCTATTGTTCTGCGGGCCGTGGGAGCAGGGGAGGATATCTGGCAGCTGGCAAAGAGCTACTCGACGACCTGTCAGGCAATTCGTGAGGCCAACGGCCTGGAGGACGGCGGGCTCCGAGAAGGTCAGATGTTGCTGGTTCCGTGTAAACGGTGAGAGGAGGGAGAAATGGAGCAGAGCAAGCTGTATGAGGAGATCGCCCAGCGCACGGAGGGAGATATCTATATCGGAGTTGTAGGTCCGGTCAGAACAGGGAAATCCACCTTTATCAAGCGCTTTATGGAGACGCTTGTTATTCCTAATATTGAGAATGTGTACCGCAGAGAGCGGGCTCGGGATGAGCTGCCTCAATCCGGAAGTGGAAGAACGATCATGACAGCAGAACCTAAATTTGTTCCGGAAGAGGCGGCAACGCTGGAATTAGAGGACGGAATTCGTTTTTCGGTCCGACTGATTGACTCAGTGGGATATTTGGTTAATGGCGCGGTGGGACAGATGGAGAATGACAGTCCAAGGATGGTCATGACTCCATGGTTTGACCACGAGATCCCAATGACCGAGGCGGCTGAAGTGGGAACCAGAAAGGTGATTGCAGAGCACTCTACCATCGGTATTGTTATTACCACCGATGGGACCATTACTGAGATAGCCAGAGAAGACTATCTGGAAGCAGAGTCCAGAGTAATACAGGAGTTGAAGCGACTGGGAAAACCATTTCTTGTTCTGGTTAACTCGCAGGAACCGGAGTCTGACCGGGCAAAGGCTATCGTAAACGATATTTCTGCTCGGTATGGTGTCAGTACCCTTGCCGTCAATTGCTTTGAACTGCAGGAGAGGGATATCAGCAATATAATCGCCCACGTACTCTATGAATTTCCTCTGAAGGAGCTGGATATCTATCTTCCGTCCTGGGTAGAGGCGCTGGAATATGAGCATCCGATCAAGCGGGAAATATACGAGAGTGTGCTCAAGAACGGCCGGGAGATTCGAAGAATCCGGCAGGTTCAGGAGTGCCTGCAGCCGCTTACCGCCTGTGACAGCGTCAGCCGCTGCGAGATGGTCAAAATTGATCTGGGGAGGGGAGTTGCTGAGGCACGGCTGGAAGTGCCCAGAGAGCTCTTCTACGGCACTCTGAGCAGCCAATCTGGGTTCAAGGTCAGCAATGACGGTGACTTGATTCAGTTGCTTACTGAGCTGTCAGCGGTTAAGAAAGAGTATGATAAAGTTGGCGCGGCCATTGCCAGTGTACGCGAGACCGGTTACGGCATTGTTGTTCCGACGATTGAGGAATTGATGCTGGAAGAACCCGAGATCATGCGGCAGGGAGGACGCTATGGTGTCAAACTCCGTGCCAGCGCGCCATCAATTCATATGTTAAGAGCGGATATCAAGACGGTGATTTCACCCATAGTAGGCAGCGAAAAGCAGAGTGAGGAGATGATCCACTATCTGCTGGAGGAATTTGAAGGGGATACAAAGAAGATCTGGCAGTCCAACATCTTTGGAAAGTCCTTCCATGAGCTGGTTAACGAGGATCTCCAGGCCAAGCTGAGCCGGATGCCGGAAGACGCCCGGAGCAAGCTCAGAGAGACATTGGAACGGATCGTGAATGAAGGAACAGGCGGCCTGATCTGCATTATTCTGTAAAAAATATGAGCCATCTCCGCTGAATGGAGATGGCTCAATAAACAACTGGTTTGTTAAATCATTCACAATCTGATATATTCTTTTTTCCCCGCTTTTTATCCTTGAGGTGAGAGAGGGGATTCATCGCAGCTGCATCTGCCAGATTCTCACTGCTGACATGGGTATAGATCTGCGTCGTGTTAAGATGATCATGTCCCAAAACTTCCTGTAAAGTGCGGACATCTACACCGCTTTGAAGCATAAGGGTTGCGGCGGTATGCCGCAGCTTGTGAGCGGAATACAGACTGGGATCCAGACCGGCTGCGGTTAAATTATTCTTGACCAGCAGATGAACAGCACTCTTGGAAATCCGTTTTCTCTGGTTGCTGACGAACAGAGCCTCAGGCTCCACAAGTGTCATACCGTTTCTAACCACCAAATAGTTCTCTAAAGCGTCAATACAGCTGTCATTTAAGTACAAAATGCGCTCTTTGTTGCCTTTGCCGAGCACTCTGACCCGGTTTCCGTGAATGTCGGATACGTTAAGTCCTACCAGCTCAGAAATACGCAAACCGCAGTTAAGGAAAAAGACCAGAATACAATAATCCCGTTCTGGATTTTTACCCTGAACCGACTGAAGCAGCTGAATGGACTCTTCCAGTGTCAGATAACGAGGCAAAGACTTTCGGATTTTGGGAGAGTCCAGATCCTGAATTGGATTAGTCGAAAGCTGATGGGTTTTGAGGGTCAGGTATTTGAATAGAGATTTTAAGGCGGAGATCTTTCTGGCTCTGGAAGCTTCATTAAGACCTTTTTCACGATTGAGATAGCTCAGATAGCTATAAACGTCGCCGAGAGAAACTTGCCGGATAAATTCAATATCAATATCATCGATTGGAATTTCATCGTCCGGTGTGTGAAACGGAACGATGCGCTTGAGCCGCTTCATATAGCGGAAGAAACCACGCAGATCCAGAAAGTATTCGTCAACCGTATGATTGGAATGGCCCTTGACAGACTCGTGATAGGAAAAAAAGTCGCAAAGCAAGGGTGAAGCAAATTCTCTGTAATCCATAGTAAAAACTCCTGCAGACAGCATCCAGAGTGGAAAGTTCCTGTTTTACCTCCCTCAACCTGAACAAAATTTTTATTTTGTTCAGGTTGCTCGGTTTCTGAAGAGGGGTCCCTCCGACTGCTGCCATTGATATTTAGGCAAAAGAAATTCTGTCCGGGTACCGGGAAAACGCTCAAAGTAATGCGCTCTACTGAGGCGTTTTCCGATAAACCTTTGTACGGCACCGGATAGATTGGTTCTTTATAAGTCAGACTGGCTCTTATAGCAGCGCCGCCAACGCATCCCGAATATTGCGCACTGGGATCAGCTGCAGACCGGTTACCTGAAGATCCTTAATTCCACGCGCTGGGACCAAGCATTTGGTAAAGCCCAGTCTGCGGATCTCAGACAGACGCTGGCCCAGCGAATTTACACTTCGAATCTCCCCAGTCAGACCGACCTCCCCTACCGCGGCTAAATCATCCGGAACTGCTTTATCCCGGAAACTGGAGGCTAGAGCCAATACCGCAGCCAGATCAGCAGCCGGTTCGTTCAGATTCAGACCGCCTACTACGTTGATATAGGCGTCACATCCACCAATCCGTAGACCGCCTCTCTTTTCTAAAACTGCCAACAAAAGCATGGCTCGATTGTACTCCACGCCATTGCTGGTCCTCCGAGGAACAGAAAAGCTGCTGGGCGCTACCAGCGCCTGTACTTCGGCAAGAACGGGGCGGACACCCTCCATGACGCAAGTGACACAGGTTCCCGGAGTTTCAGAGGGACGGCCGGACAGGAGCATCTCAGAAGGATTGGGTACCTCTCGCAGACCTGCGTCGAGCATTTCAAAAACGCCAATTTCATCTGTGGCGCCGAAGCGATTTTTGGTTGCTCGAAGGATCCGATAGGCCAGATTTTGCTCACCTTCAAAGGACAGCACGCAGTCCACAATGTGCTCAAGTACTTTCGGACCTGCAATGGAGCCTTCCTTATTGATGTGGCCAATGACAAATACGGTGACTCCGCGTCCTTTGGCCAGCTCCATTAGTGACATTGCGCAGGCCTTCACCTGTCCAACGCTTCCGGGCAGTGAATCAGAGCCATCCTGAAACATGGTCTGGATGGAGTCTACGATCAAAATATCCGGCTCAACTTCCTCAACACTTTCCAGCATTCGGTTTAGGTTAGTTTCTGCCAACAGATACATCCCCTCACCTGCCACACCGAGACGCTGTGCGCGAAGCTTGATCTGTCGACTGGATTCCTCGCCGGAGACGTAGAGAACCCTGTTTGTGTGGGAGAGCGTATCGGAGATTTGGAGCATAAGCGTGGATTTACCAATACCGGGACTACCACCGACAAGAACCAGACTGCCTCTTACTGCGCCCCCGCCAAGCACCCGATCCAACTCATCCATGCCGGTCTGAAAGCGGATTTCCTCAGCAGTTTCAATCTGAGACAGTGGGAGAGCTTTGGAAAGCGGGCGTCCGGATGAGGCAGCAGCGACAGGAGACTTGGACTTGCTGGCTGCCGGCTGTTCCGTTACTGTATTCCAACTCCCGCAGGCAGGACATCTCCCCTGCCACTTTGGAAACTCGTTTCCGCAGCTGGTGCAGTAAAAGGTTGTTTTTGCTTTCATAATGAACTCCTTAGTGGCGAAGTGTTAGAGCTTAGTACCATTTGGATAGATATGAACCTATAAGGACCACGGCCAAGCGGGTCTGATAATCGTCTGTTTGCAGCAGCCGATCTTCTTCCGGATTGGAGAGAAAGCCGCATTCGACCAGAATGGCGGGGCAAGAAGTATTGCTCATGAGATAGAGATCATCCGGCACCTCTTTGGGAAGCCGGCGGTTATCCGAATCCAGACAGCGGCGCAGAAGATCCTGAGTCAGACAGCCCCAGAGATAGCTCTCCTGTTCCGGGCGAAAGAATACTTGAGCACCGGAATACTCAGGCTGATCAAAGAAGTTCTGGTGGATGCTGAGCAGAAGTGCGTTGTCTGTTTCGTTAATCAGACTGGCACGCTGATCCAGATCACTGCGCTTCTTCTCTCTCAGCGTCTGAGCTTCCGCAAGGGCCAGTGACCGGTCCTCCTCCCGTAGAAGCTGAATCGGAATGCCATAGAGACCGGCCAGATCTTTGCACTTTAGTGAAATAGCCAGATTGATTCCGCTTTCAGCAACGCCGGAAACAGAAACCGCGCCTCCATCCTCACCTCCGTGCCCGGGATCAACAATTAGTAGATAGTCCTGCCGACAGGCAGGGGCAAATACTGGCAGTGTGGATGGGAAAAGACCCATAAGGTTGGCGACTATGGCGATCAGGAACAGGATCATTAATCCGAGAATAGCCGGACGCTGCCGAACGAGAGTCATTGCTCATCTCCCCTTTCAGAGAAGGATATGAGTTGGCGCTCCAAAACAGTCCGGATAGAATCTACTATTCACTATACCATGAAGAGGGCGATTTTGTCCAACCCGGAAGGAAAAGTCGAAGTCCTATTTGTCGGACTGTGGCAAGAACGGGCGAAACGGAATAGTATGAACTGAGAACGCTGAAGTGTTCTCAGAAGGAGTGAAGTAATATGAATTCTGATTGCGAGCGTAAGAAATGTTTTCCGGAGCCCTCGGTGGAGGTGGCTGTAGTGAACGCGGAAAAGAGACGGCAGTTGGCAGTGCCTATTGTTGAAGCTCAAAAGGACGCTGAGCCGGTCTATGGTAAGCAAGAGGCGCTGGCTCAGGGAACTCTCTTTCCCGAGCTGGATCTTCCTTTTCATCTGATGGTCAAGGGAGTACCTGTTCCCTCCTCTCCCCTTTCCGATCTGCAGGCTTTGAGCTTTGTAGTAGCAGAGCTGGGGCTTTATCTGGACACGCATCCGGATGACAAAGAGGCGTTTCGGATGTTTCAGTCCTATGTAAAGCTGGAAAAACAGGCCAGAGCCCGTTTTGAGGAAGATAAGTATCCTCTGGAGCAGTGCAGCGCGGCCCGGGACGACAGCTATACCTGGCTGAAGGATCCGTGGCCCTGGAATCTGCAGAAGGAGGTATAAGCCATGTTTATCTATGAAAAGAAGCTTCAGTACCCGGTGAAGATTCAGAGACCCAATCCCAAACTGGCCTCTATCATTATCAGCCAGTACGGTGGACCGGACGGAGAACTGGCTGCCTCTCTGCGCTATCTGAGCCAGAGATACGCAATGCCTTACCCTGAGCTGAAGGGTTTGCTGACTGATATTGGTACAGTGGAGTTAAAATGATACCCGGCACAGGACAGGGTTCCTGTTTTATGCTGCTGCCGGCAGGATAAGCATCGATAAAATTCTAATTTTATCATATCAGGTGAGCGGATGTTTGGCAAATAAAGAAAAGACAGACAGCGCTTCGAACGCTGTCTGTCCCGGGTTGATAGGAAGTTTACTTTTTCTGGAGCATCATCCATGCCTCGTAGGGGCGCAGAGTGTCCTTGAGCGGGTAGTCATAGTTGCAGATGAGCACTTCACCATTCGTGGGCAGAGCCAGCTTCAACTCCTGATCAGTGAAGTTACAGGTCACCAGCAGGCGCTCAGACTCGGTCTCACGAATATAGCAGAAATGGTTGGGATCGTCTGCCTTGTAGAGGGTGAAGTTGCCGGTTCGGAAGACTTCGTGCTCTTTGCGCAGAGCGACCAGCTTTTTGTAGTAGTAGAAGATGGAGTTGGGATCTTCCAGAGCGGCCTTGACGTTAATCTGCTTATAGTTCGGATTAACAGTAAGCCAGGGGGCACCGGTAGTGAAACCGGCATTGGGAGCATCCGACCACTGCATAGGAGTGCGTGCATTGTCGCGGCCCTTAGCGTGGATGGAGGCCATGATTTCGTCAAGAGGATATCCCTTGCTCAGACGATCCTCATACATGTTCAGAATCTCTACATCTACATAGCCCTGAATAGGCAGGCGAATATTAGTCATGCCGATTTCTTCGCCTTGATAGATATAGGGGGTTCCTTCCATACCGTGGAGCAGAGTACCCAGCATCTTGGCGGACTCCACACGGTATTCCTTATCGTTGCCCCAACGGGATACGATACGGGGCAGATCGTGATTGTTCAGAAAGAGGCTGTTCCAGCCAACGCCGTGAAGTCCCTGCTGCCAATGCTCAAATACCTTCTTCAGCTTTACCAGCGAGAGGTCTGCCAGATCCCATTTATCGCCGCCCGGCTGCTGATCCAGCTGCATGTGCTGGAACTGGAAGACCATACTCAACTCACTGCAGTCAGGAGCACTGTAAAGCTTGGCGCGCTCGACATTTGCGCCCCAAGCCTCACCGACAGTGACCAGGCCTTCTTCGCAGAATGCCTCCTGGGACAGTTCACGCAAAAACTCATGAAGTCTGGGTCCGTTAGAGGTAATGTAATGGTCGGGCTCTTTTGCAATCTGATCAATCACGTCCAGACGGAAGCCGCCGATTCCCTTCTTTACCCAGAAGCGGATCATATCATACAGCTCACGGCGGAGCTGAGGATTCTCCCAGTTCAGGTCAGGCTGTTCAATGGCAAACTGATGGAAGTAATACTGGCCCAAATGAGGAACCCAGGTCCATGCAGAGCCGCCGAAGGTGGCTTTCATATCGTTGGGCAGTTCATCAGGGGTACCGTCCCGCCAGACAAAGTAGTCGTGATAGGGATTATCTCGACTCTTAAGCGCCTCTTTGAACCAGATATGCTGGTCAGAGCAGTGGTTAAGGACGAGATCCATAATAATGGTGATATTCCGCTTGTCGGCCTCGCGGATCAGTTCCTCCATATCCTCCATGGTACCAAAAACGGGATAGATTGCCTGATAGTCAGAAATATCATAACCATTGTCCCGCTGGGGAGATTGGCAGACGGGAGAAAGCCAGATACCATCAATTCCCAGCTCCTCCAGATAGTCCAAATGACTGATGATACCCTTCAGGTCACCGATGCCATCACCGTCAGTATCTTGAAAGCTTTTGGGATAGATCTGATAGAAAACAGCTGATTCCCACCAGCCGCGTTTTGTCTTGTCTAACATGGTCCATCTCTCCTTGCTGATCATTTTCGAAGTATAACAAATTCCGGAAACGATTCCGGAGTGTTGTGAGACTACTTTAGCACATTATTGACCGCTTGTCTCTATCTATTTCAGACAAATTTGAAAATTTTTTCTGAACAGAAGAGTAATGCAGTGAGGAGTTCTGCTATAGCATTACTCGTCGTGCCGCATCCTATGATTTCTTCTATAAAGCAGAGTAAGGATTTTCCTCCGGACAGAGATCAGCGAGCTCTTTTTATCTGGAAGTTCACTTCGTAACGGGCGCCGGCGAGGCTTACAGATATGTTGCCCTCTTTCTGAAGAGTGATCCGATCGACCATGATCCGGCAAACCGGGTCAGGAAGGGCATCTTCTCTTAAAATGCTATTCAGTTGCTGTTGCAAGACGTCAGTCAGCTCCTGCTGCGTACCGGAGAACTGGTCAGCTGAGGCGGAAAGCTCTTGATCAATGGCTGACATTTCTTCCAGACAGTCTGCCTGAAGAAGATCCAGCTCTTCACGGGTGATCTCTCCTTGTAAGTAGGCGTTCAGGGCAATGGCACGACGATTCTGAAGGACAGCTTTTTGAGACAGCAGTTTTGTTCTTCTCTCCCCTGCCTTGAACTGTTCCTGAAGGATTGCGTGAACTGCTGCACGGGCGGTTGTAAGAATGACATCCTCTCTGCAGAGATCTGCACGCTCCAGAGCGATTTGAATGAGTCGTTTTCCATCCTCATCACGAAGCATATAGCCGATATCACATCCTTGCAATATGCCGTTTTTCTCATATCTTATTGCTCCTTGAGAGCAGGCTGTTGCGCAGCGCCATTTTTTGACCATGGTTCCGTTTCTGTTCTTCTTGCTTCTGAGCACACAGGAACTGCCGCAGCTGCCGCAGAATATCCTGCCTGAAAGAGGATAGCTAACGCTGGGACCGGAAGCGGCAGAAGATCTGCGGCTTCTTCGGCTGAGTTCCAGCTGTGTAGCCAGCCAGAGTGTACGGTCAATAATGGCTTCGTGATGGTTTGGCAGGTAGATCTGCTTTTCGGGATCATGGTTGTACTTTTTTTGATGGGTGAGATAGTCTGGCGTCCATGTCTTTCCCTGGATCAGATCTCCAACATATTTTTCGTTTTTTAAAATCTTAATGATATGGGAAGGCTTCCACGATGTCTTACCAGTGGAAGCTGCAATCCCGGATTTTTCCAGCTCTCTGGCAATGACGGAGGCGCTCTTCTTCTCCAGTGTGTATTTTTCAAAGATTTGCTTTACTATAGCGGCACCTATGGGCTCAACAGATAATACACCGGCTTTGACCTGATAACCCAGGAGGGATCGTCCGAAGACAACACCCCGCTCCATTTGCCGGAGCTGTCCCCAGCGAACCCGCAAAGAGGTCTTGCGACTTTCTTCCTGGGCGATGGAGGCCATTATGGACAGGCGTAATTCAGCATCCGGTTCTCTTGTGTCGATGCCATCAGTGAGAAAAATTACCCCTACGCCCAACCGGGCCAGCTCCCGGGTAAATACGATGGTGTCCAGCAGGTTTCGTGAAAAACGGCTGACCTCCTTTGAGAGAATCAATTGAAATTTACCATCTCTTGCGTCTTGGATCATATGGTTAAATTGTTCTCGGTGCCTGGTGGAAGTGCCTGTGATTCCTTCGTCTGCATAGATCTGATAGAGGATCCAGTCAGGATGATTCAGAATATAGGAGGAAAAATAGCGTTTTTGAGCGGAAAAAGAGTTGGCCTGATCAGCGTGGTCGGTGGAGACTCTGCAATATCCGGCTACCGGGATCATGATAATTGATTTCCTTCCTCTTGGACGAGATATTCAAGAGCATCGGTCAGCTGACTGTCGGTAAGCGCTCCTCTGTCCTTCAGAGCAATCAATAAAGCCTTGCATAGGTTGTTCTTCAAAGCGCTTTTCTGGCTGTCGCTGAGCGGAGGGATTTTTCCGACCAAAGAAAAAACTGTCCGTTTTGGCATATCCATCACTTCCTTGTGGGCAATGGTATGCGCTTGCGGACAGTTTATGATCAGATGATTGATTCGGCAGGACTGCGCAGGAACACGAATGTACTTTGCTCAGAGTGTGCGGGAGAAAAGGAAAAGCCAAGCCGGTTAAAGTTTTGGATCGCTTCGGGCTCGGTACAATGGGTTTCTGCAAGATAGCGGACCATCTCTCCTCGTGCCATTTTGCACATGGTGCCCTTTTCAACGACCTTGCCGTTTTTTTCTTCACCAAATACGCAGGTTATGAAGCGCACATTCTCGGGAAGAAATCTGGAAATACAGATACTGTATTCTTTGGATGCCAGATTCAGAATACAGTTTGTTTCGGCAGTGAGGGCTTTGGCAAGGGTATCACTCCAGTAGGCGTACAGATCTTTGCCCTCTCCAACCCTGAGTTTTGCCTGCATTTCTAGCCGGTATGGCGTCACTCCATCAAATGGCTTCAATATGCCATAGAAACCGGACAGAATTCGAAGATGTTCCTGAATATAGTGGTATTCTTCTCTAGAAAACACATTGGGAGCCATGTGCTGATACTGTATACCCTCATAGGCAAGCACTGCAGGTGTCAGGCGGTTGTGTAAGTCCATATTTTCCAGCCTCTGGATATTGAGCTGAGCGATCTGGTCATTACACTTCCAGAGTTTTTTCAACTCCTCGCCGGACATGGATCTCAAAATCCTGACAAGCTGCTCAGTCCTTGGAAGAAATACGGGCAGATCCTGATAGGGCAAGCTGTCAGTATCCACTTTCATTTTCTTTGCGGGAGAAATAATGATCCTCATTCTTCTACCTCGTAGGGCCAGGTACTGATGCCGCCAAACTCATAGATATTGGTGTAACCCAGCTCGGCAAGGGCGCTGGAAGCGGTTTTGCTGCGGTTTCCGCTGCGGCAGTACACCAATACAACCGAGTCATAGGACGGAATCACGGAAGCGGCTGTCTCCTGAGAAATTGTCCCGACAGGAAGCAGAACCGCATCAGGAATATGAGCGGCATCGAATTCGTCCTGCTCCCGGACATCCAGAATGACTACTTCCTGAGTGTCCATCATGGTCTTTGCCTCTTCCTGTGAAATCTGCTGATAGGTGTTCTCCACTTCTGTACCTCCACAACCGGTCAGTGCCAACAGCATAACTAAAATCAACGAAATCATATGTTTCATAGATATTCTCCCTGAAGATAGCTCAGAATTTCAGCCGCATTTGTATCGGGTTTGACCTTTGGCATAATTTTTTCAATCTTGCCCTGTTCATCAATAATGAAGGTAGTGCGCACTACACCCATACTGATCTTACCGTACAGTTTCTTCTCCTGCCAGACTCCGTAGGCCTGAATGGCTTGCAGTTCCGGATCGGACAGCAGAATGAAGGGCAGATCGTGTTTCTGAGCAAATTTCTGGTGAGAGGCTACGCTGTCACGACTTACACCGATCACTACCACATCGTTTGCTTTGAAGCGCTCATAAGCGGCGGCAAAAGCACAGGCCTGCCGGGTGCAGCCGGGTGTGTTGTCCTTCGGGTAGAAATAAAGAACGACTTTTTTCCCAAGAAAAGCGGATAGGCTGACTGAGTTGCCATCCTTATCGCTCAGAGTAAAATCAGGTGCTTTCAGACCAATTTCCAGCATAGTTTATTCTCCTTTGACCAAATAGTTATAAAGTTCGTCAGCGAAGGCAATATGGCCTTTCTCCGTCAGGTGTACGCCGTCATAGGCCAGGGAGATATTCCACTCCCCTGCATCCGCAAAGCGGACGCCCAGACGCTTTGCAAGGCATCTGTAGTGTTTGCCAAGCGCGCTTGAGCTGTCGATCAGTTTTTTGCTCTGCACCCACTGACCGAGCTTCATAGGTGGAGGTGCAATCAGAAGGATCTTATCTCGCTTCAGAGCGAGGGAATTTAGAAACCATTCCATTTTCTCGCAGGCAGCTTCCGGAGAACGGGCCTGCAGCAGATCATTGGTGCCAAGCATGATGATCAGCAGATCTGTGTCTTTCGGAAAGAAAACGGATCCTGTCTGGATCTCACGGCCGTTCATTCCCTCGTTTATAATGTTCCAGCCTGTTTTGACTGCCAGAATTTCCGGCCAGGCCTTGTCATATTGTCCGCCAAAATACCCTCTTGGATCGTAGCCGTAGGTATTTGAATCGCCGTAGCAGACTACTTTCATTGCAGCTTCCCTTTCTGAATCCGCCGCTTCAGGTCCAGCACCTTTTCCTCTATCTGTTGTATAGTGCAGAGGAAAGCTTCATCCTCTTTGCCGCTGGGATCTTCCAGCCCCCAGTCTTCCCGATAAGAGCAGGGCAGGAAGGGGCACTGAACATTGCAGCCCATAGTGATAACGATGTCGATCGCGGGGAGCGCTGCAAGAAGCTTGCTGTACTGCTGATTCTCCATGTCAATACCGTGGGTCTGTTTCATCAGTCGGACAGCATCGGAATTGATCTGAGGTTTGGTTTCCGTACCGGCAGAATAGCTTTCAAAGCAATCGGCGCAGAGCTTTTTGCCTAAAGCCTCCGCAATCTGGCTGCGGCAGGAGTTGTGAACGCAAATAAAGGCAACACGGGGTTTCATATCTGTCCTCCTTTGAGAAGAATAAAAGAAAGTGCGATCCTGTGTCATATATCATAACAGCTCTTTAAGGCTTTGGCAAAGAGAAATGAGAGCAGCGGCTCTTGTGGTGTCAGATTGAACCCTCCGTCGGTACAGAAGAGTTGGGACACCTTGAAATGGTAGCATCGCTGGTCCATCAGCTGACCCGCAATCTGAGTGATGAGCAGCTCCAGAGCAGTGACTTTGCCCCTTATTTTGTTGATCACGGTGTAGGGATCTATCCTGCGGCTGCTGCTGGGTTCCCTTGGAACGCTGCCGCAATTCAGGTTAAAGGCGATGTAATCTGCGATCTGACTGAGGACCTGGCGGCTGAGGAGACTTTTAATTATAGGTGACCGCTCCCCAAGGTCGAATTTTGCAATCCGAAAAGTCGTTGTGCCGCAACGGTTTTTCGGATTTTTCTCTTTTTCCAAAAAATTACAAAAAATGACAAAAGTATAGGTTTGCTATCA
>JAFQNL010000009.1 GCA_017395935.1 Oscillospiraceae bacterium
GTGGAGATGGACGGTTTCGGTCAGAACGAAGGCGTCATCGTCATGGCAGCCACCAACCGGCAGGACATTCTGGATCCCGCCCTCCTCCGTCCCGGCCGCTTTGACCGGCAGATCTATGTGGGTTATCCCGATGCCCGGGGCCGTGAAGGTGTGCTCAAGGTCCATGCCAGAAACAAGCCTCTGGCCGATGACGTGGATCTGGCTGTGGTGGCCAAGGCGACCAGCGGCTTTACCGGCGCCGATCTGGAGAACCTGATGAATGAGGGTGCCCTGTTGGCCGCCCGCCGGAATAAGCCGGTAATTACCATGGCAGACCTCCATGAGGCCATGATCAAGGTGCTGGCCGGCCCGGAGAAGAAGAGCCAGATCGTCACCCCGCAGGCAAGACGGCTTACCGCCTACCACGAGGCCGGCCACGCAGTGGCCATGCGCTTCCTGCCCACACATGACCCTGTTCACCAGATCTCTATCGTGCCCCGGGGACGTGCCGGCGGCATGACCATCTCTCTGCCTCAGGAGGACAAGAGCTTCCAGAGCAGAAAGGAACTGGAAGAGAGCATTACCGCGCTGCTGGGCGGCCGTGTGGCTGAGGCTCTGGTGCTGGACGACGTTTCTACCGGCGCCTCCAACGATCTGCAGCGCGCTACGCAGATTGCCCACGCCATGGTCTCCAAGTACGGCATGAGCGCCAAGCTGGGCAACGTGGTTTACGGCAACAGTGACAGTGAGATCTTTATCGGCCGCTCCATGGCTCAGGGCGGCAGAGCCTACTCTGAGGAGTCGGCTGCTGTCATCGACAGTGAAGTTCGTGCCATTGTAGATCAGGCTTACCAGCGCTGCCAGGACATCCTTACCGAGCATATGGACGCTCTGGAGGCGACGGCCCAGTTCCTGCTGGAACACGAGACCATGTCCTCGCTGGAGTTCGAGCGGATCTTCGATCCCGACGCCGAAAAGGCGCCGGAGTCTGAGGCGCTGAACCAGCTCGCCGCTCAGGAGAAACTGAAGGAAACGGCTGAAGCCGAAGAGGAATAACGCGCAGCCGGGAAACCGGTCCGTGACAAATGAGAACGCCCCCGTCCGTAAGGACGGGGGCGTGTGTTTTCTGTCTGGAGCAGAATCAGACTTCCATAATGACAGGCAGGATCATAGGACTTCTCTTGGCCTTGCGGAAGAGATAGCCGGAGAGTTCCCGCTTAATATCGCTCTTAATGCTGGACCAGTCGGCGGAAGGCTTCACCTCAGCCAGCACACGGCTTGCCAGCTGACGCACATCGTCCATCAGCTCCTCGGACTCCTTGACGTAGACAAAGCCTCTGGTGATGATCTCAGGGCCGGAGAGGACGGTATTATCCAGCTTGCTCATGGTGACGACGACCACGATCATGCCGTCCTCAGCCAGACGCTTCCGGTCCCGAAGGACCACGCTGCCCACGTCGCCTACACCATAGCCGTCCACCAGAATCTTGCCGGAGGTGACAGTGCCGGCGACCTTCATGGTGTCGGGAGTGAATTCGATGATCTGGCCGATATCTGCCAGCAGGATGTGGTCCGGACGCATTCCCATCTCTTCGGCCAGTCTGGCGTGGAGGCGGAGATGGCGCTGCTCACCGTGGACAGGGATGAAGAACTTGGGCTTGACCAGTGCGTGGAGGATCTGCAGCTCCTGACGGCAGGCGTGGCCGGAGACGTGGAGATCCCGGTTGCGCTCGTTGATGACTACGGCGCCCTTCCGGTAGAGCTCGTTGACTACGTTGCTGATGGCGTGCTCGTTGCCGGGGATGGCCGAGGCGGAGAGGATAATATGGTCACCGGGCATAATCTCGATCTGCCGGTGAGTGGAGAAGGCGATTCGGGTGAGGGCGGACATGGTCTCGCCCTGGCTGCCGGTCGTGATAATACAGACCTTGTCCTTGGGCAGGCTCTTGATCTGGTTGAGATCGACGACGATTCCTTCGGGGACATTCATATAGCCCAGACGGGTGGAGACCTTCATGGTATTTTCCATGCTCCGGCCGGAGACAGCTACCTTGCGGCCAAACTTGGCCGCCACGTTGATGATCTGCTGGATACGGTCCACGTTGGAGGCGAAGGTGGTAATAATGATCCGTTCCTTGCAGTCCTTAAACAGGGCCTCAAAGCTGGAACCTACCGCCGACTCGCTCTTGGTGAAGCCGGGCCGCTCCACGTTGGTGGAGTCACACATGAGGGCCAGAACGCCTTCCTTACCCAGCTGACCCATACGGGTCAGATCGGCCATACCGCCGGAGATAGGAGTGGGGTCGATCTTCCAGTCACCGGTATGGAGAATGGTACCTACGGGAGTCTTGATGGCGAAGGCCACAGCGTCGGCGATGGAGTGGTTGGTATGGATAAATTCCACCTGGAAACAGCCCACGTGAATCACGTCACCGGCCTCGCAGGTGATAATCTCAGTGGTGGCCAGCAGATCGTGCTCAGACAGTTTCAGCTCTACCAGACCGGCAGTCATTCGGGTGGCGTAAATGGGGGCGTCGATATCCCGGAGGACATAGGGAAGGGCACCGATATGGTCTTCGTGACCGTGGGTGAGGAAAATACCCCGGATCTTGGTCTGATTCTGAATCAGATAACTGTAGTCAGGGATGACAACGTCGATACCATACATATCGTCGTCGGGAAAGCCCATACCGCAGTCAACAAGAATAATATCGTTTTTGTACTCAATAACGTTCAGATTCTTGCCGATCTCGTTGAGACCGCCAAGGGGGATCAGTTTTAGCTTATCTGCCATGAAAAGCTCCTTTCAAGAGAGTTGAATTTTTACCACAGGGCAGAACGAGGAAAGTATCGACCGGTTGAAAGCAGTCCTGGATCACTGTTCCAACTCGGGGGAGCCCCGCCTGCAAAGAGAGGAGAACATGCGATGCATTGCCGGACGGGGCGGAGCCCGGCGTCCCAACGCGTTTCATCTTTAACAGTATATCACGAATGAGAGAGAAAAGAATAGTCTAACTTTCTACAAATTGTAACAATCGGCCGGAGGACAAATGGGCCATCTGCTGAAATTGTGTTTCATATCACAGTATGGCCGGTAAGAGGAGGGCTGATACCGGCAGAAGAGAAAAAACCTCAGCCCGGAGGGCTGAGGGAAGGGGAGAGCGGATTTACTTGGCGCCGGCTTCTTCCGGTACGGTGTCGTCCAGACGGATCCAGTCCTCCACATGGACCACAGAATAGTCGGTGGGGGTATTGCGGACAACAACCTTCTTGATACCGGCGTTGATGACCAGACGGCGGCACATGGAGCAGCAGGTGGTGTCGCTCAGCAGCTCGCCGGTCTGGGCGTTCCGGCCGGTCAGGTAGAGGGTTGCGCCCATCATTTCGCTTCGGGCGGCAGAGATAATGGCGTTGGCCTCGGCGTGGACACTGCGGCAGAGCTCATAGCGCTGGCCGGAGGGAATCTGAAGCTCCTCACGGGTGCAGCGCCCCAGATCAATACAGTTCTGGCGGCCACGGGGAGCGCCGTTGTAGCCGGTGGCAATGACCTCGTCCTGCTGGACGATAATGGCGCCGTAATTGCGGCGCAGGCAGGTGGAGCGCTCCAGCACGGTCTCGGCAATATTCAGGTAATAGTTTTCTTTATCGACACGGCCCTTTCGCATGGGTATCCCTCCCGAAGTATAGTTTCTTTCTACAGTATAAGGGATTTGCTCCCGGGAGACAAGGGGGGAGGGCGGCGCAATTCACAATAAATTTACGTCTGACTGATTGACCTTTTCTTTCCGGTGCGGTATCATATATACACAGAAATTTTACCCCTTCTGGGGTTTGTTGGGAGTCTTTAGCTTGATTCGTAACTTTTTCAGCCGTCTGATGTACGGCCGCTACGGTTCTGATATGCTCTCGCTGGTCCTGGTCTGCGGCAGCCTGATTCTCTGGCTGCTTAGTGGTCTCATTCAGGTGGACGCGCTGTCTATTATCCTGTGGGCCCTCAGCTATGCTGCTATGATCTGGTCCATCTTTCGTATGTTCTCCCGGAACTATGCCAAGCGCCGGGCAGAGAATGACCGCTTTATGGAACTGGTTACCCCTATGATCTCCAAGTTCCAGCGCAAGCGGGCCCAGATGCGGGATAAGGACCACGCCTATTTCCGCTGCCCCAGCTGCGGCCAGACCCTCCGGGTCCCCAAGGGCAAGAACCGGATTTCCATTACCTGCCGCAACTGCGGAAATGTCTTCCAGAAGAAGACCTGAACCATTGAAAAAACAGACAGGCACAGCCGAAAGGCTGTGCCTGTTGTCATGTGTCCTATGTCCTGTCTGAAGAAGTCTTACTTGTCCACGTCCAGGTTCTCGCCCAGAAGACCGATAAAGCAGCCCTCGTCCAGACCGCCCTCGGCGTGGCCGATAAGCCACTTGTTATTGGCGGTCATCAGCTTGTCCTCGCCCTGACCGCCGTGAGCGGCTTTGAGCGGCCCATTGGTTCCCCGGGGCAGGACGATAGCCACCTGAAAGCCCTTTCCGTCTACGCCGCAGGGGGCATAGTGGAGCGTAGTGCCATAGATCTCTACGCCGGTACCTGCCGGCAGGAGGAAGGCCTCCAGCTTGTCTGTTTCATAGGTGAAGTCGGAGTTGATATCCTGCTGGCGGCCCAGAATCAGAATCGCATCGGTGGCAGCTACATTGACCTCAGAGCACTTGTGGTACTCCACGGCGTTGAGCAGATGGTTGTGGCCGTTGCAGTAGCCGATCTGGATAGGCAGTTCACCGAAGGCCACCCGCTGAGCCAGCTCCATCGTGGCCGTGGCCTCCAGCTCGGGGGCGGAAGCCACATAGACGACGCCCTGAGGAACAGGAGTTTCGGCCAGCGCCTCCAGCAGAGGGGAAAGATCCAGATCGAGAACTTTGCCATAGGGAGCAAAGGCGGGGGAGTTGACGCTGAGCAGTTTCATGGTGTTCATCCTTTCTTTCTCTCAGGGAGACCTGAAGGCAGCCTGAGTTGTCCTTGTATGACCAGTATAGCTATCTACAGAGCCCTCGTCAATGCGGCAAAAGGGACGGGAAGCGGCTTTGTCTGAACAGATAAAAGAATGCGGCAGAACTTGTGCAAAAAAGCAACACCTCCCCCGGCGGCGGGGAAGGGACAGGGAATGGCTTGACAGCAACAGACTCATGGATTAAAATAGTCCCATATGCGTCAAAATCGTGATTTCTGAAAATTTTCAACCGAAAGGGAAGAGATACAATGGCAAAAGAGAAAAAGAAGGTCCAGGCCATCACCTCTATGGACGTGGACTTCACTCAGTGGTATACCGATATCTGCACCAAGGCAGAGCTGATCGACTACACCAGCGTCAAGGGTATGTTCATCCTCCGTCCCTATGGCTACGCCATCTGGGAGAATATCCAGGCCGGTCTGGATAAGGAGTTTAAGCGCACCGGCCACGAGAACGTGGCTATGCCCACCCTGATCCCCGAGAGCCTGCTCCAGAAGGAGAAGGACCACGTGGAAGGCTTCGCCCCCGAGTGCGCCTGGGTCACCCACGGCGGCAGCGAAAAGCTGGAGGAGCGTCTGTGCATCCGTCCCACCTCGGAGACTGTCTTCTGCGACCACTACTCCCATATCGTCCACTCCTGGCGTGATCTGCCCAAGAAGTACAACCAGTGGTGCTCTGTCCTCCGCTGGGAGAAGACCAGCCGTCCCTTCCTGCGCCATCGTGAGTTCCTCTGGCAGGAAGGCCATACGCTCCACGCCACTGCCGAGGAGGCCATTGCCGAGACCGAGCAGATGCTGGAGATCTATGCTGACTTCTGCGAGAACGTGCTGGCCATGCCTGTTGTCAAGGGCATCAAGACTGACAAGGAGAAGTTCTCCGGCGCCGAGCGGACCTATACCATCGAGTGCATGATGCACGACAAGAAGGCCCTCCAGTCCGGCACCTCCCACTATTTTGGCGACGGCTTTGCCAAGGCCTTTGATATCACCTTTGCCGACAAGAACAACCAGCTCTCCCACCCCCACCAGACCAGCTGGGGCGTTTCCACCCGTATGATCGGCGGCATTATCATGACTCACGGCGACGACAACGGCCTGATTCTGCCTCCCCGTATCGCCCCCATTCAGGTGGTGGTCCTGCCCATTGCCCAGCATAAGCCCGGCGTCATCGAGGCCGCTCAGGGCCTGGCTGACCGTCTGGCTGCTCAGGGCGTCCGGGTCAAGACCGACGTTTCCGACCAGTCTCCCGGCTGGAAGTTTGCCGAGTACGAGATGAAGGGTGTCCCCCTGCGTGTGGAGATCGGCCCCAAGGATATGGAAAAGAACCAGTGCGTCATTGCGCGCCGGGATACGGGCGAGAAGTACTTTGTCTCTCTGGACGAGTTGGAGAGCAAGGTGGCCGAGCTGCTGGATGCTGTCCATGAGCATATGTTCCAGCGTGCCAAGCGCAATCTGGAAGAGAACACCTATCCCTGCACCAGCGTGGAAGAGGTCAAGGAGAAGATGGCCACTCAGGGCGGCTTTGCCAAGACCATGTGGTGTGGCGATCTGGCCTGCGAGCTGTATATGAAGGAAAACTGCGGCGTCACCAGCCGCTGCATCCCCTTTGAGCAGGAGCAGCTGGGCGATACCTGCCCCATCTGCGGCAAGCCTGCCAAGAAGATGATCATCTGGGGCGTGGCTTACTAAGTCCCCATCCAATGAGATATGAGACGACCCGGAACACCTCAACGTGTTCCGGGTCGTTTTTCGTTCTTTGGAGATCATTCTGGCCGCAAAAAAAGACCGCGCACCGGGGCCAGTCCGGTGCGCGGCAGATATTTATAGCGGCAGTCAGTCCAGATTCCGTTCCTTTTCCCCGGACAGCTCGGTCAGGTATTTATAAACGGTATAGCGGCTGACACCCAGACGCTGAGAGATAAAGGGGACGCTCTTCCGGAAGGAGAAGGCGTTCTTCTGATCCAGCAGGGCGATGACCTTCATCCGGTCATTCTTGTTCAGGGCGGAGACGGGCTTGCCAACGGCGGCCAGACACTCTTCGAACACCTCGCCCAGACGGTTGTCGCCGCTGTGCCACATGGCGCTCTTCAGATCGGCGTCCGCACTCATCAGATCTACCAGAATCCGGTTGGCATAGACCAGAGAGGAGTAGTCGAAGTTGATGCCCAGAGCCAGATTGTAGTCCTCGCCGATCATATGGAAGGTAGAACTCTTGATCTGCTGGCCAGAGGGGGTGGTGGCATACAGATTGACAAAGTCGGTCTTCAGACCGTCTTCGCTCAGCAGGGTCTCGTTACCCAGAATGTCCATGGTAGAGCCTACGGAGCGGCCGGAAACGTGGCCATTATAGATGGCGAGGATGGGGTGATTGGCCTGAGTCATATCATGGACCATAGTCTCGCAGCTGGAGCCAAACATTTCAGCGATGCCCCGGGCAGTGCGGTCCAGAAATTCGAATGCTTCCTCTCGATTCATAGTTGCCTCTCTTCTTTCTGCAAAAGATCGTTTTGACACTCACGACTCAGATTATACTCAGACCTGCCGGAAGAGTCAATGGCAACAATGCACAAAATGTCAACGGATAAAACTGTCAATCCAAGCAGGTGTGAAAAGTAACGGCCACACTTGCTGAAAGTCGGTGAAACAGACGGGTTCTCTCATCCGGAGAGGGAAAAGAAGAGGATGACACATTGTAAAGAGAAGAGAGTCGGACGACGGAATATGAAAGAAAGTTTCAACAAAAAGAGGGGATGGAGCGGAACAAAAAACCGCCCCGACAGCAGTCGGGGCGGTCTGTTTTCGGGGAAAGCGGGATCAGCCGATCAGGCTCTGGCCGTCCATCTCGGCGGGCTTTTCCAGACCCATCAGATCCAGCATGGTGGGAGCGATATCGCACAGGCGGCCGTCCTTGAGCTGGACGTCGGCGCCTACGATGCAGAAGGGAACCAGATTGGTCGTATGAGCGGTGAAGGGGGAGACACCGTCTTCCTGAAGCATCTGCTCGCAGTTGCCGTGGTCAGCGGTGATAAGGGAGATACCGCCCATCTTGGCAGTGGCTTCCACCACCTGACCAACGCAGCGGTCCACGGTCTCTACGGCGATCCGGGCAGCGTCCATGACGCCGGTATGGCCGACCATGTCGCCGTTGGCGAAGTTGAGGATGATAACATCATACTTGCCGCTCTCGATGCGCTCGACACAGGCGGCAGCCACTTCGTTGGCGGACATATCGGGCTTCAGATCGTAGGTAGCCACCTTGGGGGAGGCGATCAGGCAGCGATCCTCGCCGGGGAAGACCTTTTCCACGCCGCCGTTGAAGAAGAAGGTGACGTGAGCGTACTTTTCGGTCTCGGCGATACGCAGCTGGGTAAGACCCAGATCGGAGATATACTCGCCGAAGATCTTGGTCAGCTTCTGCTTGGGGAAGGCGATTTCCACGTTGGGCATGGTGGCATCGTAGCTGGTAGTGCAGACGAAGTTGACGTGGAAGAAGCCGTTCCGGCGCTCAAAGCCGGTGAAGTCGGGATCGACGAAGGTACGGGTAATTTCCCGGGCCCGGTCGGGACGGAAGTTCATGAAGATAATGGAGTCTCCGGCTACGATCTCGGCGCCCTTGCAGGTGATGACGGGGACCACGAACTCGTCGGTGACGCCGGCGTCATAGCTCTTCTGCACCGCGGCCACGGGGTCGTTTACAAAGTCTGCGCTCTCGCCGTAGACCATGGCCTTGTATGCCTTCTCTACCCGGTCCCAGTTGGTGTCCCGGTCCATGGCATAGTAGCGGCCGGCGATAGTGGCGATATTGGCACCGTACTGCTTGCAGGTCTCGTGCATCTGGGCAACGTAATCAATGCCGGAGGTGGGAGGCACGTCACGGCCGTCCAGGAAGCAGTGGACATAGACCCGCTCCACGCCCAGCTCACGGGCCATCTTGACGGCGGCCTGGATATGGGTCAGGTGGGAGTGGACGCCGCCGTCGGACATGAGGCCGAAGAGATGAACGGCGTTTCCGCTCTCCTTGGCAGCCAGCATGGCCTTCTTGTAGGCGGGATTTTCAAAGAAGGTGCCGTCTTCGATGGACTTGGTGATCTTGGGCAGATCCTGGAAGACCACGCGGCCGGCGCCGATATTGGTGTGGCCGACCTCGCTGTTACCCATCTGGCCGGCAGGCAGACCTACGTCCATACCGGAAGCGGACAGGCGGCTGGTGGGATTTTCAGCAAAGAGCTTGTCCAGAACGGGGGTCTCGGCAGCGGCATAGGCATTGCCCAGACCGTTGTCGGTCAGACCGACGCCGTCCATGATAATGAGAGTAGTAGGTGTCTTCATAAAAAGCCTCTTTCTCGTGTATGCCGGGAAGGGGGATTCCCTTCCCGGGCAAAAGGTTAGCTTACTCCTGGTTGGCAGCGTTGATGATGGTGGTGAAGGCAGCGGGCTTCAGGGAAGCGCCGCCGATCAGGCCGCCGTCGATATCGGGCTGAGCCAGCAGCTCATAGGCGTTCTTGTCGTTCATGGAGCCGCCGTAGAGGATGGTCACGCTGCGGGCGACGCGAGCGCCGTACAGCTTGCGGATCACGGTGCGGATCTCGCAGTTGACCTCGTTGGCCTGCTCGGGGGTGGCGGTACGGCCGGTGCCAATGGCCCACAGGGGCTCGTAGGCGATGACGACATGGCGCATCTTCTCAGCGGGGATGCCGGACAGAGCGGTCTTGACCTGCAGGTCGATGAGCTCCTTGGTGATGCCCAGCTCACGCTGCTCCAGGCTCTCGCCCACGCAGATGATGGGATACAGACCGGCCTCGATGGCAGCCTTGGCCTTCTTGTTGACGATGATATCGTCATCGTTCCAGTACTGGCGGCGCTCGGAGTGGCCGATAATGACGTACTTGACGCCCAGATCCTTCAGCATGGCAGCGGAAACCTCGCCGGTGTAAGCGCCGGAAGCCTCGTAGTGCAGGTTCTCAGCACCCACCTGAACGCGGCAGTCCTTGAAAGCCTTCTGAGCGGCGGGAATGTTGACGTAGGGAGCGCAGATCAGGATGTCACACCACTTGGCCTTGGGCAGCATGGTCTTGAGCTCATCAGCAAAAGCCTTAGTCTCGGAAGCGGTCTTGTTCATCTTCCAGTTGCCGGCGATCAGAGTCTTACGATATCTTCTGTTCATTCTATATACCTCTTTCTATTAAAATGCCCTGTGGGCATGGGATTGACATAGTAAGAGCCGGGATCCGCGGGCGAAAAAGTTGCCGGAATCTCGGACAATGCCGCCTTTTTGGAACTATTTTCCAGGACATAAAAGACGGTTGTTGACGGCGCCGTCCGGGAGGAGAACTCCCGGACGGGCCGGTATTTGGTGTAGCTGGCTGTCAGGGTATGGCCTGACAGGGGGAGGGGATGGGATTGAAAGGAGTCGGATTACTTGTCCAGCAGAGCAGCGACGCCGGGCAGCTCCTTGCCTTCCATGAATTCCAGGGAAGCGCCGCCGCCGGTGGAGATGTGAGTCATCTTATCGGCGTAGCCCAGCTGCTGAACGGCTGCGGCAGAGTCGCCGCCGCCGATGATGGTGATGGCCTCGGTCTTGGACAGAGCCTCGGCGACAGCCTTGGTGCCCACGGCGAACTTGTCAAACTCGAAGACGCCCATGGGGCCGTTCCAAATGACGGTGCCGGCGTCAGCAACGGCAGCGCAGTACAGCTCGACGGTCTTGGGGCCAATGTCCAGACCCTGCCAGCCGTCGGGGATCATGCCGGACTCAACGACCTGAGTGTTGGCATCGGGGGAGAAAGCGTCGGCGCAGACGGTGTCCACGGGCAGCAGCAGCTTAACGCCCTTGGCAGCAGCCTTTTCTACCATCTCGTTGGCATAGTCCATCCAGTCGGCTTCCAGCAGGGAGTCACCGATCTTGCCACCCTTGGCAGCGGAGAAGGTGTAGGCCATGCCGCCGCCGATGATGACGGTGTCAGCGATTTCCAGCAGGTTGTTGATGACGCCGATCTTGGAAGAGACCTTGGAGCCGCCCAGAATGGCCACCAGAGGACGCTTGGGAGCAGCCAGAGCGCCACCGATGATCTCCAGCTCCTTCTGGATCAGATAGCCGGAAACGGCAGGCAGATAAGCGGCGACACCGGCGGTGGAGGCGTGGGCGCGGTGAACGGTGCCGAAAGCGTCGGAGACATAGACGCCGTCAGCGCCAGCCAGATCGGCCAGAGCCTTGGCAAAGTCGGGGTTGTTCTTGGTCTCGCCCTTGTCATAGCGCAGGTTTTCCAGCAGCAGGATCTGACCGCCCTGGAGAGCGGCAGCCTTGGCCTGAGCGTCCTCACCCACGATATCCTTAGCCATAATAACTTCCTTGCCCAGCAGTTCAGCCAGACGAGCGGCAACGGGAGCCAGGCTCAGCTCGGGCTTCCATTCGCCCTTGGGCTTGCCCATATGAGAGCAGGCGATAACGGCAGCGCCCTGATCCAGCAGGTACTGAATGGTGGGCAGAGCGGCGCGGATACGCTTGTCATCGGTGATCTTGCCGCTGCCGTCCTTGGCCATGGGGACGTTGAAGTCGCAGCGCAGAAGGACCTTCTTGCCCTTGACGTCGATGTCAGTAACAGTCTTCTTGTTGTAATTCATAGATAAGAGACTCCTTTCTGGATTTCGGTTGTGAGATGGTGGGTGGGTCAGATCATAAATGAGAGGAAGGGGACATGTCTTTCATCTCTCCCTGCCCCAGCAGACCGGAAAACCCTGTCTGACGAAGGGCCTCATATGCCAGAATGGCAACCGAGTTGGATAGATTCAGACTGCGGGCCTCTTCCCGCATGGGGATACGGATACAGCGCTCATAGTGTTTCATGCGAAACCACTGAGGCAGACCAGCTGTCTCTTTTCCGAAAAAGAGCCAGCAGCCGTCCCGAAACTGAGCTTCGGCATAGGTCCGGGGCGCCTTGGTGGTAGCCAGCCAAAGGTCCACTGCCGCCTGGGGATAAGCCCGGAAGAGAGCGTCCAGATCGTCGTGGATCTCCAGCTGAAGCAGCGGCCAATAGTCCAGTCCTGCCCGGCGGACGCGGCTCTCCGTAATCTCAAAGCCCATAGGGCGAATGAGGTGGAGCTTAATGCCGGTAGCGGCACAGGTCCGGGAGATATTGCCTGTATTCTGAGGGATCTCCGGTTCAACCAGAACAATATGGATCATTTGCCGTTCACCCCCCGAACACGGTACATTCTACCCTCTTTCTGGCAGAAAAGCAACAGTAAATCGCCGGATAATAGGCTGTTTTTGCAAATTTTTTTCAGTGAAACTCCATATATTTCCCTGACAGGGAGGAAAAAGACCGAATTGTTTCCCTGCTGTGTACCCCGTGGGGAAAAAGGGGGCGGTAAAGAGCTTGCCAGAATGAAGGAACTGTGATATTCTTTACCTAATCATCCTGTGAAAGAGACAGGAAAACGGTATCGGCGCCGAAGAAGGGCTGTTTTGCTCGCCGGCGGCGCCATCGAAGGACGGATGAAATTATGAATCAGTTACAGCGAAGACTGCGCGTCGTCGTCAAAGTGGGTACCTCTTCCCTCACCCGGGCAGACGGCAGCCGGAACCTGCGGAATATGGATCTGCTCAGCCGGACGCTGGCGGATCTGCAGGGCATGGGCCATGAGATGATCCTGGTCTCCTCCGGCGCTATCGGCATGGGCGTAGGCAAGCTGGGTCTGGGCGCCCGTCCCACTCAGCTGCGCATGAAGCAGGCGGCAGCCGCCGTAGGTCAGTGCGAGATGATGCATCTGTACGATAAATTCTTTGAAGATTACGGCCAGATTACCGCTCAGGTCCTGCTCACCGGGGAGGACGTGGTGGATCCGGGCCGGAGAGCCCATCTGTCAGGCACCTTTTCCGCCCTGATTGGACTGGGCGTCATTCCGGTAGTGAATGAAAACGACTCGGTCTCCGCTGCCGAGATTGAGACCGGCGAGCACAAGGTGCTGGGTGACAACGACACGCTCTCGGCCATTGTGGCCGGCCTGTGCGGAGCGGATCTGTTGGTCATTCTCAGCGATATCGACGGACTCTATGACAAGGACCCCAGAAAGAACCCGGATGCCCGGCTGATTGCCCGGGTGGAGGAAGTCACCGACGAGATCTACCAGATGGCTGGCGGCGTAGGCAGCAAGTGGGGTACCGGCGGTATGATTACCAAGCTGGACGCCGCCCGGACAGCCAATCAGATGGGCATCGACATGATTCTCACCAACAGCGCCCGCATGGACGCGCTCTACGATATCGTCGAGGGCAAGGATGTGGGCACCCGTTTTATCGCCAAAAAGTAAGGAGGCAATGACTATGACAGCACTGCAGCAGCAGGGAAAGGCAGCCAAAGAGGCGGCCCGGATTCTGGCCACCGCCAGCGAGAGCAGAAAGAACCAGGCGCTGGAGGCCATTGCCGCCGCCCTTCTGGCCCGCAGCGGAGAAATCCTTGCGGCCAATGCCGCGGATCTGGAGCGGGCCCGGGCAAACGGAATGAGTCTGAGTCTTCAGGACCGACTGGCCCTCACCGAGGACCGGATCCGGGGCATCGCCAAGGGAGTCCGCGAGGTGATCGCTCTGCCCGATCCCATTGGAGAGACCGTTCGGGAGACGGTCCGGCCTAACGGCCTGCGGATCGGCCGGCGCCGGGTCCCGCTGGGCGTGATCGGTATTATTTACGAGGCCCGGCCCAATGTGACGGTGGACGCTGCCGTTCTCTGTCTCAAGAGCGGCAATACCACCATTCTCCGGGGCGGCAAGGAGGCTTTCAGTTCCAATCAGGCGCTGACGGAGATTATGAGACAGGCGCTGGAGTCGGCGGGCCTGCCTGCCGACTGCGTCTCGCTGGTACAGGATACCAGCCGGGAGAGCGCCAATGAGCTGATGAATCTGACGGAGTATCTGGATGTGCTGATTCCCAGAGGAGGCCGCGGCCTGATCCGGGCGGTGAGCAGCAATGCCAGAGTGCCTGTGATCCGGACTGGTGAGGGCGTCTGCCATACCTATATCGACAAGGCCGCCGATCTGGATATGGCGGTGGAGATCGCCTACAACGCCAAGTGTTCCCGGCCCTCGGTCTGCAACGCGATGGAGTGCGTTCTGGTCCACAGTGCGGTGGCCGGCGCCTTCCTGCCGGCCATGGCAGAGCGGATGGCGGAGAAAAACGTGGAGTTCAGGGGCGATGAGCGGGCCTGCGCTATTTTGGGAGACAAGGCTGCCGCCGCCAGTGAAGCGGATTGGGACAGCGAATACGGCGACTATATTCTGGCCGTCAAGGTGGTCGATACGCTGGAAGAGGCCATCGACTTCTGCAATGCCCACGGAACCGGTCACAGCGAGGCCATCGTCTCGGACAGCTATACCGCCGGACAGAAGTTTGTGGATGAGGTGGACGCCGCCGCCGTCTACGTCAATGCTTCCACCCGCTTTACCGACGGCGGCGAGTTCGGTCTGGGTGCCGAGATCGGCATCTCCACCCAGAAAATGCACGCCCGGGGCCCCATGGGCCTGGAGGAGCTGACCTCTACCAAGTTTGTTGTCATGGGCAGCGGTCAGGTGCGGTAACTGCGCCGGAGGGCGATCTATCACAATTTGACAGGAAAAGGAGGCCGCTATGGCCGATACCATTGCCGCCATCGCTACCGGCCCTGTCCGGAGCGCCATAGGTATTCTGCGACTGTCCGGGCCGGAGTCGGTCCCGGCCGTCTCCGCCTGCTTTTTCCCTCTCTCGGGCAGAAAGTTGACGGACTATCCGCCCGGCCGGCTGGTGCTGGGCACACTGAGAGATGAGGAAGGGTCGGTGCTGGATCAGTGTCTTGCCACCTACTCCAGAGCGCCTCACAGCTATACCGGCGAGGATACCGCCGAAATTCAGTGCCATGGTTCGCCGGCTGTGCTCGCGGCGGGGCTGGAGACCCTGTTCCGACGGGGGGTCCGGCAGGCGGGCCCGGGAGAATTTACCAGACGGGCCTTTCTGAACGGTCAGCTGGACCTGATTCAGGCTGAGGCGGTGGCCGATCTCATTGACGCCCAGACCACCGACGCGGCCAGAAACGCCGCCGGCCAGCTGGGCCGGGTCATGACCCGAAAGATTCAGACCATTGCCGACGATCTGGTGGATCTGCTGGCCCACTTCCATGTGGTGCTGGATTATCCGGACGAGGATATTGACCCCTTCCGGGAGGAGGAGATCATCCAGACGCTGGGCAGAAATGCCCGGGCGCTGGGGCTGCTCCGGGACAGCTACCGCCGCGGCCGTCAGCTCACTGAGGGCATCCCCTGTGCCATCGTAGGCCGGCCCAACGCCGGTAAAAGCTCGCTGCTTAACGCCCTTCTGGGCTATGACCGGGCCATTGTTACCAACGTTCCCGGCACTACACGGGATACGGTAGAGGAGCGGTGTGTGCTGGGCGGCGTGCTGCTTCGACTGATCGACACAGCCGGGCTCCGGGAAACAGAGGATCTGGTGGAGCGAATGGGCGTGGAGCGGAGCCGGGCGGCACTGGCGCAGGCTGAGCTGGCGCTGGTTCTGCTGGACGGCAGTCAGCCGCTGACGGCCGAGGACGAGGCCATTTTGGCCGAGGCGGCAAAGTGCCCCCATCGGCTGGTGCTGGTCAGCAAGTCCGACCTGCCTCATGTGCTCGCGCTTCCCGAGGAGCTGGAATGGATTACCATCAGCGCGCTCACCGGTCAGGGTCTGGATCTGCTGGAGGAGAGCATCCGGTCCCGCTTTGCCCGGCAGCTGCCCCGGCAGGGAGAGATGCTCACCAATGCCCGGCAGGCCGAGGCGGTGGGCCGGGCTGCCGAGGCGCTTCAGGCGGCTGCCGAGGCGCTGGAGTGCGGGTTGACGCCGGACGCTGTTCTCACCGATGTGGAAGGAGCCCTGGCCGCCCTCAATGAGGTCACCGGAAAATCGGTGACGGAAGAGGTGACCCGGCGGATCTTCCAGCGCTTCTGCGTGGGCAAATAAAATTCAGTCTGATACCGCGGCGCTTCTTCCGGCTATGGGAGGGGCGCCGCTCTGTTTTGGCTGGAAACAGGTTCGAAAGTCCAGGGAAAACAGCAAAAAGCCGGAAACGCTTGCCAAAATGGGACGGGCTCTGCTATGATAGCTCCGGCAGCTCAATTCAGACGACGGATGCCGAGGAGACGGATATGAATCGCTTTACCCTTCCCAAACTGACTAAATTTGAATGGGCCCTTTGGCTGGGTTCCGTGAGTGTGGTGCTGGGTGCCTCGCTACTCTTTCAGAGTGATGACCCGGTCAACCTGACGGCTTCGCTGGTGGGGGTTACCGGTGCCATCCTTATGTCCAAGGGCCATGTGCTGGGGCAGGTGCTCAGCCTGATCTTTGCCACCTCCTATGGAGTGATCTCTATCTTCTTCCGCTACTACGGCGAGGTCTTTACCAGCCTCTGTATGACCGCGCCGATTGCGCTGGTCTCTCTGATCAACTGGATCCGCCATCCCTATCAGGGGAGCAACGAGGTGGAGATCAGCCGGCTCACCCTTCGGCAGAAGGGGGCTATGGCGGTGCTGGCCGTGGCGGTTACCGTCCTGTCCTGGTTTGTGCTGGACTGGCTGAACACGGCAAACCTGCTCCTGAGCACCATATCGGTGACGGCCAGCTTTGTGGCTGCCTATCTCTCGGCCTGCCGGAGCGCCTACTACGCTTTGGCCTATGCGTGTAATGATCTGACGCTGCTGGGGCTCTGGATCTCGGCAGCTCTTACGGATGTCTCCTGCGTGCCTATGGTGGCCTGTATGAGCGTCTTTTTCTTCAACGATATCTACGGCTATGTCAGCTGGAAGGCCAGACGGCAGCGCCAGGGCGGATAGGTCCGGCGCAGAGACAGCAAAACAGCCTGCCCAAGAGGCAGGCTGTTTTGTTTTCTGTTATAGGATCGCTCAGGCTACTTCCACCGTGCCGTCTTCCTTGACGGTGATGGTCATGCCGTCTTTGACATAGTCCAGGAACTCCTCGCCCAGAGAATCAATGACCGGCATCGTTACATCTTCCAGCCAGACATCGGCCAGAATGGCGCCGGCCGCAGCCAGCGAGTCGATGGGCAGGCTGAAGAGCATGCAGGCGGGCTGACGGTGCATGGAGCAGGCGCAGTAGAGGACCAGACCGCCGGTGGTGGAGCCAATGGTCTGAGGCAGGCAGAGGGCCTTGCCGGCCATCTGCTTGTTGTACAGATCCGGGTTGTTCTGGTCGCCGCAGGTGGCCTTCTTGTCGCCGAACTGGAGCGCCTTCTGGAAGGAGGCGAGCGTGTTGAGTCCGCCGTGGGATACGACGGCTTCTGCCGTCACGGTGCCGGGAGAGACCACGCGGCCTTTGAA
>JAFQNL010000010.1 GCA_017395935.1 Oscillospiraceae bacterium
GCGGCGAGGGTCCACCCGTTCCCATTCCGAACACGGCAGTTAAGCTCGCCTGCGCCTACGATACTTGGCTGGAGACGGCCCGGGAAAATTGGTAGTGCCAACACTTTGAAAACGACTGGGTTTCCGGTCGTTTTTCTTTTTTCTAAACGTTTTGTCACTGAAAAAGCGAACAGCCCGACAGCAGTGCTGCCGGGCTGTTCTTTGAGAGAAAAGAGAAAAAAGAGAAGGAATCATCAGGGAGGGATGAGAGTAACTCCCTTCTGACGAGAAGAATTATACCATCCGGATTCTGCCAAAGGTTGAAGAAAATGAGAATGAAGTGGAAATAAAGTGTGAATAACGAGCGAATTACTAGACAAATAACGGATTTTGTCGTAAAATTGTCTGTACCCGGCAAGCGCGATTGCATCTGCCGGGCACAGTATAAACAGTATAGTAAAGAGATGCGCGTCGAAACGCTTCACTCGTTCTTTACAGTTATAGTATATCCTATCCCGGTGGCGAATAGTTGAAGAATTTGGGACGGAAAAGCAAACAGTTTGTGAACAGTCGGCTCCCTCAGGCAGCTGACAGAAGGGAGTTTTGAATGAAGATCCTGATTAGTGCCTGCCTGCTTGGCGTAGCCTGTCGTTATGACGGAAAGAGTAAGCAGGCGGCTGGAATTCGCGAACTGGCCGAGCGTCATCAGCTGATCCCCTTCTGTCCGGAGTGCTATGGAGGTCTGCCGACCCCCCGACCCGCCTCTGAGCGGCAGGGAGAGCGGGTGGTCAACTGTCTGGGCGAGGAGGTAACACAACAATACCATCGTGGCGCTCAGGAGGCGCTCCGTCTGGCGAGGTTCTTTGACTGCCGGTATGCCCTGCTGAAAGAGCGCAGTCCCGCCTGCGGTTCGGGGCAGATCTATGACGGCAGCTTTACCGGGACCCTGATTCCCGGTGACGGAGTGGCAGCGCAGTTGCTGCGGGAGCATGGAATCACGGTTCTGGGCGAGAGCCAGCTCCATCTGCTTCCGGAGGAATGAAGAATGAACTATCCCAATATTCACCGGGCGACCTTCCTGCGCCGGCCCAACCGATTTATTGCCCATGTGCTCTTGGAGGGCAGGGAAGAGATTGTCCACGTTAAAAATACCGGCCGGTGCCGGGAGCTGCTGGTCCCCGGTGCGGAGGTCTGGCTGGTCCGGTCAGATCAACCAAACCGGAAGACTGCCTATGATCTGGTGGCGGTCCGTAAGGGTGAACGGCTGATCAATATGGACGCTCAGGCTCCCAACGCAATTTTGGCAGAATATTTCAGTAAGACTGAATTTTTCGGCACAGATGCCGTCTTTCGCCCTGAGTACACCCATGGGGACTCCAGATATGATTTTCTGGTTCTGGATGGGGAGAAACGTCACCTTGTGGAGGTCAAGGGCGTGACACTGGAGCGGGAGGGAAAGGCATTCTTCCCTGACGCGCCGACAGAGCGCGGAGTGAAGCATTTGGACGGCCTGACCCGGGCTCTGGAGGAAAAATTTGAGTGCTGGGTCTGTTTTGTGGTCCAAATGGAGGGGATTACCTGCCTTCGGCCCAACGATGAGACCCATCCAGCCTTTGGACAGGCCCTGCGCAGAGCGGCAGAGCGGGGGGTACAGGTGAGGGCTTTTGGCTGTCGGGTGGTTCCCGGAGCGGCGGAGATCAGCTATGAGATTCCGGTCCTGCTCTGAGCTGAGAATAATTGGTTTAGAAAATGGGAACCTTTTATACCAAAAAAGCCTTTTTTGAAAGTATAGTAGGAACGATTGACATATGATTCAAATAGTTGTAAAATATCTTAGTTACAACATCAGCGCATACCGGAAAAGAGGTTATTTACCATGACGATCAAAGATGTGGCTAGACTGGCCGGGGTATCTGTCAGTACTGTTTCCCGAGTACTTAATAAGCATCCCGACGTCAGCCCTCTAATTCGGGAGAAGGTTCTCGAAGTCGTTAAGGAGCATCATTTTATCCCTAACAGCACAGCCCGTAATCTGGTCCGTCCCCGCCGGGACGCTGTGGGTATTATCTGTCTGGGTCGAAGCAATCCTTTCTATCCCCCGATTATTTCCCAGATCGAGGAGATGTTGAATAAGGCAGGCTACTCCATGTGCCTGCGGTTTATCACATTGGAAGAAGACGAGCTGACCTACGCCGCCGAGCTGGAACGGGCAGAGCGGCTGCAGGGTATTGTCTTTCTTGGCGGCCGTTCGGACTACACGGTGGCAGAGACGGCGGCGCTTACGGTGCCCTATGTCTGCTGCAGCTTTACCAACTACTTTGGCGACGTGCCCCGGGAGCGCTACAGCTCAGTGACTATGGATGACGTTGCCTGTATGCATGACGTGGTAGGCTATCTCTATGAGCGGGGCCATCGGGAGATCGGTCTGCTGCTCCCCTCTTTCCCCAACCGGTCGATTAGTGAGCTGCGTTATCGCGGCTACTGCGGCGCGCTGAAGAAGCTGGAACTGCCTATGCGGGAGGAGAATGTTCTCTTCTGCAGCAGCTTCCGTGAGGAGGACGGCTATCAGGCGGTCAAGAAGGCTTGCCAGAAGGGACTTAATTGCACCGCTCTGGTCGCGGCTTCGGATATGCTGGGTGTGGCCGCCATTCGTGCCATGCACGAGGAAGGGGTCCGGGTACCGGATGACTGCTCGCTGATCTCGATCGACGGTCTGAATATCACCCGCTACACCCTGCCTGCCATTACCACTCTGGTCCAGCCCCAGAAGACTATGGGGGAGGAGAGTGTCCGGCTGCTGCTGGATATGATCATCAATAAGAGCGACGGCCAGCACCTGATCGTGACGCCCACGATCCGGCAGGGCGAGTCGGTCCAGAGACTGAACTGAATCTGACAGAGAGCTGTCCTGAGCGGGACAGCTCTCTTTTTATGGAATTTTAAGAAAGCCTGGCCTGTTTGTTTACAAATGGGCGGAATTGTCTGATATAATACGAATCAAGAAAGGAGGAAGAAGCGATGAATGATTTCTTCCGTGAAGCCGGACGGAGTGGGCGTACCGGCGCGATTGCTGCCCTTATCCTTGGTCTGATCCTGATTCTGGCACCCGGCACCGCCATCTCTCTGGTCCTTCGCCTGGCCGGCTGGCTGATTTTGGCGATGGGTATCTTTCAGCTTGTCTCCGGTGTCTCCCTCTCCAGCGGAGGCACCATTGCTGCCGGCGCCCTTGTGGCGCTGCTGGGGTTCTGGGTGATTCGGAACCCGGGCAATATCGTCTCCAGTCTGGTGCTGGTGGTGGGAATTGTCCTGCTCCTTCACGGAGTCACCGATCTGCGCCACGCGTTCGCCGCCCGTCAGGCCGGCGCCATGGGCTGGTGGTCGGCTGCCCTTACCGGCGCGGTCACGCTGATTCTCGCCCTGATGCTCATTCTCAATCCCTTTGGCACGGCCAAGTCGGTGATCCGGCTGGCTGGTGTCTGTCTGCTGGTGGACGGAGGCGGCGAACTGCTGATGATGAATCGGATGAGAGGGTATTTCTGATCGCTGACCGATCCAAAAAGACCGATCCAAAAAGAACCCGCCGGGAGGGCAAGCGAGCCTTCCCGGCGGTATTTTTGTCTGCAGCCGTCAACTCTGGCCGTTGGCCCGGGCGACAGCGATGGCCCGGGACCAGAGGTCGGAGGCCTGCCAGTCCAGGGTGCCTGAGAGATGGTAGATGGTGCTTCCCTGACGATACCAGACATGGCGCCAGCTTCCGTGGTCCAGAAAGAGGGCGCCATCCTGCCGGTCCGCGCCCTCAGGACGCAGATCCTCCCAGACCAGATCGGCCAGCGGGGGCAAATGAACCCGGTAGACAGACAGCTGGATGGAGGAGCCTTCCGTCCAATACTCGTCATAATGACTCTGGCTGACCAGAAGAGAGGATTGGGACCGGTAATAGGCCGAGGGCGTCTCCCCGTGGGGGAGAGGGGCGGTAAGCCCCTCCTGCTCCAGCTCCTCCAGCGTTACCAGATAGAGACCCTCGCCGGCCCGGCGCCAGCCGTTTCCCTCTCCTGCCGTGGAATGGGACAGAGGCTCGGTCGCCCAGCCCAGAGCCATGGACAGGGCAAAAAGCAGGATAATCCCCAGCCCCAGTGTCAGCAGATGCCGCTGGCGATGGGCGGGGAAAAGGAGCAGCGCGGCAGGTGGCAGCAGGAGAAAGAGACCGATCAGCCCCAGACGAAGGAGCAGCGAGGCCACCTGAGCTGTCCAGAGCAGGACCAGCAGCAGATAGCCGCCTCCGAAGGCGGACAACTGAAGCAGGCCGCGGAGATACATGGCCCACCGTGGGGCCGGCCTGTGCTCCCTTGTCCGGCAGACCAGACACCAGACCAGCCAGACCAGCCAGACCAGTGCCAGCACTGCCAGCGCCGGCAGCAGCAGGACAATGGCCGTCTTCCGGTCGTTGAGATACCAACGGTCCATCAGCGTGGCCGGTTCCAGCCCGGAGAAATGGCAGAGGGCCCAGAGGGCCAGCAGGGTGACGGCCAGAAAGGCGGCGCTCCAGACTAACCAGTTCCGGTAAAGCTGCTGCCGCTGCCGGTAGTCCTCCGGCTGCCTCACCGGCTGGGGCAGCCGACAGGGCTTGGAACGATAGATATCCATTCCCCAGATGGTATCCACCGGCTCCCAGCCGGCCTCATCATAACGACTGACCTGCTCACGGAGCAGTTGAGGGGAGCGCTGCGGATGAGCAGGGACTACGTCATAGGTCAGCTCCTTCCGCTGGGTGGGCTCAAAGCGGCCAAAGCAGAGTCCGGCTCTGCCGGTAAGAGCCCAGCCCTTCTGGGCCAGCTGATCCAGATGGCAGCGTACCGCCTCGTGGTCCCCGAAGGGAAAGGCCAGCAGCCGGAGTTTGGACTTGTTCATGAGCTTGCCTCCCGGTCACGCTGTCAGACAGCGGTCACTTTTCTTCTCCCATTATACCACAACGGGAGCCGGGAGGAAAGCGGTCACTCCTTGGGATCTGGCCGGGAGAGCAGGGCGGCCAGCAAGCCGAAGAGAATGGCGGCTGTCAGACCGGCCGAGGCCGCTTTCAGGCCGCCGGTGAGCACGCCCAGCAGCCCGTCGGCGAGGACAGCCTCCCGGGCGCCCTGGGCCAGATTGGAGCCAAAGCCGGTCAGCGGGACAGAGGCGCCCGCGCCGGCCCAGTTCCGGAAGGGGGCATATAGCCCTGTGGCCTCCAGAACCACTCCGGCCACCACATAGCTCGTCAGAATCCGGGCCGGTGTAAGGGCGGTCCGGTCAATGAGAATCTGGCCCAGAAGACAGAGCAGGCCGCCGGCCAGAAAGGCCTTCAGACAGGAATAGATCATCCGCGTTCCTCCTTTTCTTCTCCGGGTCCCTCCAGAGCCACAGCGTGGCAGATACCCGGAATGCTCTCCCCCTGCCCCAGGGCGGCCGGGGAATGAAGCGCTCCTGTGCCGCAGAAGAGCAGCCGCTGCCATCGGCCGGTCATGAGCCCTTCCAGCAGCAGGCTGCACAGCACTGCCGCCGAACAGCCGCAGCCGGAGGCACCGCAGCAGACCTTCTGCCGCCGCCGGTCAAAAAGCATCAGACCGCAGTCATCGTAGTTGGTCAGAGTCTGTCCCTCCCGCCGGAAGAGCTCGGCGACCAGATCCCGACCCAACGCGCCCAGATCCCCGGTGACGATCAGGTCATAGTCGGAGGGGGCTCTTCCGGTGTCGGAAAAGTGGCAGCGCAGCGTCTCGAAGGCGGCCGGGGCCATGGCGGCTCCCATATTATTGGCATCCCGGATCCCCCGGTCGACCACCTTGCCCAGCGTAACATGGGTCACCCGGGGCCCCCAGCCCTTTCGGGCCAGGACAAGGGAGCCGGCGGCGGTGGCCGTCCACTGGGCGGTGGGAGCCCGCTGGCCCCCGTATTCCAGCGGCGTCCGGTACTGTCGCTCGGCGGTACAGAAGTGGCTGGAGACCACCGCCCCGATCCGGCTTCCAAAGCCGCCGTCCAGCAGCATTGCCCCCAGCCCCAGTGCCTCGGCCATGGTGGAGCAGGCCCCGTACAGCCCCGCCAGAGGGACGGAGAGGCCCCGGGCGGCGTAGGCGGTTGCGATACACTGGTTATTCAGATCACCGCCCAGAAGGGCGTCCAGCGCCTCAGAGGAGAGGTTGGAGCGCTCCAGAGCCAGCTCCAGTGCCCGCGTCTGCATAGCCTGTTCGGCCTGTTCCCAGGTGTCCTTTCCGTGGTAGCTGTCCTGCCAGATCTCGTGAAAATAGGTCCGGAGAGGGCCCTGGCCCTCCTTTCTGCCCACCACGCTGGCCCAGCCAATGACTGCCGGCGCCGAGGGGAGGAGGAAGGTCTGCCGTCCCAGTTTCTTTCCGCTCATAGTATTCCTCCAGAGATCGGATAATATGGTTCTAGTCTGGCCGGAGGGCGGGGAAAAGATACGGCGGGAGAAAGAAAGCGGGAAGCGTTGTCATTTTTCTCCAATGCTGATATAATACAGAAAAGCAACTCCCCGCTGGGGAGATCATGGCCCAACAGGAAGGGAAGGAACCAGAGTTTATGGAAGAAAAGCGTCGTACGTTAGGATATATCTGCCCCCAGTGCCGTCAGTCGGTGGCGGCCAGCCGAAGCCTCTTCTCCCTGTCGGTGGGCAAGATGAAGCTGCCTTGCCCCTGCGGCAAGTCGGAGCTGACGGTGGACTATCTGGGCTCCGGCCATCAGATCACCGTCCCCTGCGCCGCCTGCGGCGGCGAGCATCGGGCCAGTCTGACCACCAGCCAGATGATGGGCCACCGGATCCTTGGCTTTGCCTGTCCGGAACGGAGCGTGGACTGCTGCTATATCGGCGAGGAGGGGGCGGTCTTTGCCGCCATGAAGCGTCTGGAAGAGACGGTAGATAAGCTGGAGGCCCGGAAAGAGGAGGAGTCTCCCTTTCTGGATGAGATGATCATGAGCGAGATGCTGGGAGAGATCCGGGATATTGCCCAGCGGGGCGATATCTCCTGCTCCTGCGGCAGCAAACGCTGGGGACTGGAGGTCCATTACTCCTCCATCGAGCTCCGCTGCGCCGACTGCGCCGGAAAGCTCCGCCTCCCCGCCGCCACTATGGAAGATCTGGCCGACCTGTGCGCCAAGCCCCGGCTGGTTATCCGGGGCGGAAAGAGCTGAGCGCCGCCATCGCTATAAACTGTCAACGTTTACACTGAAATCCGCCGGAAAGTCTCGAATCCGGCGGATTTTTTGTCAATATTGACGCTTTTTGCTCTTGCCTAATGAGGCGGCTGCGGGTATAATGTTGCTTACTGAACGTCTCTAAGAAAGGTGAAGGAAACAATGGGTAAGATATTCAGATTCCATACGGACGTGGACACCGACCAGATCATTGCCTCTCAGTACCTGCTCTATCCTACGGTGGAGGAGATGAAGAGCCATGCCTTTGAGTCGCTGGATGCCGATTTTGCCGCCCGGGTACAGCCGGGGGACTATGTGGTGGCCGGGGAGAACTTTGGCTGTGGCTCCTCCCGGGAGCAGGCGCCTGCCGTACTGAAGGCGCTGGGGGTCCGGGCGGTGGTGGCCAAGAGCTTCGCCCGGATCTTCTTCCGCAACGCTATCAATATCGGGCTGCCGGTCATCGTCTGTAAGCCGCTGTATGACCATGTCTCTCAGGGAGAGGAGATGGAACTCTCTCTGGACGAGGGAACGGTTACGGTAAATGGGACTGTCTACCCCTGTACCAAACTCAACCCCTATATGCAGACAATTTTGAATCAGGGCGGCCTGCTGGCCTCTCTGAATGGCGGGGAGGAATCAGCATGGGAATGACACTGGCGGAAAAGATTATCGCCTCGGCAGCTGGCGTGGAATTGGTCCGGCCCGGCGATATCCATACGGTGGAGCTGGATCTGCTCATGAGCAACGACGGCACCACTCATCTTACCATTGATATGTACCGCAAGCTGGCCCAGCCCCGGATCGCTGATGTGAGCAAGCTGGTCTGGATTGTGGACCACAATATGCCCTGCGACAGCGTCAAGACGGCGGCCTCCCATAAGAAGATGCGGGACTTTGCCAGAGAGCATGGTATTACCTTCTACGAGGGCAAGGGCGTCTGCCATCAGATTATGATGGAAGAGCACGTCCGGCCCGGCCAGCTCATCTTTGGCGCCGACAGCCATACCTGTGCCTATGGCGCGCTGGGCGCCTTCGGTACCGGCGTGGGCTGCACCGACTATCTCTATGCCATGGTGACGGGCAAGAGCTGGGTGCTGGTGCCGGAGAGTCTGCGGTTTGATCTGAAGGGCCGGCTCCGCCCCGGCGTGACCGCCCGGGACCTGATCCTCACCATTATCGGCAGAATCGGTGCCAACGGAGCCAACTACAAGGCTATGGAGTTTGCCGGCGAGGGACTTAAGAGCCTGACCATGTCCGACCGGATCGCCATCTGCAACCTGTGCGTGGAGGCGGGCGCCAAGACGGCGGTCATGGAGGCCGACGAGGTGGCTCAGGCCTATCTGGCCCAGCGGGGCAGAACCCCCAAGGCCATCTTCCATAGCGACGAGGACGCCGTCTATGCCGGTGTATACGAGGTGGATCTGGACAGCATTGTTCCGGTGGTCGCAAAGCCCCATTTCGTCGATCAGGTGGTGCCGGCGGAAGAGTGCCGGGGGATCCGGATTGATGAGGCATTTCTGGGCTCCTGCAACAATGGCCGGATCGAGGATCTCAGGGCCGCCGCGGCCATCCTCCGGGGCCGGAAGGTGGCAGAGCGGGTCCGCTTTCTGGTGGTCCCGGCCAGTGCTCAGGTCTTCCGGCAGGCTATGGAGGAGGGCCTGATGAAGGTCTTCCTGGAGGCCGGAGCCATTGTGATGAACGCCAACTGCTCGGTCTGCTGGGGCAGCTGTCAGGGCGTGATTGGTGAGGGAGAGACCCTCATCAGTACCGGCACCCGAAACTTTAAGGGCAGAGCGGGTCATCCCAACTCCTATGTCTATCTGGCATCCTCCGAGACGGTGACCGCCTCGGCCATTCTGGGCCATATCGCGTTGGCCTCTGACCTTCCCCCGATGGAGGAGTGAAACCATGAAGGAAACCTTTACCGCCCGGGTCTGGACCCTGGGCGACGATATTGATACGGATATTGTGATTCCCACCGAATATCTGGCCATGAAGACCATACAGGATATGGCGCCCTATGCCTTTTCCCCTCTGCGCCCTGAGCTGGCCGGACAGATTCGGCCGGGGGACGTGATTGTGGCCGGGAAGAACTTTGGCTGCGGCTCCTCCCGAGAGCAGGCGCCTGAGGTCATCAAGGCACTGGGGATCCGCTGCGTCATTGCCGGCAGCTTTGCCCGGATCTTCTTCCGCAACGCCATCAATAACGGGCTTCTGCTCATTGAGTGCCCCGCCCTGAGAGAGGCAGTGGAAGAGGGAGAGGAGATCTCCGTGGAGGTGGGCAGCGCCATTGTCTGTAACGGTGTGCGCTATCCTGTCGCTGCCCTGCCGGATAATCTGCTGGAGATCGTCAGCGCCGGAGGCCTGGTCAAGGCCATGCGCCGGCGAAACGGGCTGGAATGAGGAGGGATAAAATGGCCGCCACCATGATTGAAAAGCTGCTGCGCCGGAATACCGGCGTGGAGACAGCAAAAGCCGGCGATATCGTCACGGCAAATGTGGACCGAGTCATGATCCACGATATTTTCATTCCCTTCGTCAAGGATAAGTTTGAGGAAATGGGCTTTACCCGCCTCTGGGACCCGGACAAGGTGGTACTGATCTATGACCATCTGGTTCCCGCCAGCCAGCTGGATGACCCCCGCCACCACAGAATCGGCGACGCTTTCGCTGACAAATACGGTCCCATCCACGTCCACCGCTCCGACGGTATCTGCCACCAGCTTATGACCGAGGCCGGCTATGTCAAGCCGGGCGACGTGGTCTTTGGAACGGATAGCCATACCACCACCTACGGCTGCGTCGGCGCCTTCTCCTCGGGCATCGGCTACACCGAGATGGCCTCCATTCTGGGTACCGGCAAGCTCTGGGTTCGGGTGCCCGAGACCATCCGGGTGATTGTGGACGGTACACTTCCCCCCAATGTGTCCTCCAAGGATATCATTCTCCGGCTCATCGGTGATCTCACCGCCGCCGGGGCCTCCTACTGCGCGCTGGAATTCTCCGGCTCCACGGTGGAGGAGATGACGGTGGCCAGCCGGATGACTATGGCCAATATGGCCATCGAGGCGGGAGCCAAGTGCGCCCTGTTTACGCCGGATGAAAAGACGGCGGACTATTGCGGCGTTGCCCTTACCGAGGAGATGACCGCCCTCCGGGGCGACGAGGAGGCCCACTATATCCGCACCATCCGTTATCAGGCCGATCAACTGGTTCCCGTTATGGCCTGCCCCTCTCAGGTGGATCAGATCCGGCCGGTGGCCGAGCTGGAGGGCAGGGAGATTGATCAGGTCTTTATCGGCTCCTGTACCAATGGCCGTCTGGAGGATCTGATGGCTGCCGCCGCCGTTCTGAAGGGGAAGAAGGTGGCTCCCTTTGTCAAGCTCATCGTCACTCCGGCCAGCCGGAAGGTCTATCTGGACGCGCTGGAAAACGGTACGCTGGACATCCTGGCCGGGGCCGGCGCTGTGATTACCCATCCCGGCTGCGGTCTCTGCTGCGGCCGGACCGGCGGTATTCTCACCGACGGCGAGCGGGTGGTAGCCACCAATAACCGGAACTTCCTGGGCCGGATGGGCACATCCAAAGTGGAGATCTATCTGGCTTCTCCCGCCTCTGCCGCCGCTGCCGCCGCGGCAGGTAAAATCGTACTGCCCCCCGCGTTCTGAGTCCTCAGGCAGGCCCCTTCCGGGGCCTGCCTGTTCCTTTTGCCCGCCTCGGGCAGAAACGCTGAAATTGGCGAGAACGGACCGGGAAAAACCGTCAAAAGAGCAAGGGTTTTTTTTGAAAAAACTCTTTACTTTAGCGTGGTAGTGTGTTAGTATGGTGCAGACAACAGGAGCGGACCATTCGTCCGCCAAAGGAATTCTATTCAACCATACTGGAGGAAACCGATATGAAGAAGATTATTGCTCTGCTGCTGGCTCTCATGATGAGCCTGTCTCTGGTCGCCTGCGGCGCCGCCGAAGAACCTGCCGATGAGCCTGCCGACGCTCCCGCTGAGGAAGAGACTGTCGCCAGCGACATGGATTACGTCAAGGAAAAGGGCGTTCTGGTCGTAGGCATTACCGACTTCGCACCCATGGACTATAAGGACGACGACGGCCAGTGGATTGGCTTTGACGCCGACATGGCCAAGGGCTTTGCCGAGACGCTGGGCGTCAGCGTTGAGTTCGTGGAGATCGACTGGGACAACAAGGTGCTGGAGCTGGACAGCAAGGCCATCGACTGCGTCTGGAACGGCATGACCCTGACCGACGAAGTTCTGGCCGCTATGGACTGCTCCAACGCCTACTGCAACAACGCTCAGGTGACCATCCTGCCCGCTGACAAGGCTGCTGACTATGAGACGGTGGAGTCCATGTCCGAGCTGATCTTCGCCGTGGAAGCCGGTTCTGCCGGTGAGAAGGAGGCCACTGCCCTGAATCTCACCACCACCCCCGTCAAGGATCAGGCTACCGCTCTGATGGAAGTGGCTGCCGGTACCTGTGACGCCGCCGTGATCGACTCTCTCATGGCTGCCGCCATGGTGGGCGAGGGCACCGGCTACGCCCAGCTGACCTACACCATCGGCCTCAACAGCGAGGAGTACGGCGTGGGCTTCCGGAAGGGCTCTGATCTGGTGGCCGCTCTGAACGACTACTTTGCCGCTGCCTATGCCGACGGCACTATGATCAGCTGCGCCGAGACCTACGGTGTTCAGGCCGCTCTGATCGCGCAGTAAGTATTCTTTTCCTGCACTGACAGCAGAGAGCGGAGAGCTTTCTCCGTTCTCTGCTTTTGATGTGCCGGGGCGGCAGTGGCCGCCGGCGATATGAGAAAGCGAGTACATACGAATGGATATTGAACTCTTTCTGGAGCAGCTTCCCGTCGTTGTCAACGCCCTGAATCTGGGCTTTCTCCAGACGCTGAAGCTCTTCGCGGTCACCCTGCTGGGTGCCATTCCACTGGGACTGGTCATTGCCTTTGGCTCCATGTCCCGTTTTAAGCCTCTGAGCCTGTTCAGCCGGTTTGTGGTCTGGATTATCCGGGGCACACCGCTGATGATCCAGCTGCTGATTATCTATTATTTCCCTGGTCTGGTGCTGAATAATAATATCTGGGGCAGCGGCGATGGCGGACGGTTTCTGGCCTCGGCGGTAGGCTTTATCTTCAACTACGCCTGCTATTTCTCCGAGATCTACCGGGGCGGTATCCAGAGCGTCCCCAAGGGTCAGGAGGAGGCCGGTCTGGTATTGGGCATGACCAAGAGCCAGATCTTCTTTAAGGTCACGCTGATGCAGATGATCAAGCGGATTGTGCCGCCCATGTCCAACGAGGTCATCACGCTGGTCAAGGACACCTCTCTGGCCCGGATCATTGCCCTGCAGGAGATTATCTGGGCCGGTCAGGCCTTTATGAAGGGCTCTCAGGGCATCTCGGGTGCCATCTGGCCGCTGTTCTTTACCGCTGTCTATTACCTGTTCTTCAACGGCGTGATCACCCTGCTGGTGGGCAAGCTGGAGAAGAAGCTGGACTATTTCCGTTAAGGAGGGGGAGAAGCAAAATGCCAATTCTGGAAGTGAAAAATATCCGAAAGAGCTTTGGGGGCACCGAGGTGCTCCGGGATATCAGCTTCTCTCTGGAAAAGGGACAGGCGCTGTCCATTATCGGCTCCTCCGGCAGCGGAAAGACCACCCTGCTGCGCTGCCTGAACTTTCTGGAGCGGCCGGACGAGGGTACAATTTCTGTCGGAGGCAAGGTGATCTTTGACGCGGCCGACCCGGCCACCCAGCAGGAGCGGGAGGTACGCCGGAAACGGCTCCACTTCGGACTGGTCTTTCAGTCCTTCAACCTCTTTCCCCAGTATACCGCGCTGGAGAACGTGATACTGGCCCGGGAACTGCTGGCACAGGAGCAGCCGGACTACAAGCATAATAAGAAGCTCATCCGCGCCCAGATCGAGGCGGAGGCCCAGATGCTGCTGGACAAAATGGGTCTGGCCGAACGGATGGGCAACTACCCCCACCAGCTTTCCGGCGGACAGCAGCAGCGGGTGGCCATTGCCCGGGCGCTGGCCCTGAAGCCGGATATCCTCTGCTTTGACGAGCCCACGTCGGCTCTGGATCCGGAGCTTACCGGCGAGGTCCTTCGGGTAATCAAGAGTCTGGCCGACCAGAATACCACTATGATCATTGTCACCCATGAGATGGCCTTTGCCCGGGATGTGGCCGATCAGGTTATTTTTATGGACGAGGGCGTAATTGTAGAGCAGGGAGATGCCCGGACCGTGATCGAGCATCCCAGTCAGGAGCGGACCCGCCAGTTTCTGTCTGGCTACACCCAAAACGGAGCACAGCTCTGAGAGAAAAATAAGACCGTCTGAGAGAGGGAACGTCCCTGTCTCAGACGGTTTTTTCATTTTTCCGTTGATCCGATTGCTACAGTACCATCATCAGCGTGCCGACGCCAATGAGCAGGCAGCCGAACATAGACTTGGGCGTGAACTGCTCGTGGAGGATGAGGGCGGCCAGAATCATGGTAATGACCACACTCAGCTTGTCAATGGGCACCACCTTGGACGCTTCCCCCAGCTGCAGGGCCTTATAGTAAAAGAGCCAGGAGGCGCCGGTGGCGATCCCGGAGAGGATCAGAAAGAGCCAGCTTCGGCGGCTGATATCGGCGATACCGCCCTGAGCGTTGGTGAGCAGGACCATACCCCAGCTCATAAACAGGACCACTAAGGTACGGATGGCGGTGGCCAGAGTGGAGTTAACCCCTTCGATGCCCATCTTGGCCAGAATGGAGGTAAGGGCGGCGAAGAGGGAGGAGCAGAGAGCGAAGATAAGCCACATGAGGATCCCTCCTGTAGAAAGATGTAGAACGGGAGCCGGGCTCCGGACAGTTTGATTATAGTCCTGCCGGGAGAGAACGGCAAGAAAAATCTGCCCGGAGCCTTTGCTCCGGGCAGAGGAGAGCGGGGGGATCAGAGCATGGCCTTGCCCCGGCAGTAGGTCTGTCTGACCTGATACTGGTCGGAGAGAACCACAAGATCGGCGTCATAGCCGCTGGCCAGCTTGCCCTTCCGGTCGTCCACGCCCAGACAGCGGGCGGGATTGATGGTACAGGCGTTGAGGGCCAGATCGAAGGGGACGCCGGCCGATTCCACTGCGATCCGGAGACCGTCGTTCATGCGCAGGGTGCTGCCGGCAATGGTGTCGGTGCCCTTGAGTCGGGCCAGACCGTCGGGACCTACCTCAATATCGTGGCCGCCCAGCTGGTAATTGCCGCCGGGAGGGCAGCTCTTGACCCGGAGGGAGTCGGAGACGATGATAGAATAGTCCGGACCTTTGGCGGTCAGATAGAGATTCAGGGCGGCGGGGTGGGAGTGGCAGCCGTCGGCGATAATCTCACCGTAGACGCCCTTGAGTCGGTAGGCGGCCCCCACCAGACCGGGCTTGCGGTGGTGGAGGGGGGTCATGCCGTTGTAGACATGGGTCATGCTCCGGGCGCCCTCGGCGACGGCCAACTGGGCTTCCTCAAAGCTGGCCGAAGAGTGGCCCATGCTGACGGTCACGCCGGTGGAGGCGCAGTAGCGGATGAGCTCGTGCTCCGGGTCGTGTTCGGGAGCCAGAGTAATATAACGAATCAGCCCTTTTGCCTTCTCCTGATAGCGCTTGAACTGCGCTACAGAGGGGACGGCGATGGCCTCGGGAGGCTGAGCGCCCTTATAGCCCATATCCAGATAGGGGCCTTCAAAGTGGATTCCGAGGATCTCGGCGCCCTCGTACCCCTCTTCCACCACCTGAGCTACGTTGCTGACGGCGGCTTCCAGCACGTCGGGCATCTGAGTGACGGTGGTGGGCAGGATACCGGTAACGCCCTCCTCGGGAATCCGGCGCATCCAGTCCCGGAGCCCTTCGGCCTCAGCGTCGTTGGTGTCAAAGCCATAGCAGCCGTGGGTGTGGACGTCGATAAAGCCGGGAACGATCCGGTCATTGCCGTAGTCGGCGTCTGCCTCCAGAGTGCCGTAGGGGAGGACCCGGATGATCCGGCCCTGCTCTACGACCAGCTGCAGCGGGGCAAAACAGCCGCTGGTCCAAACTCGTTTGCTCTGGATGACCATATCTTACACCAGAGACAGAGCGGCCTCGTCGGCCACAATGACGACGTCCTTATGGAGCTGGAGGATAGAGGCCTGCCACTGGGGAGTGATGGGGCCGAAGAAGCAGTTCTTAACGGCCTCGGCCTTGTCGGCGCCGCTGACTACCAGCAGGACCTTCTTGGCGTTCATAATATTGCCAATGCCCATGGTATAGGCCTGACGGGGCACGTCGGCCTCAGAGGCGAAGAAACGGGTATTGGCCTCGATGGTCCGCTGAGAGAGGGTGACGCAGTGGGTGCCCTTCTTGAACTGGTCGGAGGGCTCGTTGAAGCCGATATGGCCGTTATGGCCCAGACCCAGCAGCTGGAGATCCACGCCGCCCATGGACTCGATGACCGCGTCGTAGTCGGCGCAGGCCTTGTCGCTGTCGGGCTCCATGCCGTCGGGCAGGTTGGTGTTGGCCAGGTCGATATTTACCTTGTCAAACAGGTTTTCGTGCATGAAGTAGTAGTAGCTCTGGTCGTGGGTACGGGGCAGGCCCTTGTACTCGTCCAGATTGACGGAGGAGACCTGAGAGAAGTCCAGATCGCCGTTGTTATACTGTTCGATCAGATACTTGTAGGTACCGATGGGGGTGGAGCCGGTGGCCAGACCCAGTACGCAGTCGGGCTTCAGGGTGACCAGAGAAGCGATAATCTGACCGGCCTTGCGGCTCAGGTCCTGATAATCCTTGGCGCGAATGATCTTCATAGCAGAAACTCCTTTGCTTAGTTGGAATGATGGAACTATTGTACCACGGTGGGTGGGTGCCTGTCTGCACTTTCCGGTAGAAAAAAGGGAGACAGATTTTACCGCCCGGTTGGGAGACAGCGGTGGGGAAAGAGGAAAAAGGCCCGGAAACTTCAGGGAAGCTTCCGGGCCGGATCAGTTAGAGGCAGTCAGCTCGGAGAGGGAGACGCTTACTTGAGCATCTTGGCCATCTCGTCGGCAACGAACTGGACCTTAGTACCAACGATGACCTGAACGGAGGTCTTGCTGGGACGGATGACGCCGGAGACGCCAGCGGACTTGATCTTCTTCTCGTCGACCAGAGTGTAGTCCTTGATCTCCATGCGCAGACGGGTGATGCAGTTGTCCAGAGAGACGATGTTCTCCTTGCCGCCCAGACCTTCCAGGACGGTGGCAGCAACGGCGGTGTAGTCGTTGTTGGCCAGAACAGCAGCCTTATCGGTGACCTCGTCGTCGTCCTCACGGCCGGGGGTCTTCAGATCCCACTTGGTGATGGCAAAGCGGAACACCAGGTAGTAAACCACGAAAGCGGCGATGCCCAGGGGGATGATGAGCAGGGTGTTGTTGGCTGCGGGCAGGGAAGCGGAGAAAACCAGGTCAGTTGCGCCGGCAGAGAAGCAGAAGCCGGCACGGAAGCCCAGAGCGACAGTGATGGTAGCGAAGATGCCGTACAGAGCGGAGTAGACAACGTACAGCGGGAACGCCAGGAACATGAACGCGAACTCGAACGGCTCGGTAACGCCGCACAGGAAGGCACAAACCGCAGCAGCGCCGACCAGACCGATAGCGGCCTTCTTCTTGCCGGGCTTAGCGCAGTGGACCATAGCCAGAGCAGCGCCGGGGATACCGAACATCATGCTGGGGAAGAAGCCAGCCATGTACATACCGACGGACCAGTCGATGACGGTGCCGTTGGCCATGGTGCCGCCCTCAGTCAGCGCGCCCCAGTAAGCGGTCAGGTCGCCCAGGCCGATGGTGTCAAACCAGAACACGTTGTTCAGAGCGTGATGCAGGCCGGTCGGAATGAGCAGACGGTTGAGGAACGCATAGAGGCCGACGCCGATAGCGCCCATGCCCTTGATCGCATTGCCGATGGAGACCAGCACACCGAAGATGACCGGCCACACGAACAGCAGGATCGCGGAAACGATGATGGACACGACGCCGGTGACGATCGCGACGGAGCGCTTGCCGGAGAAGAACGCCAGCACGTCCGGCAGCTTGGTGCCCTTGAACTTGTTGTAGCAGACCGCGCCGATGATACCAGCCAGGATGCCGGTGAACGGGTTGGCGATCTTCGCAAACGCAACAGCGCTGACCGGATCAGCCATCTTGGACGGGGCGATGGTGGACACGGAGCCGGTAGACAGCAGCGTGGTGATCATCAGCCAGGAAACCAGACCGGCCAGGCCGGCGGTACCGTCGTTGTCCTCGGCCAGGCCCACAGCCACGCCGATGGCGAACAGCAGAGCCA
>JAFQNL010000011.1 GCA_017395935.1 Oscillospiraceae bacterium
AACCTTCGTCTGCTCTTGCTCTGCCGCACTCATCATGGTGTGCAGTCGGGACAGGACGTTCTCGATCTGGCTGCGAGTGCTCTGTACCTGGCTCTGGGACTGGCCGATCTTGTCCAATACAGCCCAGTCGGCAAACAGGCCATCGAAGAAGTAGTCGGCAAAGCGCAGGAAGCCATCTACATTCACCTGCATATCGGCGCTGATCCGCACATCGGCCAGCTCGGTCTTAAACCGGCGCAGTTGGGATTGCAGGTGCTCGATATTGCCCTGAGCCTCGTCCAGATGGCTATGCTTGGCAAGGTCGGAGATGAGTCCGCCGCCGAACAGATCCCAGGTACCCCAGCCCTCAGCGCTGTCCAGACTGGACAAAACGCTGTCTGCGGTGCTTCGCGCCGACTGCCCAGCGGAGATGGCCTCTCTCAATTCCTTCTTCTGGCTCTCCAGAAAAGCAATGCGCTCCTCCAGTTTCAGAATCTCACCGGCAATTTCACCGTCGTCAGCCTTGATGGCCTCGGTTTTCTCCTTCATCAGCGCATCATACTGACGCTGGCAGTCCCGCAAACCGGCAAGCTCCGCCTCACAGCGGCGCAGATCGCCCTCCACGCCCTCCAACTCACGGGCGGCGGCGTCATATTTCACACGGGCTGCGTAAGCCTCCTCTCGCTCCTTGGTGAGCTTCTCGTCCATCTTACCGACGACGTTGTAGAAAAAAGCGGCAAGACTCCGCCCCTCCAGCTTATCCACATCCGCCTGCTCCGAGAGCTTAGCTGCTTCGAGCTCCCGTACATGGACTGCGAGGTCATCCCGCTGGCGGCGCAGCTCGGTCCGCTGAGCCTCCAGCTGTCCCTGCCGGGCCAGCTGTTCCTGAAGCTGCCGCAGCCTGTCATCATAGTAGGTCATATCGTACACCTCCTTATATCCGTTCAAATCCAAGGTAGCGGGTACCCTGAAAGCTTAAACGGCCATGATCGCCCTCGACCAGAAGACCATATTCATCTCCGGCCACATGCAGTTCCATCCGGTCTCCGCTGTCAACCTGGAAAGTGACGTAGTAGGAGGTGGATGTGTGGGTATGCCGGTGTCCGTTGGCGCCTCCGTGCCTGCGCCGGGATACATGGGTCCGCTTGGCCACAACGGTGGCCGGCACAGTCAGTCGTGGGGAGTTGTTATTCTTATTCCACTGTCTGATCCCCCGCACGGCAGTCACAACGAACGTACAGATCACCAATACAAATACCAGCGTGAACATGATACCGAACATATCGAAGCCCATACCAAACCCGAAACCCATCTTCATCCTCCCTTTTCAAAAAGGGGCCTCACATCACTGTGAGACCCCCTTTACAGTGTTTACTCAGTTATAGGCTCCCCATCCTGTTCAATAGGAGTGTCTTTGGTAGGTTGTACCTGGGGAGGTACCACAACTACAGGAGCGGAAGAGTCTGCGGCAAGCTTACCACCCAGAGCGCCCATGATCAAGCTCTTGATATCAATGCCCATACCGGCGCTGATGCCTTCGGTGACCTGAGTCGTTCCGTTGACGATATCGGACAGCAGCTTAGCGCTGTTGCCTTCTCCGTACATGGTGATCTTATCGACCTTGCT
>JAFQNL010000001.1 GCA_017395935.1 Oscillospiraceae bacterium
CGCCGCAGTAGATGGGGATCATAGCCAGCATATCGTCGGTCATACCAGCCTCGATCAGGCCAGCGTACTCCCAAGTGCCGTTCTGATAGAAGACCGCCTTGCCCTCGGTGAACTCAGCCTTGGACATATCGCCGGTGGAGGTGGTCAGGGAGGTGACGTCAGCGGAGGAGTTGTTGATGTACAGATCCCAAATGTTCTTGAACAGGTCCAGCTTCTCGCCGGTGATGGTGGGAACGGAACCGGTCACGCCCTCATAGTGCAGGGGCAGGGTGGCCAGATGGCCGGAGAAACGCCAGGAAGAGGAGCCGTCCAGACCAGCGGAGGAGAAAGCGTCGAAGCCCAGCTCAGCGGAACGGGCGTGGATGTCCTCAGCAACAGCCTTCAGGGTCTCGAAGTTGGTGATGTCGGTCAGAGCATAACCGGCGTCAGCCAGCAGCTTGGTGTTGACGATGATACCAAAGGACTCATAGCAGTTGCCCAGAGCCTTCAGCTCGCCGGCCTCGTTGTAGAGGTTGAAGTCGGTGCTGGTCTGCTCAGCAGCGATAGCGGTATCGGTCAGGTCCAGAGCGTACTCGTCCCAGTCAGCCAGGCCGGCCATGTTGCCGATGTTGAAGATGGTGACGTCAGCGATGTTGGCGTTCAGAGTGTCGGAGTAGGTGCCGGAAGCGGCGGTGACAACCTTAACCTCAACGCCGGTCTTCTCGGTGTAGGTCTTGGCCAGCTCAAGCAGAGCCTCGTCAAACTCGGGCTTGAAGTTCAGGTAATAGACGGAACCAGTGGTAGCCTCTTCAGCAGGCTCCTCAGCGGGCTCCTCGGCGGGCTCTTCGGCAGCGGGCTCTTCGGCGGGCTCTTCGGCGGGCTCTTCAGCGGCGCCGCAGGCAACCAGAGACAGGCACATAACCAGAGCCAGAAGCAGTGCGATCAGCTTTTTCATTGTGTTTCCTCCTGTTTTATTTTTTGAGTTTATGCTCGTTCGGCATCGCGCCGTTTAAGCCAGTTTTATCTGCCCGCTCGACCGTTGGAGCGGCAGCGCTGAACCGCTCTCCCCGGTGGAAGACCGGCATGAAAACGATTCCAATTTCCTCGATTCAAGAATATAACAATTTTTATATATTTTCAATAAAAACATTTTCTAATCATATATATTCTCCTCTTTCCCCAAAATTTACTTTTTGCTTTTGGCTATTTTTACTATAAAACGGTGTTGATAACGATTACATTATCTTTTCAGCCCGTTCCGGAGGCCTTTCCATTCTTGACGGACAGTCGGCGGGGTCTCTATAATGGTTCTGAAAAGAAAGGCGTCTCCCCGTCTGCCGGTGCAGACGGATCAATCAGGAAAGGAAGCGGCAACTATGGATTTTCCCCTCTCCAGCCTGTGCTGGACCAGAGCGCCCAAAGTCTATTCTATCTGTCCGGATGAGATCCGGATCACCACCGAGCCGGGAACCGACCTGTGGCAGCGGACTTACTATGGATTTCAGAACGATAACGCGCCGGTACTCCAGATGACCACCGAGGAAGCTTATTTTTCCTTTACTGTCAGGACCGACTTTGCCACCAAGCGCCGGTTTGACCAGTGCGGCATAGTTCTCTATCTGGACAGCGATAACTGGCTGAAGGCCTCTATTGAGTATGAAAACGACCGCTTTCAGCGGCTGGGCAGCGTTGTAACCAATCTCGGCTATTCTGACTGGGCCACCACCGATATCCCTGCTCAGATAAAGTCTATGTGGTATCGGCTCAGCCGCCGGGGCTCTGACTACTGCGTTGAGTATTCCTATGACGGCCAGCGCTTTCAGCAGATGCGTATCTGTCATCTCCACAAGGGGGCGGGTCAGATCCGCTTTGGCGTCTATGCCTGCTCGCCGGAAGCGTCCTGCTTTGAGGCGGTCTTTAGCCGGATGGAGCTGAGCGAATGCCGGTGGCCGGCCCATGTATGACCGGAGTCGGTATTCCGCTTCCGCTCTCGTCAGGACAAAGAAAAACAGACCTTGCAGAAGAAACTCTGCAAGGTCTGTTGTTTTTAGGCGATTATGCTTTGGCCGCGGCGAGAGAATTCACTCCGGACACGCTGCCGGATAGTGCCGCGGGACAACCGGTCCTTCTCAGCGGGGAGCCTTGATGGCAGCCTGAGCGGCGGCCAGACGGGCGATGGGCACACGGAAGGGGCTGCAGGAGACATAGTCCAGGCCGATCTTATGGCAGAACTCGACGGAGTAGGGATCGCCGCCGTGCTCGCCGCAGATACCCACGTGCAGCTCGGGACGGGTGATCTTGCCCAGCTTGATGGCCATTTCCATCAGCTTGCCCACGCCGGTGGTATCCAGCTTGGCAAAGGGATCGTTCTCGAAAATCTTGGTGTCGTAGTAAGCGTTGAGGAACTTACCTGCGTCGTCACGGGAGAAGCCGTAAGTCATCTGGGTCAGGTCGTTGGTGCCGAAGCAGAAGAACTCGGCCTCGGTAGCCACCTCATCGGCGGTCAGGCAGGCGCGGGGGATCTCGATCATGGTGCCGACCTCATACTTCAGAGCGACACCGGCAGCGGCGATCTCGGCCTCGGCGGTCTCCACGACGACCTTCTTGACGAACTTGAGTTCCTTAGTGTCGCCGATCAGGGGGATCATGATCTCGGGGACCAGAGTCCACTCGGGATGAGCCTCCTGAACGTTGATGGCGGCGCGGATGATGGCCTGAGTCTGCATCTTGGCAATCTCAGGATAGGTAACAGCCAGACGGCAGCCACGGTGGCCCATCATGGGGTTGAACTCGTGCAGACCGGAGATGATGGTCTTGATCTGCTCGACGGTCTTGCCCTGGGTGGCAGCCAGAGCGGCGATGTCCTCCTCGGTGGTGGGGACGAACTCGTGCAGGGGGGGATCCAGGAAGCGGA
>JAFQNL010000012.1 GCA_017395935.1 Oscillospiraceae bacterium
CTAGCATCAAAGAAATGACTTGAGTTCGTTTAAGTTCACGAATTCAAGTAAGAAAAAATCCTTATCTGGTGCTTCGTTTGTTTCACGTTGTTTAATTTACAAGATACAGACCGCTGCCTCCCTTGCGGTGGACAGCTTATTCATGCTACCAGACCTTCCCTTCTTTGTCAAGCCCTTTTTTCGATTTTCCCAAATCTTTTTCGGGGCTCTCCTCCGATATCCGGCCGGTCTCTGCCGCTCTCGCAGACAGCTTTGCTACTATACCAGACCATTTCTCCTTTGTCAACGCTTTTTTACACCAATCATTCATTTTGTCCTCAAACGACAAAACCGACCGGAAAAACCCGGTCGGTTCCTGTCAGAGTGCCTGATCAGCGGGCGGCAAGCTTTTCCCGATCCTGCCGGATGAGGATCTTCAGCGCCTCTACGCCCACCCGGATGGCAGCGGAAGTGTCGTGATCCTCGGTCTGGTCCAGTCCAGCGGCCTGCCGTTCCTGATTCCAGATCACATGGAAGCAGGAGCCGCAGCGGACCCCAAGGGCGGCGGCCACCGTAAAGAGGGCGGCCGACTCCATCTCGCTGGCCAGAACACCCAGCCGCTTCCATGCCTCCCATTTATTCAGCAGTTCGTAGGAGACGGGCATCCGATGGGGAGAATGCTGGCCATAGAAGGCGTCCTTACACTGGACCACACCTACTTTATATGGTTTCTTCTGCTCCCGGGCAGCCTGGACCAGTGCGGTGGTCACGTCAAAGTCGGCCACGGCAGGGAATTCGATAGGGGCGTATTCCCGGCTGGTTCCCTCCATGCGCACAGCACCATTGGCAATAACAACGTCGCCGCTCTGCACGTCCAGCCGAATGCCGCCGCAGGTACCGACCCGGATAAAGGTGTCCACGCCCACCTCTTTCAGTTCCTCCATTGCGATGGAGGCCGAGGGGCCGCCGATACCGGTGGAGCAGACGCAGACCCGCTCTCCCAGCAGGGTGCCCGACCAGGTATTGTACTCCCGGTGATAGGCCACCTGAGCGGGATTGTCAAAGAGGGCGGCGATGGCCTCGCAGCGGCCGGGGTCTCCGGGCAGGATGCAGTAGCGGCCTACATGGTCCTCCCGGCTCAGATGGATATGGAACTGAAGATCTCGTTTGCTGTTATCCATTGCGCTTTCACCTCGCTGTACGATACTATATAAATATATATCTGGTTGCTGTGTTCTATTATACTCCACTTCCCTGCCCGATGCAATCCGGGCCGGGGCAGCTGTTACTTTTTGTTGTTGCATTCAAAATTGGCCATTTGTAGAATGAAAGCAATCAAATCCCCCTCTTCAAAAGGAGTTTTTCCATGGATACTGTTACTCAGCTTCTCCGCCGCTATCAGCGCCATCCCAGCCAGACGCTGGTGGGCGAGATCTTCGCCCACCTGGCTCAGGCACAGGTCTATGTCCCTGTCGATTTGGGCAAGAATCCGGACGCTGCCCTCCAGCAGGCCTTCGGTCTGAAGCCGGATACCATCCCCGGCCCCGGAGGCAAGGTTCTCTTCCCTGCTTTTACCAGCCAGACTCAAATTGAGAACAGCTACGGCCAGCGCTTCTCCTTCCTCCATCTGCCCTTCCCCCAATTCTGCGCCGCCGTTCTGGCCGATCCCAACTTCGGCGGTCTGGTTCTGGACCCCTTTACGTCCAAGTTCCTGCTGCCGGAGGAGGTAGCCCGGACCTTCTCCGCCTCCACCGGAGCTGTCCAGTGAGAAATCCCGCTCCGTTTTGCCCCGCTCGGCTCCGCCGTTCCACGCCACCATTTGATGAAGGTCAAGTGGTGGCCTTTTCATTGATTAACGGGTATACATTTTTCGACAACTAAGGATAACAAGGAATATAAGAATGACGATTTATACCATCTCCACTACATTAACAACACTCCGAAAAGTATAACCAAATCCACAAAAAGTTTCTCTTTCTTGATAGACCACACCGAATATGCTAAAATAGCTAAAATATCTTCCGACAGGGAGGAAGCTGAAATGACAGATGCACAGCAGAAATTAGCAGCCAAGCAATTTATAAAGGATTGGACAGGCCGCGGTGATGAAAAGCAGGAAACTCAGCGTTTCTGGATGGCATTGCTGCAAAAGGTCTACGGTGTTGCAGAACCGGATAAGGCTATTGAATTTGAACTCCGGGTTAAATTGGATCATACCAGTTTTATCGACGGTTACATAAAGGATACCCATGTTCTGATCGAGCAAAAAGGCAGGAATATTGACCTGCGGAAAGGCTATAAGCAGTCCGACGGATCTCTGCTTACTCCGTTCCAGCAGGCTCGCCGTTATGCCGGTTATCTCCCCCACAACATGAATCCCCGGTGGATCGTCGTCTGCAATTTCAAAGAGTTCCATATTCATGATATGAACCGCCCCAACGACACCCCGGAAATCATCAAGCTGGAGGATTTGAAAACGGAATATCACCGTCTGCAATTCTTAGTAGACAGCGGTAACGAGCGTATCCAAAAGGAAATGGAAATTTCCCTGCAGGCCGGTGACTTGGTGGGCAAGCTCTACGATGCCCTGCTGAAGCAGTACAACAAACCTGCCAGTGAGGAAGAATTAAAGAGCCTGAATATGCTCTGTGTCCGTTTGGTATTTTGCCTGTATGCGGAGGATGCCGGAATCTTTGGCAGCCATACCATGTTTCACGATTATTTGAAAGGCTTTCACCCCAAGAATATCCGCAAGGCACTGATCGATCTGTTTAAGGTACTGGACACAAAGCCTGCTGACCGCGACCCCTATATGGACGAAGATCTGGCTGCGTTCCCCTATGTGAACGGCGGCCTGTTTGCCGACGAAAATATCATCATCCCCCGGTTTACTGAGGAAATTATTGAACTGCTGCTAACCAAAGCCAGCGAGGACTTTAACTGGAGCAGTATCAGTCCCACCATTTTCGGCGCTGTCTTTGAATCCACTTTGAACCCGGAGACACGGCGCAGCGGCGGTATGCACTATACCTCCATCGAGAATATCCATAAAGTCATTGACCCGCTGTTTTATGATGCCCTGTCCGCCGAACTGGACGAGATTGCCGCTATCTCTGTTAAGAAAACCCGGGACAATAAACTGGCTGACTTCCAGAAGAAACTTGCTGGGCTGACTTTCCTTGACCCCGCCTGTGGATCAGGCAACTTCCTGACGGAAACTTACCTCTCCCTGCGGCGATTGGAGAACAGAGCCGTCTCCCTGCGGCTGGGCGAGCAGATTGTTATGGGTGATGCTGCTGACTTTAACCCCATTCAGGTGAGCATTGGACAGTTCTACGGCATTGAAATCAACGACTTCGCCGTGACCGTTGCCAAGACTGCCTTGTGGATCGCAGAAAGCCAAATGATGAAGGAAACGGAAGAAATCGTGCATATGCATCTGGACTTCCTCCCCCTGACCAGCTATGCCAATATCGTGGAGGGTAACGCTCTGCGGATTGATTGGGAGACTGTTGTGCCCAAGCACAAGCTGAATTACATTATGGGTAATCCGCCGTTTGTGGGTTATACTCTCCAAACTAAAGAACAGAAGTCCGACTTAATAGAAGTAGCTCCCAAAATCGGCAAGAATATAGACTATGTTTCTGGCTGGTTTTTCAAGTCGGCCTTAATGATGAAAGACACATTCATTCGGACAGCACTTGTTTCCACTAACTCAATCACGCAGGGTGAGCAAGTGGCTGTTATGTGGAAACCTTTGTATGAGCAGTTCAGAATTCATATTGACTTCGCACACAGAACTTTTCGGTGGGACAGCGAATCTAACCTGAAAGCTCATGTGCATTGTGTTATCGTTGGCTTTAGTGTCGCACCGAACGATAAGCCCAAAGTGATATTCACTTCTGGCAGACCGCAACTTGTTGAAAATATCAATGCCTATTTACTGGATGCTCCCAATGTATTTGTCGCTGACCGCAAACAGCCTTTATGTGATGGGGTTACTATTATGAATAAGGGTAGCCAAGGAACCGATGATGGCTACTTCTATTTTACGGCAGAAGAATACGCTGAGTTAATTAAGAAGTATCCTGACATTTCAATCTTCATTCGTGAAGCAACAAATGGTCAAACCTTTTTATCTGGCGTAAAGCGATACTGCCTATGGTGTGAGGGTCATAGCCCTGCTGGTCTGAGAAAATACCCTGAACTTATGGATAGGATCGAAGCAGTCAGATCTTTTAGGCAGGCCAGCACGAAAGCAGCAACCAGAAAATGGGCCGAGTATCCTTACCTTTTTACAGAAAACCGACAACCACAAAATGGTAATTATCTATTGGTGCCGTTAACATCGAGTGAGAAGCGGCGGTATGTTCCCATTGGCTATGTCTCAGCTGATGTTATTGCAAATAATTCTGTGCAGATGGTTGCCAATGCAAAATTGTATGATTTCGGTGTATTGACCTCAAATGTCTTTATGTCCTGGATGCGTGCAGTGTGTGGACGACTTGAAATGCGTTATCGAATTACTGTAACAAACGTGTATAACAATTTTCCTTGGCCTACACCTACCGACCAGCAAAAGCAACAGATTGAACAAACGGCACAAGCCATCCTGGACGCAAGAGCAAAATACCCAGAAAGCACCCTTGCAGATCTTTATGACGAGCTTACCATGCCCCCCGAACTCCGCAAGGCCCACCAGCAGAACGACAAGGCAGTTATGCAGGCTTATGGCTTCTGGGGCAAGCTGAATACGGAGACAGAATGTGTTGCTGAACTGATGAAAATGTATCAGGAACTGACTCAATAAATCACTATTGCAGGTATATTGTGCACTCCAAGAAAGCAGTAAAATGATAATAAGCGAATCTGCGATTCTTATTTTTAGAGGTCTATATTATAATGACCAGAATTATATCACTTTATCTCTTGGATTCCTGAATGAATAGATGTATTCCATTGAAAATTCGGTGGCGAGGACTGGTTGCCGCTCCCCGGCTTTTCCCCGGAGCGGGGCAAATATATTCTGTTGGACTTGTAATTTCCCTTATATTCTGCTATGATGAGTTCTGCACTGTAATTGGATAAATCAATAAAGCATTCCGCTTTTTCAGATTGGAGGAATCCCTATGATCCAGATCCTGAATTCCGGCGCTCTGTACAGCCAGGGTGCTTTTACCGCCGCCGGTCCCGAGGCCGCCCTGCAGGGCCGGGAAAAGACCATCTCCTACGCCATTCTCAAGGCGCATAACACCTCCGGCTCCATGGAGGAGTTGAAGATCCGCTTTGACGCTATGGCCTCCCACGATATCACCTATGTGGGCATTATCCAGACCGCCCGGGCCTCCGGCCTGAAGGAGTTCCCTCTGCCCTATGTGCTGACCAACTGCCATAACTCCCTCTGCGCTGTAGGCGGTACCATCAACGAGGACGACCATGTCTTTGGTCTGTCGGCAGCCAAGAAATATGGCGGCGAGTTCGTCCCCGCCCATCAGGGCGTTATCCATTCCTATATGCGCGAGCGCTACGCCGGCAGCGGCCGGATGATTCTGGGCTCCGACTCCCATACCCGCTACGGCGCCTTCGGCACCATGGCCATCGGCGAGGGCGGCCCCGAACTGGTCAAGCAGCTGCTGAACAAGACCTATGATATTGCCTATCCCAAGGTGATCGCCGTCTACCTCACCGGTGCTCCCCGGCCCGGCGTCGGCCCTCAGGACGTGGCACTGGCCCTCATCGGCAAGACCTTCCGTCAGGGTATCGTCAAGAACGCCGTCATGGAGTTCTTCGGCCCCGGTGTGGCCGCCCTGTCCATGGACTACCGCTGCGGTATCGACGTCATGACCACCGAGACCAGCTGCCTGTCCTCGGTCTGGGCCACGGACGAGCTGACTCGGGACTATCTGGCCCGGCTGGGCCGGGAGGAGGCTTACGCTCCTCTGGCTCCTGAAGAGGGCGCCTACTATGACAATGTAATCACGGTGGATCTGGCTCAGGTAGAGCCCATGATCGCCCTGCCCTTCCACCCCTCCAACGTCTACACCATCGCCGAGTTCAAGGCCAATATGGATCAGATTCTCGCCCAGGTAGAGGAGGATACCTGCCGTCAGTTCGGTCTGGATCAGGCCCCCTCTCTCCGAAATAAGATCCGGGACGGCAAGTTCATGGTGGATCAGGCCGTCATTGCCGGCTGCTCCGGCGGTACCTACCAGAATCTGGTCCGGACGGCCCAGATCCTGAAGGAGCAGGCCACCGGCAGCGACGCCTTCTGGCTCAGCTGCTACCCCGGCTCCATGCCCATCATGCAGGAGCTGGCGCAGGATGGCACTCTGTCCGACCTCATGGCCGCCGGCGTCTCGGTCCGCTCCTGCTTCTGCGGCCCCTGCTTCGGCGCAGGCGATGTGCCGGCCAACGGCGCCTTCTCTATCCGCCATACCACCCGGAACTTCCCCAACCGGGAGGGCTCCAAGCCGGGTAACGGCCAGCTGTCCTATGTAGCGCTCATGGACGCCCGTTCCATCGCCGCCACGGCGGCCAACGGCGGCGCCCTCACCTCCGCGCTGGAGCTGGAGCAGGTTCCCGCCGATCTCCCCGAGGAGGCCTACAGCTACAATGACTCGGCCTACCGGAGCCGGGTCTACTACGGCGTGGGCAAGGCAAAGCCGGAGACGCCTCTGGTCTTTGGCCCCAATATCACCGACTGGCCCAGCCAGATCCCTCTGCCGGAGAATCTGATGCTCACGGTGGCCTCGGCCATCTATGATCCGGTCACCACCACCGACGAGCTCATTCCCTCCGGTGAGACCTCCTCCTACCGGTCCAATCCCCGGGGTCTGGCCGAGTTCACCCTGTCCCGGAAGGACCCGGCCTATGTGGGCAGAGCCAAAGCCATTCAGGCTCTGGAGGCCAAGCGGCAGGCCGGTCAGCTGGACGAGGATGTGCTGGAGGCCCTGATGGGCCACGACGCCGGCACCACCGGTCTGGGCTCGCTGGTCATGGCCCTCAAGCCCGGCGACGGCTCAGCTCGGGAACAGGCCGCCTCCTGCCAGCGGGTACTGGGCGGCTGCGCCAATCTGGCGGCGGAATACGCCACCAAGCGCTATCGCTCCAACGTAGTCAACTGGGGTATGCTGCCCTTTATCCTCCCCGGTCTGGAACGGCTGGATATTCAGCCCAGCGACAAGCTCTTTATCCCCGGTATCAAGCAGATGCTGGAGGGAGAGGGCGAGGCCATTCAGGCCACGCTCTATCAGAAGGGGGCAGAAAAGTCCCTCACGCTGACCCTTCCCGCCATGACCCGGGAGGAGCGGGAGATTGTACTGGCCGGCTGCCTGATCAACTATTACGCCAAGACCCTGTAAAGGCCCATAGAACCAATAACGCCCCCAGCACCGGCCGGTGCTGGGGGCGTTGTTTACTCCTGTCGTCGCTCCTTCTCAGAGGAAGGAGTCGAAGTTGGACATCATCACCGGGCTGATGGGGATCCGGAAGTACTTCTCCTCCAGCTTGCCGGTGGTCACATAGTGATGCAGCAGCATGGCCGCGTTGTAGCACTGGGCAAAGGGATTCTGCCAGATGACGGCGTCAATGGTGCCGTCCTGGAGATAGGCCCGCAGCTCCTCAAAGACGTCGGTACAGATACAGCGAACCTTTCGGGCAAGGCCCATTTTATGCAGGGTCTGGCAGACCATAAGGGCGTTTCGGGTCATGGAGCAGTAGATACCGGTTACGTCATCCAGCGAGGCCAGCACCTTTTCCAGCTCCTCCCGCAGGTTGGATCGGCTGGAGTTATTGATCTCCAGCAGGGAGATCTCCGGGGCATAGCGCTGGATGTAGGAGTAAAAGCCGGTGGTATTCTCCCGAAGGATCTGCAGGCGCTTATCGCCTCCCACAATCACAATCCGGTCATGGTCCGGCTTCATTTTTACCAGCAGCTCGGCAGCCAGCTCGCCCATCTGCAGGGCAGGGGCGGAGACGCAGGCTACCCGGGGCGAACCGGGGGCGTCGGCGTTGAAGGTGACCAGAGGCACCCGCCGCTCCTGGAAGAGCTCCAGCTCCTCGTTGAGCAGTTCATTGTCCATGCTGTAGAGGGCCACGCCGTGGAGATGCTTCTCGCCGGCCAGCTGGCGCAGCACCTCCCGCTCCGACTTCCAATCCCCGCCGGCATAGACCACCCGGACATGGGCGCCCACGTTGGCAAGGTCCCGGGCAGCCTGCCGGGCACCCTCGGCCAGCTTCTCGTGGAAGGAGTTGGTGGTATCGGCGCTGCCGGGGCAGACGATGACCAGATTGATATTATCCCGCTTTAGAGAGGAGGCGGAGGGATTGACGGTATAGTGCATCTCCTCCACAATGGCCAGCACCCGTTTTCTCGTCTCCTCGCTGATGCCCGGCTTGCCGTAGATACATTTATGCACTGTCACAATAGACACATTGGCCCGCTTGGCCACATCCTTCAGCGTACAAGCCATCTGCCCATTCTCCTTTCCGCTCTTTTCCGGCGGCCGGAATCCAGCCTCTCCCTCTCCTGCCACAGAGCTGAAAATCCGGGACAGAAGAAAGGTTTTCTCTCATTTATCCGGAAAAAGCCCCTTTCTTTTTATCGTATTTCGAAGTATATCACACTTCCCGTTTTTCTTCAAGTAAACGTTTATCTTTTCTTTCTCTCTCGCCTCCGCCTTCCCCTCCCAGCCCCCCGATCAGGGCCTCTTCGCCGACTTTTCCGCCGGTATCCCCCCTCTTATTCCCTGTCTTCCCCCGGTCATAAGCCGACTTTTTGGGTAAAATGACAAAAGGAAAGGAGAAAAATTGTACGATAAAAAGAAAAAGATAAACGTTTATTTTTTTCATTTGCATCAATGGCCAAGATATGGTAAGCTATTTTAGGAAGAATTTCTATCTCGTATGATTATATATTTTTTCAAGGAAAGGAGGGCACCGCTCTCCGGATCTGCGATCCCGGGCGTGTGCCGACAGGCGTATGAAACAGTTTATGGATAAAGACTTCCTGCTGGAGACCGAAACCGCCAAGCACCTGTACCATGACTATGCCGCAAAGCTCCCTCTGGTAGACTATCACTGCCATATCTCCCCCAAGGAGATCTATGAGGATCGCCGCTTTGACAATCTGGCTCAGGTCTGGCTGGGCGGCGACCACTATAAGTGGCGCGTAATGCGTTCCAACGGCGTCAGCGAGGAGTACATTACCGGCGATAAGCCCGCCTTCGAGCGCTTTGAAAAGTTTGCCGAGGCGCTGGAAATGACCATCGGTAACCCCATGTACCACTGGTGCCATCTGGAGCTGAAGAAGTACTTCGGCTACCAGGGCGCTCTGACCAAGGAGACGGCCCGGGAAGTTTGGGAACTGTGTAACGACAAGCTCCAGAACGACCCCGAGTGCACCGCCCGCGGTCTGATCCGCCAGTCCAATGTCGCCATGGTGGGCACCACCGACGATCCCATTGATACGCTGGAATGGCACGCCAAGATCGCTGCCGATCCCACCATCACCACCAAAGTCTGCCCCTCCTACCGGCCGGACAAGGCGGTCAACCTGCATAAGGACGGCTTTGCCGAGTACATCGCTCTGCTGGCCAAGAGCGTGGGCAAGGAACGGCTGGACAGCGTGGAGGAAGTCTGCGACGCTCTGGTAGAGCGGCTGGAGTTCTTCCATCAGATGGGCTGCCGGGCTGCCGACCACGGTCTGGACTATGTGGTTTACCGTCCCTGCACCATGGAACAGGCAAACGAGGCCTTCCATAAGGCCCTCAAGGGCGAGAAGCTGACGCTGGAAGAAATCGAAGGCTATCAGACGGTTATCCTCCTCTGCTGCGCCCGGAACTATGCCCGACTGGGCATCGTCAACCAGCTCCACTACTCCTGCCTGAGAAACGCCAACCAGCGGATGTTCAAGAAGCTGGGCGCCGACACCGGCTTTGACATGGTGGCCTCCACCGACTGCATCGCCGATCTGGCCGCCTTCCTCAGCGATCTGGACGAGAGCGGCCAGTGCCCCAAGACCATTATCTACTCCCTCAACCCCTCCGACAACGCTCAGATCGGCACCCTCATTGGCTGCTTCCAGGGCCCCGAGGTCCCCGGTAAGATCCAGCAGGGTTCCGCCTGGTGGTTCAACGATCACCGCACCGGCATGACCGACCAGATGACCTCTCTGGCCAGTCTGGGTCTGCTGGGCAACTTCGTCGGTATGCTCACCGACTCCCGGTCCTTCCTGTCCTATACCCGCCATGACTACTTCCGCCGGATCCTGTGCAACCTGATCGGCAAGTGGGTTGAAAACGGCGAGTATCCCAACAACGAGAAGAGCCTGAAGAAGATCGTGGAAGGCATCTGCTGCTACAACGCTATGCGTTACTTCGATCTCTAATTCCCCCTTTGTAACCCTGCCCTCTCCCCCGGGAGGGAGCTCAATAGAAATCTATTTATAAGAATGGAGCGTAATTATCATGATCAATCTGCCTCTGCACATCGATTACACCGGTAAAGTCGTCGTCGTCACCGGCGCCGGCGGCCTGATCTGCGGCGCTATGGCCCGCGCTTTCGCTCAGTGCGGCGCCAAGGTCGCTGCTCTGGACCTGAACGAGGACGCCGTCAAGAAGCTGGCCGAAGAAGTGAAGGCCGAAGGCTTCATCATGGAAGGCTACAAGGCCAACGTCCTGGATCCCGAGGCTCTGGAAGCTGTCCATCAGGCTGTTCTGGCCGATCTGGGCCCCTGTGACATTCTGGTCAACGGCGCCGGCGGCAACAATCCCCGGGCTACCACCGATAACGAGTATCAGCACGAGGCCAAGGAAGGCTCCAAGACCTTCTTCGATCTCGATCCCAACGGCGTTGACTTCGTCTTCAAGCTCAACTTCCAGGGCACCCTGCTCCCCACTCAGGCCTTTGCCAAGGACATGGTGGCCAAGAAGTCCGGCTGCATCCTGAACATCTCCTCCATGAACGCCTATACTCCTCTGACCAAGATCCCCGCCTACTCCGCTGCCAAGGCTGGTATCTCCAACTTCACCCAGTGGCTGGCCACCCACTTCGCCGGCACCGGCATCCGTGTCAACGGCATCGCCCCCGGCTTCCTGGTCTCCGCTCAGAACAAGGCTCTGCTCTTCAACCCCGACGGCACTCCCACTGCCCGTTCCGCCAAGATCCTGGCCGGCACTCCCACTGGCCGCTTCGTCGACGCTGACGAGCTGCTGGGCGGCACCCTGTTCCTCTGCGACGACAAGTCCGCCAGCGCTATCACTGGTGTCGTGATGCCCATCGACGCCGGCTTCGCCGCTTACTCTGGTGTGTAATCCATGGCACTGCATGTAATGGAGGAGGCCAACCGCTGCCTCGGTTGTAAAAATCCCCGCTGTCAGCAGGGCTGCCCCATTCATACAGATATCCCCGAAGTCATCCGCCTGCTCAAGGCCGGCAATCTGGACGAGGCAGGCCGGATGCTCTTCGAAAACAACCCTCTGACCACCATGTGCAGCATCGTCTGCAACCACGAGGGCCAGTGCGAGGGCCATTGTGTCCGGGGTATCAAGGGCGCTCCTGTTCATTTCTCTGTCATAGAAAACTACATCTCCACCACCTACGCAAACAAGATGGTTAAGGGGCCCGCACCCTCCAACGGCCGCAAGGCTGCCGTCATCGGCGCCGGTCCTTCCGGTCTGACCATCGCTGTTATCCTGGCTCGCTACGGCTACCAGGTCACCATCTTTGACAGCAAGGATAAGATTGGCGGCGTTATGCGCTACGGTATCCCCGATTTCCGGCTGCCTGACTCGGTTCTGGACGACTTTGCCTACCGTCATCTGGAGCTCAAGGGGATTCAGTTCCGACCCAACACCTATATCGGTACCGCTCTGACCATCGACGATCTGTTCAACGACGGTTATCAGTCCATCTTCGTGGGCGCCGGTCTCTGGAAGCCCAACCGACTCCATGTCCGGGGCGAGAGCTTGGGCCATGTCAGCTATGCCATCAACTATCTGGCCAACCCCGACGCCTTCCGTTTGGGTGAGCGGGTCATGGTTATCGGCACCGGCAACTCTGCCATGGACTGCGCCCGGACCGCCATCCGCAAGGGCGCCCGTTACGTCACCTGCGTTTCCCTGAACGACAGTATCACCGCCAGCGACTACGAGTCCAGCTATGCCAAGCTGGAGGGCGTCAGCTTCCTGATGAACAAGTCCACCATGGAGATCCGGGACGAGGGCGTTGTGCTGGCCGACTCCCGGGTAGGCGAAAACGGCCGAATCGAGGGTATCCCCGGCACCGAACAGCTCTACCCCTGCGACTTCGTCATTATCGCCGTCAGTCAGGGCGCTGAGAGCAACCTCATTTCCACCACCAAGGGCATCGATACCACCCGCTCCGGTCTGCTTACCGTCGGTGAAGACGGTCATACCAGCCGGGCCGGTGTCTTCGCCGCCGGCGACGCCGTCAACGGCGCCCGCACGGTCGTCGAGGCCGTTGCCCACGGCAAGAAGGTGGCCGAGGCGATGCACGAGTATATGCAGTCTCTGCCCATGCCTGTCTATACCGACTATCCCGATGCCCCCGTGGCTGAGGGCGTAGTTCCCGACGCTCTGGGCGAACAAAAGATTTAATAAAGGAGAGCTTTCCAATGAATGCACTGAATCAGGCCATCTCTAAGATCGGCGTCGTTCCTGTTATCAAGCTGACCTATCCTGAGCGGGATGCCGCTCCTCTGGCCAAGGCTCTTTGCGAGGGCGGTCTGCCCGTGGCCGAGGTCACCTTCCGTGCCGCCGGCGCCGCTGACGCCATCCGCATCATGAAGGAGACCTGCCCTGAGATGATCGTGGGTGCCGGCACCGTCACCACCACCGATCATATCGACCAGACCATCGCCGCCGGCGGTCAGTTCATCGTCACTCCCGGCTTCGACCCCGAGCTGGTGGCCTATGCTCAGGAGAAGAATATCCCCATCTTCCCCGGCTGCACCACTCCCACTGACTATCACGCCGCTCTCAAGTTCGGCCTGGAGCTGATTAAGTTCTTCCCCGCCGAGCAGTCCGGCGGTCTGGCCAAGATCAAGGCCATGAGCGCTCCCTTCCCCCAGTTCAAGGTCATGCCCACCGGCGGTATCAGCCTGAAGAATCTGGAAACCTATCTGTCTGCTTCCGTCATCGCTGCCTGCGGCGGCTCTTACATGGTCACTGCCGACCTGATCGAGAACAACAAGTGGGACGAGATCATTGATCTCTGCAAGCAGACCCGTGCCATCGTGGACAAGGTCCGCGGCTAACTCTCCGTCTATCCAATCCACCCTTTACCATATTTTTAGGAGGAACGATACACATGGGCAAGGTAATTACTTTCGGCGAACTGATGATCCGTCTGCAGCCTTTCAACTACGAGCGTTTCGTGCAGGCCAGCACCCTGGCTTTCACCTTCGGCGGTGGCGAAGCTAACGTTGCTGTCTCTCTGGCCAACTATGGTCTGGACGCTGCCTTCGTCTCCAAGCTGCCCGCTCACTCCATCGGTCAGGCCGCTGTCAACAGCCTGCGCCGCTATGGCGTTGACACCAGCATGATCACCCGCGGCGGCGATCGCGTTGGTATCTACTTCAACGAGAAGGGCGCTTCTCAGCGTGGCTCCGTCTGCATCTATGACCGGGCTCACTCCGCCATTCAGGAAGCTTCTACCGCCGACTTCGACTGGGACGCCATCTTTGCTGACGCCGACTGGTTCCATTTCACCGGCATCACTCCCGCTCTGGGCGCCAACGTGGTCGAGATCTGCAAGGAAGCCTGCAAGGCCGCCAAGGCTCACGGCGTGAAGATCTCCTGCGACCTGAACTACCGCGGCAAGCTGTGGACCCGCGCCGAGGCCCGCGAGGCTATGACCGAGCTGTGCCAGTATGTTGACGTCTGCATCTCCAACGAAGAGGACGCCAAGGACGTTTTCGGTATCGAGGCCGAGGCCACCGATATCTACGGCGGCAGCCTGAACCACGAGGGCTACAAGTCCGTCGCCAAGCAGCTGGCTGACAAGTTCGGCTTCGAGATGGTCGCCATCACCCTGCGTGAGTCCCACTCTGCCTTCGACAACGGCTGGAGCGCCATGCTCTACAACGTCGCCAAGGACGAGTACTGCTTCTCCAAGAAGTACAACCTGCACATCATCGACCGCGTCGGCGGCGGTGACTCCTTCGGCGGCGGCCTGATCTACAGCCTGCTGACCGGTAAGGACACCCAGGCTGCTGTCGAGTTCGCTGTTGCCGCTTCCGCTCTGAAGCACTCCATCGAGGGCGACTACAACATGGTCTCCGTCGCTGAGGTCGAGAAGCTGGCCGGCGGTGACGGCTCCGGCCGTATCCAGCGCTAAGGTTCGCTGAAAGCAGACACATCTCTCTGAGATGAGAAAATGCCCCAGCCGATTCGGCTGGGGCATTCTTTTTTGTCCGTTTGTCTCTTCTCCGTCCCCGCCGGGCTCAGGCTCCCAGCTGATGCTGGCCAAAGGCAAAGAGCGCCTCGTTGATTCGGAAGATATTGTAGTCTTGCTGAAGGATAAAATACTCCACAATCAGATCCACCTTGTCCCGGGGCGAGAAGGCATAGCCGGCCAGCGCCAGCAGATCCACCGTCTGGTCCATATTCAGCTCCAGCGCGATCGCCAGCGCCAGAGCCGTCCGCTTGGTGGGCTTATAGTCGTGGTTGGAGCGGATCTTAGAGAAGTGCTTCCGGTCCAGATTGGCCCGCTTATAAACGGTGCTGTCCTTGAGCCCCTTCTGATCAATATAGTTCATGACCTTGGAGGAAAAGCTCTCCGCCTTCCGCTTCCTGCTCAGAAAGGCGAACAGGTCAGAGCCGATCACCGCCTTCTTCTCCCTCTCGCTCAGTTCCTCGGAGAGGGAGGGTCGGTAGCTGTTCTGTTTGACGGGAGCCGGCACGGCAAAGGTCTGGGGCTGGGACTCCGGACAGGAACTGGGAGCGATCGTCTGCTGAAGGGGCCCGTTCTCCATCCCTCTTCGGCCAAAGCGCTGTTGCTGGCGCAGGACATAGGGCTGGTCGATAAAGCTCCGGACCGCCTCATAGCGCTCAGCGCTGAGCTGATAGGCCGACCGGTCAAAGACGGCCAGAATGACCTCCATCTCCTCCTCCAGCAGAAAGGCGCCAATGGTATCCGTAGCCACTGCCAGTGCCTCTTCCTTGGGATAGCCATAGATACCCGAGGAAATCAGAGGAAAGGCCACCGACCGGAGGCCCCGGTCCTTGGCCAGATTCAGTGCCGAACGGTAGCAGGAGGCCAGCAGCGCCCGCTCATTACACTTGCCGCCCTGCCAGACAGGTCCCGGGGTATGGATCACATATTTGGCCGGCAGCCGGAAGCCAGGAGTAATAACCGCCTTGCCGGTGTCACAGTGGCCGATCCGGTCGCAGGCCTGCTGGAGCTCCTGGGCGCCGGCGGCGGCAAAAATCGCGCCGCAGACTCCGCCTCCCTGTCGGAGGTCTGGATTAGCAGCGTTTACGATGGCGTCTACTTTCAGGCGGGTAATGTCCTGTCGGATAATCTGAAGAGGCATAGCTTTGTCCTCCTTTCCTTTCCACCAGTATAACACAAGACGTCCGCCCTGGAAAAGGGCAAAAAGGCTCCCCCGGCCATTCTCGCCGGAGGAGCCATCTTCTTCTGTTTTTCGATTCCTCAGCCCAGGATCATCCGGTCATTGGCAATGCCCTCGCCGGCAGCGTCGGCAAATCTGGCCATCAGATCGGCTACAGTCAGCTTCTTCTTGTCCTCGCCCGCGATATCCAGAATAATCTTGCCGTCCTTCATCATGATCAGCCGGTTGCCGTGGGCAATGGCATCCTTCATATTATGGGTGATCATGAGGGTGGTCAGCTGGTCCCGGGAGACAATCTTATCCGTCAGCTCCAGCACCTTGGCTGCCGTCTTGGGATCCAGAGCGGCGGTGTGTTCGTCCAGCAGCAGCAGCTTAGGTTTCTGAAGGGTGGCCATAAGCAGGGTAACCGCCTGACGCTGACCGCCGGAGAGCAGGCCCACCTTGCTGCTGACCCGGCCTTCCAGACCCAGATCCAGATCGGCCAGCAGGGCCCGGTAGTGCTCCCGCTCCTGGTTGCTGATACCCCATTTCAGGCCCCGGCGCTGTCCCCGGCGGGCGGCCAGAGCCAGATTTTCGTCGATACCCATGGTGGCGGCGGTGCCCGTCATGGGGTCCTGAAAGACCCGGCCCAGATAGGCGGCCCGCTTATGCTCGGGCAGGTCGGTGACGTCCTTGCCGTCGATGATCACCTTACCCTCGTCCACGTGCCAGACGCCGGCCACGGCGTTGAGCATGGTAGACTTGCCGGCGCCGTTGCCGCCGATTACAGTGCAGAAATCTCCCGGCTTCAGATGGAGGCTGAGTCCGGCCAGAGCGGTCTTGGCGTTGACGGTTCCGGCGTTAAAGGTCTTATAGACGTTTTCAATCTTCAGCATCTCAGACCGCCTCCTTTCTCTTCCGGCTCTTGGCGTGGATATGCTGGGCTCTCCAGTAGGGCACGGCCAGGAAGACGGCCACCACCAGAGCGGAGATCAGCTTCAGGTCGTTTGCGTTGAGGCCCAGCCAGAGGATGAACTGGATCACCAGATAGTAGACCACGCCGCCCATAGCCACGGTAAAGAGTTTCACGGCGAAGTTTCTGGCCAGCTTGCCAAAGAGGACCTCACCGATAATGACAGCGGCCAGACCGATTACGATGGCGCCTCGGCCGGAGTTGACGTCGGCAAAACCCTGATACTGGCTGTAGAGGGCGCTGGCCAGCGCCACAATACCGTTGGAGATCATCAGACCCAGCACGATATTGAACCGGGTATTGATGCCCTGTGCCCGGGCCATGGCCTGATTGGCGCCGGTCGCACGGATCGAGCAGCCCCGCTCAGTGCCGAAGAACCAGTAGAGCAGGCCGATTACCAGCAGGATGACAATAAAGACGGTGATCAGCGTTCTGGGGATATAGCGCAGAGAGACCAGCAGATTGTACTTATCGACGCTGATGGCCTTATTGGCCATGCCCAGAATCCGCAGGTTGATGGACCAGAGGCCCAGCTGGGTCAGAATACCGGCCAGAATGGCAGGGATACCCATGATCGTATGGAAGATACCGGTGACCAGACCGGCCAGCATACCCACTGCCACCGAAGCCAGCAGCGCCACCGGCATGGGCAGTCCGGCCAGCGTCAGCATGACGCAGACGGCGCCGCCGGTTGCCATCGTGCCGTCCACCGTCAGGTCGGCCACGTCCAGAATACGATAGGTCAGATAGACGCCGATGGCCATAATGCCCCAGATCAGGCCCTGTGCCGCGGCCCCCGGCAGTGCCGAGATGAGATTTCCAATGTCCAAAGCGTGTTCCTTTCTCTCCTGCCCCGGTCCGGGGCCTGTGGTAGTGTCAGCTCATAAAACAGCGAAAGGCGGGGAGAAAGGCGAACCCTTCTCCCCGGCGTCCGTTCACTTGGTCAGTCTTGCCGAAGGATCCGGCTTTACTCCATGACGATGGCTTCGTAGCCCTCGGGCGGGGTAATGCCCAGTGCCTGGCAGTTGACGGGATTGTACTTCTTGGTCACGCTGCCGGCAAACTGGACCTCCATGGTGGAGACATCGGCGCCGTTGACCAGAATCTCATAAGCCATCTCGCCGGCTGCAACGCCGATATCGTAGTAGCTGATGGACAGGGTGGCCACGCCGCAGCCCTTGCAGATACCTTCCTCACCGGCGATAATGGGGGTTCCGGCGGGGGCGGCCACGTTATTGATGGCCTCGGTGCAGGAGGCGGCGGTATTGTCGGTGGGGATGTAGAGCACGTCGGCCTCGGAGCAGGCGGTGGTGGTAACGGCAGCTACGTCGTTGGAGTCGGCGAAGGTGTATTCCTTAACGGTATAGCCCAGAGCAGTCAGCTCAGCGGTAACCACGTTGGACTGGTACTTGGAGTTGGGCTCGGCGGAGCAGTAGAGGATGCCCACGGTGGGATAGTCGGCAGCGGGGAAGAGCTCGGCCAGCATGGCAGCCTGATCGGCCAGAGGAGCCAGGTCAGAGGTGCCGGAGATATTGGTGCCGGTGGCGCCGGTCCAGTCGTCGATCTCCAGAGCGGTGGCATAGTCGGTAATGGAGGTGCCCAGAATGGGAATGCTGTCGGTGCCGGCGGCGGCAGCCTGGAGGGCTGCGGTGGCGTTGGCCAGAATCAGATCCACATCAGCGGAGACAAAGCCGTTGACGATGGTAGCGCAGGTGGGGGTATCGCCCTGAGCGTTCTGGATGTCGATGGTATCTTCGCTGGCAATTCCCTTTTCAATCAGGGTATCCACAAAGCCCTGAGTAGCGGCGTCCAGCGCCTCGTGCTGGACCAGCTGGATCACGCCGATCTGATACAGACCGTCCTCAGCCTCCCCGGCCTCCTCCTCGGCAGGAGCGCCGCAGGCGGCCAGAGCCAGACACATTACGAGAGCCAGCAGCAGGCTCAGCAGCTTCTTCAGGTTTTTCATGGTGGTTTCCTCCTTGGTTGTTAGGGCGGGGCGGATCTTCCCGGCTCCGTCTCATTTTTTGTTCCGGGCGTCCGCAGTATCAGTCAGATGGTCCGGTGCTTTAAGTTTCGCGCTTTAAAGCTTTTATGTGCTAAATTATACGCCAGATTTTTCATTTGTCAAGGGGGAATTTTGGCTTTTCTTTCTGCCCCTCACCTGCTCACCAGGCCCTCCTGCGCCAGTTCTTCCCGCAGCTCGGTCATATGGTGCCAGTAGCGCTTGGGGAGGTTGCTCTGGCGGAGCCGGGGATTGTGGCGGCTCTGGATAGCCACCGTGTCGTAAAAGGTCTTCCAGAGGCGGCGGTAGTCCTCCTCCCGGGCGTCAGCGGCGGGGAACTGGATACTGTCCACCGGCCGGATGGCCCACTGGCCCTGGGCGTAGACCAGTGCCTCATGGTGGACGTCGTCGAAGATCAGGAAGGTCTCCATCTGGAACCGGTCGCAGAAATGGGGCCGCAGCAGGGGCAGAACCCGGTTTTTCGGACTGATCTGTGCCCAGAGCAGGCCCCGACAATCGCTGAAGCGGGTAAAGCCCTTGAGCAGATGGGCCTCGTTATACATGGCTCGGAGGGCCTTATCCAGTCTGCTCACCCGCTCGTCGGTGATCCAGTAGATAACGCCGGGGCCGATATCCCACGCCATGCGGATAAACTGCCAGAGGATACATTCCTTCCCCTCCAGATCGGCCAGATAGCCGTGGGTGACCATGCGCTGAACCTCCTTGGAGGCCTTCTCCCGAAGGGCCCGGTAGATCTGCTTGGCATGGCCCGGGTCGGTCTCCACCGGCCGCTCCGGCCAGATGGAGCACCGGTCCTCCTCCGGCCCGCAGAAGGCCATGGGCTCCTCGAAATGGCGGAAGCTCTCGTATACGCAGGTCAGAAAGCCGGCGAAGGAGCCGTCATAGCGGAAGGAAACCTGTGTCCAGCCCTCTCTCATACGCCCACCTCCCGGTCAAACAGCGATAGCTGCTCCGGCTCCAGCGCCAATACCCGGGGCCGCTCCAGCGCCAGCAGCTGACGTCGGGCCCCTTCCGGCCCAAGGCGAAGGCCCTCGGTCATCCGGCCGGAGCAGGTAATAAAATACCGGGCCCGCTTCAGCACCACGCCCAGCTTCTTCAGGCTCAGCTCGTCCAGCCGGCTGCTGCGCCGGGCAATCAGAATTCGCCGGGCCGAGGTGACCCCGATTCCCGGCACCCGGAGCAGCCGCTCATAGTCGGCGCTGTTGACCTCTACAGGGAAGAAGTCAGGATGGCGCAGCGCCCAGCAGCACTTTGGGTCCAGTTGGGGGTCAAAGTTGGGCTGACTCTCCTCCAGCAGCTCGGAGGCGTCAAAGTGGTAGAACCGGAGGAGCCAGTCGGCCTGATAGAGCCGATGCTCCCGGAGGAGCGGGGGCTTAAAGTGCTCGGCCGCCGGCAGCAGCCGGGAGCCGGAGACAGGCAGGTAAGCCGAGTAAAAGACCCGCTTCAGCCGGTACTTTCGATAGAGATTCTGGGTCAGATTCAGAATCTGCCGGTCGTTTTCCGGCGTGGCCCCAATGATCATCTGGGTGGACTGGCCGGCCGGGGCAAAGCGGAGGGCCCGGGCCTCCGGCAGTCGTCTCAGAGAGCGGCGACTCTCAGCGCTGCCCTCCCGGATCAGGGCCATGGGCTTTAAGATCGCCTCTTTCTTTTTGTCCGGGGCCAGCAGGCTGAGGCTCCGGGCAGAGGGCAGCTCGATATTCACGCTCAGCCGGTCGGCCAGCAGACCCAGCTGCCAGGTCAAGGCGGGATCGGCCCCGGGAATGGCCTTGGCATGGATATAGCCGCCGAAGCCGTAGTCCTGCCGGAGGAGCCGGAGGGCCCGGATCATGAGCTCGGTGGTATAGTCTGGATCCCGGAGGACGGCAGAGCTGAGGAAGAGGCCTTCGATATAGTTCCGCCGGTAAAACTGAATGGTCAGCTCGGCCAGCTCTCTGGGGGTGAACGCTGCCCGGGGGGTATCGTTGCTTCGGCGGTTGACGCAGTACTGGCAGTCGTAGGCGCAGCAGTTGGTGAGCAGAACCTTCAGCAGGGTAATGCACCGACCGTCGGCGGAAAAGCTATGGCAGCAGCCCGGGGCCATGGCAGAGCCCAGACGCCCCTTCTGCCCCTTCCGGTCCAGCCCGCTGGAGGTACAGGCGGCGTCATACTTGGCAGCGTCGGTCAGAATGGTCAGCTTGTCCAGCAGCTCCATATCCCCTTCTCCTCCCTTCGTTTATCGAACGTCTGTTTCTTCTATCGAACTTATGTTCGAATTATACCAAAAAGAAAGCCTCCTGTCAATGCAACAGGAGGCATAGGTCCCGGTTATGGGACGATGAAATGATTACCAGCTCCGGAAAAGGCGCTTTACTCTCTTCTCAGCTCGTCCTCGCCCCGCTGGAAACTCCGGCGAATGGGCTCTTTGGGTCGAGCGAAGGAAAAGGAGCGGATAATGGGCAGCCGGCCCAGCCAGCTGAACATCCCCAGCAGCGCGCCCAGCGCGGCGGCTACCAGAGAGAGGAAAAAGAGAATCTCGGCCAGCAGGTCGTTCTTTTGTTCCATGGGCTCACCTCCTGAGGACAGATCTCTCGGCCAGTTCCCTCCCAGTGTACCCGATTTGCCCCGGGGAGAAGTGGATAATTTGTTAAAACTCCTCCCGGCCGGAGCCTCTTGACACCCCCGGCCCCCGGCGTTACCATAGAGAAAACCCTTCGCCGGATTTCGGCCCCTCCCTCGAGGTCTGAACCGGCCAGAGCCTCGCCAGCGAGGCAGAACAGGAGCGCCCTATGACTTCTCCCTCCAATGATCATCTCATCCGAGCCCGGATCCTGCTGGGCGACAGCGCCATGTCCCGACTCCGCAGCGCCAAGGTGGCCCTTTTCGGTCTGGGCGGCGTAGGCGGCTACTGTGCCGAGGCGCTGGCCCGATCCGGTGTCGGCCAGCTCCATCTCATCGACCGGGACACTTTCAGCCTCTCCAACCTCAACCGGCAGCTTCATGCCACCCGGTCCACAGTGGGCCGGCTGAAGGTAGAGGTGGTTAAGGAGCGGATCGCCGAGATTGACCCGGATATTCAGGTGGTCACCTACCCCATCTTCTACCTGCCCGAGACGGCAGAGGCGGTGGATCTGGCCCAGTTTGACTATGTGATCGACTGTATCGACACCGTCAAGGCCAAGCTCCATATCATCACCGCCTGCCATCAGCTGGGCGTCCCCGTCATCTCCTCCATGGGCACCGGCAATAAGCTCTATCCCGAGCGCTTCCAGATTGCCGACCTCTCCAAGACCTCCATCTGCCCTCTGGCCCGGGTCATGCGCAAGGAGCTGGCCCGCCGGGGCATCCGCCACCTGAAGGTGGTCTACTCCCAGGAGGAGGCCCTCACTCCCGCCCCCGTTCCCGGCGAGGAGCCGGATGAGGGCCGCCGGTCTATCCCCGGCTCTCTGGCCTTTGTCCCCGGGACCGCCGGTCTGCTGCTGGCCGGCGAGGTTGTCCGGGATCTGGCCGGCCTCTGACCGGTCCCCTCTTTTCCGCTCCCGGCAGCAATCGCTGAAATCGCTCCACCAAAAGAAGCGGTCGCTAAAATCGCTCCACCAAAAAAAGCGATCGCTAAAATCGCTCCCAAAAAAGAAGCGGACGTTAGCTATCCTGTACCTGTACCTGTACCTGAGACTGTACCTGTACCTGAGACTGAGACTGAGACTGTACCTGAGAGAAAGACTGGCCCCGGCGCATTCGGCGCGCTGGGGCAAAAGAGAGCCGGCACCCGATGGGGGTGCCGGTCTTTGTCTTTTTGGAGACAGGTCTGATTGTTTCGTTTATTCGGCCATCAGCTCTTCCAGCTCGGTAATAAGCTGGTCAAAGAGCTCCAGCGCCTGGTCAATGGGCTGGGCGGTGGTCATGTCCACGCCGGCCTTTTTCAGCAGGCTGATGGGATCGGCCGAGCAGCCGGAGGAGAGGAAGTCCAGATAGGCCCGAACGGCGCTCTCTCCCTCGGACAGGATCTTCCGGGACAGGGCGATGGCGGCAGCGTAGCCGGTGGAATACTGGTAGACGTAGAAGTTGTAGTAGAAATGGGGGATTCTGGCCCATTCCAACGCAATCCGGTCATCCACCACCACGTCGGGACCGAAGTAGTCCTCGTTCAGCTTCCGGTACAGGGCGCAGAGGGCCTCGGCGGTAACGCCTTCCCCCCGCTGATTCATCTCGCTCACCTTCAGCTCGAACTCGGCGAACATGGTCTGGCGGTAGATAATGGTCCGGAACTGCTCCAGGAAGTAGTTGATCAGGTAGGCCCGCTCCTTCCGGTCCCGGGTTCTGCCCAGCAGATACTGCATGAGCAGCGCCTCGTTGCAGGTGGAGGCCACCTCGGCCACGAAGATCACATAGCGGCTGTAGGCCACCGGCTGGTTGGTGTTGGAGAGGTAGGAGTGCAGCGCATGGCCCATCTCGTGGACCAGCGTAAAGGCGTCGGTCAGGTTGCCCTGATAGTTGAGCAGGACAAAGGGATGGACCCGGGCCCCTACGGCATAGGCGCCGGAGCGCTTGCCCACGTTTTCGTAGACGTCGATCCAGCGGTTTTCAAACCCCTCCCGCAGCATGGCCAGATAGTCCTCACCCAGTACCCGCAGCGCCTCCAGCGCCAGCTCTTTGGCCTCAGGGAAGCTGACCTTCATCTCCACGCCCTCCACCATGGGGGTGTACAGGTCGTAGAAGCGAAGCTCCTCCACTCCCAGCAGCTTCTTGCGCAGGGAGACGTAGCGATGGAGCTTGGGGAAGTTGGCATGGACGGCGTCGATCAGGTTCCGATAGACCTCGGCAGGCACCTCCGTCCGGTCCAGAGCCGCCTCCAGCGGGGAGGCGTATTTCCGGGCTTTGGCGAAAAAGGCCAGCTGCTTGTTCTGGGCACCCAGTACCGCGGCCGAGGTATTGCGAAAGCGGCCGTAAGCGTCGTACATATGCTCGTAGGCCGATCGGCGCAGCTCCCGGTCCTTGCTCTGGAGCAGGGTACCGTAGCTGCCGTGAGAGAGGGGATAGCTCCTGCCCTGACTGTCCACGGCGTCCTCAAAAGGCATATCCGCGTCCGAGAGCATGGTAAAAATATTGCCCGGCGTCTCGGCCAGCTCTCCTGCCCCAGCCAGCAGGCTCTCCTCTGCCGGGGAGAGGATATGCTCCTTCTTCCGGCGCAGCCGCTGCAGCCGGAGGCGATAGACCTCCAGCTCGGGCACTGACCGGTAAAATTCCTCCAGCCGCTGCTCGTCAATGGCCAGAATCTCGTTGTCCTCATAGGCGCCGGCTGTATTCAGCTCCACCGCCAGCGCGGACACCTTGGCTGTCATGGCCTGATACTTGGCCACCCGGGTATCCTCGTCGGCCCGGCGGGCGGCGTAATTGGCCAGCGCCTGAAAGGCCACGCTGATCCGGTCGCTCAGCTTCATGCTCTCCAGCAGCTTCTCTCCGCTGCTGCCCAGCTGCCCCTCCAGGGCCCGGGTCTCCTCGGCCAGTCCTCTGGCCTCCTCCAGCGCCTGCTCCCAGGCCTCGTCGGTGGGGAAAATATCTTCCAGCGCCCAGGTATACTCAGGCTGCTGGTCCTTTCGTTCGATCAGCTTGCTCATTTTGCCTTCTCGTCCTTTCCTAGCTTGTTGGTTACAGATCCCGGACCAGCCGAACGGCTACGCCCACAATCCGCGCTCTCCCCGTCTCAAAGTCAGAGGCCGGGAGAAAATAAGGCTGGTAATCCGGGTTCTCCGGCTGGAGAACTACCCAGTCCCGCTGGCGGTGGAAGCGCTTGAGGGTGGCGTCCTCCTCCTCCACGATACAGGCAACAATCTGGCCGTTTTCCGCCTGAGGCTGCTGGTGGATGAGCACCAGATCCCCCGTCCGGATCCCGGCGTTCTTCATGCTGTCTCCGGAAACCCGCAGGTAGAAATACTCCTCCGGCCGGGCCACATCCGCCGGAGCATAGCCCTCAATCTGCTGCAGGGCAATGGCCGGGATGCCCGCCTTGATCACGCCCAGCACCGGGATCATGCTCTCTCCCGGCAGACAGGCCGGCTTCCGGCTCTGCCGGGGCACGTCGTAGCCCTGAAGCCAGAGCAAATCCACCCCCAGCTTCTGGGCCATCTCCGCCGCCACGCCCGCCTTGGGCTCCCGCTGGCCCAGGACATACCGGTTCAGCGTCTGGGGCCGCATTTCCAGCAGACGGCCCAGAGCCTCGTAGTTGAGCTGTCCTTCTTCCATCAGCCTGCGCAGGCGCTGGCCCAGCGTCTCCTGTTTCTCCATTGGGCAGGCCCCCTTTCCCTTTTTTCTTTCCTCTGATTATATCAGCTTTCCCACTTTAGCGCAATAACTTCTCCCCTTTTGGAGAATCTTTTTCTCCAATTGGTGCCAATTTTCCCGGTTTTCTCCCCTGCTTTTCCAACCAACACCGGTCGGTGGCGTTTTCTGATAGTTGTACTTGACTTTTTCTCCGTTTGGTGATATAATAGCCCTGTCAGTCGAACAGATGTTCTATTTCCAAGACGGCAAAAACCCAGTCCTTTGGGGGAGGGACTGGGGACGGGGCGATAGGGAGGCGCTGCCGGAGAGACAGAGCAGACTGTTGGGCTGAACTGTGGGGATAGAAAAAAATGAAAACATCCACCGATGGACGATGGATGTTTCAATGGAGGAGAATGGATTCGAACCATTGTAGACGTGCGTCAACAGATTTACAGTCTGCCCCCTTTAGCCACTTGGGTACTCCTCCGTATTCAGTTGACCGATCTCCGATCGCCGGGAAAGAGCTGGTAGACGGACTCGAACCCCCGACCTGCTGATTACAAATCAGCTGCTCTACCAACTGAGCTATACCAGCAAGTTGCGTTCTCGGAATCAGCAAGGATTATATTATCAGCTTTGCTGTCGTTTGTCAATAGCTCACTTGATTTTTTTTGAAATTTTCCGTCTCTATTTTTCCACGGGCCCTGTTGCCCCAAAGGAGGTTCTATCATGCAGCATTTTAACTCCGCGCCCAACTACCGACGGGGCGGGGCCTACGCGGCGAAGGTCCGCTTCTATCTCCGCCATCTGGACCGACCGGAATACCAGTGTCGGCTGGACCGGTATCAACTCGCCCTGCTGGAGAGCATCCGGCAGGCGCTGACGGATCGGGAAATTCAGTGTCTCACCGAGTACTATCTCCGTCAGCGCTCCATGTATCAGGCTGCCCAGCAGCTGGGTATCCATCTGTCCACCATGAGCCGGAATGTCGCCCGGGCCGAGGAGAAGCTGGACCGGGTGCTGGAGCTGGCCGACAATATCAGTCCCATCCGGGTCCTTCAGTCGGCCTGACCGGGCAGGATTACCGTCTGTCGGCTCCACTCCACCCCGCTGCGCCGGCAGCAGCCCTCGGGCAGGCAGAGGGCCCGGAGATCGGCCGCTCTGGCTTCCAGGCGAAAGACCCGCTGTGCCTCCCGATCCAGACTCCGGATCTGGCCGGCGCGGGTGATGACCGGCTGGCGGGCTGACTGCTTCATCTCCCGGAGCAGCTCTCTCCCCCGCTCGTTGGCTCCCAGAACTCGGAGATAGGGGACCCGATCCTGCCGGTCAGCATCCTCCAGACCGAGAAAAGCCCAGAGTACCATCCGTCGGACTCTGGCCTCGGGATAGCGCCGGGTCTTGGCCAGATCGTAGAGCTCCTCCAGCGTCTCCGCCTCTCCGGCGGCACGGGCCAGTCGGTTCTCCAGCCCCGTCTCAAAGTCGGGCAGCCGGGCAAAGTCCTCCTCTTCCATGGTTCGCAGTCGGGCCAGCAGGGCCAGCTGGCAGCGCCGAAGGTCGGCTGTGCCCTCCCCCCTGTCCAGCGACGCGCTCAGCAGTCGGAAGCTGCTCTCGGGCAGTCCGGCCGCCAGTCCCGCCCAGTCTCTCCGTTCCATCTTATCCCGGAGCAGAGAGGCCGAGACGGCGGGGGCGTCGCTCTCCCGGCTGTCATGGCCGGCGCCCAGCCGGGCCACGGTAAAGGCGGAGACCCCCGGGCTTCGCCAGTAGGCCAGCGCCCGGAGATATTCCACGGCCAGATTATTGTTCGGTTCGGCCAGACAGCGGGCTTTTTCCCCGATCAGCTCGGTTACCGTTCGCTGCCGGGCGGCAGCATAGGAGAGGCCCTCCTCCAGCCCGGCCCGGAGCCCGGCCTGAAACTGGGGGCTGTCAATGGCGGAGGCCGTATCTCTCAGCACCTCCAGCTCCCCTGACTCGCTGCCGAAGGCGATTGTATCCACCAGACCGGTATCCAGCAGCACCCCTACTCCCCCCCGGGCAAAGCGCTCGGCCGAGGCCGATGACCAGAGCACCGGCAGCTCCAGCACCAGATCCGCACCGCCCTCCAGCGCCATTCTGGCCCGGAGGGACTTGTCCAGACTGGCCGCCGTACCCCGCTGGGTAAAGCTGCCGCTGATCACGCAGACCAGTCCCCGATCCGGAAAACGGCTCCGGATCCGGCTGAGCAGATAATGATGGCCCTTGTGAAAGGGATCGAATTCGGCGACAACGCCCACGGCTCGATTTGTCATAGTTCCTCCGCAATCGAAATTTCTTTTGCAATACAGCTTGTCCTTTTGGTCCGTTTGTACTAAAATAGTACTATCCATTATACCGTGCTTTCTTTCTTGCTGCAAGGCGGAGGAATCCAGAGCGGTATCTATTTTGCAAAGGAGACATACGATTATGAATATTCTGGTCATCAACGCAGGCAGCTCCTCTCTGAAGTATCAGCTTCTGGATCCCGATACCGGCGTACTGCTGGCTAAGGGTCTGTGCGAGCGTATCGGCATCGACGGCAAGTTCACCTACAAGCCCCAGCTGGAAGGCAAGGCTGCTCAGAACGCCGTTGACGTGGCAATGCCCACCCATTCCGAGGCCATCCAGGCTGTACTCAACGCTCTGATCGACGCTGAGAACGGTGTGCTCTCCTCCATGAGCGAGATCGACGCAGTGGGTCACCGTGTGGTCCATGGCGGCGAAGCCTTTGCCTCCTCTGTCCTGCTGACGGACGAAGTCATGAAGGCCATCGAGCAGTGCAATCCTCTGGCTCCTCTCCACAACCCCGCCAACCTGATCGGTATCAACGCCTGCACCGCCGTTCTGGGCGACAAGGTTCCTCAGGTCGCTGTCTTTGACACCGCCTTCCACCAGACCATGCCCGCCGTGGCCTATACCTACGCCATCCCCTACGAGTACTACGAAAACGACAAGGTCCGCCGCTACGGCTTCCATGGCACCAGCCATCGTTTCGTCTCTCAGCGGGCTGCCGCCATGCTGGGCAAGGACCCCGCTGATGTGAAGATCATCACCTGCCATCTGGGCAACGGATCCTCTATCGCCGCCATTAAGAACGGCAAGTGCGTGGACACCACCATGGGTCTGACTCCTCTGGCCGGTCTGCCTATGGGCACCCGTGCCGGCGACATGGATGCCGGCGTGATGGAGTTCCTGATGAACAAGTACGGCTTCTCCATGAAGGAAATGATGAACATCCTCAACAAGAAGTCCGGCGTTTCCGGTGTCTCCGGCGTCTCCTCCGACTTCCGCGATCTGGAAGCCGCTGCCAATCAGGGCAACTTCCGTGCCCAGCTGGCTATTGATATCTTCTGCTACGACGTGAAGAAGTATATCGGCTCCTATGCTGCCGCTATGGGCGGCGTGGACGCCATCGTCTTCACCGCCGGCGTGGGCGAGAACGGCCCCTCTCTGCGTGTAGCGATGACCGAGGGTCTGGAGTTCATGGGCGTTGCTCCTCTGAATGCCGAAGAAAACGGCAAGCGGGGCGACGAAGTGGACGTTTCCGGCGAAGGCTCCAAGGTCCGTGTGCTGGTCATCCCCACCAACGAGGAACTGATGATCGCCATGGATACCGCCGAGATCGTCAAGGCTCTCTAAGCAATTGCTCTCCCCTCCCGGGCTCTGTCTTCCGGGAGGGGATCTTTTCTTTTCTCCCCTGTCCGGCGGAATATAATAAGAGCGCCCTGCCGCATAACGGCAGGGCGCTTTCGCGTCTTTTCAGTTGGCTTACAGCTCCACGGCCATGGCCTTGACAGCCTTGGCGCAGCGGGGGCAGAGCTCGGGATGGTCAGCGTCCTGACCGATGGACTCATGATGGAGCCAGCAGCGGGGGCACTTGGCTGCTTCGCTCATCTCCACCTTGACGGCTACGCCGGCGAACTCCTCAGACTGGACGCCCTCGCCCAGACCCTCGGTCACGTTGACCTTGGAGGCGATAAAGAGCTCTTCCAGATCGGCGTCCTTCAGGCTCTGGAATGCCTTCCAGCCCTCGGCGTCGAAGGAGAGGGTGAGCACGGCGTCGGTGGACTTCTTGACCGTCTTGGCGGCACGGGACTCCTCCAGCGCCTTATTGACCACCGTCTTCAGCTTCTGCAGCTGCTCCCAGCGATAGCTCTCCTCCTCAGAGAGGTTCCAGTCGCTGTTGGCGGTGGGCATATCGTTGAGCAGCGTGCTCTCCGTCTTGTCGCCGGCCAGATGGGGCATAGCCTCCCAGATCTCATCAGAGGTAAAGACCAGGATGGGAGCCACCAGACGGACCAGAGCGTCCAGAATCTGGAAGATAGTAGACTGGGCCATCTTCCGCTCGGCATCCTCGCCACAGTAGAGGCGGTCCTTGATAATATCCAGATAGAAGTTGGACATATCCACCACGCAGAAGTGATAGATCACACGGTAGACGGTGTGGAAGTCGTAGTTATCATAGGCCTCCCGGCACTTGGCGACCATCTTGTTCAGGCTGTCCATCGCCCAGCGGTCCAGTTCCTTGCGCTGGCTCACGGGGACCATGTCGCTATTGGGATCGAAGCCGGCCAGATTGCCCAGAATATAGCGGGCGGTATTGCGGATCTTCAGATAGGTGTCTGCCAGCTGCTTCAGAATGGGCTTGGACAGACGCATATCCTGAGTATAGTCGGCGGAGGAGACCCAGAGGCGGAAGATATCGGCGCCGTACTCCTTAATGGTCTCCTGAGGGCTGATGGCGTTGCCCAGAGACTTGTGCATAGCCTTGCCCTGGCCGTCTACCGTCCAGCCGTGGGTGATGATCTCCTTATAGGGAGCGATACCGTTGACGGCGATGGAGGTGAGCATGGAGGACTGGAACCAGCCGCGGTACTGGTCGCCGCCTTCCAGATAGAGGTCGGCAGGGTACTGGAGCTCAGGACGGCTCTCGCAGACGGCCTTCCAGGTGGAGCCGGAGTCAAACCAGACGTCCAGAATGTCAGTCTCCTTGCGGAAGTCGGAGCAGCCGCACTGGCACTTGGCGCCCTCAGGCAGCAGCTCGGAAGCTTCCCGGGCCCACCAGGCGTTGGAGCCCTCCTGGGCGAAGATGGCAGAGACCTTGGCGATGGACTCGCTGGTGCAGTAGCTCTTGTCGCAGGCGCGGCAGAAGAACATGGGAATGGGCACGCCCCAGGTACGCTGACGGGAGATACACCAGTCGGCGCGCTCCTGAATCATGGCCACCATACGCTCCTTGCCCCACTCGGGCTTCCAGTAGATGTCCTCGCAGGCGCGGACAGCCTGATCCTTGATGGCGTCCACGCTGGCAAACCACTGCTGAGTGGCCCGGAAGATAATGGGCTGCTTGCAGCGCCAGCAATGGGGATAGCTGTGGGTGATCTCCTTGGAGGAGAGGATGGCGCCCTTTTCCACCAGATCGGGGAAGATGGCGGCATGGGCCTTCTGGACATGGATTCCGTTATAGGGGCCGGCATACTGGTTGAGCAGGCCCTTGCTGTCCACGGAGACTTCCATGGTGATATCGGTAGGGATCTGGTCATAGCGCTGGCAGACATAGAAGTCGTCCAGACCGAAGGAGGGAGCCGTGTGGACGCAGCCGGAGCCGGCATCCAGCGTGACGTGATCGCCGTTGATGATCAGGCTCTCCCGATCCATGAAGGGATGCTGGGCGGTCATATACTCAAAGTCGCTGCCCCGGAGCTGGGCGATCTTCTCGTAGTCGGTAACGCCGCTCTCAGCCATGACCTTGTCCACCAGCTCGCTGGCCATGATCAGGATCTCGTCCTCGCCGGTCTTAACCAGCGCGTAGTCCAGCAGGCCGTTGAGGCAGATGGCCATATTGCCGGGCAGGGTCCAGGTGGTGGTGGTCCAGATGACGAAGCGCATCTTGCTCACGTCGCCGTACTGGGCCAGCTTACCCTGATCGTCCTTGACGGGGAACTTGACATAGATGGTGGTAACGGGATCGTCGGCGTACTCCACCTCGGCCTCGGCCAGAGCGGTCTCGCAGTGGGGGCACCAGTAGACGGGCTTCAGGCTCTGATAGATATAGCCCTTTTCCGCCATAGCGCCAAAGACCTGAACCTGCTTGGCCTCAAAGTCGGGGGTCAGGGTGATATAGGGATGCTCCCAGTCACCGATAATGCCCAGCCGCTTAAAGCCTTCCCGCTGGCGGTCCACCTGCTTCATGGCAAAGTCGTAGCACTTGTTCCGGAACTCAGGCACGCTCATCTCATTGCGCTTGACGCCCTGCTTCTGGATGGCCGTCTCGATGGGCATACCGTGGGTATCCCAGCCGGGGACATAGGGGGCCTGATAGCCGGTCATATTCTTGGTACGGACGATAATATCCTTCAGGGTCTTGTTCAGGGCGTGACCGATATGGATATCGCCGTTGGCATAGGGAGGGCCGTCATGGAGGATGAACTTGGGCTTGCCCTCGTTCTGCTTCATGAGCTTGGTGTAGATATCCTTGCGCTGGAAGGAGGCCAGCATATCCGGCTCCCGCTTGGCAAGGGCTGCCCGCATGGGGAAGTCCGTCTTGGGCAGGTGAATGGTCTTGTTATAATCAGGCATAGCGGTTCTGCCTTCCTCTCTGGTGAAGTATTCCAAATAGACCGGGGATAAGTTCCGGTTTTTCGGCGTTTTGCCTTTTTCTGCGAAAACGCACGATCACATAGCCCGGAAAGAGCTATGTGATCGGAGCAGTTTGAAGAGTTTACTTGATCTCGTAGTCCTTGCCGAACTTCAGGTTGGCAAAGTCGATCCGGGTGGTGGCGGTAGTGACGGGAGCGGTCTCCTCGGCAGCGGGAGCAGCCTCCTCGGCGGCGGGAGCGGTCTCCTCAACGGCCTCGGCGGTCTCCTCTTCCGGCTGGACATCCTCCTGCTCCACCTTCTCCTCGGCGGCGGGAGCGGCCTCGGCGGTCTCCTCGGCGGAGAGGTCGATGGCGATGCTGTTCAGGAATGCCTGATGCTGGACGGTCACATCCTTGACCATGGCCACATAGCTGGCGGTCCGGGCCTGAGCCTCGGCCAGCTGAGCCCGGCAGAGGGCGATCTCGTTGTCATACTCCTGCTTCCGGGCCCGGATATCCTGCTCCAGAGCTACCAGAATGGCCTCCCGCTTACTCTCAGCCTCTTCCACCATCTCGGTGGCCGTCTTCTGAGCGTTGTGGAGGGTGGCGCGCATGACGTCCTCGATCTCCCGGTACTCGCCGATCTTGTCGGCCAGCACCTTCAGCTTGCCCTTCAGGGAAGCGTTCTCTTCCACCAGAGCGGTGTAATCCTTAGTGATCTCGTCCAGGAAGGTATCCACTTCCTGCATGGTATATCCGCCGAACTTGGCCTTGGTAAAGGTCTGCTCGGCAACAGCCTTGGGTGTCAGCACAATAAATCCCCCTTTATTTCTGTGTCGTCCATGGGCTTACGCTCAGAAGCGCATGCCGCTGCTTTCCAGCTCGTCGATCAGGTCGCCGATAATGTCCACGTTATAGGGCGTGATAATGTAGGTGGAGACGGCCACCTTCTTAATCTTGCCCTCCAGAGCGTAGGCAACGCCGGAGAGGAAGTCCACCATCCGGCGGGAGACGTCCTTATTGGCGCCTTCCAGATTGAGCACCACAGTCCGGCGGTCCTTCAGATGGTCGCCGATACCGGCAGCCTGCTCAAACTTGGTGGGGGTGACAACGACCACCTGAAGCTGGGTGGTGGCGTTGATATTGACCACGTTGTCGCTGTGGCCGGAAGAGACGGGAGCGGAGTAGTCGTAGTCGTCGTAGGAAGACTTGCGGGTACGTTCCGCGCTCTCGGCAGCGGGTTCTTCGGTCACTTCTTCTTCAAATTCTTCGTCGCCCTCGTAGGGATGTGCCAGGCGCTTGAGTTCGTCCATTAAGCCCATTATCGTTTCCTCCTGTACAGGTGTATCTAAATCTTCTTGAAAGATGATCGTCAGCCGTTGGCGCGCATGGGCGGCCGGGCCCCGAAGAGGGCGGTGCCGATACGGACCTGAGTGGCGCCGTGGGCGATGGCGTCGGCGAAGTCGCCGCTCATGCCCATGGAAAGGCAGTCGATACTTACTCTATTATCATATGTTTTTGCCTTAATGTCAACAAAAAGCTGATTCATTTCGGCAAAATATCGGCTGTTTCCCCCGGAAATCCCTGCCGCCGGTGGAATGGCCATAAGGCCTCGGGGCGCGACTCCCGGCAGTTCGGCAGCCAGCTGTATCAACTGGCGGGCCTCCTCCGGCCGGACGCCGGACTTGCTCAGCTCGGCGCCGATATTCACCTCAATCAGTACATCCTGGACCAGACCCAGCTTTTCTGCCCGCTGGCTGATGGCCTGCAGCAGCTCCCGGGAGTCCACCGACTCGATCAGCGCCACCCGGCCCACCAGATACTTGACCTTGTTCTTCTGCAGATGGCCGATAAAGTGGACCTTTGCCCCCTCATAGGCGCCATCCGCCCAGTGGGCATTGAACTCCTGAACCCGGTTCTCTCCGCAGACGGTAATTCCGGCGGCAATGGCCTGACGAATGGTTTCCGAGGTCTGGACCTTGGTGGCCGCCACCAGCGTAATCTCCTCCGGCCGTCTGCCGGCCGCCAGAGCGGCCTCGTCGATCCGGCTCCGGATCACCCGGATATTTTCCGCAATGGACACTCAGGCCACCACCTTTCCGTCATGGACTTCCTTGCCGCCTACCAGAATCTGATCGCCGGCCCGGAGGCGGTTGGCCTCCTCCTTCACGGTGGGCTCGTCGCTGACCACCGACTGGACCAGATAGTAGTCCTCGCCGCTGAAGATCAGCTCCACCGGCAGCCACTGGGCCTGCGCGCCGGTAACCCGGTAGACGCCCAGCTGGCCGGTCTGCTGATCGGCCCGGAGGGCCCGGGTGGGGATCCGCAGACCCTCGCAGTTGTCATAGCCCACGTCCACATTCTGCTCCCGGAGCAGGGTAATGGCCGAGAGATTTTTGTCCGAGTGAAAGACCACCACCACCTGGCCGTTCAGGTCGGGGACGCTGAGGTGGATGACCTCCATGTCCTGCTGACCGGCGGAGCCCTCGAAGTTGACGGTGACGGTATCGCCGGTGGTCACCCGCTTGGAGATCTCCTGATCCATAATGGCCACATAGTACCAGTCGAAGTCGGTCACGATCTTACCTACCCAGCTCCCCTCAGGCTCGCCCCAGGTCAGAGCCCGGGCCCGCAGCTCGTCGGGAGTCAGATCAACCAGCTCATCAATATCAAAGATAGTCTCATAGCCGTCCACCGAGGCCGAGTAGATTCCGGCCACCTCGGCCCGTATGGCCTTGGTGGCGGCGGCAGCCGCCGTCTGAAGCTCGACGATCCGGCTGTTGACCTGCTGGATCTGCTCGGTAATGGCTGCCCGGGTGGTGTAGGTGTAGCCCTGCCGGAAGATCAGGTCCTTGATCTGGTCCACTCCGTCCTCCAGAGCGGTATATTTGCTCTGGGAGGCGTCGGCATGGATATCGGCGATCAACTCGGTAATATCGCCGCTGAGCTTAAAGGCCTCGGTCTCCTCGGTGTCCCGGGAGCGGATGAAGTTGAGCCGTTCCAGCTCCTCCTCCAGCTCCTCCAGCTCCCGATGCTGCTCCAGCGCCTCGCTGCTGTCGTAGATCCGGGCCACTACCTCGCCTACAGCCACGTTTTCGCCCTCGGCCACCACGATCTCTACCAGATCGCCGCCGCCCCGGACGACCGACTCCTCCCGGACCAGATAGCCCTCTGCCGGCAGCACCCGCTGGCTGGAATAGGTATAGACGATGGCGGTATTGGTACTGCCGGCGAAGGTCCCTGCCGTGTAGACGGCGAAATAGGCCAGCACGCCCAGAAAGAGCAGCACCATAATACCCTGTACCACTTTATTGCCTGACTTCATAGCTTGCCTCCTTGTCCGCGCCCGGTCTTCAGGCCGGAGAGGAGGCCGTCGGGCTCAGTCCTCTCCCTGCTGGGCGCTGCACTCCCGGAGGTCCAAGGGCCGCTCCGGGACGATGGTGGAGATCGCGTGCTTATAGATGACCTGCTGGCGGCCGTCGGTATGGAGGATCAGTGTGAAGGCATCAAAGCCGCTCACCACTCCCCGCATCTGAAAGCCATTGACCAGAAAGACGGTCACGCCCACCCGGCTCCGTCTGGCCCGGGTGAGGAAGATCTCCTGTAGGTTTTGATTCTTTTGCATCTGGGACACATCCTTTTTTCTGTTCTAAGGACTGTCCCCCGCCTTTCAGGTCGGTCAGGGAGCGGTCCTCCCTGTCATCCTATACCCGAGGCGCGTATGATTTCTGTCGCAAACTGGCAGGCGGCGGCAAAATCCGGCTGCTGCTGCCAGTGATACCAGTGGATGGCCGGATTCTTCCGGAACCAGGTCAGCTGCCGCTTGGCATACTGTCGGGAGCGGAGCCGGACCTCGTCGGCAGCGGCGGCCAAATCTCCGCCGGTCCGGACCGCCTCGGCCATCTCCTTGTAGCCGATGGCCTGCATGGCGGTGGCGCCGGGGTCAATGCCCTCGGCCAGCAGACGGCGGATCTCCTCCACCAGTCCCTGCTCCAGCATCTGATCCACCCGCCGGTCAATCCGCTCCCAGAGCTGGGCCCGGTCGGCAAAATTCAGCCCGATCCAGCAGCCCTCGTACCGGGGCGGCAGGGCCTGCGTGTCCAGATTGTGCTGGGTGATGGTCCGACCGGTCTCGTGCCAGACCTCCAGCGCCCGAATAATCCGCTTTTCATCTTTCAGATGAAGCCGGCCGGCGGCCTCCGGGTCCACAGCCCGAAGCTCCTCCAGCAGCCGCTCCATTCCCTCTTCCGCTCCCCGCTTCTGCAGCCGCTCCCGCCAGCCGGTGGAAGGATAGGGGGCGAAGGTTCGTCCGGAGAGGAGAGAGTCAAGATAGAGGCCGGTGCCGCCGGCGATCACGGGCACCTTGCCCCGGCGGAGAATATCGTCCACCGCCCGGGAGGCCAGTTCCACATAGCGGGCCACCGAGAAGTTTTCATCCGGCTCGGCCACGTCCAGCATATGGTGAGCCACGCCCTGCCGCTCTTCCGGCGTGGGCTTGGCTGTTCCGATATCCATCCGGCGGTAAATCTGCATGGAGTCGGCGCTGACCACCTCGCCGTCAAAGGCTTTGGCCAGCGCGATACTCAGCGCCGTCTTGCCTGAGGCGGTAGGGCCTGCGATGACGATTACTTTGGGGGCCATTGGGACCGCCTCCTTTCCTCTGTCTGTTCTCCGGTTGGTCAGCTCCGCTTAAACTGCTTTTCCAGCTGGCTCCGGGTCATTTCAATGGCCACCGGACGGCCGTGGGGACAGTACTTCACCCGTCCCTCCATCACCGCCCGGGCCACCACCTCCAGCTCCGCCGGCTCGTTCTTCCAGCCGCCTTTGATGGCCGCCTTGCAGGCCATGGTGTGCAGTACCCGGTCCCGGACGGCGTCCGGGTCGGCGGTGCCGGTTTCCAGCAGCTGGCCGGCCAGCCGGGTCAGGGTCTGGCCCGCCTCTCCGGGGGCAATATAGTCAGGGACCTCCCGGACCAGCAGGGCGCCGCCGCCGAAGTCCTCCACCTCAAAGCCGAACCGGTCCAGCAGCTCCAGATGCTCCAGCAGGATCTGGCTCTCCTGAGGGCTGGGACGGACCACCACCGGACTGAGCAGGATCTGCCGCATGGGCTGGTAGTCCTGCGCCTTCATCCGGTCAAAATTCATCCGCTCATGAGCGGCATGCTTGTCAATAAAGTAGACCGAGTCGCCCTGCTGGACGACAATATAGGTGTCCAGCACCTCCCCGGCCAGACGCCAGACCGGAGTCTCCGGCGTGACGGGAGACTGGGCGGCGGTGGTCAGGCCGGTCTCTTCCGGACCGGTCTGCCCCGGTTGCTCCGGCAGCTGGGAACTCTCTCTGTGCCGGGCCTTCAGGGGCATGGGCGTTTTCTCCGCCCTTCTCTTCTCCTCCGGACCGTCCCAGATCAGCTCTGGGGGCAGGGGCTTGGAAGAGACGGGAGGCAGGGGCTCCTTCTTCCCCAGTTCGAGGGCCTCCAGAACGGTCTGAACCTGCTCCTGCTGCTGCTCTCTGGCCTCCCGGCGCTGCTGCTGGCGCTGCTGCTGACGGGCCAGCAGCTGGGCGGCGTTCCGGCTGGTGGCCGCCTGCCAGGGGGAGACGGCGGTATCATAGCCGGAGAGGGCGGTAGAGCGGAGGGTATCTCCCTTTCGGTATTCGGCGCTGGTCATGCTCTTAAAGAAGGTCTGGTTGGCCGTCACCGTATCCTGCCGCTGGGGCTTGTCCGGAGCCTTGGCTTCCAGCACCGCCCGCACATGGCCCTGCTCGGCCTCCAGCACCGACCGGACGGCGTAATAGACCGCCTCAAAGAGCTGCTTTTCGTTGGTAAACTTGACCTCTGTCTTTGCCGGATGGACATTCACATCGACGGCATTGAGTTTCGTCGTTAATCTGAGGACACAGGCCGGGAACTTGCCCACCATCTTCTGGTTGCTGTAGGCTTCCTCCAGCGCGGCGGTCATGGTCCGGCTTTTCACATAGCGGCCGTTGACGAAGAAGAACTGAGCGGCCCGGGTGCCCCGGCAGCAGGCCGGACGGCTTACATAGCCCTCCACCCGGATCTCCTCTCCGTAGCCGGGACAATGGAGAAAGCTCAGCGCCGACTCCCGGCCCAGCACGGCGTAGAGGGCCGACTGGAGCTTGCCGTCGCCGGGGGTGAGCAGCTCCTCCTTCCCCTCCCGGATAAAGCGGAAGGAGATCTCCGGATGGGCCAGAGCCTCATGCTGGACGACGGTAAAGACGGCGGCTCCCTCAGCCGAGTCCCGCTTCATGAACTTGAGTCGGGCGGGAGTATTGAAGAAGAGGTCCCGGACGATCATGGTGGTGCCCTCCGGGCAGCCCACCTCCTCCTGACCGACCTTCTCGCCTCCCTCCATCTGGACGGCGGTGCCGTAGGCGGCCTGTGCCGTCCGGGTCATCAGCTCTACCCGGGAGACGGCGGAGATGGCGGCCAGTGCCTCTCCCCGGAAGCCCAGCGTACCGATGGCTTCCAGATCGTACTCGGTCCGGATCTTGCTGGTCGCGTGACGGAGAAAGGCGGTGGGGGCGTCCTCCGGGTCGATTCCGCAGCCGTTGTCGGTGACCCGGATATAGCGCATACCGCCCCCCATGATCTCTATGGTGACGGTGGAGGCTCCGGCGTCAATGGCGTTTTCGACCAGCTCCTTGACCACGCTGGCAGGCCGCTCCACCACCTCACCGGCGGCGATCAGGTCGGCAACATGGGAGGATAATTGTTGGATCTTAGGCATAGTTCTCTCCTGCATCTGTCATAAAGTCAATCGGAAGGTCTCCTTCTGTCTTTGACCCTCCCATATTACAGCATTTTCTTCCACTCGAAGAGCAGATTCATAGCCTCAATGGGAGTCAGGGTATTCACCTCGGTCAGCCGGAGCTGGCGAAGGACCTCATCTCCGGCCATATCGCCCATAGAAATCTGCTCCTGACTGTCCTGAGGGGCGGGCACGGACCGGAGGGGTCTCTCCCCCGCCTCCAGCTCGTCCAGAATCTTCCGGGCTCTGCTGATCACTTTGGACGGCACGCCGGCCAGCTTGGCCACCTCAATACCGTAGCTCTGATCGGCGCCGCCCCGGACAATTTTCCGGAGAAAGACGATATCGTCTCCCCGTTTTCTGGCGGCAATATGGTAGTTGCTCACGCCGCTGATGCTCTCTTCCAGCTCGGTGAGCTCATGATAATGGGTGGCAAAGAGGGTCTTTGCTCCCAGCTTTTTCTTGTCAGCACAGTATTCCAGAACGGCCCGGGCAATGCTCATGCCGTCATAGGTGGAGGTACCCCGGCCGATCTCGTCGAGAATGAGCAGCGAGCGGCTGGTGGCATGCTTCAGGATCTCGGCCACCTCGCTCATCTCCACCATAAAGGTAGACTGTCCTGCCGCCAGATCGTCGGAGGCTCCGATCCGGGTAAAGACCCGGTCCACCACACCCAGTCTGGCCGACCGGGCGGGGACGAAGGAGCCGATCTGGGCCATCAGGCAGATCAGCGCCACCTGGCGCATATAGGTGGACTTACCGGCCATATTGGGGCCGGTGATAATGGCGAGCGTCTCCTTCCTGCCGTCCATGACCGTGTCGTTGGGGACAAAGAAGCTGTCCTTCAGGACCTGCTCCACCACCGGATGGCGGCCGTCCACAATCTGGATGGCGGTACCGTCGTCCACGATGGGCATGGTGTACTGGTTGCGCACAGCCGCCTCGGCCAGCGAGGCCAGTACATCAATCTGGGCGATGGCGCCGGCCAGAGACTGGATGATCTCCGCCTTGGCGGCGCAGCGCTGCTTGAGCTGGGAGAAGATCTGGTATTCCAGCTCGCCAATCCGGTCCCGGGCGTTGAAGATGGTATTCTCCAGCTCCTTAAGCTCAGAATTGATAAAGCGCTCGTTATTGGCCAGCGTCTGCTTTCGGACGTAGTCGGAGGGCATCCGGTCCGACTGGGCCCGGGGCACCTCGATATAGTAGCCGAACACCTTATTGTAGCGGACCCGGAGCTGGCGGATACCGGTACGCTCCCGCTCTCTGGTCTCGATATCGGCCAGCAGCTCCTTGCTGTGGGAGAGGACGTAGTTGAGCCGGTCCACCTCTTCGTTGTATCCGGCCCGGATCATGCCTCCCTCCCGAACCAGCAGGGGAGGATCGTCCACAATAGCCCGGCTCAGTTCCTCCCGCAGCTCGCTCAGATCCACCAGCCGTCTGGTCAGACGCTGGAGCAGCGGGGCCTTCCGTTCCGCCAGAAGCTGCCGGAGGCAGGGCACCTTGGACAGGCCCTGATTCAGGGCGGCCAGGTCCTTGCAGTTGGTATTACCATAGATGATCCGGCCGATCAGCCGTTCCAGGTCGGTGACCTCCCGCAGCGCCAGCCGGAGCTCCTGACGGGTGACCAGATCATCTACCAGCTCGGCCACGGCGGTGAGCCGGCCGTTGATCTCCGTCGGGGAAAGCAGAGGCCGCTCGATCCACTGGCGCAGGGTCCGGCCGCCCATGGCGGTCCGGGTATGGTCCAGCACCCAGAGCAGGCTGCCCCGCTTTTCCTTGCCCCGAAGAGTCTCGGTCAGCTCCAGATTCCGGCGGGCGGTGAGATCCAGCTCCATATATCGGCCCGAGGCGTAGTATTCCACCGACCGGATATAGCTCAGGTCAGTCTTTTGTGTCTCATAGAGGTAGCTCAGCAGGGCGCCTGCCGCCTGCATGGCCCAGGGCGGATTCTCCGGAATGGCGCCCACGTTTTCAAACTGAGCCTCGGCCATCTTCCGGGCCGACTCCAGATCGAACCGGCTGCCGCCCCGACTGCTGGCACTGCCCAGCCGCTGCTTCAGAAACTCCCGGAACATCTGGTCCTGCCAGCACTGCTCGGACAGGACGATCTCGCTGGGAGCAAACCGGCCCAGCTCGTTCATCGCGTAGCTCCGGGCCCCTTCGCCGGAAAAGGCGGTCACCGACACCGAGCCGGTAGACAGATCGCAGAAGCAGAGGCCCGCGCCCTGTTCTTCCAGCAGGCAGGCGGCGATATAATTATTCCGGCCCTCCTCCAGCATAGAGGCGTCCACCACCGTACCCGGGGTGACCACACGGACGACCTCTCGTTCTACCAGGCCCTTGGCCTTGGCCGGGTCCTCGGTCTGCTCGCAGATCGCCACCTTGTAGCCCTTGGCAATCAGACGGCTCAGATAGGCCTCGTAGGAATGATATGGTACTCCGCACATGGGTACCTTCTCCTCCTCCGGCTTATTCCGGTCCCGGGTGGTCAGCGTCAGATCCAGCTCGTTCGAGGCCGTCTTGGCGTCCTCGTCGAACATCTCGTAAAAGTCGCCCAGTCGGAAAAAGAGCAGGCAGTCAGGAAATTCCTGCTTGATCTTCAGATATTGCTTGCGCATGGGGGTCAGTTCAGCCATAGTCGGCCTCCGTTTTCTTTTCTCGGTCCATCTGCCGGAAGGTTCGGCAGGGCGCTTCAGTGGATCCAGCGGCCCCGCCAGCTTCGGACAAGGCCCCAGACCATGGTAAGAGTCAGCAGGGCGATCAGCAGCCCCATGACCAGGCCCATCCCCTCCATACGGGAGGCAATGGCCATAAACTCGATCGCGGCAAAGAAGAGAATGCTCTCCAGCCCCAGCGCCGCCACCATCGTCTTCAACGGCTCCACCACATGGGCGGTGGGCCCATAGGGCAGAACGAAGGGCAGGTTCCAGTGGCCGGGCTTTGCCCTATGGAGGATCAGCTCGATCATCAGCCAGACCAGCAGCGCTGCCGCCGGGATCAACAGCAGTTCCCACGGTTCTCCCCACCGGTCCGGCTGGCCGCTGGCGTCAAAGTGGACCGGCACCTGTTGGCCCAGCCGGGACCAGAGGAGCACCGGAGCAAGGAACATAGCCAACAGCAGAAGAAGGGATACTCCCTCCAACACCCGCCGGGCAATCACATCTGCTCTCATCTTTGCTCCCTCCTTTTCAAGTCCAGACCCTTACACCAGCTCGCCGAACAGGGCCCAGTTGGAAGAGCCGGTGATCCGGGCCCGCTGCCAGGAGCCGACCAGACTCTCGTCCCCGTCCAGATGGACCAGACGGCCGCCGTCGGTCCGGGCGGTGAGGGTATGTTTGCCGTCGTCGTTTTTGCCGTCCACCAGCACCCGCAGGGTCTTGCCCACATAGGCCGCGTGTTTCTCGGCGGAGATCCGGTTCTGCAGGGCCACAAGGCGCTGGAAGTTCCGGTTCTTCTCCTCCCGGCTCATGGGGTCGGGCATTTTGGCGCCCGGCGTTCCCTCCCGGGGGGAGTAGATAAAGGTAAACAGGGCGTCGTAGCCCACCTCCTCCAGCAGGGAGAGGGTGTCCTCGAACTCCTCGGTGGTCTCGCCGGGGAAGCCCACGATAATATCGCTGGTCAGCACGATATCCGGGATCAGTGCCCGGAGCCGGCGGATCTCGTCCAGATAGGTGGCCCGGTCATAGTGGCGGTTCATGGCCTTGAGTACCCGGTCATTGCCGCACTGGACGGGCAGATGGAGCTGGGGAGCCACCTTCTCGCACCGGGCCATGGTCTCAAAGAGCTTCTGGGAGGCGTCCTTGGGATGGCTGGTCATAAAGCGGACCAAAAAGTCCCCGGGAATCTCGTTGACCTTGGCCAGCAGGTCGGCAAAGTCCATATCCAGACCCAGATCCTTGCCGTAGGAGTTAACGTTCTGGCCCAGCAGGGTAATATCCTTATAGCCCTCAGCCACCAGCTCCCGGACCTCGGCCAGAATCTTCTCCGGATCGCGGCTGCGCTCCCGGCCCCGGACATAGGGGACGATGCAGTAGGTACAGAAGTTATTGCAGCCGTACATAATGGAGACCCAGGCCTTCAGCTTGCCCTTCCGGGCCACCGGCAGACCCTCGGCGATCACGCCCTGAGAGTCAGGCGTCTCGAACACCCGCTTCTTTTTATCCAGCACCTGTGCCAGCAGCTCGGAGAAGCGATAGAGCACATGGGTGCCAAAGACCAGATCCACATGCCGGAAGGACTGGCGGATCTTTTTGGACATATGGGGCTCCTGCATGGCGCAGCCGCAGAGGCAGATAATCTGGTCAGGATTGCGCCGCTTCGTATGGGTCAGGGCGCCCACATTGCCCAGCGCCCGCATCTCGGCGTGTTCCCGGACGGCGCAGGTATTGATCACAATCACGTCGGCCTCGTTTTCATCCTCGGTAAAGCCGTAGCCCATCTCGGCCAGCATACCCCGGATCTGCTCGGAGTCAGCCTCGTTCTGCTGGCAGCCATAAGTATCCACAAAGGCCAGGGGCTGCCGGGGCAGGAGGGCCATCCGCCGCGCGATCTCACGGCGGATCTCACGCTGGCGCTGAAGCTCCTGCTCAGGAACCAGTACATCTTTTCTAGTCAAGGAAGTTCCTCCTAACGGCAAAATGCCGATAAATTTCCATAATAAAAGTATTATATCACGACCGGGCCCCCGGCACAAGTGAACGTTTTCTGAATATGGAAGGCATTTTCACGGCCTTTGCCCTTGCATTGGGCCTGCTTCTCCTATATAATAGTCAATCATTACCATTTTTAGGGAGTTGTCCCATCAGGAGTTGTTTTTATGAAGCGACTGGTCATTGATACCGCCGCCATCCGATACAATATCTCCCTCATCCGTCAGCGGGCACAGGGTTCGGTTATCTATGCCGCTCTGGCCGGCGACGGCTACGGCATAGGTCTGGTAGAGCTGGCTGGCATCCTCCGGGAAAACGGCATCGACCGTTTCGCCGTCAACGCCACCGCCGACGCCCAGGCCCTCCGGGCCGGCGGCTTTGAGACGGAAGAGATTCTCATGCTCCATTCCACCATGGACCCGGACAATATCCGGCTCCTGCTGGATCTCAACGTGGTCTTTACCGTCGGCTCTCAGGAGGCCGGTGAGCTGCTCAACCGACTGGCCGGCCAGCAGGAGAAACTGGCCCGGGCCCATATCCTGATTGATACCGGCATGGGCTTTGGCGGCTTCCTGCCTCAGGAGAAGGATAAGCTGCTGTCCATCTACCAGTATCTGCCCTATGTGGAGCCGGTGGGCGTCTACACCCATCTCTACTCCGCCGGACACGATATCACCGCCTCCATGGACCGCTTCTCCACCGCTCTGGATAATATCCGCGTGGCCGGCTTTGAGCCGGGCATCTGCCACGCCGCCAGCTCTTCCGCCCTCATGTCTCTGGCCCATACTCAGCTCAGCGCTGTCCGGGTGGGCTCGGCCATTCTGGGCCAGTGCCGGTCCCGGAAGGGAGAGGAGCTCCGGCTCTGCTGCCACGGCGAGGCCACGCTGGACTCGGTCCGCTGGCTCCCCAAGGGCAGCACCATCGGTAACGAGCAGCTGTCCACCCTCCGGCAGGACACCCGGATTGGTATTATCCCCGTAGGCTACCTCAACGGCTTCGGTCAGGAGCACTCCCGGCAGATCAGTCTGCTGGCCCGGGCCGGCAGTTGGGTCAACCAGCATATGCGCTCGGTCACCGTCGGCGGCCAGCAGGCCCGGATTATCGGCCGGATTCGTGCCAACGAGACGGCCATTGACCTGACCGATATCGACTGCAAGCCCGGCGATATCGTCACCTTCGATATCGACCCCATCTTCGCCCAGGGTCTGGAGCGCCGTTTTGTGGACTCCGTGGACACGGAGGAAGACTAAGCCTCTTCCGGGCAGGCGGCGGGCGCCGCACTCAAATCCATACACACAGAAAACGGAGCGTATCGGCAAACGATACGCTCCGCGTTTGTTCTATGCTCTCCGAGGTCAACGGCCCCGGGGATTCTTTCTGCCCGCGCAAGAGGGGCGCCGGCTTACTTGTTCGTCAGCAGGCCGGTTCGGATCATATCCGTCTGGGTCTCGTCCACGTCAATGGAGACGCTGTCTCCCACATCCAGCAGGACCACCGAGGCGTTGTCGGCAGCCGACAGACTGTAGTACCAGTTCTCGCCGTTGAGCCGGACATAGTACCAGCTGGTGCCTTCGATAACGGCCGAGCGGATTTCAGCGATAGTGCCGGTGACCGTCTTCTGATTCTCCAGCTCCACGCCGCTGTCCACTTCGATTCCGTAACCCACCAGCAGCTTCTCATAGTTCTGCTGGCACTCGGCTACCGTCTGGCCGGTGGCGGTCAGCTGATAGTCCCGGACGTTGACCATGGAGTACATCTTGACCAGCTGGGCCGAGTCCTTCAGGGCCATAAAGTAGGTGGGCTGGTCGGAGATATTGAGCAGGATGGGGAAAGTGGCCGTATAGCTCAGATGCTGGACAGCGCCCTGAGCCGAGCTCATGGCCGAATACTCCTCAGCGCCGGAGACGGCGTAGAACTTGGTCTCCTTGGTCCGCTGGTTGGAGAGGATAAAGCCCACGTTGGACTCGTCGGTGCCGGTAGAGGTGACACCGGTATAGAGATAGACGTCGTCGTCGATGACGATATAGTTGTAGCCGTCGGTGGTGACGGTACAGCCCTTCTCGCCGAAGATAGAGTTGATAAAGCCGTTGACCAGCGTACCGTGGTTGTCGTACTGCTCAATAATCAGCTGAGCCAGATAGACACGGTCCACCCAGGTGGGCACCTCTTCGTAATAGGTGCTCTCACCGGTGACGGCGTCCACCAGGACGGCGCCATGAATGTCCTCGCCGCCAAAGAGGCCGATCCGCTTGACCACCCGGGGGCAGACCCAGTAGGGATGTCCCTCTTCGTCCAGCTCAAAGGTAGCCTCGCCGAACATGAAGGTAGGATACTGGAAGCGGATATGCCGGGGAAGATAGCGGCCAAAGTGCTCGTCGGGGGTATACTTGATCCCCTGCTCCAGCAGGATCAGGTCGGCCTCCTGCGTCACCATATCTACCACGATATAGCCGGGCAGACCCTCCGACCGGTTATTGAACCACTTGATCAGATCGCCATAGATCAGGGGGGAGACCCGGACGGGCCGGCCCTGATAGTTGATCTGGGTGTAGTCATAGGAGACCTCAAACTGGCTGACCAGATCGGAGTAGGCGCCCTCGGCGCTGATATTACCCAGTGTCCGGCGACCCAGCTGCTGGGCAGAGGCCTCGTCCAGCATGGGGATCTCGTTGTAGCTGATCTCGGCCACGTCCTCGGTGAAGTCACCGGTGGTTACAGGGAGCAGGTCATAGTAGTCCTGTGCCCGGAAGCCTTTCCAGGAGATCAGGCTGCCCACCACGATAACCACCGCCATCAGACCGACGATGATCAGCGGCAGCTTGGCCGGCAGGCTCTTGAAGGTGCCGGGGGCGAAGCCGGTGGGGTCGATCCGGACGGCGTTTCCGTCGACAAAGATCACTTTCTGCTCTCCCCGCTCCTCCCGGCTGCCCTTGGAGAGCCAGGTGATCAGATAGACCAGACACATAACGCCTACCCAGATATAAAAGTCCATATCCTGCAGGTTGATGGCAGGAAGGGCCAGATAGAAGTAGACCGCGCCCACCACCAGAGCGGCGATCAAACTGACAAGCATTCGTTTGCCCTGTTTCATAAATATTCCTCCTGTCGGGGGGAACGCGCTTCCGCCTTCCCCGGGATAGTCTCAGTATAACAGATGTGAAAGACAAAAGAAGTAAAATTTTGTTAAAAAAAGATCCTTCTCCCCGCCGCTTTGTGCTATACTGGAAAAAGAATCCAAAAGGAGGCCTCAACTATGGCAAGCAACAACCGTCCCCAGCCCAATGGCGGCGCTCTCGGTCTGCGCGCTGTCGTTCTGCTCTATACCCTCTATATGGCGTTCCGGATCGCCGCCGGCTATCTCCGGGGCGACAACGACGCGCTGTCTCTGCCGCTGACCATCCTCGCCGTGGTCTTTATCGGCGGCCTGTCCTGCCTGATGCTCTTTATGACCTGGAAGCAGTGGCAGGAGCTCAAAAACGCCCCGCCCGCCGAGGATGAGGACGAAGACGAGGAAGAGGACGCCGAGCGCGGCGACGAGCAAGCCCTGCCTCCTGCCGAGGAAGAGAGCTGACCTCTGCGTTTCAAAGAGCCGGAACTCCGGCTCTTTTCCCTTTTCCGAGAAGATGTATCTTTTTGTATCCCTTTTCCGCCTTTTGAGCGGATCCTCCCCTCCCGTTTCCAGTTCCTTTCCAGTCCACTTTCCTCTCTATCGGTGGCAAGATTGCCATTTGAGCCCTTTTTGCCAGAATTTTTCTACATTTCTGCTCCTTTGTTGTTGACAATAACTGGAACGGCTGGTATCATTTTATGGTGTGGATTGTAACCATTTTTACAGGAGGTCGGCGCCTATGGAACCCAGCACTCGTCCCGTATTGAGAACGCTCTTCTCTTTGGCCCTGTTTGCTCTCTTCTGCTTCGCTCTGCCCCAGACTGCCAGCGCCTTTTCCGTTCAGGCTCTGAAGGCTGACGAAGAGGCCGAGAACGGCTATCAGGTCATTGCCTCCGTCTCTGACGACGAGGAGGCCGCCGAAGGAGAAGAAGACGTGGATGAGCTGGTTCTGGCAATCCCCTTCCAGTATCTGTCCGAGGAGAACGCCGAGGTCAATCCCTTCGCCGCCATCTCCGGCCAGCGTTACTTCCTCGCGCTCAACGGCCAGCTTCTTTTCTCCGCCGAGACCCCTGAGGAGCTGCTGGAGTTGATTTATTCCGCTGCCGCCCCCTATATCGACGAGACCACCGTCTCCTGCGCCCTGCCCGAGACCTTCCAGCTGGAGCTCTGCTACGGCTTTACCAATCTCCTCTCCGGCTTTGGCACCGATCTGATTCAGAAGCAGCTGCTGGACTCCTTCCAGCTCATTACCGTCTGCCGGACCGACGAACTGGTTACCATCCCCTACACCCAGTACACCGTCGAAGAGCCTACCCTCTATCAGGGTGAGGAGGACTATGTCGTTGAAGGCGTCAACGGTCTCTCTCAGGTACTGACCGAGACTACCTGCCTCAACGGTCAGGTCTGCTCCTCTCAGATCCTCGATTCCACCGTTATTATCCCCATGGAGCCGGAAGTATTCCATCACGGCACGCTGATCCGCCCTGAATACATCTGGCCTGCCGAGGGCGCCATCTCCTCCCGGTTCGGCCAGCGCCGGATCCGGATCGGCTCCTCCAACCACAAGGGTCTGGACATTGCCGCCTATCAGGGCAGCGACATTCTGGCCGCCAAGGCCGGCACCGTTATCTTCTCCGGCCGTCAGGGCGGCTACGGCAAGTCCGTAGAGATTGATCACGGCGACGGCACCGTTACCGTCTACGCCCATAACTCCCGTCTCTGCGTGGAGGAGGGCGACTATGTGGAGCAGGGCGAGGTAATCGCCAAGGCCGGCAATACCGGCATCTCCACCGGCACCCATCTCCATTTTGAGATTCAGATTGACGGCGAGGCTGTGGATCCCGAGCTCTATCTCCCTCTCCGCTGACTTTTTCCTTAAAAACCAACACGGCCTCGTTCCTTCTGGAACGAGGCCGTGTTTTGTCGGTCTTTGTCGTTTTCTGTCCAAGAAGGTCGAACAAGCCGGAAAACGATCCGGTCACTGCCGCTCTGACAGCAGGCGGAGCAGTCGGTCCAGCTCCGCCGCCTCCACCTGACCCGGAGCCGAGGCTCTGCCCGGGCTGCCGAAGGTGGCTGCCGAGCCGAAGAGCTGGCCGGACAGGCGGCTGATTACCCCCATGGGGCCCATGCTCATGGTGATTACCGGCCGGTCCAGCTCCCGCCGGGCTCTGGCGGTAGCCGAAAGCAGAGCCAGCACATCCTCCGGGCCCTGGGGCATGAGGGCGATCTTGGGCAGGTCAGCCCCCAGGCGGGCCATTTCGGCCAGACGACGGAAGATCTCCTCCTCCGGCGGCGTGGCGAAAAAGTCATGGTTGGACAGAACCACTGCCACACCCTTTTCATGGCAGAGGCCGACCAGCTCCTCCACTGCCGGGCAGCCGGAAAAGGCCTCGATATCAATCAGATCCGCCTGTCCGCTCTCTGCCACGGCGGCAATGAGCTGGTAGTAGTCCTCCATGGAGATCTCCCCTTCTCCCCCCTCCCGGGCGGTCCGGAAGGTGGCCAGCAGCGGCATTGTATTCAGCCGCCGGCGAATCAGCCTCGCCGTCTCCAGCAGGTCGGACAGGTCGGACCACCGGTCATACCAGTCCATCCGCCATTCGGCCACCTGGCCGGGCAGAAGGGCCAGCCGGTCGCACTGCTCCAGCAGCTCCTGCCGGTCTCTTCCTGTCAGAGGGAGGATGATCTTGGGCCGGCCGACGCCAAAGGTCACTTGTCCAACGGTAACAGTCTTCATCTCTCTCCCCTCCTCAGAGCCCCATGAGCGGCTTAATCTTCTCGACAGGCATCTCCTGGCCCGTCCAGTAGCGGAAGGCCTCCGCCCCCTGATAGAGGACCATGAGCGCGCCGTTCTGAGTCTGGCAGCCGGCCCGCCGGGCTCTGCGGAGCAGCTCAGTCTCGGCGGGAGAGTAGATGGCGTCGGTGACGGTCAGACCCCGGCAGAAGTAGGACCGGTCAGGGATGTAGCACATTCCCTCCAGCTCGCCCATACCCACGTTGGTAGCGTTGGCCAGCAGCCGGGAGGAGTGGATCTCCTCTCTCAGCCGGTCCATGCAGTCCTTGCTGTCTGTATTGAGCTCATACAGCCGGACCGGGCAGCCTGTCCGGTCGGTCACCTTTTCGGCCAACTCCTCTGCCTGAGCCCAGCGGGGGCTCAGGCGATTAAAGACGGAGATCTCGCCCACTCCGTCCAGCGCGGCCTGAGCGATTATGGCCTTGGCGGCGCCGCCGGTACCCACAATGGTCAGCTTCCGGCCGGTCAGGTCCACCCCCAGCTCCCGAACGGCCCGCATCCAGCCGGCGCCGTCGGTATTGCGGCCGATGAGCCGGCCATTGTCGTTGATTACCGTATTGACCGCCCCGGCCAGTTGGGCCTCGGGCGCGATCTCGTCCAGATAGTCCATGACGGCCACCTTATTGGGCATGGACAGATTGACTCCCCTCAGTCCCATGGTTCGGACCGCCTGCATAGCCGGACCCAGCTCCTGCTCTCCCACGTCAAAGGCCAGATAGACATAGTCCAGCCCCAGAATATGAAAGGCGGCGTTGTGCATGAGCGGCGACTTGGAGTGACGGCAGGGATGGGCCAGCAGAGCGATCAGCCCGGTACGGCCGGAGATAGTGCTTTCCATAGGCAGTCCTTTCCTCCGCCGGAAGGGCGGATCTGGAGGGTTTTTCCTATTATAATCCTTTCCCAACCATTTTTCTATCCCCGACTGACGGCTTTTGCGGTGTCTTTTGTATCTGTTTGTCAATTATTGTTTATAGATCCGTGTTGTTTTCCCCTGCTTTGGGGGATAAAATATAATTTGCCCAATGATCGGCTGTTCCAACAGCAACAAAGGAGATGATCAAATGGATGGTCTGCGTCTGGACCGCTCCCTGACTCTGAACTACTCCGAGCTCTCTGAGTCCACCTATAATCTGATGATCGGCGGCCTGCTCCTGTATGGCTTTGCCGCCAATGCCCTGATCTGCGCACTGTTCGGCGACCTGTTCTACTATGCCGGCGGCGGCGCCTTCGGTATCTTTCTGGTCATATATATCCTCTGCGTCGTCCTGTCGGTAATCCTCAGCTCCTCCCACAGCGCCGTGGTCAACTTTATCGCCTACAACCTGTTGGTACTGCCCATTGGTATTCTGCTGTCGCTGGCGGTGGCTCCTGTCTCTATGACGGTTGTCCGCTCCGCTCTGATCGGTACCGCCGTCTTTGTGGTCGCCATGATAGCCATCTCCTCCGCCCGGCCCGACTTCTTCCTCTCCATGGGCTCCACCCTCCGGGTCTCCCTCATCGCTACCATCATTGCCGAACTGGTTCTGATGCTGCTGGGCTTCGGCACCAGTCTGCTGGACTATCTGGTGGTGGCCATCTTCTCCATGTATCTGGGCTTTGACTGGGCAAGGGCCAACCAGTGCGCCCCAACCGCCCGAAACGCCATTCTCTCGGCCACCCAGATCTATCTGGATATCGTCAATATCTTTATCCGGCTGCTGTCCATTCTCAGCAAAAACAGACGCCGCTGAAGAGCCCTCGGACAAACAGAAACCGCCCCTTCCCACAGACAGGAAGGGGCGGTTTTTTCTTTTCTTTGCCCGTCTCTTACAGGCCCAGCAGACTGATCAGGCCCACAAAGAGGACCGGAATCAGCAGGCTGGGGAGCATATTCAGGGTCTTGCAGTCCTTCAGACCCAGAATACCGATTCCGGAGGCGGCGATCAGAAAGCCGCCCACAATAGAGATCTCGGTCATGAGCCGGGCCGTCATAAAGGCGCCCAGCACCTTGGCCAGCAGATAGATTCCTCCCTGCCAGCAGAAGAGGACGGGAGCGGCAATAGCGATCCCGATACCGTAGCTGGAGGCCAGCACCATAGAGGTGACCAGATCCAGCGTGGCGTTGGTAAAGAGGAAGGTGTGGTCTCCGTACAGGGCGCTGTTAATGGGGCCCAGGATGGACAGCGAGCCGATACAAAACAGCAAAATCGCCGTAGAGAGGCCCTCCCCCAGCCGGCTCCCACCGGAGCCGGAGCGGTTGGTCAGCCGGTGGAACTTGCCGTCCAGATCCAGCATGGTACCCAGAAAGCTGCCCAGCGCCAGACTGATAATAAACAGAACGGGGTATTCGCTCTTGGGCATATTCTGGACGACAGAGTTAATGCCCAGACCGGTGGCGGCCAGACCCAGCGCGGTGAACAGACCGGACTGATAGTTTTCCTTCAGTCCTCTTTTCACCAGCGAGCCCACTACGCTGCCGGTCAGAATGGTACAGGTATTGACAATCGTTCCGATCACAGGTCTTCGCTTCCTTCTCAGAGAAGGCAGGGCCGAAGCCCTGCCTTTTCAGTGTCGATTGGATCTTGCCCGGCCGCCGCTCAGCGGTTGCCGTACATCTGCTGATAGTAGTTCTGGTACTCGCCGGAGATAATGGTCTCCCACCACTGGCGGTTATCCAGATACCACTGAATGGTCTTCTTAATGCCGTCCTTGAACATCGTCTCAGGCAGCCAGCCCAGCTCGCTGTGGATCTTGGTGGGATCGATAGCGTAGCGCATATCGTGGCCCTTCCGGTCAGTCACATAGGTGATCAGGCTTTCAGGCTTGCCCAGCTCCCGGCAGATGATCTTGACGATATCAATATTGGCCATTTCATTGTGGCCGCCGATATTATATACCTCGCCCACGCGGCCCTTATGGATAATCAGGTCGATGGCCTTGCAGTGGTCCTCCACATACAGCCAGTCCCGGACATTCTCGCCCTTGCCGTAGACGGGCAGAGGCTTGTCGTTGAGGGCATTGGCGATCATGAGGGGGATCAGCTTCTCGGGGAAGTGGTAGGGGCCGTAATTGTTGGAGCAGCGGCTGATGGTCACAGGCAGACCATAGGTCCGGTGATAGGCCAGTACCAGCAGGTCGGCGCCTGCCTTGGAGGAGGAGTAGGGGGAGCTGGTATGAATGGGAGTCTCCTCGGTGAAGAAGAGGTCAGGCCGGTCCAGAGGCAGGTCGCCGTAGACCTCGTCGGTAGAGACCTGATGATAGCGGCCGATGCCATACTTCCGGCAGGCGTCCATAAGCACCTGAGTGCCCATGATATTGGTCTCCAGGAAGATACCGGGGTTCTCAATCGAGCGGTCCACATGGCTCTCAGCGGCGAAGTTGACCACCATATCCGGATGCTCCTCCCGGAAGAGCTGGTCCACAGCCTCCCGGTCGCAGATATCCGCCTTGACGAAGCGGAAGTTGGGGTTGTCCATGACGGGTGCGAGGGTAGAGAGGTTGCCGGCATAGGTCAGCTTATCCAGACAGATAATCCGGTAGTCGGGATACTTGTCCAGCATATGGAAGACGAAATTGGAGCCGATAAAGCCGGCGCCGCCGGTGACGATAATAGTCATAGTCCGATCACTTATCCTTTCTTGGGCAGAATACTGACGACCTTGCCCTCGGCCACCTGCTTAAGATGGGTGCCGTAGGGGCTCTTGCCGTAGAGCTCAGCCGACTGGAGCAGCTGCTCCCGGTCGATCCACTTGGCGCGGTAGGCGATCTCCTCTGGAGCGGAGATCTTGATGCCCTGCCGCTTTTCTACCATCTGGACGAAGAGGGCGGCCTCAATCAGGCTGTCCATGGTGCCCGTGTCCAGCCAGGCATAGCCGCGGCCCAGCAGCTCCACCTTCAGGTCCTGATCCTCCAGATACAGGGCGTTCAGGCTGGTAATCTCCAGCTCACCCCGGTCAGAGGGCTTGACCTGACGGGCTTTTTCGGCCACGCCGGCGGGGTAGAAGTAGAGGCCGGTAATGGCATAGTTGCTCTTGGGCTCCTTTGGCTTCTCTTCTACAGAGAGGACCTTTCCGTTCTCGTCGAACTCCACTACGCCGAAGCGCTCGGGGTCATTGACATAGTAGCCAAAGACGGTGGCCTTGCCCTGCTGAGCGGCGGCGGCGGCCGAGCGCAGCGTATGGGAGAAGCCGCTGCCGTAGAAGATATTGTCGCCCAGGACCATGGCGCAGGCGTCGTCGCCAATGAATTCCTCGCCGATCAGGAAGGCCTGAGCCAGTCCGTCGGGAGAGGGCTGGACGGCATAGGTCAGGCTGACGCCAAACTGATGGCCGTCACCCATGAGCTCCTGAAAGCGGGGGGTGTCCTGAGGGGTGGAGATGATCAGGATATCCCGGATTCCGGCCAGCATGAGGGTGGACAGGGGATAGTAGATCATGGGCTTGTCATAGACAGGCAGCAGCTGTTTGGAAGCGACTCTGGTCAGAGGATAGAGCCGTGTGCCGGAACCGCCGGCGAGGATAATACCTTTCATAGCGACCTCCTGATACTGAGTGGGCTTTTCGTTACTGTACGGTGTATTCTTCCGGCTTGAGCACCCGGATGACCCGGGCGGGGCTGCCGGCTACTACGGTATTGTCGGGCACGTCCCGGGTAACCACGCTCCCGGCGCCTACAATAGCGTTCTTGCCGATATAGTTGCAGGTAGGGAGAATGACCGCCCGGGCGGCGATCCATGCTCCGTCTCCCACAATAAGATGGGCCACAGGCATACTCTCCGGGCTCAGCTCCACCCGCTCGGGACCCAGCACATGGTGATGGGTGAGCACCTTGGAGCCCTCGGAGAACCAGACATCGTCTCCAATGACCACGCCGCCCACATAGTCAATCTGGACGTTGGCGGAAAAGCCCACATGGCGGCCCACCTTGATCGTATGGGGCTGGGTCTCAGGCGTCTGGGTAGGGCCGGTTTTCCGGTGGCCCAGCAGCAGCGTGACATGGTTGGAGAGATAGCGGACGTCCGGCCCGATATCGAAGACGGCCCGATAGGCCATAATGCGCAGCTTGTTCAGACCGGGCAGCTCAAAGAGAGTCAGGCCGAAGATCATCTGCACAAAGCGCTGCAGCGCGTTTTTCATCGTTCACTGCCTCCTTTATGCCCCGGCGGAGACAAAGAGGGCGGTCAGCTCTCCAAAATCTACCCGGGAGACGATAATGCCCACCACGATGAGCATTGCACCGATCACCTTTTTGGCCGTAGGCTTCTCCCGGAAGAAGATAGAGGAGAGGATCAGAATCCAGATAAAGCTGGTAGAGGTGATACAGGGGAGCACCGCCAGCGGCAGATCCCGCAGGGCGATGGCGTTGAGGAAGAGGGAAAAGACCATGAGCACATAGGCAAAGATCACCCGGAAGTTGAGGAACTTGGACAGGAAGCTCTTGTGCTCCTTGTTCGCCTCTCCCTTCATCAGGATCTGGCCCACCGAAGCCACCAGCACCGAGGCGATGGCGAAGAGATAGCTAGTTGGCATCGGACATACTCACCACCATTCCAAGGACAATGATCGCCATTCCGATCACGTTCTGCAGGGTAATGGTCTCTCCAAAGAGGACCACCGCCCAGAAGAAAAAGAGGACATAGGTACCGCCCTTGCGCATATAAGCGGTGCTCAGAGGCATCCGCTCCAGCATAAGCTGCCAGCAGATGGCGTCGATACCAAAGATGGCCACCGACAGGGCGTAAAACAGACAGAAGTAGAAGGAAAAGGTCGGATGCTGCCCGGCCACCTTCAGCAGAGCCGTGCTCAGGCTCTCGATGAAGATGACAAAGGCCACCATCAGATACAGATTCCTCTTCTTGGATAAAAATCGATCGATCAAGACAGACGCTCCGTTCTTATTTCACCTTGCAGACGATCATCCGCAGCTTCCCGTTGGGGTCGGCAGGAATCTCGTCCATCCATTCATACTCGAAGCGGAACTCATTGTTCAGAACCGGGGCGAACTTCTCCGTATAGCGCTCCTCAATCTCCTGATTGCTCAGCTGGGAGGCCGGGTCCTTGACCAGCTGGATCCGGATCAGCTCATAGCTCTCCTGAATGAACCGGCTCTGGACGATGTCCAGATTGGTGGAGTAGTTGACGACGATCTCGATATTGCCCCACTCAGTCACCGAGCCGTCCTTATGGCGGATTACGTCGTTCATCCGGCCCAGCAGGGTGGTAATGAAGCGGATCCCTTCCTTCTGATAGGAAACCATCCGGTCCCGGGTCTCGTAGTTGATAATGGGCAGATCCGTCTTGAACAGGGGGGTGACCACGGCCATACCGCTGTCAGAGGGCTTCCACTCGTCGTCGTAGATATTGATCACATGGGTATCGCTGTTGACGATAAACTCCTTGCTGCCGGGCAGACGGGTGGCACAGGAGCCCACCTCGGACAGGCCATAGGCGTTGAGCAGGCCGGGGCCGAACATCTCCAGCAGCAGCTGCTCAGACTGATGGTCCAGCATCTCGCTGATCGGGGCGTAGAGCTTAGGCTGATGGAGGGGGATATTATGCTCCTTGGCGTACTTGGCCACCCGGACGAGGACGTTCTTATGGGTATAGAGGAAGTAGGGCTTGTAGTCGTTGATCTCCTTGAGCAGCTGCTGGCTGGGAACCCGATTTTTAATGGAGTCGCTCATCTCCTTCCAGCGCAGATCCACCGCCTTCTGGACCAGCGTCTTTTTGCCGCCGGTAACGGTATGCAGCGAGTTGGGCCGGTGAAGGTTCTTGTGGACGCCGGGAATAAAGCCGCCCATCATGAGCACCCGGAGCCAGTTGGCATGGACGGCGGCGTTCTCACGGGGAGAAAACAGGGTCCGCAGAGGGATACCAGTGGAGCCGCTGGTGGGGTTGACGTGCCAGTGCTTGTACTTTTCCGGATTACCCTCCAGCTCCTGGTCCATCCAGTCCCGGAGCTGCTCCTTGGTCAGGACGGGGAACTTATACAGGTCCTCGGCCGTCTGGTAGTCGGCGGGAGTGGTCCCCGTCTGCTCAAAGCGCTTGCGGTAGAAGGGGATATCATAGGCCCGGAGCATAAGCTCATGGACCCGCTTGTCCTGCAGCTCCTTGACCCGCTTGAGATGCTTGCCCTGAGGGGGCTTCTTCTCAAGACCGGGGAGCATCTGGAGCATGATCAGGTTTTCCATTTTCCGATCGGAAGCATAAGACATGACTGGTCCTCTCCTTTCTTACTCCAGAACGACTTTGACCTGGCCCATGGCCTTTTCCATGACCTCTTTGGCCTCGGCCACGGTCTGACCCACGGTAACAATCATACCGAAGCGGTCGGGTCCCTTCCGGAACTGCCGGACCAGGTCACCGGGCTCCACGTCAAACTCCAGACTGTAGATCCGCTCGTCAGCCTCTACGGCGCTGGTGTCGATCTGCTTGAGGATACCCGACTTCTCCGAGCAGAAGAGCATCTCCACGTTGGCCTGCGGCGTCTCGAGGACGGGAGTAAAGTCCACCTCTTCGCCCATATTGAGCTGGATAATCTTTTCATAGTAGTCAAAGCCGTAGTACAGGCTGGTCAGCTCCACCAGACCGGTGGCGCCGGCCCGCGCGCCGATCTCCAGCACGTAGGTCTTTCCCTCGCAGAGGATAAAGTCGGCATTGATGGCGCAGTTGTCGATTCCCAGTGCCTTGACAGCCAGAGCCAGCTGCTGCTTGCAGTCGGCGATAATCTCCTCGCCCATATCGTAGGGAGCGAAGTGGCCCACCGGCACGCCGGTATCCCCCTGGAAGACGTAGTCGCCATGGGGCAGGATGAAGCGGAGCTCTCCCTGCCAGACGCAGGCCTGAGCGCCGAACTCATCGCCCACCAGATACTTCTCCACGATATAGTGCTTGGAGCGGGTATTGTTCTTCACCGCCTCCCAGGCGTAGGCGATCTCGTCGGGGGAGTTGACCTTGGTGATGCCCCGGCTTCCGGAGGAGTCCACGGCCTTAAAGATAACCGGGTAGCCCAGACGCTGGCAGACCTCTTCCGGGCAGCTGTTTTCCAGCGGCACATACTCGTATTCAGCCGTCCGGACGCCCTGAGCCATGAAGGCGTCCTTCATGAGCAGCTTGTCCTGCGCCTTGCAGGCGGCCTCCTCACTGGGGCCCACCAGACCCAGCGTATCACAGAGATAGCCCTGAGCGGGAACACAGACGTCGGTGCCCGAGACGCAGACGCCGGAGATGCCCTCTTCCCGGGCGATCTCCTCCAGCGCCTTCTTGTCGGTGGTGTTGACATAGTAGACCTTGTCGGCGAACTGGAAGCCGGGATACTTGCCGGGGATGCTGGCCACGATGGTATAGTAACCCATGCGCTTTGCCGTCTTGATGAGAGGCACCTGATAGATACCGGCGCCAAGGATCAGGATCTTCTTCATACGCTCACCTCTTGCCGGGAGGGCTCTTCCTCCCGTTCTTCCACGTTATAAGTCCTGCGCACCACAAACTGAGGCGCGCTGTTGATGCAGATATAGATCCGGCCCACATACTCGCCGATCACACCCAGCATGAGCATAATCATACCGCCCACGAAGAGGATCACCGACAGCAGCGAGCTGTAGCCCGCCGTGACCAGCGGATGGGTCAGCTTCCAAATGACGGTAAAGAGCAGATACAGGAAGCCCACTCCGGCGCAGACCACGCCAACCATACTGGCCAGCCGCAGGGGCTTGACCGAGAAGGAGGTGAACACATTGGTCAGCAGGGCGATGGACTTGCGCAGGGTGTAGTTGCCCTGACCGATGGTCCGCTCCCGATCCTCCATCTCCACGTTGACCACCCGGGCAGAGGCCCGGTACATCAGGCCGGTCACATAGGGGTAGGGGTTCTTATACCGGACCACTTCCTCCCGGATGTAGTCCCGCATAACAGCAAAGTTGGAAAAATGCAGATCCCGGGGCTTTTCCAGCAGCCAGGTGGCGCCGATATCGTTGAAGAGGCTGCCCAGATTCTTGATTCCGCTCTGCTGGCGCTTGCCCACATACTTGGCCATGGACACGTCGGCCAGACCCTCTTCCACCGGCCGGAGCAGGTCCCAGAACCGGTCCATGGGGCACTGGCAGTCGTCGTCCAGACAGACGACATACTTGCCCCGAGCCACATGATAGCCGGCCATCAGGGCGTTGTGGCGGCCGCCGTTCTTGGCAAGGTCGATGACCTTCACCTTCTTGTCCTGCCGGGCCTCTTCGATCAGTACCTCCAGAACATTGTCGGGGGAGCAGTCGTTGACGGCGATCACTTCATAGTCAAATTCAGCCCGCTGGGCTACCACATCCCGGATCTCCTGAATGACCAGAGCCACCGAGCCCGCGCTGCGGTAGCAGGGGATGACAAAGCTGATAAGTTGGGTTTGCATGGATCGTTACCCTCCTGTGGCCTAAACGGCCAGTAATAGATATGTCAGATCAGAGCTCCCGGCCGAAGAAGGCGAAGATGGCTTTGACCACCGTCTCCCGATCCTGCTGGGTCATATTGTAGTACAGGGGCAGCCGGGTCAGCCGCTCGCTCTCCCGGGTAGTATAGACGTCCTCGCCATGGAACCGGCCGAACTTCTCGCCGGCAGGTGCGGAATGGAGGGGGACATAGTGGAAGGAGACCACCACGCCCTGCTCCTTCAGGAAACGGGTGAAAGCGGTACGCTCTTCCAGATTCTTCAGCCGGACGGCAAACATATGGGCGTTATGGCCGCACTCGGCAGGGGGTGCCAGGAACTGGAGCAGGCCCTCTTCCTCCAGCGGCTTGAGCTGGTCGTGGTAGTATGCCCAGGTGGCCATCCGGTCGTCAAAGATCTGGTCGACGCACTCCAGCTGGGCCATCAGATGGGCGGCGTTAAGCTCGCTGGGCAGGTAGGAGGAGCCGTATTCCACCCAGGTATACTTGTCGATCTGGCCCCGGAGGAAGCGGGAGCGGTTGGTACCCTTTTCCCGGACGATCTCGGCCAGCTCGATATAGGCCGGGTCATTGATCAGCACGGCGCCGCCTTCGCCCATCGAGTAGTTCTTGGTCTCATGGAAGGAGAAGCAGCCGAAGTCGCCGATGGTGCCCAGAGCCCGGCCCTTATAGGTGCTCATAACGCCCTGCGCCGCGTCCTCCACCACCTTCAGACCGTGGCGGCGGGCAATGTCCATAATGGTATCCATCTCGCAGGAGATACCGGCATAGTGGACCACGCAGATCGCCCGGGTCTTTTCGGTAATGGCAGCCTCAATCTTGCTCTCGTCGATATTCATGGTGTCCGGCCGGACATCCACAAAGACGGGGACAGCGCCCTGCAGGACGAAGGCGTTGGCGGTGGAGACGAAGGTGTAGGAAGGCATGATCACCTCGTCCCCGGGCCGGATACCGCAGAGGATGGCGGCCATTTCCAGCGCGTGGGATCCGGAGGTTGTCAGCAGCACCTTGGGGGCGCCCGTCTTTTCCTCCAGCCACTTGTGGCACTGTTTGGTAAAGGGGCCGTCGCCGCAGAGCTTGCGGTTGACCAGCACCGCCTGCGCCATATAGTCCAGTTCTTTGCCCGCATAGGGGGGGATGTTAAAAGGGATCATGCAAATTACCTCCAAACATAGTCGATATCAGGATACTTTCCCGCTCTTGCGCCGCCGGCGGGACAGCCAGACCGCCGGAAGGACGGCCAGCAGGGCCACGGCAGAGATCTTCTCGCCCAGCGCCTGTCCGGGCAGCTGGAACTGAAGCTGGATCTCATAGCTGCCGGGCGTCAGGATCAAACCGCAGTACATACCATTGACATGGATCAGCTCTTCCTCCACGCCGTTGACCATAGCCTTCCAGCCGCTGGTCCAGGGAATGGGGAATACGACCAGACGGTTCTCCTCCAGCTCCAGTGTGCCGGAGATCCGGTCCCCTGTCTCTTCCACGTTCTCCATTGTCACCTCGCCCAGCGCCGACAGCTGCCGGTCAAAGTCCTCGATGGGAACGCAGACCACATACATCTCCTCGTACTCCAGCTTCTGCTTCTTGGAGAAGTTGACGGTGCACTTGTTCAGCGCCTCCTCCTGAACGCCCAGATGGAAGGTCAGGTACTCCCGGTTGAAGTAGTAGGTCTGGGAGGGGCTGCGGAGGCTGGCCTCCTTGCTCTGGCCGTTGGCGTAGACGATGGCGGTACTGCTGGTGTTCTCGTTCTTATCTGTATCCTCCAGACCTCGGAAGACCAGATAGTACTCGCACCCCGGCTGGCCCTCAAAGGCCAGATGGAGCTTACCGTTATTGCCGGTAACGTCCAGAATCCGGTTTTCCGTATCCGCCTTCATACCGGTGGTACCGGTGACCTGAACGGGGATGGCAGTCTCGGTAAACCACTGCTCCTGACGCTTCAGCAGGTCGGTCTCCTCCTCCAGCAGCGCGCCGTAGAGCATGACCTGCTGCTTTTCAATGGCAGTCATGGCCTCGTACTCTTCCCTGGTCACATAGCTGGTATAGGTGTAGCCCATAGGCAGGGCATAGTCGTTTTCATAGATATAGCAGACGGTAGGCGCGCCATAGATATCCTTCGAGTCCAGCGTCTGGATCTCTCGGAAGCCATAGGGCACCATACCCGGCTTATTGGTGGCGTAATATTTCACCGAGGCCAGCGCAGTGGGCACTGCCCGCTCGTCCAGACCACCGACCAGGAAGGTCTGGTACTGGGTATTCAGACCGATATCCACGCAGTAGTCGGTGACCTCGGCGGAGATCACGCTGTAGTAAGAACTGACGCCGTTATAACCCAGCATCAGGCTCTGGTTGGTCTTGCTGAAGGGGCGGGCCACCCGGTAGAAGCTCTCGTCCTCCGAGATCACCTCCATGGCGTCGCCCATATAGTGGACCATCCGCTGGGAGGCCTGATCCACCGGAATGCTCTGGGCGGCATAGTCGCCAAACTCAGGCAGACCGGCCACCGCTACGCTGAAAGCCACGTTCAGCGTGGTGACCACCGCCAGCGCGGCCGACTGGGCCCGGCGGCTGGAGAAGAACTCCCGGAGCATGAGCAGGACGACGGTCGTCATGGCCAGAATGGCGATGCCCATATAGACGCCCCGATCCAGCGCCTCCTGGCGGGTGAGCACCAGAGCGGCATAGACCAGCACCGCCGCCGACAGATACTTCCGCTCTCTGGCCGTCATCTGGCCCATCTCCGGCGCCAGCTCCATCAGGATGACTGCCACCACAAAGGGAATGGCAAAGCACCAGCGGTTGGTAATATAGCCAAAGCCGTTGAAGATCCAGCCAAAGACAGGCGAACAGATAAAGACCGTTACCGTGATCAGTCCGGCCTTCAGCGGCCGCAGCTCCTTCCGCTTCTTGAGAAACAGCAGGATACAGGCCAGAAATCCGATACTGGCAAAGCCCACATAGCTCCGGTAGCCCAGTCCGCCGTACTCCAAATTCAGTCCGCTGAAGAGGTCGGCGTAATACTGGTTGCCATAGAAGAGATCAATATCCACCTTCTCGCCGCTGCGGCTGGAGGTGAGGAAGCTCATCAGCGTGGGCATCAGCGTATACATCGCCATCATCAGACCCCAGAGATACCAGCCGATCATCTTGACGATCCGGATCACAATGCTCTTCACATCCCTGCCATGGATGCCCCAGAGCCGGTAGAGCAGATAGAAGGCCATGAGCAGGCTGTTGATATAGCTGGAGTAGTAGCCGTTAATAAACTGAATGGCGATAACAAAGACAAAGAGGGCGGGCTTTCCCTTCCGGAGATAGCGCTCCACCGCCGTCACCGTCAGCAGGAAGTAGGTCAGCAGTGTGGTGACGAAGAAGGGCTGCCGGACAGCCGCCAGCAGGGGGAAGTCGGCAAAGACAAAGAGGATCGCGCCCATCACGATGGGCAGCCGCTGCCGCTTGCCCCGCTCCACGCCGTACCAGAGGAAGGCCAGACCGCAGACATACATCCGCAGTACCACCACGGCGTTGAAGAAGGCTTCCAGTGTCTCCTCCCGGGCAAAGAGGAAGAGCAGGCTGAAGGGTTCCTTTCGGATTACGTCCCAAGGGGTGAGGCCGAAGCCCACCGAGAAGTCCCACTGGGGGAATACCAGACTGCCCGTCTCCAGGAATTGCTCCCAGACGCCCAGCAGATAGTCCCGGGTATAGATCAGGGTGGGATATTGCTGGAGCAGGCCGTCAGTCTGCCAGACCAGATTGACGTCGTTGGAAAAATAGGGGAACACATAGCCCAGCGCGCCTACCAGGAAGCAGCCGGTATAGATGGCCACCAGACTGATCCCCCACTGATGGCGGCGGAAGAAGCAGCCTCCTTCCAGCGCCTTGGAGCTGGGCTGATCAGACAGCAGCCGGTCCCAATCCACCAGCGCCCGGGGCAGCCGGTCGGCCGCCGGGGTCAGAGAGAAGACCAGCAGGACCAGACCCAGCAGGCCGGCCAGCGCCAGCGCGCTCAGACTCCGCTCCGCCTGCAGCGGGGCCAGAACCAGATAGGCCGCCGGAGTGAACCAGAAGTAGCCGCTCTTCCACCGCCGGCCCACCTGATCGGCAAGGGGCAGCGACCGACCCGGCAGAATGGCCAGCAGGGCCAGCAGCAGGATCAGGCTGAGGGCGTAGAATCCTGCCCGTGCGGGCAGGCCGTAAAGCATCCGGGGCAGGGCCTCAATGCTCTTATACCATTTATTGTTGTCGGCCACCAGCCGAAGGCTGGAGAGAGCTCCCCGGCTCACCAGACAGACGGCGGCCCAGCCCAGCAGGGCGGCAAGGCCGGCCAGCTTATGCCAGAGCTTGCTGCCCACTGCCTCCAGGGTCTTGTCCTTTATGCCGAAGCCCAGCAGGAAGAAGGGCAGATAAACCACCAGACGGCTCAGGCACATAAAGTCGCCGATAAACTTGACAAAGCCCACGGCAAGGCCGGCCAGCACGGCCAGCGGCACCAGCCAGCGCTCCATCCATCTGCGCCGGGGCAGAAAGCTGACCAGCAGGCAGCACATACCGCCCACCAGAAACAGCCAGGGTACGCCGGAGGTGGAGAAGGGATAGAAGGCAGGGCCCCGGCCCAGAGCCGTCTCAATCCAGAAGAGAAGTACCTTCTGGACAAAGCCCAGAGCGAACAGACCCAGACCCATCCGACCTACCGCGCCGGGCTCCTCCCGACGCGCTCCGGCCTCCCGGCCCAGCAGAAAAAGCATACCGGGATAGGCAGTGAGGGAGGTGAAGAAATAGCCGGCCATGCCCAGATCGCTGCTTCTGACCCGATTAAACAGGGAGAAGGCCGCTGCCAACAGGACAAGCAGACAGGCCAGATGATTCAGCTTTTGCTTGCAGGCAGATCTCATGATCAACTCTCCTTATTCTGTAAGACGACCCTTACTTACCCAGATCCTTCTTAATCTGGGTAGAGGAGATTTCAGGCGTGCGGGAGAGGTAGACCACCTCGCACTGCTGCTTCAAAAAGTCGAACTTGCCCTCCCAGTCGTCGCCGATCACGAAGGTATCCACCTTATACTCGTCCACGTCCCGGGCCTTCTGCTCCCAGCAGGTCTCGGGAATGACCAGATCCACATAGCGGATGGCTTCCAGCAACTGTTTGCGCTGCTCGTAGGTGAAGTAGCATTTCTTCCCCTTCTCATTCCAGTTGAACTCATCAGTGGACAGGGCCACGATCAGATAGTCTCCCAGCGCCTTTGCCCGGCGGAGGAGATTGATATGTCCGTAGTGCAGCAGATCATATGTGCCGTAGGTGATCACTTTTTTCACGTTTCTGGCCTCCTGGTCATACTCCGACCAATAATTTCATTAAAATACACTATATCATATCATATTTCCTCTCTCTTTGCAATCGTATTCCGAGAAAGGACCCCTCTTTCTCTTTTTTTCCTGCCGGGGGTGGGAAGAAAGAGAGAGCCCGCCAAAGCATGGCAGGCTCCCTGAGGGCAATTTATACTTCCTGTTCTTCCAGTGTCCTCTCCGCCTTCTTCTCTCCGGGGAGAAAATCCAGCAAAAAGCGGACGATCCGGCGGGTATTGTTCTCCTCTGCCGTCTCGATATACCGGCTTCGGAAGGCTTCCAGCGCCGCCAGATCGTAGCTGCCGGCTCCGATTGCCTTCATCAGCCCCTCCGGCTCCCGGAAGCAGGCCAGAGGCAGCTCCTGCTCCGGGTCGATATTCAGACCCTGACAGAGCAGATACTCCTCCTTGTCAAAGAGGTAAAAATAGACCGGCTTATGGAGCAGACTGGCTTCCAGCGAGGAGGCGGAGTAGTCGGTAATAACCAGATCACAGACCTTCATCAGATCATAAGTAGACCAGCCCCGGGCCGTCCGGTTCTTCTCCTCCAGATGGAACTGGGACAGGGGATGCGGCTTGACCAGCAGGGCAATCTCCTCCTCCCAGCTCCGGGCGGCTTCCACCAGAGCGGCCACTCCTTCGTCCAGCCCCTTTCGGAAGGTGGGCAGATAGAGGGCCAGCTTCTTTCCCCGGAGATGGGGATTTTCCGCCAGATACCGGTCCCGGATCTCCGGGTCAGGCCGCTGGATATAGTCCACCCGGGGCATACCCAGGGGGAGAATCTTTTCCTCGGGGATATCAAAGGCCTGCGCGTAGATCGCTCGGGTGGCCTGGCTGGTGCAGAGGATATAGTCATAGTTCCGGTGCATACACATCTGCCGGGCCATCTGGCTGCTGTGGCCGCCGGGCCGGTCCAGACACTGATAGGAAAACTGCTTGACCGCTCCCACGGCATGCCAGACCTGAATAATCTTCAGCTGCTTCTTATGGCGCAGAACGCACAGAGGGATGGAGTAGGTATCGGTAATGGCCACCGAGGCGGTGGCGATATGGTAGAGACTGCCCAGCAGGAAGAAGCAGTATGTAATAGGGTTGGTCTTTTTCGTCATTTTTCGACAGAAGAAGCGCACCTCGGTCTCCGGCGAGACCCGGGCCAGCTCCTCGGCCAGCAGAGAAAAGTCCACCGGGGGCGTATCCGACTCCCGGGAGAGCATAACCACCTTATCCTTCACCGGGAAAGGCCGGAAGAGCAGATAGACTGCCCCCAGCGCCAGCTTGGCCAGTGCCAGGATCCATTTCCTCATCGCTTATCTCGCTCCTTTCCCTTTGGCTGTAGCCCTATCTTATCCGCAGCGGGCAGTCTTGTCAACCGGCAAAAGGAGCCGGAGCAGACAGAAAATGGATGGATTCAGCTTTTATTTTCCTTCATTTGACGATGTTCGCTTTCTGTGCTAAGATGGTCTTCAGGATGGGGTGGTTTCCCTTGCCGGGAGCCGCCTCCTCAGAAAGGATGTGTTATCATGCCAACAGAGACCAACACCTCCCGTAAGGGCTCGGTACTGCTGGTGGTCCTGTCCTGCATCGTCGGTCTGATGATGATCGTAGTGGGCATTTTCGCCGGCATCGCCTATCGCTATGAGCATATGTTCCTCCCGGGCACTGCCATTAACGGTGTGGACGTGTCCGGTATGGATATCTCCCAGGTCCAGTACGCGCTGGAAGCCAGTCAGGGCTCCTACACTCTGACGCTGGTGGAGCGGGACGGGGTGACCGAGACCATCTCCGGTTCGGATATCAATCTTCTGCTCTCCTTTGACGACTCTCTGGCCCAGCAGCTGGACAGACAGAACGAATGGGCCTGGCCGCTGGCTCTGCTGGGGCTGCGCCAGAAGGCTATCTCTCTGGACACCGTCTACAGCTATGACACGGCCAAGCTCACTCAGGTAATCGCCGATCTCAACTGTATGAATACCGGCGCAGCCACCCCGCCCCGGGACGCCTACATCTCCGGCTTTGACGAGCAGCTCAATCAGGTGATCATCGTTCCCGAAGTGGAAGGTACCCTGGTCGACCCGGAGGTACTGCTGCCGGCCATTTTGGAGGCCATCAATAATATGGATTCCCAGCTGGATCTGGCAGAGCAGGGCTGCTACGTGGAGCCGGCCATCAAGAGCGACAATCCCCAGCTGCAGGCTGAGGTCGCTCTGCTCAACGAGTGGGTGACCACCGAGATCATCTATGAGTTCGGCCCGGACACGGTTGTTCTCAACGGCAAGCAGCTGGTAGAGTGGTTCAGCTTTGAAGAGGACGGCACTCCCATTCTGGACAAGTCTGATGTGACCGCCTTCGTCCGGGAGCTGGCTTACAACTACAATACCATCTTCTCCGACCGGACCTTTACCACCTCCTACGGACAGGAGATCGAGGTAGAGGGCGGCGACTACGGCTGGTGGATGGATGAGCCGGCCGAGGTAGAGGCGCTTTACCAGCAGCTGCTGGACAAGCAGTCCGGCGTCCGGGAGCCTGTCTGGAAGCAGAAGGGCAAGGCCTTTGGCGATCCTGACCGGGACTTCGGCAACACCTACGTGGAGGTCAATCTGACCGCCCAGCACCTCTTCTTCTATAAGGACGGCCAGCTTATGCTGGAGTCTGACTTCGTCTCCGGCCGGCCCACCGAGAGCCGGATCACCCCTACCGGCACCTACGGTATTCTCTACTGCGAGCGTTACGCCACTCTGCAGGGCGAGAACTACTCCTCCCCTGTCAGCTACTGGATGCCCTTCTTTAACGGCGTGGGCCTCCATGACGCGCCCTGGCGGACCACCTTCGGCGGCTCCATCTACAAAACCAACGGCTCCCACGGCTGTGTCAACCTGCCGGTGGATGTGGCCCGATACATCTACGAGAATGTGACTCCGGGTACCGGCGTCATCGTCTACCAGCTGGAGGGCACCGAGGACTCCTCCACCGAGAGCCAGAGCTACGAAGAGATCGCCGCCGCCATTGTGGACGCGCTGGACGAGATCTCCGGCGAGGGCAAGATCACCTCGGGCAACTACTCCCGGATGTCCAAGCGGATCAAGTGGGTTCAGGAAGCCTATAGCGATCTGTCCGCTTCGGCCAAGAGTCGGGTAACCAACTACGATCTGCTGGCGCCCGCCATCAGCGCCCTGCGCAGCTACGAGTCGGCCAACGGAATCCGCTGAGCGGCTCCTCCCTTCCCAAACAGAAAACCCCCGATGCATCGCATCGGGGGTTTTTACTTGTGTAAACCGGAGGGAGATCAGTCGTCCTTCTCTTCTTCCTCGTCCTCCTGCTCCACCTTTTCCAGATGGATCTCCATGACGCGCATTTTCTGCATCTTGGTAACGGTGACCTTGACGTTTTCGTACTGGAACACGTCTCCCTCCTCGGGGACCCGCTCCAGTTCGTCCATGACCCAGGCGGAGATTGTGGAAGCTTCGCAGTCGTCTTCCCGCAGGTCGAAGAGCTCAAATACATCGTCCAGGCCGGCCGAGGCGGCAGCCAGATAGGAGCCGTCCTCCTGCTGCCGGATCTCTTCTTCTCCGACCTCGTCGTGTTCGTCCCAGATCTCGCCTACCAGCTCTTCCAGAATATCCTCCATGGTAATAATACCCATGGTGCCGCCGTAAGCGTCCACCACGATCGCCATATGGGTTTTCTGGCGCTGGAGGGACTGGAACAGGTCATGGATCTGCTCGGAGTGGGCGGCAAAGACCACCGGACGCAGGGCAGAGAGCCAGTCGCTCCGACCCTGACGCTGGAGCTGATAGAGGTCGTGGATATGGACATAGCCCATAATATTGTCCCGGTTGTTATGATAGACGGGCAGACGGGAGAAGTCGCTGGAGAAGAAGGTCTGCTCCACCTCGTCCATCGTCATGCTGTCGGCCACCATGATCACGTCCACCCGGGGGATCATAGCCTCTTCCGCCACCCGGTCGCCAAACTCGATGGCCGAGCGGATCAGTTCGCTCTCGTCCTCGTCAATTCCGCCCTCCTGCTCGGCCTCAGAGACCATGCTGATGAGCTCATCTCCGGTAATACCCATGTCCTCATCGGGCTTGATAATCTTCTGGACCAGCTTGGTCCAGCCGTTGAGCAGGGCAGTAAAGACAAAGAGCACCTTCATGATCAAGCTGATCAGAGGCGTTACCGCCATAGCGAACTTCTCCGGCATCGCTTTGGCCACGCTCTTGGGCGTCACCTCGCCGAAGATAAGCACCAGAACCGTCATCACCACGGTGGAGATGGTGGCGCCATACTCCAGAAAATACATGGTGAACAGAACGGTGGCCAGAGAAGAGGCAGAGATATTGACAATATTATTGCCAATCAGAACAGCAGAGATAAACCGGTCGTAGTCCTGCTGGATGGCCAGTGTCCGGGCTGCCCGCTCATTTCCGTCTTCAATCCAGCTCTTCATCCGGATTACATTCATGGACGAAAAGGCGGTCTCAGTGGCAGAAAAGAAAGCGGAGCAGATAATCAGCACTACCAGAGCGGCGATCATCGCGGGGGTTCCATCCATCATTTAGACATCACCCACCCCTTCTTCATCATCACTCGGCAACAGGGACTGCTGGCTGTGTCAAGATCCATTTGTATTGTTCCTCCAAATAATCAATCACTTGTTCCCGGCCTTCCTCTGTCATGGGGAATTGGGCAGAAGAGAGGATTTCGCTCTCCTCCATACAGTATTCACCCTGCCAGATAAAGACCTCGACTTTACTCTCCGGGAGCGCCTCGCCGGTGACTTTGTCCACTACGGCGTAGTTCTTAACCAGATAGCGCATCTCCCGATAGCTGCCAAAGAAGTGATTGCCGTTGATCCAGCTGTGCAGATTAGTCAGATAAAATCTGGGGTCTTCTCTCAGCATGGCACACTCCTCCTTATGAGCTATTGATGCTAATTGTACTTGTTTTTACCCGCTGCGTCAATATCCATTTTCTCTTTCCGGGCAAATGGTTTCAGGAACAAAAAAGATCCCTCTCAGAAGAGAGGGATCTTTCCAACGCGTATTTTTAAATTACACCAGCTCGAGGATAGCAACCTCGGCGGCGTCGCCGCGGCGGAAGCCGGCGCGGACGATACGGGTGTAGCCGCCGTTACGATCGGCATACTTGGGGCCGATCTGGTCGAACAGCTTCTTGGCCACGTCTTCCTGAGTCAGGAAGGACAGAGCCTGACGATAGGAAGCCAGGTTGTTCTCCTTAGCCAGGGTGATCATCTTCTCGGCCAGAGGAGCGATCTCCTTGGCGCGAGTGACAGTGGTCTTCAGCTGGCCATAGTTGAGCAGGTCGGTGGTCTGCTGCTTCAGCATAGCCATACGGGCGTCGGTGGGCTTACCCAGTTTGCGGTAACCAGCCATTACAATTCACTCCTTCAGTAGGTTCTGTCCGGGACAGAACAATGTCGTATCACGGGTGCAAATCCCCGGTCAGTTATTATCCTCGCTCTTGAGAGAGAGACCCATGAGAGCCAGCTTATTGATGACCTCTTCCAGGCTCTTTCTGCCCAGATTACGGACCTTCATCATCTCGTCCTCGGTCTTAGCGATCAGATCCTGAACGGTATTGATGTTGGCGCGCTTGAGGCAGTTAAAGGAACGGACGGACAGGTCCAGCTCTTCGATGGTCATCTCCAGTACCTTATCCTGGCCCTTGGTATCCTTCTCCACAATGGTGGGGCTGCTGCCAATGGTCTCGGACAGGTCGGTGAACAGGACAAAGTGATCGCAGAGGATCTTGGCGCCCAGAGACACAGCATCACGAGCAGTGATGGTGCCGTCGGTCCAGACCTCCAGAGTCAGCTTGTCAAAGTCGGTCATATTGCCAACACGGGTGTTTTCCACCGTGTAGTTCACCTTGAGAACAGGAGAATAGATGGAGTCCACAGGGATGACGCCGATCACAGACTGAGCAGGCTTGTTCCGGTCAGCGGGCACATAGCCCCGGCCGTGGCTCATGGTCAGTTCCATATTCAGAGAAGCGTCGGGGCCCAGAGTAGCGATATGCAGCTCGGGGTTCAGGATCTCCACCTCACCGTCGGCCTTGATATCGCCGGCAGTGATCTCACCCTCACCAGAGGCCTGGATATAGACCGTCTTAGTGGCGGTGCCATAGAGCTTGGCGATGATCTTCTTCACGTTCAGGACGATCTGAGTCACATCTTCCTTCACACCGGGAATGGTGCAGAACTCATGCTGGACACCAGCGATCTTCATGGTAGTAACAGCAGTACCGGGCAGAGAGGACAGCAGGATACGGCGCAGGGCATTGCCCAGGGTGGTGCCGTAGCCGCGCTCCAGAGGCTCTACCACATACTTGCTGTAGTTGCCGTCGTTGGGATTCTCATTACACTCGATGCGGGGCTTTTCAATTTCTACCATTAACTTATACCCTCCTCGTCGTCGGGAGCGGTAAGGCTCCCTTGATTATACAGCTTACCAATATGAGGAAGCACTGATTCAATGGTCGGTGGTCTGATGCAAGCACCAGGCCACCGATCCCTCTCTTAATGATTGACTCAGAGGTTCCTTGAGGGTGGTCTGTTACTTGGAGTAGAGCTCGACGATCAGGTGCTCTTCCACAGGGAAGTCGATGTCAGCGCGCTCAGGCAGACGGAGAATGGTGCCCTTCAGGGCTTCCTTCTCGCGGGTCATCCAGGCGGGGACATTGACAGCCACGGCATCTTCGCCCAGGAAACGCTTGAAAGCCACGGAAGAGCGGCTGGATTCCTTGACTTCGATGACGTCGCCGGCCTTCACCTGGTAAGAAGCGATGTTGACCTTCTTGCCGTTGACGGTGAAGTGAGCATGGCTGACCAGCTGACGAGCCTCACGGCGGGTCATAGCGAAGCCCATGCGGAACACGACGTTGTCCAGACGACGCTCCAGAGCGATCAGCAGGTTTTCACCGGTGATGCCAGGGGCGCGGTCGGCCTTCTCATAGTAGGTGCGGAACTGCTTTTCCAGAACGCCATAGATGAACTTGACCTTCTGCTTCTCGGTCAGCTGCAGAGCGTATTCGCTCTTCTTCTTGCGCATCTGGTTCTTGGCGGTACGCTTGGTGCTCTTCTTGCCGTTGTAGCCCAGGACGGCGGGAGAGATGCCCAGAGCCTCGCAGCGCTTGGCGATGGGCTGAGTATTCTTAGCCATAGTCTATTTCCTCCTTTAATTGATCAGACACGTCTTCTCTTGGGAGGACGGCAGCCGTTGTGGGGGACAGGAGTGACGTCCTTGATCATGGTCACTTCCAGACCCACGCCCTGCAGAGCGCGGATAGCAGCCTCACGGCCGGCACCGGGGCCCTTGACATAGACTTCCACGGTCTTCAGACCATGCTCCATGGCAGCCTTAGCGGCAGTCTCGGCAGCGGTCTGAGCGGCAAAGGGAGTGGACTTACGGGAGCCACGGAAACCCAGACCGCCGGAGGAAGCCCAGCTCAGGGCGTTACCCTGCAGGTCAGTAACGGTAACCATGGTGTTGTTGAAGGAAGAGCGGATATGCACAGCGCCCTTCTCAATGTTCTTACGTTCGCGGCGACGGCGAACGACCTTCTTAGCTTTGGCCATTGTTCATATCCCTCCTTTACTTCTTCTTGTTAGCAATGGTCTTCTTGGGGCCCTTACGGGTACGGGCGTTGGTCTTGGAGCGCTGGCCACGGACGGGCAGGCCCTTCTTATGACGCAGGCCACGATAAGAGCCAATCTCGATGAGGCGCTTGATATCCAATGCCACGTTACGGCGCAGGTCACCTTCCACCAGATACTGGTGGCCGATCACTTCACGCAGTGCTGCTTCCTGATCTTCAGTCAGATCACGAACGCGGGTATCAGGGTTGATACCGGTCTCAGCGAGGATCTTAGTTGCGCTGGTGCGGCCGATGCCATAGATATAAGTCAGGCCGATCTCGATGCGCTTGTCCTTGGGCAGGTCAATGCCGGCAATACGTGCCATAAATCAATACACCTCCTTAACCTTGTCTCTGCTTATGCTTGGGGTTGGGGCAGATAACCATAACTCTGCCCTTACGCTTAATAACCTTGCACTTTTCGCACATAGGCTTGACGGACGGTCTTACTTTCATCGTTTACCTCCTGTTTTGCTGCATGGAGCCGTTCCCTTGTCCAGAGGGCGATTCTCCATGGCCCCGATGACGAGTCGGGATTATTTGCTTCTCCAGGTGATCCGGCCGCGAGTCAGATCATAAGGGGACATCTGGACAGTCACCTTATCTCCCGGGAGGATCCTGATATAGTTCATCCGGAGCTTACCGGAAATGTGAGCGAGAATCGTGTGGCCCTTGCCAATATCGACCATAAAGGTGGTATTGGGCAAAGCTTCCTTAACGATACCCTCCAGCTCGATCATATCTTCCTTGGACATGCGAGTTTTCCTCCTTCACTGGATGCCCTTTTCGGGACCATCCGGGAACTCTGATTCACGGAAGGCGGCCAGTACAGCGCGTACTTCTTTGTCGCTGACCGCTTCGCCTCTGTGCAGCCTTTCGGCTGCCGGATGTGCGCTGGTTCCTACGCTTTGAAGATGCTTTCGGCTCTTCCGTTTTGGCGTAGCCAGCTTTCTTCCCTTGCCATCGGCCACCAGGGCCCGGTCTCCCTCGTCCCGAAGGACCAGATAGAGCTGACCTTTGTCATGGCCGGCCAGGGAAAGAACGATTTCCGTTTGGTTGGTAGCTTGCTTCATATCAATCTCCGCACCAGGTGAGCACTTCCGGCTCGCCATTGGTAATGAGAATGGTATTTTCATAATGGGCGGACAGCTTTCCGTCAGCTGTGACGGGCACAGTCCATCCGTCCGGCATTCTGCGGTGCCGGGGTGCGGCCGTTCCGGCGTACACCATGGGCTCTACGCAGATCACCATGTTTTTCATCAGTCTGGGATTGCCGCCCAGCCGCTGCTGAGGGACATAGTTGGGGATCTCAGGGGCCTCGTGGACGCTGCGTCCGATGCCGTGGCCGGTGTAATCCTTGACCAGACTGTATCCGGCGCCCTCCACATGGGTCTGGACTGCCCGGGAGATATCATAGACGTGGTTTCCGGTCCGGGCCTGTTCAAAGCCCTTCCAGAAGGATTCCTCGGTGACCCGAATGATCCGTTCTGCCTCCTCAGAGACCTTGCCGCAGGCGAAGGTGCCGCAGCAGTCGCCGTGGTAGCCGCCCACGGGGGTGCCGTTTCGATCCAGCTTGTAGTCGCCAATACAGGCGCCCACGTCGATGGACACGATATCTCCTTCCTTCAGCTTCCGGTTTCCGGGCACGCCGTGGATGATCTCATCATTGACCGAGATACAGACGGAGCCCTTGAAGCCGTACAGATGGTAGAAGGAGGGAACAGCGCCCTGCTTCCTGATAAATTTCTCCACCTCTTTATCCAGTTCCCGGGTGGTGATACCGGGCTGCACCAGCGAGCCGGCATAGGCCCGGGCCAGGGCGGTAATCCGTCCGGCCCGGCGCATGAGCTCGATCTGGCTGGCAGATTTAATAATAATGCGATCGCCGGCCATACTTACTTGCCCAGGGCGGCCATAATGGCCTGGTTGGTGGCGGGGATGGTGGGCTGATTGTCTACCATCTTGAGCACACCGCGCTTGGCGTAGTAATTCTTGAGAGGCTCGGTCTCGGCATGGTAGGTAACCAGCCGGGCGCGAACGGTCTCAGGCTTGTCGTCCTTGCGCTGGGCCAGGGCCTCACCGCAGTTGTCGCAGACGCCCTCGATCTTGGAGGGGGCAGCCACAATGTGGTAAGTCGCGCCGCAGTTCAGGCAGGTACGACGGCCGGTCATACGCTTCTCAATCTCCTCATCACTGATCTCGATCGAAACCACAGCGTCGAAGTGGACGCCGGCAGCCTCGAGGGCGTCAGCCTGGGGCAGGGTGCGGGGCACACCGTCCAGAATGTAGCCGTTGGCACAGTCGGCCTCAGCCAGACGCTCAGTGATAACGCCGATAATGACCTCGTCAGGGACCAGTTTGCCCTGATCCATGAACTCCTTGGCCTTCAGACCGATGGGAGTGCCATTCTTAATGGCCGCGCGGAGGATATTGCCGGTGGAGATGGTGGGGATGCCGAGGGTCTTGCTGATGATCTCGGCCTGGGTGCCTTTGCCGGCGCCGGGGGCGCCCAACAGAATCATCTTCATGGAGATGACCTCCTTAGTTCAGAAAACCCTTGTAATTGCGCATGATCATCTGAGTATCCAGAGCCTTCTGGGTATCCAGAGCGACAGAGACGACGATGAGCACAGAGGTGCCGCCGATGGCCAGAGCCTGAACGCCGATCAGGTTGCCGGTGATGATGGGCAGCAGAGCGATGACGCCCAGATACAGAGCACCGAACAGGGTGATGCGGTTCAGAACGCGGGACAGGAACTCAGCGGTGGGACGGCCGGCACGGAAGCCGGGAATGAAGCCACCCTGAGACTTCAGGTTGTTGGCGACCTCGATGGGGTTGAACTGAATGGTGGAGTAGAAATAGCTGAAGCCCACGATCAGGAGGATATAGATGACGGTGTAAGGAACGCCGTTGGCATCAAATACCTTCATGAAACCGGAGTCAGACCAAGCGGGAACGAAAGCCGCGATGGTAGCGGGCAGAGAGGCGATGGTCTGAGCGAAGATGACAGGCAGAACGCCGGACATATTCACCTTCATGGGGATCTTGGAGGACTGACCGCCATACTGCTTCCGGCCCACAACGCGCTTGGCGTACTGGACGGGAATCCGGCGCTCGGCGCCGCTGATGAAGACGACGAAGACCACCAGAGCCAGAGTGCCGATTACGACCAGAGGCAGAGCCCAAACGGGAACAACCACGGCGCCTTCAGCAGTAACACCGGCCAGAGAGTTCTTCACACCCTCGATCAGGTACATGACGGCAGAGGGGATCCGGGAGATAATACCGGCGAACAGGATCATAGAGATGCCATTGCCGATACCAAACTCGGTGATCTGCTCGCCCAGCCACATGACGAAGACGGAGCCGGCAGTGAAGGAAGCCACGATAACGATAGCGGCCCAGATACCGGTCTCAGCCAGCAGAGCATTGGACTTGAGCAGAGTGTAGTAGCCGAAGCCCTGAACCAGGGCGATAGCCAGAGTAGTGAATCGGGTGATGCGCTCGATCTTGCGCTTGCCCTCTTCTCCGCCTTCCTTAGCCAGGCGCTCCAGGGCGGGGATGGCCACAGTGAGCAGCTGGATAATAATGGAGGCGTTGATATAGGGCTGGATAGACAGAGCGAAGACAGTGCCGGTACCAAAGGCGCCGCCGCTCATGACGTTCATCATGCCCAGAATGCTGGTAGAAGCAGCATCAAAGTAAGCCCGCAGAGCATCGGTGTTGATAAAGGGCACCGGCACTGCAGTGCCCAGCCGGAAGACCAGCAGGGCGAATGCAGTAAAGATGAGCTTCTGACGAATTTCCTGGACTTTCCAAGCGTTGCGAATGGTCTCGAGCACTTAGATCACCTCGGCCTTTCCTCCAGCAGCTTCGATCTTTTCCTTGGCGGAAGCGGAGAAAGCGTTCACCTGAACGGTGAGCTTCTTGGTCAGTTCGCCGTTGCCGAGGATCTTCACGCCATACTTGCACTTGCTGACCAGGCCGGCATCAACGATGTCCTTGACGGTGACAACAGCGCCGTCCTCGAACTTTTCCAGATCGCTGACGTTGATGGCGTCCAGGGGCTTAGCAAAGATGTTGTTGAAGCCGCGCTTGGGCAGACGACGAGCCAGAGGCATCTGGCCGCCTTCGAAACCGATGCGAACACCGCCGCCGGAGCGGGCCTTCTGACCCTTGTGGCCGCGGCCACCGGTCTTGCCGTTGCCACTGCCGTGGCCGCGGCCCTTGCGCTTAGCAACGTGGGTGGAACCCACAGCAGGAGCGAGGTCATGGATATTCATATCGACGTACCTCCTTATTCAGCTTCGGTCACCTGCAGCAGGTAACCGATCTTGGCGATCTTGCCGGCAGTCTGAGCGTTGTCAGGCTGAACAGTGGTATCGCCGATCTTGCGCAGACCCAGGGAGGCTGCGGTATCCTTGTGCTTCTGGAGACGGCCGTTCAGGCTCTTCACCAGAGTGATCTTCTTGTTTGCCATTTTCCAAGCCCTCCTTACAGCTCTTCCACGGACTTGCCGCGGGTAGCAGCGACCTGCTCAGGAGTACGCAGGCTCTTCAGGCCGGCGAAGGTAGCAGCGACGACGTTCTGGGGGTTGTTGGAGCGCAGGCACTTGGTACGGATGTCCTTGATGCCGGCAGCTTCCATGACAGCACGGACGGGACCGCCAGCGATGACGCCGGTACCGTCGGGAGCGGGCTTGAGCAGCACGCGGCCGGCGGAGAACTCACCGATGACTTCGTGGGGGATGGTGGTGCCGGAAGTAGCGATGGTGATCATGTTCTTCTTGGCATCTTCCAGACCCTTGCGGATAGCCTCGGGGACCTCAGCAGCCTTGCCCAGGCCATAGCCCACGCGGCCCTTGCCGTCACCGATAACCATCAGTGCGGAGAACTTCATGACGCGGCCGCCCTTGACGGTCTTGCTGACACGGTTCAGATAGACGAGCTTTTCGATATACTCGCTCTGGGGTTTTTCAAATCTAGCCATTTTCAATCCTCCTCCGATTAGAACTGCAGGCCACCCTCGCGGGCGCCTTCGGCCAGAGCCTTGACACGGCCATGATACAGGTAGCCGCCGCGGTCAAAGACCACTGCGTCGATGCCGGCAGCCTTAGCACGCTCGGCAACGATCTTGCCAACCTTCTTGGCAGCCTCGATGTTGCTGCCGGAGCCTTCAAAGCTCTTCTCCAGGGAAGAGGCGGAGACCAGGGTCACGCCCTTGGTATCATCAATGATCTGAGCATAGATGTTGGTCTCGCTGCGGAACACGTTCAGACGGGGTCTCTCGGGGGTGCCGGAGATCTTGGAACGAACACGCTTATGACGCTTCAGACGCTGAGCGTTGGTATTGGGTCTCTTAATCATTTAGGCACACCTCCTTACTTCTTCTTGGCGCCGGTCTTGCCTTCCTTGCGGCGGATGACTTCGTCGGCGTACTTGATGCCCTTGCCCTTATAAGGCTCGGGAGGACGGACTTCGCGGATCTTGGCGGCCATCTGACCGACCATCTGCTTGTCGCAGCCCTTGACCAGGATCTTGTTGGGATCGGGGCACTCGATGGTGATGCCGTCGACCTCATCGATCTTGACGGGGTGAGAGTAGCCCACGGTCATGACCAGCTGCTTGCCTTCCTTGGCAACACGATAGCCGATACCGTTGACGATGAGCTCCTTCTGGAAGCCGGAGGTGACGCCCACGACCATGCCGTTCAGGATGGAACGGACCATACCGTGGTTAGCGCGGTTTTCCTTGGCATCGTTGGGACGGGTGCAGTTGATGACGGCGCCTTCCTGCTTAATAGCGATGGAGGCGGGGAACTGCTTGGTCAGGGTGCCCTTGGGGCCCTTGACGGTGACGACGTTGTTCTCACCGATGGTAACAGTAACACCAGCGGGGACGTCGATAGGCATTCTGCCAATTCGAGACATACTGAGTTACCTCCTTACCAGATGAAAGCCAGGACTTCGCCGCCGACATGAGCTGCGCGAGCAGCCTTATCGGTCATGATGCCCTTAGAGGTGGATACGATAGCGATGCCCAGGCCATTGAGGACGCGGGGCAGCTCCTCAGCACCGGCGTAGATACGCAGACCGGGCTTGGAGACACGGCGCAGGCCGGACAGGGCCTTCTCGTTGCCGTTGTACTTCAGGGTGATGCGGATAATACCCTGAGTGCCGTCGTCGATGAGCTGGAAGTTCTTGATATAGCCTTCATCCAGCAGGATCTGAGCGATGGCCTTCTTCATCTTGGACGCGGGGACGTCCACGGTGGTATGCTTGGCGGAATTCGCGTTGCGAATACGAGTGAGCATATCAGCGATGGGATCAGTGATGTGCATTCTGATTGACCTCCTTAAATAAAGGTTACAGACGGCGGTATTGCCGCCTGTCAAGGCGTCAGGGTATCATGGGAACTCTTGCCGAAAGCGGCTCTCGCCGCCCCGGCAGGGTCTTCCCATGACTTCTGACGTCGGATTGATGAATCAATTTCCCACTTGGGCGCAGCTTCTGATTACCAGGAAGCCTTTCTCACGCCAGGGATCTGGCCCTTGTAAGCCAGCTCGCGGAAGCAGATACGGCAGATGCCATAGTCACGCAGGTAGGCGTGGGGGCGGCCGCAGAGCTTGCAGCGGTTATAAGCGCGGGTGGAAAACTTAGCAGGACGCTGCTGCTTGAGCTTCATAGAAGTCTTTGCCATGTCTGTTCTCCTCCCTTACTTTGCAAACGGAGCGCCCAGCTGAGCCAGCAGCTCACGAGCTTCTTCGTCGGTCTTAGCGGTGGTCACCACAACGATGTCCATGCCGCGGATCTTGTCGATCTTGTCGTACTCGATCTCGGGGAAGATCAGCTGCTCCTTGATGCCCAGAGCGTAGTTGCCGCGGCCGTCGAAAGAGTCGGCGGAGATACCACGGAAGTCACGGACACGGGGGAGAGCGATGTTAAACAGACGGTCCAGGAACTCCCACATCTTGTCCTGACGCAGGGTCACCTTGGCGCCGATGGGCATGCCCTCACGGAGCTTGAAGTTAGCAACGCTCTTCTTAGCCTTGCAAACGACAGCCTTCTGGCCGGTGATGATGTTCAGGTCACGGACAACGTTATCCAGAACCTTGGGGTTCTCGCGGCCCTCGGAGCAGCCGACGTTCACGATGACCTTGTCCAGACGGGGAATTTCCATGGTGGACTTGTAGCCGAACTTCTGCATCAGAGCAGGAGCGACTTCCTGATTGTACTTATCCTTCAGAGTAGGCATATTCAGTTACGCTCCTTTCCTTAGATTGCGGCCTGGCACTTCTTGCAGACACGGACCTTCTCGCCGCCGACGAACTTGCTGGCAGCCTTGGTGGGCTTGCCGCAATGGGGGCAGACGCGCATGACCTTGCAAGCGTAGATGGGGCAAGACTTCTTGACGATGCCGGACTCTTCGCCCTGCTTGCGAGCCTTCTGATGGCGGAAGCAGACGTTGACGCCTTCGACGATGACCTTGCTCTCCTTGGGCAGAACTGCGATAACCTCGCCGGTCTTGCCCGCGTCCTTACCGGACAGGACGATGACCTGATCGCCCTTCTTGATATTGATCTTCTTCATTCGATTTAGCCCTCCTTAGATGACTTCGGGAGCCAGGGACAGGATACGCAGGTAGTCCTTGTCGCGCAGCTCACGGGCAACTGGGCCAAAGATACGGGTGCCCTGAGGGGTCTTGTCGTCCTTGATGATAACGGCAGCGTTCTCATCGAAGCGGACATAAGAACCGTCGGGACGACGGACGCCGAAGACGGAGCGAACGATAACGGCCTTAACCACGTCACCCTTCTTCACGGTGCCGCCGGGGGCAGCCTTACGGACGGAAGCAACAACGATGTCGCCGATGTTGCCATACTTACGGCGGGAGCCACCCAGAACACGGATGGTCTTGAGCATCTTGGCGCCGGTATTGTCAGCAACCTTCAGATAGGATTCTTCCTGGATCATCTAACGGCACCTCCTTACTTGGCCTTCTCAACGATCTCGACCACTCTCCAGCGCTTATCCTTGGAGAGAGGACGGGTCTCCATGACGCGAACGCGGTCGCCAACGCGGCACTCGTTCTGCTCATCATGAGCCTTGAGCTTATAGGTTCTCTTGACGATCTTGTTGTACAGGGGATGAGCCACACGGTCGGCGATGGCCACAACGATCGTCTTGTCCATCTTATCGGAAACTACCAGGCCGACTCTGGTCTTACGGGAAGAAGTTCTTTCCATTGTTATAGTCCTCCTTAGTCAGCGGCCTTTTCGCGAATGATGGTCTTCACACGGGCGATGTCGCGCTTGACATCGGCCAGCTTGTTGGGGTTATCCAGCTGGTTGGTAGCGTGCTGAAAGCGCAGGTTGAACAGTTCCTTCTTCAGCTCGGCCAGCTTCTTGTCCAGCTCAGCAGCGGACATAGCACGAATCTCTTTTGCCTTCATTACGCTTCACCACCCTCCTGAGCGATTTCTTTCTTCACGATCTTGGTCTTGATAGGCAGCTTGTGAGCGGCCAGACGCAGAGCCTCGCGAGCGACAGCCTCGGGAACACCGGCGATCTCGAACATCACACGGCCGGGCTTGACCACGGACACCCAGTACTCAGGGGAGCCCTTACCTTTACCCATACGGGAGCCGGCGGCCTGCTGAGTGACGGGCTTATCAGGGAAGATCTTGATCCAGACCTTACCGCCACGCTTGGTGTGACGAGTCATGGCAACACGGGCTGCCTCGATCTGGTTGGACTTGATCCATGCGGGCTCCATAGCCTGGAGGCCGTACTCACCGTAAGTGACGGTGTTACCGCGCAGGGCCTTGCCGGTCATACGACCACGCTGGACGCGGCGGTACTTTACTCTCTTAGGCAGCAGCATTAGCGGTTGCCTCCTTCCTTACGAGGAGCGCCGTTGTTGGGACGGCCTTCCTTGTTGCGGTTGAAATTACCGGAGGGACGACGAGCGCCATCGCGGCGGCGAGGACGGTCGGAACGCTCACGGTAGGGCTTGGACAGGTCGATGGTGCGGGGAGTGGTGCGCAGAGCCTGGCTCAGAACTTCTCCCTTGTAGACCCAGACCTTGATGCCGATCCGGCCGTAGGTGGTAGCGGCCTCAGCGAAGCCGTACTCGATATCAGCGCGGATGGTCTGCAGAGGAATGGTGCCCTCATGATAGTGCTCGGTACGGGCGATCTCGGCGCCAGCCAGACGGCCGGACAGGGAGACCTTGATGCCCTTGGCGCCAGCCCGCATAGCGGAGCTGATGGCCTTCTTCATGGCACGACGGAAGGAGATACGCTTCTCCAGCTGCTGAGCGATGTTCTCAGCAACCAGCTGGGCGTTCATATCCACTTCGCCGCGCTTAACTTCGACGATGGACAGCTGAACGGGCTTGCCGATCATCTTTTCCACCTGCAGGCGCAGACGCTCGACTTCGGTAGCGTCCTTGCCGATAACCATGCCAGGACGGGCGCAGTGCAGATAGATACGGACCTTGGCGTTATCGCGCTCGATCTCGATCTTGGGCACGCCGGCGCTGTACAGGGTCTTCTTGAGGAACTTGCGGATCTTCTGGTCCTCAACGATCAGGTCGCCGACCTTCTCGTTACGGGCATACCAGCGAGAGTCCCAGTCCTTGATTACGCCCACGCGGAAGCCGTGGGGATTAACTTTCTGTCCCATTACTCTTCCTCCTTAGGCTTTCTCGCTCACAACGACGGTGATGTGGCTGGTTCTCTTATCGATGCGGTAGCCGCGGCCATGGGCGCGGGGACGCATACGCTTGATGATGGGGCCTGCATTGGCATAGGCAGCGGAGACATACAGCTTGGAGGGATCCATGCCGTTGTTGTTCTCAGCGTTAGCAGCAGCGCTCTTCACCAGCTTGGCCAGAAGGGGGGAGGCCTTCTTGGGGGTGTTATTCAGGATGCCGACAGCCAGATCCAGGTCCTTGCCGCGGATCAGGTCGCAGACGATGTTGACCTTGCGGGGAGCGATCCGGGCAAAGGTCAGAGTAGCTTTTGCTTCACTCATTGTTCGCTACCTCCTTACTTGGTCTTGCCGCCGCTGTGGCCGGTGAACTTGCGGGTGGGAGCAAACTCACCCAGCTTGTGGCCGACCATATCCTCGGTCACGTAAACAGGGACGTGCTTCTTGCCGTCATGGACAGCGATGGTGTGGCCAACGAAGGAGGGGAAGATGGTGGAGGCGCGGCTCCAGGTCTTCAGCACTTTCTTCTCGCCAGCCTTGTTCATTTCGTCAACCCGCTTCAGCAGCTCAGGAGCACAGAAGGGGCCTTTCTTGATCGATCTGCTCATAATCTTGTGCCTCCTTACTTGCCGTTACGACGACGGACAATGAACTTGTCGGTCGGGTTCTTGGTCTTGCGGGTCTTATAACCCAGAGCGGGCTTACCCCAGGGGGTAACAGGGCCGGTACGGCCGATGGGTGCACGGCCTTCGCCGCCGCCGTGGGGATGGTCGCAGGGGTTCATGACGGAACCGCGAACGGTGGGACGCCAACCCATGTGACGCTTACGGCCAGCCTTACCGATGTGGATATTGGCATGGTCTTCGTTGCCGACCTGGCCGATGCAGGCCTTGCAGTTGGCCTTGACCAGACGGTACTCGCCGGAGGGCAGACGGACCTGAGCGGAGTCGCCTTCCTTAGCCATCAGCTGAGCCTGCTCGCCAGCGGCGCGAACCAGCTGGGCGCCCTTGCCGGGATGCAGCTCGATGTTGTGGATCACGGTACCCACAGGGATGGCGGACAGGGGCAGGCAGTTGCCGGGCAGGATGTCAGCGTTGGCGCCGGTCTCGATGACGTGGCCGGGCTTCAGGCCGACGGGAGCCAGGATATAGGCCTTGTCGCCGTTCTCGTACTGGACGAGGGCGATGTTGGCGCTGCGGTTGGGATCGTATTCCAGACGGATGACGGTGGCAGTTTCTTCACGCAGACGCTTGAAGTCGATGACACGGTACTTCCGACGGTTGCCGCCGCCACGATGGCGAACGGTGATGTGACCATAGCTGTTGCGGCCGGAGTTCTTCTTCAGAGTCTCAGTCAGGCTGCGCTCAGGCTTGGCCTTCTTGTCAATGCCCTCGAACGTGGACACCGTCATCTGACGGCGAGCAGGAGTCGTGGGCTTATAAGCTCTAATAGCCATTGTGCGTTACCTCCTTAAACCATGCCTTCGAAGAACTCGATGGTCTTGGAGTCCTCAGTCAGGGTGACGACGGCCTTCTTGTAGCCGGCGCGGCGACCGGGACGGCCGGCGCCCATGCGCTTGACCTTGCCATCATAGTTCATAGTGTTGACCTTGGAGACCTTGACGCCGAAGATTTCTTCAACGGCCTTGCCGATCTCGGTCTTGTTGGCCTTGGGGTCGACGATGAAGGTGTACTTCTTGTCGACGGTGCCCATCATGGAACGCTCGGTGACGACGGGCTTGATGATGATATCATAGGCGGTCATGCGTACACCTCCTCGATGGTAGCCAGAGCGGCCTTGTCGATGACCAGGGTCTTGGCGTTGACCAGGTCGTAGACGCTCAGGATGTTAGCAGGAGTGGTGACCACGCCAGGGATGTTCCGGGCGGACAGAACCACGTTCTGCTGGACGCCGTTGGTGATGACCACGCTCTTGCCAGCCTCGATGGCGTTGAGCAGGTTCACCATGGTCTTGGTCTTGGGCTCTGCCACGACCAGATCCTCAACAACAGCGATGTTGCCGTTCTGGGCCTTGTCGGACAGGACGCTCTTCAGAGCCAGGCGCTTGAGCTTCTTGTTCAGAGTGTAGCGATAGCTGCGGGGCTTGGGAGCGAAGACGATGCCGCCATGGGTCCACTGGGGAGAACGGGTGGAACCCTGACGGGCGCGGCCGGTGCCCTTCTGACGCCAGGGCTTCTTGCCGCCGCCGGAGACCTCGGCGCGGGTCAGGGCGGACTGAGTGCCCTGACGGCAGTTGGCCAGATGGTTCTTGACCACTGCGTGGACAGCAGGCATGTTGGGCTCGATGCCGAAGATAACCTCGGACAGCTCGACTTCACCCAGCTGCTTGCCAGCCATATCGTAAACTTTTGCCATAGACATGATGGTACTCTCTCCTTTCCCTTAGTGCTTTCTTGCGGAAGCCTTCTGAGGATTGACACGAGCAGAAGCCTTCTGGGGGTTGGCAGAGATGCCTGCGCCAGCCTGCTTGACAACATTGACCTTAGCAGTGCTCTTGATGATCACGACGCCGCCCTTAGGACCGGGGATAGCGCCGCGAACGGCGATCAGGTTGACCTCAGGATCGACCTTGACGACTTCCAGGTTCTGAACAGTAACCTGCTCATTACCCATCTGGCCGGCGCCGATCTTACCCTTGCGGATACGGCTGGGAGTGGAAGTGGAGCCCATGGAGCCAGCATGACGATGGACGGGGCCGCCGCCGTGGCTTCTCTTCTGGACGCCGGCGTTGTGACGCTTGACGACGCCAGCGAAGCCCTTGCCCTTGCTGATACCGGTAGCATCCACCTTGTCGCCGATCTTGAAGACGTCAGCCTTCAGCTGGTCGCCCACGTTGAGCTGAGCGTAGCTGTCGACCTTGACTTCCTTCAGGACCTTCAGCATGCCGGCGTCGGCCTTTGCCAGGTGGCCCTTCTGGCCCTTGGTGAGGTGCTTCTCGGTGGTCTGCTGGAAGCCCAGCTGGATGGCCTCATAGCCGTCCTTTTCGGCGGTCTTCTTCTGAACGACGGTGCAGGGACCTGCTTCGATAACGGTAACAGGGATCACCTTGCCGGCTTCATCGAAGATCTGAGTCATACCGACTTTTTTGCCGATGATTGCCTTTTTTTCCATTTCGGAAATTCCTCCTTATAAAGGTTATTGGTTGAAGCAGGTGCCCATTGGACTGGCATTGCTGCGTCAACATGACCCCTCCGCTCACTGCAACTCTTTTTTGGAGCGGAGAACGGGTGCAAACGGATTTGGTGTGAGGGAGCTGGATTACAGCTTAACCTCGATCTCCACGCCAGCGGGCAGCTGCAGGTTCATCAGAGCCTCAGCGGTCTTGGGGGAGGGGTTCAGGATGTCGATCAGGCGCTTGTGAGTGCGGCGCTCGAACTGCTCACGGCTGTCCTTATACTTGTGGACGGCGCGGAGGATGGTGACGACTTCCTTCTTGGTGGGCAGAGGGATGGGACCGGAGACGGAAGCGCCGGTGCGCTTGGCGGTCTCGACGATGGTCTCTGCGCTCTGGTCGATCAGCTGATGGTCATAGGCCTTCAGACGGATGCGGATCATTTCTTTTGCCATGGTGTTTTCCTCCTTGATTTTGTACTGTTGTACATGAACCGGGTGTATTTGGGTCCGGGTTTTGGCTGAATCGTCAACAACCTTGCCGTGTGTATCACTCCGCGACACAATGAAGGCCGACGAATACCGTCGGCCGCACCCACCATGCATGGCGATATACCCATCAATGGCATCAGTGGTTTTTCACAGCCGCCCAGATCCAGCCCGGACATACTCCGCAGAAGTTACCGGGTACTACCCGCAATCTCCTGCATCATCGCATGATGCGCCTTGCGCATCGAGGATAATTGTAGTATATCAGCAACGGATTGTCAAGGGGTTTTCTGCCATCTTTTTATATTTTTTTGTGGGGAATTTACGGTAGAATCCTTTCCAAAAGAGGACTTCTCTTACAAAAGATTTTCCTGCCTTCCCTCCGCCGGCCGAGGCGGTTGACGGCCTGTTCTGGCCGGCCCGCCGGGTCGGAAAGAGGCCGCCGGCAGAAAACTGCCGGCGGCCGGTGATTTGGGTTTTCCGATTCCGATACCTTATTATATATAATGTATCGTCACTTACCAGTTACGCTTCATGATCTCCTCGCAGATCCGCTGGCTGTTATTGTGGTCCAGATACTCGTACATATCCGGCCGCATCTTGGCATAGACCTCGGGGAGGGCGAAATCACGATCGGCGTAGGCCTCCAGCTGGCTGAGCAGTTCTTCCGCCGTCATAACCCGGTCGCCGAAGAGTTCAGTCTCCAGATCAATATAGGAGCCGGTGGTCTCGTTATACTTGTCCACGTCGAACTGGTAGAAGAGGACGGGCTTGCCCTGATAGTAGACGTCCCAGCATACGCTGGAGTAGTCGGTGATCAGCATTCGGCACTCCATCATCAGCTCGTTGAGCGGTTCGGAGCCGAAGGGGATCAGCCGGACCCGCTCTCCGCCGGAAAGGGAGAAGTTGGACAGATATTCCCGGAACTTGGGATGGATATAGAAGTCCAGATAGAGATCCTTCTCCTCCAGCAGTCGGGCCAATCTGTCGTCGTTGAGCAGGTCCATATAGTTCCGGTAGTAGTCGCTGGCCATAAAGACCTCGTCAGAGACCTCCTCCAGCCAGTTGCGCCAGGTCGGCATGACCAGAATATGCTTCTCCTCAATGGGTCTGTCCCGGAGCACATCCCAGCGGGCGAGACCGGTAATAATCACGTCCTCAGGGGGATAGGCCATCTCATTGACGATAATATCATGTTCCCGCTGGTTGGAGGTGACAAAGAGGCTGACGGCATTGGTGCCCTTGCTATAGAACTCCACCCGCTTCAAGGCGATGACGCCATGCTGGAGGAAGACCAGCTTCTTACCGTGCTGGACCCGGGGCAGGATAATGCTCTCCTTGGCCCGCCAGGCATAGGCGTGGGCCTTGGAGTCGCTGGAGATCAGCAGCTTGGCTGCCAGAATATAGACCATATGCTTCAGGCTCATAAAGTCAATCACATGGTCGGCATAGGGCAGCAGCCGCTCCTGATAGTCAGGCTGCTTCTTGTCGATCACGAAGTAGATACTCCGGTTCATCTCCCGCTCCATGTCATTTTCCATACAATGGCGGAAGAAGTAGAATCCGTTGTCCTGCGCCATGCAGCAGTATTTCTCATAGACCAGGAAGATACTCTTCTCAGCCAGCTGCTTCTTAAACAGCCGCGCCAGCAGCAGGGCAAGGCGTTCTTTCATCCGGAAGGCAAAGCCACTGTAGGGGCTGTACTCCTGACAGACCAGCGCATAGTTCCGGTCGGCAGTGGTATAGAGAGAGACGGAGAGATCCTCCCCCTGCCGGTAGCTGCCGGGGAAGAGCGTCCGCTCCAGCCGCTTGGACCAGCGGCGGAGCTTTGCCACCAGCGAGCTGTCCTGGCGGTCGGGCATCCGGGTGGGGACCAGATAGGGATCCTCTCCCACGGTAAAGACGGCCCGAATATCCCAGTAGAGAGGGCTGAAGGTGAACTGACTCAGATCCACTTCGGCGCTGAGCAGGGTGACCTCCCCCTCCTCCCGGGCCTGTGCCGGGAAGAAGAAGATCTCCCGGTCCACTTCCAGCTTATACCGGCGGACCAGGGCAAAGCCGGTCCACTTGCCGGGCACAAAGTTGGGGCAGGAGACCCGGATATTCAGCCGGGTGCCCCGGATCCGGGCGTTTTCCGTCCGGCAGACCAGCTGGCGCTCATAGCGGCGAAGCTTGTCGGAGGTCTGGAGCTGGCAGAAGCCGTTGGAGGTGGCGCCGATGAGGCCGACCACCGTCTGGTCTCCCAGCGGCTGCTGGCCGATGACCTCGCCAAAGGCGAAGCGGTCGTCCATATACAGCCGGCTCTTACCCTTGAGCCGGCGGGTAATCCGGTAGGGATCCCGGAGCCGGACATAGTACCAGTTCTTGCCCTGACGCAAGGCAAAGTCCAGATCCCACCGGGTAGTCAGGCTGTTCTGGAGCTGGGCAGCCAGCTGGCTCAGATCCACCGAGAAGGCGTTGGCGCCGGGCGCGGCGGAGATCTGCTCCACCGGCAGGAACCAGCAGCCGTTCTTATTTCTGGCCGTCATGAGCAGCTCGTCTCCGGCCCGGCAGCAGATACCGGGCACCTCAAAATGCCAGAGCCACTCCTCGCCGCCCAGATCCCGGATCGCCCACTGGCCCTGCTGGACCAGAGCGCCCGACTCGATGGCCTGCCGGAGAGAGTCGGCCTGAATCTCCCGCTGGGCGGAGAAGGGCCGTCCGGTCTGCAGGAAACTGGGCCGTCCCAGCACGTTGAGGGTGAGATAGATGCCCCCTCTGGGCCGGTCCAGCAGGAGGGTGGCGTTAGCCAGCTCCTCTGCTTTCTGATGGAGCCGGGGATCGGAAATGGCCAGCGGCACATAGAACTCCATGCCGTCCCGCCGGTCGGTGACAGCCGAGAGGATATACTGCTCTCCATCCTCAGGCAGTTTGGACAGAGGGATCAGCGCGCTCTTTTCCTCTCCCTCCCCTTCTGCAGGGAAACAGAGGCTGTGCTCGGCCTCTCTGGGCTCCCGGTGGAAGGCAAAGCCCTCGATCTCCATACCGCCCTCAGGGGGCCGGGCAGAGATCCGGATCATCCCGTCCTCAATATCCAGTCCGGTCAGCTGGAAGCCGGTCTGGTGCCAGTAGCGGAAACTTCTGGGCCAGAACTCCAGGCCGAAGGTGACCACCTTCTTGTCAAGCCGGATATACCGGGGCAGCGTCTCCCAGAAGGACCCTCCCTCAAAGAAGGTGTCCACCGGCTCCCCCCAGAGCTCCCGCTCGTCGTAGACGTAGGCGTTTCTGGCTCCGGGCCGGAGCCTTGCCATCATATGGCTGGCCCGGAGGGGATACTGAACCAGTCCGTTCTCCTTCCGCAGGGCCAGCGAAAGCAGGCAGGGCCGGGCGTCCTCCCGGTCCCAGCTCACCTGAGCTCCCCGCATATCACAGCACACCACGCCCTCTACCATTCGGGCCGGCGCGTACCAATGCCGGGTCTCCGGCCAGTTGGACAAAATGACCACCAGCTCCCCGGACGGGAAGCCTCCCTTGACGCTCTCCAGCCGGAGCTCACCCCGACGGGAGGGCAGCAGAGCCGCCTGGATCGGTTGGGCGGCAGAGATGATGGGCAGCTCTTCTCCCAGCACCTGCCAGTTGCCGCTGTTATCTGTCATAAGCGATCCCTCACTTTTATCTTCGGTCACATCCCGGCCCGTTCTTGGCACAGGATACCATTTTTATTATAGCACAGTTCACCCCCGCCGGGCAAGAGCTGTCACAGCCGGGGAAGACAGCCGGACAGCAGAGAGAGGAAGATCTCCCCAAAACTTCGCCGCTCTGCCCCCTCCAGCGCCACCACAGGATACCGGACCAGCACTTCCTCCTCCAGCCAGATCGTCAGGCTGCCCACCTTCGCCCCCGGCTCTACCGGCGCTTCCAGTTCCTCCGCCAGTTCCAGCTCCCGGCGGATCAGTCCGGCCTGCTCTTTTTCCAGCAGCAGCCGGGCCTCCTCCCCAAGAACGGGCTGAACCGTCGCCTGCCGGCCCAGTCTCACCGGAATGGGCGGCAGACTGCCCTCCGGACTCAGATCCTTTACCGTCCAGCGGCCAAAGCCATAGTCCAACAGCCGCTTTGCGTCGGCAAACCGGCTCTGAGAGCTCTCCCCGCCCAGCACCACAGCGATCAGCTCCATCCCGTCCCGAAGCGCGGAGGCGGACAGACAGTAGCCCGCCGAGTTGGTAAATCCGGTCTTGAGTCCGGTGGCGCCGGGGTAGGTCCGGATCAGCTTATTCGTATTGGCCAGCTGGAAGGCGCCGTTGCGGAGCGAGTCCATCCAGATCGTGGTGTAATCCCGGATCAGCTCATGCTCCAGCAGCGCCCGGCTCATGAGGGCGATATCATAGGCGGTGGTCTGATGCCCCTGCTCGGGCAGTCCGGTACAGTTGAGAAACTGGGTGTCCTCCATCCCCAACTCTCCGGCCCGCTCATTCATCCGGTCCACAAAGGCCGATTCGCTCCCCCGGAGATGCTCCGCCAGCGCCACCGAGGCGTCGTTGCCTGAGGCCACCGCCACCGCCTTGAGCAGGTCGGAGACTGTCATTCGCTCCCCCTCCTCCAGATAGACCTGACTGCCTCCCATACCGGCCGCCTGCGCGCTCACCGTCACCGTCTCCTCCAGCGACAGCTCTCCCCGCTCCAGCGCCTCGGCAGTCAGCAGCATAGTCATAATCTTGGTCACCGAGGCCGGCTCCATGGGTAGATGCCCCTCCCACTCATAGAGGACTTGCCCCGTCTCCCGCTCCATGAGCAGGCAGCTCTCCGCCTCCAGCTCCAGCTCTGCCCCGCGCGCCGGCAGGGCAAGGATCAGACTTACCGCCAGTCCCACCAGTATTCCCGTCCGCTTTCTCATATCCAGCCTCCCATCGCTTTTTAGTGGGAGTATATCCCCTCCGGCAGCCCTTCATGACTGGGGGAGAAAGAGAAAAAACGACCCTGATCATCTCAGAGTCGTTTTTTGATTCATTCCGTATAGCAGACCACCCGGCTGCCCATGGGGGGAACGCTCAGATAGAGCATACCGTTACGGGGCCAGACAGGGCGACCGGTCTCCAGATCTCTGGCCTTGTCAAAGGGCCAGGGAATGGTGACCTCCTCCTCCCGGTTGCCGGCGTTGACGGCTACCGCCACGCCCTCCTGCTCCAGTGTCCGGGCAAAGGAGAGGTGCCCGCCCTGACAGTGGCCCCAGTGGAACCGGCCGGAGCGGAGGCACTGCCAGCGCTTGCGCAGCTTGCCCATCTTCCGGTAGTAGTCCAGCACCTCCCGGTTCTCCCGGCCCCAGGGGTAGGGGCGGCGATTGAAGGGATCCTCAAAGCCGGTCATGCCCACCTCGTCGCCATAGTAGACGGTAGGCGCGCCGGGGAAGGCGAAGAGGACCAACAGACCCAGCTGAAGCCGTTCCCAGCCCCGCTTGGTCTCGGCCGGCGACATGACGTAGTTGGCCCGCATCTCCTTACTCCACTCGTTCCGGGGGGAGCCTACCCCCAGATAGGTCAGAATCCGCAGGGTGTCATGGGTGCCAAGAGCGTTCATGGCCGAGTAGAAGGCGGAGGGAGGATAGTTCTCCCGGAGGGTCTCCATTCGCTCCTGAAAGTGCTCTCCCGAGTCGCCCAGCAGAAAGTCGATCAGGGCCGACCGGAAGGGATAGTTCATCAGACCGTCCAGATGGTGGCCAAAGACGTGCTTTCTCTTCTGGCCGTAGGCGATCTTATTGGAGCCGTCCTCCCAGACCTCGCCAATGACCACGCCCTTTGGATCCTCGGCCCGGACCGCCTCATGAATGCCGCGGACAAAGTCGTCAGGCAGCTCGTCGGCCACGTCCAGACGCCAGCCGTCGGCACCGGCCCGGAGCCAGCGGCGGATCACCGAGTCCTTTCCGCCAAAGATAAACTCCCGGTAGGAGGGGCAGTTTTCGTTGACGGCAGGGAGAGAATAGATGCCCCACCAGGACTCATAGTCGTCGGGGAAGCGCTTGAAGCAGAACCAGTCGTAATAGGGGGACTCGGGACCCTGACGGGCACCGGGATTGTCGTAGTAGCCGTCGCCGTTAAAGTAGCGGCTGACATAGCCGGTATGGTTAAAGACGCCGTCCAGCATGATCTTCAGCCCCTTTTGATGGGCCTTTTCGCACAGGCGGACAAAGTCCTCGTTCTCTCCCAGCATGGGGTCTACCCGGCCGTAGTCGGAGGTGCCGTAGCGGTGGTTCTCCGGAGCCTCAAAGATGGGGCAAAAATAGATGGTCTCTACGCCCAGCGAGGCGATATAGTCCAGCTTCTCCTCCACCCCCCGGAGGCTGCCGCCGAAGAAGTCCCGGTTCCGGACCTCTCCCTGCTCGTTGGGCCGCCAGACCGGCTCCTCGTCCCAGCTCTGATGGACCACTCGTCCGCCTACCATACCGGTGGGATCGGGAACAGACGTCCGGCGGAAGCGGTCGGGGAAGATCTGATAGCACATTCCCTGCCCAAACCAGTCCGGAACCTTGTCGGTGGGGTCGTAGACGGTGAGCTGATAGGGTCCCAGCTCATAATGGTAGCCGTTCAGACTCTCCAGCCGGAAGGAGTAGCGGATCAGTCCCACATAGTCGGCGGGGACGGTAAAGGCGCCGGAGAAGACGTCCACGCCCCGGTCGGTATCTGTCCAGGGCATCTCGTAGGTCTCCACGCGGTCGTGGTCAAATTCATATCGGGCATAGAGCCAGGCCCGGGAAAAGCCTTCCTGTCTGGGCGGCCTGAGGTCAAACTCCACCCGGGTGCCCGGAGTAACGGCGCCGTAGGGCCGCTTATAGGCGCTCTGTCGGGAATCAAAGATCTGTTTATTATCCATGAGAGGGATCAAAACCTTTCGCGTGTCGTGCTTAAAACATGGCGCGCGCCCCCGCACTCAGGGGGGACAGCCATGGTAGTATATCATATTTTCCCGTCTGTGAAAAGGCTGTCTTTGGCCGAAAGAAGGTTTTTTCTCCTGCCGTTTGTGACGAAAAGGGGGCCTAAAGCCCTCTCTTCAGCTTCCGGCCCCTGTTCCGTATCCTCTCCCGCTAGCGCAGGAGGGTATCCGTCTCCTCCAGACGCTGCAGATCCGAGGCGCCGGAGAAGTAGTATTCCAATATTTCCGCCGCAATCACCGCCGTAGCAGCGCCGGCGCCGCCCTTTTCCACCACCACACAGACTGCCACCTCCGGGTCCTCATAGGGAGCGAAACAGACGAACAGGCCATTGGCGTTGGTCTGGCCGGAAACCTGAGCGGAGCCCGTCTTGGCTCCCACCCGGATGCCCTGCGCTTCCAGCGGGGCAAAGGCGGTCTGGACACTGGCGGTGGCCGAGACGGCCTGACGCATTCCCTCCAGCAGTGCCTGCCGGTCCCCCCGCTTCAGGGCCACCTCCTCCAGCAGCACCGGCTCCTCCTCCAGCAGCAGGCTGCTGTCCGTCCCCGACTTGACCGACAGGAGCAGATGGGGCTGCCAGCGATAGCCGCCGTTGACTACGGTGGCGATATAGTTGCAGATCTGAAGGGGGGTAAACTGGTTATCGCTCTGACCGATCGAGGAGGAGAGGGTATTGCCCGGATACCAGATCATCCCCACCTTCTCGCTGTAGTCCGGGCCGGCGTTGACTCCTTTGGACTCGGAGAGCTCAATCCCCGTCTCCAGACCCAGTCCGTAGCGCCGGGCATAGTCGGTCAGGGTCTCGATACCCAGCTGGCTGCCCAGCGTGTAGAAAAAGATATTACAGGAGTCCCGGACCGCCTCAGTCACCGTCTCCCGGCCATGCTTCATGCCGTTCTGCCGGTAGATCCAGCAGTGGAAGCGGGTGTCCAGATAGTCCAGCCAACCGTCGCAGTCGATCTCGTCTTCCACGCCGATCAGGCCGGTATCCAGTCCGGCAGTCGCCGTCACCAGCTTATAGGTAGAGCCGGGGGCATAGGTGCCCAGCAGGGCCCGGTTATACAGGGGCCGGAGGGGATCTTCCAGCAGGTCGCTGTACTCCGCCCGGTACTGGCTGAGATGGAAGGTGGGATAGGAGGCCGAAGCCAGTACCCCTCCGTCTCTCACGTCCAGCACCACTACGGCGCTGCCGCCTTCTCCATTGTTGATGGCCGTCGTATGTCTGGCCAGAGCCAGCTCGGCAGCCTCCTGCAGCTTAATGTCCAGCGTCAGCATAACCTGATCGCCGGCCACCGGCTGATCCAGATAGCTCTCGCTGAGCAGGGTGCCGTCCAGTCCGGTAACCCGCCGGACGGTGCCCGAGGTGCCTCGCAGCCAGCTCTCAAAGGCGTACTCCGCTCCCGAGATACCAACTGTGGCGTCCATAGCGTAGCCCTGCTGCTTATAGTTCTCTCCCTCATCCCAGTTTTCGGCGGTAATCAGACCGGTCTGGCCCAGAATGTGGGCAGCGTAGTCGGTATGGTAGACCCGCTCGGCGGCCGCCTTGATCTCCACGCCGGGCAAATCCTCTTCCTTGACCACCGAGATAAAGCTGATATCCACATCCTCGGCAAAATACCATGTGGTCCAGACAACCTCCTTCTCCCGGAGGTAGCAGGGATAGAGAACCTCCAGCAGCTCCAGACCCTCCTTGCCCTCCAGTCCGAAGTCGGCAAAGATCGTCCGGAGCATCCCTTCGGCGTCCGCCTCCAGTATGGGCCATTCCATCGCGCCGCACAGCCGGGCAAACTGCGTCTGGCCCAGCGTGCCGTCCTCCTTCTGGTAGTTGAAAGGCTGGTCGCTGGAAAAGACCCAGCGCCCTTCCTCTGCCCGGATGGGCAGTTCCCCCCGGTTCCAGAGAACGCCCTGTTCCCGGCAGATGGCCAGCAGTCGGCGGATGGTCTCCACCTGTCCGGCCCGGTCTCCCATGGCGCCCACATCCAGCCGGACATTATAGACCGTCCGGTTACTTACCAGCAGCCGGCCGTACCGGTCGGTAATCTCTCCCCGGGCGGCCTCTACCTGCTCGGTGGTGGCAATGGTATTGGCTGCGGTGGAGACGTCGATATCAATTCCGTTTCTGATCTGCGCGTCATAGAGCAGCGCCAGAAACAGAGCGGCGCTCACCAGCGCCAGAGCGGCCAGCACCAGGCCGCGCAGGCGAAATATTCCCTGTCTCATCCCCTCACCACCTCAGATCTGCCGGAATACGCCGGTCTATTAGCCAGTAGGGCAGGTAGAGCAGCGGGGCAAAGGCCATGCTCCAGCCTCCCTCGGCCAGAGCGATGGGGACCATAGCCGCCAGCTCCTCTCCGGCAAAGGCAAGGCCCCAGAGGAGGGTGCCTCCCTCCAGCAGGAGGATGGAGCCCAGCGCGCAGAGGAGATAGCCGGGAAAGGTGCCTCCCATGAGCTTGTTCCGGGTCCCGCCCCAGAGGGCGCCCAGAAGAGCATAGAACCAGATCAGGCTGGCTCCCTCGGTCATCAGCCCGGCCACAAGGCCGGTACCCAGCCCAAACCAGGCCCCCGGTCGAGAGCCCTCCAGCATGGCTACCGCCGTCACGGCAAACGGCATGAGCTGGGGGACAATCCCGCCCAGCTCCAGCCGGTTGAGCACCCAGCGCTGAAGGACGAAGACCAGCGCGGTCAGGACAATATAGAGGGCCAGCTTGCTTCTGGCCTGATCGGATGACGAGCCCACAGCCGGATCCTCCTCTCTGTTGGAAGCTTATTCCACAATGTCAAATTCCTTGATTACAAAGACCTGCTCCAGTGCCGGCAGGTCGGCGGCCGGAATGAGTACGGCGTACTGCTCCACGCCGGAAGGGGTGGCGTGGACGGTCTCCACATAGCCCACCACCAGTCCGCTGGGATAGACACCGCCCAGACCGGAGGTAAGCACCTCGTCGCCCGAGACCAGCGCCGACTGGCTGTTCAGGTAGGACAGCCGGCAGCGCTGCTGACTCATCAGAGAGAGCTCTCCCTCCACAATGCCGTCCTCCCCGGTACGAAAGACAATAGCGCCCATGGAGATATCCGGGTCCAGCAGGGTAGTCACGCTGGACCAGTTGGTACCCACCTCCCGGATTACGCCAACCAGCGCCCCGGTCTCATTGATCACGCAGTCCCCTGCCTCCACGCCGTGGAGGCTGCCCTTACTCAGGGTGATGGTAGCTGACCAGCTGTTGGCCGTCCGGCCAGTGACGGCGGCCGACTCAAAGACGAAGTCCTTCCGCTTCTCCCGGAGCTCCAGCAGCTCCCGCAGTCGCTCGTTTTCCTCCAGCGCCGCCCGGGCCTCCCGGTTCTCCTCCTGCATATAGGCCACTTCCCGCTCCAGCTCCTCCACCCGGTCCTGCAGCCGCTCGTGCTCGGCGGCGTAGTTCCAGACCTCCGCTCCCCAGCCGGCCACGCCGGTGGTCAGCGCCCGGACAGGGCTGGTAATTATGCCCAGCAGATCCCGGACCGGGTCCATGGGGAAGACGGAGGTAAGAATGGAGACGGCGGCCGTCAGCAGCAGGGCGAACACCACTACGCCGAATCCCTTTTTCTGAAAAAAGTTCTTCACCCGCTTGCCCTCACTCAGTAGCTCAGCACCTTTACGCCAAAGCTCCGGAGGATCTGGCCCAGTCTGCAGACCGGCAGACCCATGACGTTAAAGTAGTCTCCCCGGATCCCCTCCACCAGAAGGGCGCCCAGACCCTGAATTCCGTAGCCGCCGGCCTTGTCCATCGGCTCGCCGGTGGCGATATAGGCCCGGATCTCCTCCTCGGACAGGGCCCGGAAGCAGACCTCCGTTCCCTCGGCCTCAGAGACCACCCGGTTATTGCAAATGACAGCCACGCCGGTATAGACCACATGGGTCTTTCCGGAGAGTTTCCGGAGCATCTGGAAGGCCTCCTCCTCGCTCCGGGGCTTGCCCAGCACCTGACCGTCCAGCGTCACGATGGTATCGGCGGCGATGACCAGCTCATCCCGGCCGGTCTCCACGGCGATCTCACAGGCCTTGTCCAGGGCCAGCTTCCGGGCCAGCTCACGGGGCTCCAGCGCCAGCGCCATATCTTCCTCCCCCTTTGCGGGGCGGATTGTAAACTCACGAATACCCATCTGTCCCAGCAGCTCCCGGCGGCGGGGAGACTGGGAGGCCAGAATAATCTTCATCCCTTGTCCTCTCCTTTCAGTTTCTGCCGGTGGATCCGAAGCCTCCGGTCCCCCGCTGGGTCTCGTCCAGCTCCTCGCACCGGACCATCTCCACCTGAAAGACGGGGAAGATGCCCATCTGAGCTACCCGGTCTCCAGGCCGAACGATAAAGTCCTCGCTGCCGTTGTTGAGCAGACCTACCTTGATCTCTCCCCGATAGTCGCTGTCAATTACGCCCACACCGTTGGCCAGGGAGACGCCGAATTTGGTGCCCAGACCGGAGCGGGCAAAGATGAGCGCCACATAGCCGCTGGAGGGCAGGGCGATCGCGATACCGGTGGGGATCATGACCCGGCCGCCGGCGGGAAGAACCACCTCCTCGGTCAGGCAAGCATGCAGATCCATCGCGGCGGCGCCGGCACTTGCATAGTACGGGGCAGGGATCTCCCTGCCGATCAGAGGAGAGACTGCCTTCCAGTTTAATTTCATATCCATTGCCTCATTTCATTATTCCACGTCCCGGAAATAAAGGCCCCGGGTGATATCTACAGGAGTATAGCTGCCCCGGCCCTGATAACGCTCCAAAATCCGGACGCACTCCCGGCCGTTCTCCGTCGTAAAGCTCAGCCGGGCAGCCCAGAGGCCCAGCTTCTGATAGCTCTCGGCCTTGTCGGCCAGATAGAGCTTTCGGGAATTAAAGATCTCGTTCCGGCAGCCCCGGGCCCGAAGGACGGGGAACTGCGCTCCGGTCCGGTCGGTAAGCACGTTGCCGTTCTTGCAGTTGCACTGGCCGGTCCGGTTCTTGATGATACAGTTCTGAGTAATCATAAGGGGGAGCCGGCCATAGACGATCAGCTCGGTATCCAGACACTTGGACAGGTCCCGGACCCGGGCCATCCGCTGCTCAAAGGAGAGGGTGGCCGAGATCAGGCCCATCTCTCTCAGCTTTTCCAGCGTCATGGAGTTGTACACGCCCAGACCGAAGTCTCCCCGGCAGGAGAAGTCCATACCCAGCGCCAGCGTGCAGCTGCCCAGATCTCCGGCCAGGGCGGTATAGATGCCCATCTCCTGCAGCGCCTTCAGCTCCTGCTCCAGTTGGGGCCGTTCCTCGTCCCAGCGGATCCGGGGCAGGGCGGCGCAGACCTCCAGCCCCCGGTCCATGGCCTTTTCCACCTGCTTCCGGTTTGAGAGGATTTCGTCCGGGGCAAGATAGATTACCTGAGGCTCCATGGCAATCAGCTCGTCGGTGAGCTGGTCGGCCGTGCGCAGCGAGACAGTATAGACCGGAGGCTCTGTCCGGTTGGTCAGCTTTGCCGGGCTCCGGAAGTCAGCCTCCCGGCGCTGAGGCGTCTTTACCCGCTCCACGCTCAGTCCGTCCAGCAGCCGGCGGCGCAGCTCGTTAAAGCTGCCCAGAGGCAGAGCCAGCCCCTCTCCCACCGAGATCTCCATATGGCGGATCCGGAAGGGCGTGCCTCCCGTCCGCTCCATCTGGCGGCGGATATCCTCCCGGGTAATGGGTCGGTTTCTGGCCCGCTGGGGGACAGGGCCTTCCAGATAGACCCGATTTCCCTCCTCGTCGGTGATCTCCGCCCGGAGCGGCCGGCCCTCAACCATCTGGAGCGCCAGCTCCACCGGCACCCGGGGATGCTCCCGGTTATACTCCTGCCGGGTCTGGGCGAAGAGCTTTTCCGGAATCTCCTCCTTCTCCCGAATACCGAACATATGCCGGCCTGTTCTGCCCTGATAATAGCCGTCGGTAAAGCCCTGCCGGTTAAAGGCCGAGCGCAGCTCCTCCTGCTCCTGAGGGGTGGGGTTTCTCCCCTCCCGGAGGGCTTTGGCATAGATCCGGGTAACGATGGCCACATATTCCGGCCGCTTCATCCGGCCCTCGATCTTGGCGCAGGCCACGCCCATATCGTTGAGCTCCTTGACGTAGTCGGCCAGAGACATATCCTTCAGACTCAGCGGATAGCCGTCGGCCATGCCGCTCCAGCCATACTTCATCCGGCAGGGCTGGGCGCACATTCCCCGGTTTCCGCTCCGGCCGCCGATGACCGAGGAGAGGAAGCACTGGCCCGAGTAGCACATACACAGCGCCCCATGGACAAAGACCTCAATCTCAATGGGAGAATGGCGGCAGATATAGCGAATCTCCTTCTTCGACAGCTCCCGGGACAGGACTACCCGCTCCATACCCATGGCAGCGCAGGCCAGCACACCGTCCAGATTATGGACGGTCATCTGGGTAGAGCCATGCAGGGGCAGGTCAGGCGCTACCTGACGGCACATCTCGGCCACGCCCAGATCCTGCACAATCAGAGCATCCACGCCGATCCGGCTGCACATCCGGACCAGTCTGGCCGCCTGGGGCAGCTCGCTGTCGGAAAGCAGGGTATTTAAGGTCAGATAGACCTTCACCCCCCGGAGATGGCAGTAGTCCACCGTCTCCCGAAGGCTGTTATCATCAAAGTTGGCGGCATTGCGCCGGGCATTGAACTTGCCATAGCCCAGATAGATCGCGTCCGCTCCGCTCTGTACGGCGGCAATCGCCGCCTCCCGGGACCCGGCCGGGGAGAGCAGTTCCATCATAGCCAGTTTCCTCCTGTCAGCTCTTCTTGGCGCCGTTCTTCTTCAGGCGGGTAATCTCCCGCCTGGCATCGGCCAGCTCCTGACGGAGCTTATTGCCCCGCTCCACCTCGGTCTGGATCTGGGCCCGGAGGGTTTCTTCGGCCTCCCTGGCCCGTCTGGCACCGTCCAGAGCATTGACGGCAGTGAGGACGGCGGCGTCCAGCGCAGGCACTCTGGCCTGCTTCATAACAGAGGAGATCATCTCGTCTGCCTGCTGGGCAATCTGCTCCACATAGCGCTCCTCGTCGCTGGTCACCAGCGCGTAGCTTCGCCCGGCGATGACCACATTGATCTTTTTATTCATAAGGCACCTCCAAAAAGGCCGGTCTCTTCCCCTTTCGCCCCCATAGGAGACAAAAGGCCATATGACTGCGATTATAGACAGTATTATACCATAGCCCCGACCGGAATGAAACGCTCCGGCCGTGAAATTTTGACCCGCCTCCTTTCTTCGCCTTGTGCAATCGAAGAGATTCTGCTATACTGATAAATAATGTCTTTCTATGCCCTTTTTTATGGGAAGTCATTTATCACCCGACAAAGGAACCGATTTTGTGAATTTTAACGACTTGAAACTGACCAAGCCCATCCTCCGGTCTCTGTCCGAGCTGGGCTATGAGACCCCTACTCCCATCCAGCGGGAGGCCATTCCCCCCGCCCTGAAGGGCCGGGACGTGCTGGGCTGCGCCCGGACGGGCACCGGCAAGACCTGCGCCTTCGCCCTGCCCATTCTGATCCGGCTGGACCGGAACCGGACCAAGGCCCATCCCATTCGGGCCCTCGTCCTTACCCCCACCCGGGAGCTGGCCATCCAGAACGATCAGTGCTTTGCCGACTATGGAAAATATCTCCCCCTCCGCTCCGCCGTCATCTTTGGCGGCGTGGGTCAGGCCCCTCAGGTAGAGGCGCTGGAGCGGGGCGTGGACATTCTGGTGGCAACCCCCGGCCGGCTGGCCGACCTGTATCAGCAGGGGCATATCGACCTGAAGGCCCTGGAGATTTTTGTTCTCGACGAGGCCGACCGGATGCTGGACATGGGTTTTATCCACGACGTGAAAAAGATCCTCAAATGGCTGCCGGAGAACAAGCAGACCCTCTTCTTCTCAGCCACCATGCCTCCGGAGGTCCAGTCGCTGGTAGACCAGCTTCTCCGGGATCCGGTCCGGATCGCCGTCGATCCTGTCAACTCTACGGTAGACGCCATTGATCAGCGTCTCTACCGAACCGATAAGAGCAAGAAGATCAAGCTGCTCACATGGCTGCTCAAGGAGCAGGACTACCCCTCCGTGCTGGTCTTTACCCGAACCAAGCATGGGGCCAACCGGGTGGCCAGAGATCTGGAGCGTTCCGGCATCTCCGCCGCCGCCATCCACGGCAACAAGTCCCAGACCGCCCGCCAGACCGCTCTGGCTCAGTTTAAGGAGGGCTCCCTCCGGGTCCTGGTGGCCACGGATATCGCCGCCCGGGGTCTGGACATTGACGGTCTGGCCTGCGTAGTCAACTATAACCTGCCCGATGTCCCCGAGACCTACGTTCACCGGATCGGCCGAACCGGCCGGGCGGGACAGGCCGGGCTTGCCCTTTCCTTCTGCGATGCCAGTGAGCGGGATGAGCTCCGGGCCATCGAGAAGCAGCTGGGCCGGACCATTCCCACAGTTGAGCAGCATCCCTATCCAATGGAGGAGATGGAAGTGCCAATGACAGACGATAAGGGCCGCAAGGTCCACCCCGAGGACGCCGAGGCCCGGGAGGCTGCCAAATCAGGCGGCCGCCAGCGCCGGGAGAAGTCCTCCAAGCCCCAGAAGGAGCAGCCCCAGAAGGAGCAGTCCCCAAAAGAGCAGCCCAAAGCCAAGCAACAGCCGCCCAAAAAGCAGCCGGCCAAGGCCAGGGAGCAGTCCGCGGCCCCTCAGGGAAACAAGCAGCAGAAGAAGCAGCCGCCCAAAAGCCAGTTCGCTCAGGAGCCCATCCTGAAGCCGGAGGAGGACGTGGGCGATTACTCCGACTGGGTCCGCCACCGGGCCAGCACCCGGCCTGCCGTGCGCAAGCCCTATTCCGAGGCCAATCTGGACGAGCTGCTGGCTCTGCCCCACTTTGCCAGCGAACTGGGCTATGACCAGATCGGCAAAACGACCCCCCGGAAGAAGAGCGTAATCCTCCCCGGCGGCAAGGTCATGGACTCTACCGCCCGGATGTTTATGAAAAACCGGAGCCCGGAAGAGGAAGAGGTCCCGGAAAAGCCGGTCCCCCACGAGTCCGGTCGTCCGGCTCAGGGGAAGAAGAACGCTCCCGCCCCCCGGCCGGAACAGACGAGCCGGAAGGAGAGCGGCAGAAAGCCCGAGCCTCAGGCCGTGGAGTCGGCCAGACAGCATTCGCCTCAGCCCGAGCCCGCCGGACAGACCCGCCATCAGGGCAACCGTCAGGACCGGCGCAGCCGGCAGGAGAAGGCACCTCTGCCCGAGAAAATCCAGCAGAGTCAGCCCAACCAGTCCCAGCCCAAGAGCAAGCACCGTCCCCATCACCGTCGGAACAAGGGCAAGGAGGGCGGCAAAAAGCCGGCCCCCGAGAGCGGAAAGAGTCTGGTTCGGCCCTACTATCTGAGCGATAAGAAGGGAAAGAACTGACATGACCGGTCTGTACTATTTTGTAGCCGCCCTGCTGGTGGCCCTTGACCAGATCACCAAGTATCTGGCCCGTACCCTGCTTATGGGACAGGGGACGATTGTGCTCATTCCCGGCTTTCTGGGTCTGGAGTACGTGGAAAATACAGGTATGGCCTTTTCCGCCCTCACCGGCTTTACTCCCCTGCTGACGGTAGTCAGTCTGGTCCTGTCCCTTCTGCTGGCCGGAGCGATTTGGAAGAAGTGGCTCCCGCATCCCTTTGCCCAGTGGATGCTCACTCTGGTTTTGGCCGGCGCCGTGGGCAACCTTATTGACCGGGCCCTCTTCGGCTATGTGACCGACATGATCAAGACCCTCTTTATGACCTTCCCCGTCTTTAACGTGGCCGACTGCTGCGTAGTTGTAGGTGCCTTCGCGCTGGCCGGCTTTATCCTCTTCTTCTGGAAGGAAGAGCGGCAGGAGGAGGTCCGGTCATGACCGAACTGCGTCTGAGGGCAGAGACTGCCGGAGAGCGGCTGGATCAGTTTCTGGCCCGCTCGGTAGACGGGCTCACCCGCTCCGCTGCCCAGAAGCTGCTGGAGCAGGGGGCTGTAACCTGGCAGGGGAGCTGTCTGAAAAAGAACGCCCGGACCACCGCCGATATGGAGCTCTCTCTGGCGCTGCCCGAGCCCGAGGCGCTGGACGTACTGCCTCAGGACATCCCTCTGGATGTCGTCTACGAGGACGAGGACGTGATCGCCGTCAATAAGCCGGTAGGTCTTGTGGTCCACCCCGCCCCCGGCCATCCCGACGGCACGCTGGTCAACGCTCTGCTCTACCACTGCGGTGACTCTCTCTCCGGTATCAACGGTCAGCTCCGCCCGGGTATCGTCCATCGGATCGACCGGGACACCAGCGGTCTGATCATCGCCGCCAAAAACGACATGGCCCATCTCTCCCTGTCTGAGCAGCTTCAGGACCATTCGCTGGCCCGGACCTACGAGGCCATCGCCGTGGGCCGGTTCCGGGAGGATGCCGGCACGGTGGACGCCCCCATTGCCCGTCACCGGACCGACCGGAAGCGGATGGCCATCGACCCGGAGGGCCGCCGGGCGGTCACCCATTGGGAGGTCATTGGCCGCTATCAGGGCTATACCCATATCCGCTGCCGTCTGGAGACCGGCCGGACCCATCAGATTCGGGTCCATATGGCCCATCTGGGCCATCCTCTGCTGGGCGATCAGGTCTACGGAAGCAAGAAGCCGGTGGCCGGCCTTGCCGGACAGTGTCTCCACGCCCGGGAGCTGGTCTTTTCCCATCCCCGGACCGGAGCTCCGGTCCATCTGGAGACTCCCCTCCCCGACTGGTTCCTCCGTCAGCTGGAAAAGCTGCGGAAGGAATCGAAATAAAAGACTTGACATTTCTTCTCTCCGGTGTACAATAATGCCAGACCGCAATTGAATCCAAACACAGGGGCGCTGAGGGCCATCCTCGGCTGAGATGGAAGCGAATTGCAGCTTCCGGTCACCTAGAACCTGATCCGGGTAATGCCGGCGTAGGAAGCTGTTATTTGTACTATTCTTGTACGCTTCGTACCGCATTGTTCTGGACAATGCGGTACTTTTATTTTTGCGGAGGTAATCTCGCTATGAAATCCCGTCTCCATGTCCGTATGCTCTGCGAAGGCGCTGTCCTCGTCGCCATCGCCCAGATCCTGAGCTATATCAAGCTCTGGGAGATGCCCTGGGGCGGCTCTGTGGTTCTGTCCATGGTCCCCATCGTTCTCTTCTCCGTCCGCTGGGGTCTGGGCCCCGGCCTCATGTCCGGCTTTGTCTTCGGCGTGCTCCAGTTCGTCTTTGATGGCGGCTTTGCCATTGGCTGGCAGTCCATTGTAGGCGACTACCTGGTTGCCTTTACCGTGCTGGGTCTGGCCGGTCTCTGCCACAATATGAAGAACGGTATCTATCTGGGCACCCTGCTGGCCGGCGTGGCCCGGTTCCTGGTCCACTATGTAGTGGGCGCCACTCTGTGGGCGGAGTATATGCCCCCCGAGTTCCTGGGTCTGGAAATGTCCTCTCCCTGGTTCTACTCCCTGCTCTACAACGCCCTGTACATGCTCCCCAATATCGCTATCACGCTGGTCATCTTCCTCCTGCTGGCAAAGCCCATGGGCAAATACCTCCGGGGCGAGGATATCGCGCTGAGCTGAACCAAAGCTGTAAGCAAGCAAACAGCCGAAAGGGAACTTCCCTCTCGGCTGTTTTGTCGTTTCTGATCGGTTTTTGGTCAGTTTCCGCCGGACTCGTCGGTTTCTACCATGACATGGTCGGTGCCGTGGGCCTCGAACTCGTCCATATAGGCATCCATCCGCCGGTTCAGCTCCTCCATATTGCTCTCGTCAATGGGTACGTCATTCATGTCCCGGCGGGCCAGCTCTTCGGCCAGAATACGGAAGAAAATGGCGTCCTCGTAGTCGGCGATGGCCTCATGGATCCCACCGCTGACATAGGCGGGGCTGGGGAGGCAGACACTGCCGTAACGAATGGCCAGCGAGTCCATTCCCTCCTCCTCAGCTCTGGTGAACAGCAGATTCTGGACCAGATCGTAGTCCACGAATCGGTCCTGTCCCCGGGCGGAGTTAAGGACCCAGTTTCCGATGTAGGCCATATCCAGCAGGCGGCGAAATTGCTTTTTCGTCAGCTTCAGTTCCATTTCGTACCCTCCTTTCTGAGGAAACAGTTGATTAAGATTATAGTATAGTAGATTTCAGCCGGTTGTCAATGTACATATTTTGCGAAATGTTTTCCTTGTCTTTCCCTGCGTCTTCCCGTATGATATAATGAACGAAAGCTGCAAACCCTTTGAAAAAGGAGATCCTTTCTATGGACAATCGCCCCATTGGCGTTTTTGACTCCGGTCTCGGCGGCCTGACCTGTGTCCGGGAGCTGGAGCGGGTATTACCGGGAGAGTCGGTTATCTACTTCGGCGATACCGGCCGGGTGCCCTATGGCGGCCGGAGCCGGGAAACCATTACCAAGTACGCCCGTCAGGACGTGGCCTTCCTCCGCTCTCACGACCTGAAGGCCATCGTAATCGCCTGCGGCACAGTGAGCTCGGCGGCCATCGAGCTGCTCCGGGCTGAGGAAGCGCTGCCCATTTTCGGCGTGGTGGAGCCCACTGCCCGGCGGGCGGTGGAGCTGACGAAAAACGGCCGGATCGGCCTGATCGCCACCCGGGCCACCATCGCCTCCGGCGCCTATGAGCAGTTTATGCACCGGGCTGACCGGGCGGTACAGATCCGCTCTGTTCCCTGCCCCCTCTTTGTCCCGCTGGTGGAAAACGGCCGGACCCAGCGGGGGGATATCGTTATTGAGACGGTAGTCGCCGACTATCTGGCCCCGCTGAAAGAGGCCGGTGTAGACACGCTGGTGCTGGGCTGCACCCACTACCCCCTGCTTCGGGAGGTTATCGGCGCCTATATGGGTCCTGATGTCCGGCTGGTGGACTCGGGGGCCGAGGTGGCCCACGAGCTGGCCGACTATCTGGCCCGGCGGGATCAGCTCTCCGACGGCGGCGCGCCCGGTCACCACCACTGGTTCGTCAGCGACTCTCAGCAGGGCTTCCGGGATCTGGCCTCCCACTTCCTTGGCCGGCCGGTCACCGAGCCGGTGGACAAGGTAGATATTGAAAGCTACTGACTTACCCTACCCCGGAGGTATCTTCCATGATCAAACAGCCTGTTATGATCCAGATCAAGGCCTTTCAGCACTATGAGGAGATGGAGCAGGACAAGATCGGCTTTCTCTCCGCCGGCACCCTCTGTCCCACCCCTTTTGGCTGGGAGCTGAGCTATCAGGAGAGCGCCCTCACCGGCATGGAGGGAACGACCACCACCTTCCTCATCGAAAAGCAGCGGGTCACCCTGCTGCGCACCGGTCCGGTCTGCTCTCAGATGGTCTTTGAAGAGGGCAGGCGCCATCACTCCATGTACAATACCCCTTACGGCGCCATGGAGATTCTGGTCTCCACCTCCCATCTGGCAGCCCAAATGGGCCCCGAGGGGGGCAGTCTGGAGATCGACTATGCCATCGAGCTGGATCACGCCCTTATGGGTCAGAACCATTTCCGGATCACTGTCCGGAAGAAATAGACTGAAAAAGGCGGCAACTTGCCGCCTTTTTCCAAACCATCAGGAGGTGATTGCCCCTTGTCCCCCATTGAGACCCTTTATCAGGCCGCCCGGGAGCTGCTCCGGGGCTATCCGCCTCCCATCCCTCTCCGTCTGGATTTGACGGCGGGCCAGCTGGTCTCCGCCCTGCCCCGGCGTCTGGCCGCTCAGGGTCTGGCTCTGGAGCTGCCCGGACTGGACTCCGACCGGTTCTTTTCCCGGCTGGAGGAGCAGGGCGGGATGCTGGTCTTTACCATCTCACCCCGCTGGTACTGGCAGCTTCTGGACCATTGGGCCCGGCTGCCCCGGGAGCCGCTCCCCCCTCTGTCGGGCGAGCGGAGGCAGGATCGGGAAGATCCGGTCTTTCTGCTGGCCTATACGATTCAAAGATGCGCCTTCCTTGCCTCTCAGAGACAGCGCAGCCTCACCGACGAGACCCTGCCCCGGGGGCTGCTGCTCGCTCTGGCCCGGGAGGAGACGGGACAGGCGCTGGCCCTCTACTGGGCCATGGAGCCCGTCCTTCGACGCGATAGCCTCCTTTGCGCCGCTATCGCTGGAAAACTGACCTCTGTTTTACAAAAAATTCACCCCTCCGGTCTCTGACACGGTATAATGTATCCTGAAGAACCATCCATTTTACTGCCCGGAAACCGGGCAGTCACCCATACAGAAAAGGGGAATTGACACTATGATCAAGGTACTCATTGTAGAGGACGATCACAATATCGCTCAGCTGCTCCAGCTCTATCTGGAGAAGGAGGGCTTTGAGACCCGGACTGCCGCCGACGGCGGCAAGGGTGTGGAGCTGTTTCGCTCTTTCCAGCCCGATCTGGTACTGCTGGATCTGATGCTGCCCGTGCTGGATGGCTGGGGCGTGCTCCGGAAGATCCGGGAGACAGATAAGACACCCGTCATTATGCTCACCGCCAAAGGCGAAACCAGCGACAAGGTCTCCGGTCTGGAGCAGGGCGCTGACGACTATATCGTTAAGCCCTTTGAGATGAAGGAAGTGCTGGCCCGGATCCGGGCTGTCCTCCGCCGGACCGGTACCGGCGAGGAGGAGAACAGCAAGAAACTCTCCTTCGATAAGCTGACCATCAATATGGAGTCCTACGAGCTGCTGGTAGACGGCAAGCGGGTGGACACCCCTCCCAAGGAGATGGAACTGTTGTTCCATCTGGCCAGCGCCCCCAACCGGGTCTTTACCCGTAACCAGCTGCTGGACGAGGTCTGGGGCTTTGACTACTTCGGCGACAGCCGGACGGTGGACGTGCATATCAAGCGTCTGAGAGAGAAGCTGGAGGGCGTCAGCCAGCAGTGGAGCCTGAAGACCGTCTGGGGCGTAGGCTATAAGTTTGAGCTTCTGAGCTGAGTTATCCCTCTTTGCCCCTTGAAAGGAGGGATCGACCTTTGAACAGCAGCCAGTATCGCCGCCATTTCCTGCTGACAGCGGGTATGATCCTGCTGTCCTTTGCCCTGCTGGGCTTCACCTTTATCGGCCTGAGCTATAACTACTCCGTTCAGGACCAGCGGGCCAATCTGAATGAAAAGTCCCGGTACATCGCCGCCCTCACCGGTCAGGTCATTTTGCTGGAGCCGGATCAGACCGATCATTTCTCCGCCTATCTGGGCGCCGGCGCCCGGCTGACCGACTCGGACGTTTTCCTCTGCGACAACGATGGCGAGATTTTTTTCTGCTATGAAGGCGGTGAGATTCGCAGCGAGTCGGTGGGCAGCTATATTCCCAACTCCGTCCTCACCAAGCTCAAGAGTACCGGTGGCTACGACGACATGACCACGCTGGGGCTTTTTGCCGAGCAGCGCTTTGTCTCCGCCGCTCCAATTACCATTACCCGGGGACCTATGACACTGACCTCTGGCTACGCCTTTGTCTCCGCCTCCACCGAGAACCTGACCTCCATGTGGCGGACCTTTGCCACCATCTTCTTCTTTACCGCTGTAGTTGTCCTCATGATCGCCTTCATCTCCAGCTCCATCGCCTCCCACCAGACGACCAAACCGCTCACCGATCTGACCTCGGCCGTCCGCCGGTTCGGTATGGGCGAGTATGACGTGCGCGTGGAGGGCACCGACCGGAAGGATGAGCTGGGCGACCTCTCCCGAGCCTTTAACGCCATGGCCGACTCCATCGCTCTGGCCGAGGAGAAAAGAACGGAGTTCATCTCCAACGTCTCCCATGAGCTCAAAACGCCTATGACCACCATTGCCGGCTTTGCCGAGGGCATTCTGGACGGCACCATCCCCAAGGAGCGGGAGCGGGAATACCTCCAGACCATCTCCGACGAGACCCGACGGCTCTCCCGGCTGGTTCGACGTCTGCTGGACGCCTCCCGTATGGCCGCGCAGGAAAATGTAGTCATCAGTCAGATGGAGTTCGATATTGAAGAGACCATGGCTCAGGTGCTGATCAGTCTGGAAGGCAAGATCAACGCCAAGGGCCTGGACGTGGACGCCCGGTTCCCTGACGGGCCGGTCATGGTCTGGGGCGATCCGGACGGTGTGACTCAGGTCTGTTACAACCTGCTGGACAACGCCATTAAGTTCTCCCATCCCAATACCGTTATTACCGTCTCCATCGTCACCCGGGGAAGCAAGGCCTTTATCTCCGTTCGGGATATCGGCGAAACCATTCCGGAAGAGGAGCTCCCCCTCATCTTTGACCGGCTCCATAAGTCCGACCGCTCCCGCAGCCTGGACAAGGAGGGAGTGGGCCTTGGCCTCTATCTGGTCAAGCAGATCCTGAGCAATTTGAAGGAGACCATCTCGGTCACCAGCAAGGATAACGTGACTGAGTTTATCTTTACCCTGACTCTGGCCCAGTAATCGGGCCGGTCGGGCATCCAAGAGAGAGAAAGGGGAATACCCTATGTTTGACCGCGACGATATTCGCTATTCCCGGGCAGAGACCCGCCCTCCCTGGGAACTGTCCACCTCCAGCCATCTGAAGGAAATGTTCTCCGGTCACCATCATGTGGACGAGATCAACTCGCCCCCCTGCGACGAGGTAGACCGACATAAGGAGGCCCGGATTCAGGCCCAGTCGGCCCGGAAGCTGGCCCATGAGCAGGCTCAGGCCCGGCGTTCTGCCGCTCAGGCCCGGATGCGCTCCTCCTTGCACAGCACATCCGACGGCGACAGCAATGACGATCTGGATGAGCTCGGCCCCTACGAGTGGATGAGACGCTATGCCGCCGAGCAGGAGAAGGCGCAGTCCAACCAGCCCCCCACTCCTCCCAGCCGGACCCTCTCCATCAGAAAGACCTCCCGGGGCGCTATTGTTATTATCGTGATCGCGCTGATTGCCTCGGCTCTCATCCAGGCCATTTATCTGAACATCGGCACAGAGGAGGAGGACTTCTCCGCAATGGAGCCGGACCCGGACTCCGGCTGGTTTGAGGACCTGCCCGAGGACGAGGACTTCTACGAGGGCTACTTCAGCCCGGAACTGGAGCGGGAGGACTATCCCGAAGTCAGCCATCAGGAGCTGCCCCGGGCCCCCCTGGCTCCGGGCATGGGCATTGAGATCGTCTCCCATCAGGGGCTCGCTCCCCTGACCTATCAGCAGCTGTACGCCAAATGCGCCCCCTCTACCGTCTCGATCACCGTCTACGGTCAGGACACCGTCGGCACCGGCACCGGTATCGTCATGACGGAGGACGGCTATATCCTCACCTGCCAGCACGTGATCGACGACGGCGTGACCTGTCAGGTCATGACCTGGGACGATCAGGTTTATGAAGCTACGCTGGTGGGCGCCGACGTACAGACCGATCTGGCAGTGCTTAAGATTGAGGCCACCGGCCTTACCCCCGCTCAGTTCGGAGACTCGGACGAGCTCACTGTCGGTGACGAGGCGCTGGCCATCGGCGATCCTCTGGGCACCGAGCTCCGGGGCACCCTGACCAACGGCATTATCTCGGCCATCAACCGCAACGTCACCGTCAGCGGTTACTCCATGACCCTCCTCCAGACCACCGCCGCGCTGAACTCGGGCAACTCCGGCGGTCCGCTGCTGAATATCTACGGTCAGGTCGTGGGCGTAAACAATATGAAGATGAACTCCACCGACGTGACAGTGGAAGGTCTTGGCTTTGCCGTTCCCACCTCGGTGGTTCGGGAGATCGCCCCCGCCCTCTTCTCCGACGGTAAGATCAGCCGGCCGGTGCTGGGCATCACCTGCTACAGCATCAACGAAGAGGCGGCCGAAAGCTATGGCTATCCCAGCGCCGGTCTGGTGGTAGCCACCGTCCATCAGGGCTCCGACTGCTATCAGCAGGGCCTGCAGGTGGAGGACATGGTCTGGGCCATCAACGGTGTCCCCGTCTCCGACGTCTCTCAAGTCAAGCCCATTCTGGAGCAGGTCGGTCTGGAGGGCAGTGTGATTCTCTCGGTCTACCGCTTTGAGGACCCCTCCGACCCCTCAGTATATGAGGAGTTTGAGCTAATCGTCCAGCTGGTAGATCAGGTCTCCATCTCCTGACCCGCCCCCATCAACAGAAGAAAACCAGTCCGGAAGGATCTTCTCCTTTCGGACTGGTCTTTTTTTCTCTTCTGTTACACCAGAATTCCCTCAATGAGGGCAAAGAGCCGGTGATAGCGGATCTCCTGCCAGCGTCTGACTGGGCGGGAGAGGGCCTGCTCCCGGTGGACGCTCTCCAGCAGCCGGGCGACAAAGGGCTCCTCCGGCGCTCTCTTCAGGACCAGATTGAGCTCGTTGAGCTGGCCGAAGGCTTTCTTGGTGATATTGGTAGAGCCCATTGAGATCTCCCGCTCGTTCATAACCAGTTTGGTGTGGACCATTTTGGGGGAGAGATAGAGGGAGATTCCATTGTCCGTCTCCCGCATCAGCCGCCGGACCGTCTTTCGGTTGGTGTCGTTCTGGAAGTTGGCCCGCTCCGGGATCAGAACACTCACCCGAACACCCCGCCGATGGGCGGCGACAATCTCCCGCAGGAAGGGCTCCAGCGGAGAGAAGTAGGCCATGGTAATGGTCAGCTCCTGGCGGGCAGAGCGGATCAGCTCCAGATAGTGCTCCTCCAGCTCAAAGCGCCGGGGAAGGCAGTCCTTTTGGTTGACCCGGAAGACCACCTCCTCCAGACAGTCCTCGCCCGTCTCCCACTTGCTCAGGAAGGCTTCCACATACCGCTTTCCCTGAATGCGCACCATATAGTCCTGATAAACCCGGCCGGAGAGATCTGCCCCGCCCTCCTTGTCCTCCACATTGATACCGCCCAGAATCAGCGTCCGGTCGTCAAAGAGATAGAACTTGGAGTGATCCGCCTTCATCCGAAGCTTGTCCATCCGGACGTTGGGATGCTCCTCCAGCGCCCGGGCCAGCGCCCGTCCATCTCCATTGGGCCGGATCAGGTTGGCTGGATAGCCCCTTTTGAGGCCCCAGATTTTAATGGCCTCTACAAGGGTGGGGTTATTATGGAAGAGGGAGCGGCCCGACTCCTCGCAGCGCTCCAGCACCATACCGTACCGGTCCAGAGAGAGGCTGACCTGCACGCCCCGGCGGGCGGCCCGCAGAAGGGCCTCGGCCAGTGTCCGGCCAATCTGGTCGTCCCGCCAGATGAACATATTCACCCGTATGGTCTCTCTGGCCTGCTCCACCTGCCGGAGGATCTCGGGGAAGGCCTCCCGTCCGTCAATGAGCAGGGCAAAGTTTTCGTACATGGCCGACGCCTCCTCTTGCTATGCTTTGCCGGCCCCCTGTCCGGACAGGGGGCAATTTGCCCGGACACGAAGCTCCGTGTCCGGGCATGGGTCTTGCTATGGTTTGTTTACAGCGTTGCCAGGAAGGCTTCCACTTCAGCCAGAGTGGGATAGCCGCAGCCGGCCTTGCGGGTCATGCTGCCCTTACGGGTGATCTTGTAGCTGGCGTACTTGCTGGCCCACTTGCTGGCCTCCTTCAGGTCCTTGCCCCAGATCAGCCCGGCAGCCAGAGCGGCCAGATAGCCGTCACCGGCGCCGATGGTATCCACTACGGGCACCTTCAGCGCGGGAACAGTCCAGAACTCGTCGCCGTCCAGCAGGGCGGAGCCGTCAGGACCCATGGTCATAATGACGCCCTTGGAATGGTGCTTGGCCTGAATGGTCCGGCAGATGACCTCAGGCGCCTCGTCGGACTCTTCGGGCAGACCGCAGAGGAGCTTGGCCTCGATATCATTGAGGATAATGTAGTCCAGATAGCTCAGGTCACCCATGTCCTCGCTGGGCAGGGGGCTGGCGTTGCAGAAGGTGAGCATACCGAACTCTTCCTTGGCGATCTTAGCGCCGTCCAGAGCCTTCTTATAGGGCATACCGAAGCCGGTAATAAAGACCTTGGCTTCCTTCATGGCCTCGATGGCGGCATGGGTCTCTTCCCAGGTCAGAGCGGCACAGGCGGAGTCGCCGTCCACGATGGTATTGGAGCCATCCTCCTCCACCATGATCAGGCCGGTGCCGGTGGAGACGGAGTGGTCACGATACATGAAGGTGGTGTCAACGCCGGAGTCAGTCATCCAGTTGTCGCCCATATCGCCCCAGGGGTCATAGCCCACCTTGCCGATATAGCCGGTGGAGACGCCCAGACGGCCCAGAGCGACGGAGACGGTAGCGCCCTTGCCGCCGTCCTCTTCCACGCGCCAGTTGGTAGCTTCCATGGTCTCGCCCTTCCGGGGCAGACGCTTGACGTGGCAGATCTGGCCAACGCCGTGGCTGTTCAAAACGATAACGTCGATCGGTCCATACTTACCCATGATTCTTTCCTCCTGATTGAGCGCAGATTCCTCTGTCTTTAGTTGTTGGCCAGCAGGTCACGATAGACCTCGATACCCCGCTTGGCGGCGAAGTCAGGCTCATTGGCATAGCGGCTGAAAAGCTCCAGAGACAGATAGCCGTCGTAGCCTACTTCCTTCAGATAGCTGACGATACGGGGGAAGTCCATCTCGCCGTCGCCGGGGATCAGATGGTCCTCGCTGTCCTTGCAGCAGTCGATGAAGTGGATGTGCTTGACAGCGTCGCCCAGCTTCTCAAAGTATTCGCTGATGGGCTCGCCCAGCGTCAGGGGGCAGGCCAGATCCAGCATGCACTGGAAGTAGGGATTATTGACCTGATCCATAGCCCAGCGCAGGTCGTCGGCGGAGCAGATAATGGTGCCCTCGTAGGGAGTGACGTTTTCCAGAATGATGGTCTGGCCGATGTTCTGAGCGTGCTCAGAGAGAATGCACATATTCTCGATGAACAGCTTCTTCACATCTTCCTTATTGCGGCCGGAGCCGGGATGGTTGCAGGCCAGCATGCAGTACTTGGAGCCGATCTCCTTGGCCATGTCCAGAGTGAGCTTGAAATAGTCCAGGCTCTCGGCGTTCATAGCCTTGTCCTCGAAGATGAGAGAGTAGGGGGAGCCGGTGTTCTCGGGAGCGTAGCTGACGATGGGCAGGCCGTAGTCAGCAGAGAGCTGACGGATCTTGGCAGCGCCGCCCTTGGCAAGGTCGGGCGCGTAGGCGTGGGGACGGAAGCCGCCGATCTCGATGGCGTCATATCCAAACTTATGGGCAGCCTTGAAGGCCCGTTCGATGGGATACTTGGAAAAACCAGCAGTAAAGAGAGCAGTTTTCAGTGCCATAATAATATCTCCTTTTCAGGTCGTTAGTTCAGTCTCTTGGGATCAGCCCAGAATATGCTTGATATGCTCCTCTACCCGCTTGACATTCTCTTCCTTCAGGTAGCCGAAGTTGAAGCGGAGGTAGTGGTGCTCGTCCGGAGCCATGGTATTGAACAGGCCGTGCTCCTTCTGATAGCGGGTGGAGCGGTTGGTTCCGGTGGTGGGCAGAGCGATACCCACGCCGTCCTCGTCCCCGGTACGGCAGTACCAGCGCAGGGCATAGGGCAGCTTGGCCGTATCAAAGCCCACATAGCAGGCGTCTCCTTCAGGGAAGACCTGCATGGCGTGGCCCCAGCCGTTGTCGTCAGCCTGATATTTGACGCTGATACACAGCTCGGGATCGCAGCAGGTATTCTCCCGGTCCAGAATATCGGCGGCGGTAGGATCTGCCTTGATCTTCTTCGCAAACTCCCGCATCTTTACCGCTCTGGGAGAATCGCCGTCCATGCTGGGAGGATCGGGCATCATGTCCTCCGGCTTTGCGCTGTAGACGATCCGGGAGCCCTCCACGCCCAGCCAGTTCATGTGGCACATGAACATATACTCCAGCTCGGCATGGCGCTTGTTATGAATATCAATATGCATCTCCAGCACGCTCTTGCCTTCATAGAGGCGGAGCTGGGGAGAATAGGACCAGTAGAACTCCTGGCTGTTACGGTAGGTATAGGTGCCGCCTACGGCCAGGAACCGACCCTTCTCGTCCTCGCCGATACCGGTATAGACCTGCTGATAGTTGGCGAAGGGGAGCTCACCATGGAGGGGGTAGTCCTCTCCCTCTTCGGCGCCGTTGATATTGGTCAGGCCGCAGTGGAGCAGCAGACCGCCGTAGTTGTCGCCGAACTTGGTGGTGTTCTGGGGGATGGGGAAGATGGACTTCTGGGTCAGGTTCTTCCCATGGAAGGTGGCCTCCCAGATCTGCTGGCCCATATAGGGCAGGACCACCATAGAGCAGTCCTCGTTCTCGATCTTCAGGCCGGCCACACCGGTCTCATACCGGAAGGCGGTAGCCTTCAGGCTGCCGTCGGCCAGCAGCAGGGCGGGGCGATCGGCAAAGAACCAGGGTTTTACAAACACTTTCGTTAATTTCATGGCCTAACTATTTCCTTTCCGGAAGCCCGGCATCGGCCAAGGGCCAATGCCGGGTCCATGGTCTGGGGAACCTCTGACAGAGGGAATGGGGGGCGTGTTCTTAGAACTCGTAGCCCCACTCGCGCATCAGATCGTCGATCTGAGCCATGACCTCGGGGGCCACATAGTCCTGATCGGCGGGCATACGGGAGTGCATACCGGTGGGGCCTCCGCCGTACTTCATGGCATACATATAAGCGGCGTTGAAGGGGGCCTTCTTGAGCAGGTTGCGGACCTTCAGGATCTTCAGCTGGGCATCGACGCACTTCTTGTAGTCCCCTTCCAGACCGGCGTTGATGATATCCATCATCTCACGGGGATAGGGAACGGCCATAAAGGAGACGCAGCCCACGGCGCCCAGCATCATCATCACGCCGTCCAGAGCGTCGCAGCCGCCCAGGAAGTCGAAGTTCTCGGGGTCGATCCGCAGTACGCACTGCAGGAAGTGAATAATATCCACAGAGGCGTCCTTGTAGCCCCGGAGATTGGGATGCTCGTTGACCAGCTTGCAGAGGGTATCGGGATCATAGGTGGTGCCCATCTGGACGCAGTTATAGATGTAGACGGGACGCTTGCAGTAGTCGATCAGCTCGGCAGAGTAGTCATACAGAGCCTTCTGGGTGTGGCGGAAGAAGGGGGGCGCGGTAATGCAGTAGCAGTCGGCCAGACCGGTCTCTTCGTAGGCGTCGATCAGCTCCTTGTTCTGAGCCACGGTATTTTCAAAGGCGCAAGCCATGATCTTGGCCTTGCCCTGAGTGACGCCGTAGATGGTCTTGAGCAGCTTGATCTTCTCTTCCTTGCTCAGAGCCTGGCTCTCAGCGCCCAGACCGTTGATGAAGAAGGCCTTGATACCGCAGGACATATGCCATGCGATGAGCTCTTCCACCTGCTTGTAGTTGATGGAACCGTCAGCGTTAAAGGGAGTCAGAATCTCGTCGACAACGCCAGTGATAAAATGTGCCATGTTTGTTTCCTCCATTTGAGATAGATTTTTTCTCCGTGGTTCTCTCACGGTTGATTGATGTTTTTGATTTTCCTAAATTCCTTCATCAACCCTCTCCCACAGGCCGGCAGAGGGCTGTTGACGGAATTCAGACTCCGGGGAAGGGCAGCCGTGCCCCTCCCCGTCGGGACAGAAACGATACGCGGAATCAGGCCAGCGCGGCAAACAGGGAGGCCGCGCCCAGAACGCCGCTGTCCTCCATGAGCTGGGAAATGACCAGCTCGGTCTTCTGCAGATGATGGACCTGACCCACCAGACGGCTCTTCAGATCCTCCAACCAGGGTGCCAGACCCTTGGAGACGCCGCCGCCCAGAATGATCACATCGGGGCAATAGAGATAGACATACTGGTTCAGCGCGGCAGCCACCATCTCCAGATACCAATCCAGATGGGCCTTTGCCTTGCTGTCCCCCTCTTTGGCCAGCTCAAAGAAGCGCTTGTTGGTCATCTCGGGACCAAAGACCTCTTTCAGGTAGATCTCCAGGGAGGTGCCGGAGCAGGTGCCCTCGAAGCAGCCCTTCATGCCACAGTAGCAGGGTTCCCGATCCAGCGAGTTGGGGAATTCGCCGCCGGTACGGACCTTTACATGGCCGGAGAGGTGGAAGAATGCTTCCTCGCCCATGGGTTTTCCGTCCACGCAGATACCGATACCCACGCCGGTTCCCAGGGTGATGGTTAGGGTACGATCGTAGCCTACGCCGGCGCCGTAGTGGGTCTCGGCCATGCCGATGAGCCGGGCGTCGTTGTCGATGGCGCCCTTCAGGCCCAGCGCCTGCTCCAGACGGGGCAGGAGGGGATATCCTTCCACCATAAAGGGAACAAAGGAGCTCATGCCGTCGATAGAGCCGTCGGCATAGCAGTAGCTGCCGATGGAGACGCCCATGCCGGCCAGATCGGATCGTTTGAGCTGGCAGGAGGCCAGATGCTTATCCACCTGATCGACTACAGCCTGATAGAAATGCTCTTCCGTGTCTCTGGGGGTATCGATGGGCTGGACGGTACCGATAACCGTGCCGGTGTCTGTGTCTACCACACCCAGCTTGATCCGGGTACCGCCAATGTCGATACCAAGAACATAGGTACTCATAGCACAACCCAACCTTCGTCCTGGAATTCGCCGGGATTGATCCCGTTCTGCAGCGCGCACTCATAAGAGAAGAGCTGGAAGTACATAGCGATGATCAGCGTCACGCAGGCGCCGGGGAGTCCGAACTCGGGATAGGTCAGGCAGGTGGAGCCGATGGCTTCGCCGCCCTCGGGGCCAAAGTAAACGTTCAGATCGGTGGCAGCGCAGGTCTTGCCCCAGATCATCTTGGATCGCTCGCTGGGCAGGATATCCAGCAGGATGGGAACGGTGACCGTCTTGATCTGGCTCTGGTAGCGGATAATCTCCATGGGGCCATGGTAGTAGTTGTCCAGAGACATGATATTGCTGGTCATCTTAGCCGTCTCCTCAGTCCAGAGGGAGAGAGAGCGCATCATATTAATGCCATAGCCCCGGGAGACCAGATAGAAGTTATGGGCCTTGGTGTAGACAGGAATGGCAGCCACCTGCTCGTGGATCTTCTCCTTGTTCTCCTCCAGCCAGTCAAAGGCCTGATGGAGCTTGGCCACAAACTCGGGGTCGGGATTCTCACGGCCCATCATGTGGACCAGGAAGAGGCCGCAGAGGCTCATGGAGCTGTAGGCCTTGATACAGACGATGGCGTCATAGGAGGAGATATCGTGGAGCATATAGGTACAGTGGGTACCCATAGTGCTGGTGGGGGTCATGGTAATGGCCAGAGAGATATAGCCGTTTTCCTTCAGGTACTTGGAGAAATCGGCCACCTCACGGCTCTCGCCGGAGCGGGACATCATAATATAGAAGGCGTTCTTGCTCATTCGCTCAGGATGCTGAATCAGATCGGCGGTCTCCACCAGAGAGACATTCTTGCAGCCGGCCTCCAGCAGAGCTTCGTACATGGGCATCAGGGAATAGAAAGCGCTGCCCATAGAGGTCAGGACGATCTCCTTAGCCATGGTCATCTTGCGGCTGAGTTCACGAACCTGATCCAGCTTGTCGGTACAAAGGTCAGTGAGCACGCGGTTGAGCTCATAGGGCTGTTCAAAGATATTCTTAAGCAGGACATTCATAGGTATTCTCTCCTTTCAGAGGTGCGATAGGTGGGGCGTATGCGATGGTTCTGGTCAGACAACTCAAATATGGTCCTCTGCTCAACAATCACGGAGGGCCATCTCAGACCTGTCCGACCCGGGGAGGGCGGAGCGCCCTCCCCGGAGGTGGTATTCAAACGATAGCGCGCGGAGCGGGATCAGCCCAGAGTCATGCCGCCGTCAACCAGCCAGTTGGAGCCGTTGAGGTAGGATGCCTCGTCAGAGCACATGAAGGCCACCACATTGGCGATCTCCACAGGAGAACCGGGACGGCCCATGGGCCCCAAAGTAACGTTATCGGAGCTGTTGGTAATACCCACGTCCTTATAGCTGTCAAGAATGGTGGACATCATCTTGGTGTTAACCCAACCGGGGGAAATGGAGTTGATGCGTACACCATTGGCGCCATTCTCGTTGGCGGCATTCTTAGTCATGCCGATAATGGCCCACTTGGAGGAGCCATAGCCGATCTCATAGGGATAGCCGAACATACCAGAGCAGGAGCCGAAGTTGATGACCACGCCGCTCTTCTGAGCCTGCATGATGGGCAGACAGTTCTGCATCATGAGATAGGTGCCAAATACATTGACTTCATAGACCCGCTTGAAGTCTGAGAACTTGTAATCCTCGGTGCGGGCAGAGGGGCCTGGGATGCCAGCTACGTTCAGCAGCACATCCACAGTGCCAAAGTGGGCATGGATCTTTGCGATGGTAGCCTTGACAGAGTCCTCGTTGGAGATGTCGGCTGCCAATGCCAGATAACGGTCCCCAGCCAGGCCCAGCTTCTCGGCAGTACGGAGAGCAAATTCCTCCTTGATGTCAATGAGAGCCAGCTTTGCCCCGTCAGCGGCAAATTTGCGTGCGATCTCAGTGCCGATACCGCCGCCGGCACCGGTGATGATCACGGTCTTGTTTTCGAATCTCACGCCAGTTTACTCCTTTCTAATGTTGACAGTCTTTATCGTTACGATCCTTAGATCGCAGGGGACGATGATTTCCCTTCCTCCGTCTGAATGGAGAAGGGGAGCTGACCACGGTAGTAGGTCTCCCGTTTTACCGCCTGCTCAAGAGCGGCCAGACAGCCGGGTCGGGCAAAGCCCTCGCCCTCCAGAATGACAGCGCCGGGGTCAAAGAGGACGGACATCCAGGCAATCGCTCTGCCGATGGCGTCGCCTACCGTCTCGGCCTCCTGCTTGCGCTCCCGCACCAGCCGGCCCAGCGTTACTCCCGGGTCGGTGACGCCGGAGGAGATCAGGAAGGAGGCAAAGTCCATCGCTCTGCCGGAAGCGCCCTTATACTCCCGGCCTTCCAGCAGCAGACGGGCGGAGATCTCTTCTCCCTCCAGCCGAACACGAAGGACGCAGCCCTCCACGCTGCCCGAGCCGGGGGAACCCTGAAAGCCGGCCAGACCCCGGAGGGCGGCGGCGCCGGCACCCAGGAAGGCGCCGGAATAGCCCAGCTCGGTGGGGCCGATGACTACCTGACCTTCCGGCCGGATATGGCGGAACTCCTCCTCCAGCCAGGGACGGTAGCGCTGGAACATGAGGGAGATGCCTCCGCCTACAATGACCCGGTCACAGTCCATGAGCACCGCCGTATTGCCGATCACCCGGCCCAGCTGACGGCCTTCCAGCTCAATGGCCTTCTGGGCCGCCGGACAGCCTTCGTCAGCCAGACGGGAAATCTCCAGTCCGCCGGGCTCCTTGCCGTCTACCAGACTGGCTCCGCCCAGCTCAATAAAGGTCTGGCGCATTCCCCGGGTGGAGCCGTACATCTCAACCACGCCCCTGCAGCTGCCAGAGTCGGTCGGTCGGCCGCCGGGTGTGGTGACACAGAGGCCGATCTCGCCGCCATGATAGAAGGCGCCGTAATGAAGAGCTCCGTTCAGGTACATAGCCCCGCCGATTCCGGTGGAGACCGTCATGTAGAGGAAGTGGTCGCTGCCTTTGGCCGTTCCGAAGTAGGCCTCGGCCAGCGCGCAGGCGTTGCAGTCGTTGTCGGCGTAGAAGGGGATATGAAACTCCTCTTCCAGCAGCCGGCAGATGGGCAAGCCCCGGATCACAGGCACGTCTGAGTCCACCCAGTCGCCGGTCACAGGATCAGCAAAGCCGGGGATGGTGAGGCCGCCGGCCACGGCCTGTTCTGCCAGCTGGGGATGCAGCCGGGAGATGTGATGGAGCGCGGAGATAATCTGCTCCATAATCTCCTCCGGACTGTCTCCGGTCCAGCTGCGGCTCTCCTGATAGAGGATTTTGCCCTCGGTATCCAGAAAGCCGGGCATATACTTGGAGCCGCCGATGTCCACCACCATCAGGACACCGGGTTCAGTTGTTTTCCCATTCATATTATTCAGTCCTCATAGCCGGGAATCATCACCGGGTCCAGCGCTGAGACCAGCGGTATGGACAGGTCGATACCCATGCGCTCAGCGATCAGATAGGACAGGGTCTGCAGAGGGATCAGATACTCAATGGCATTGACGTAAGGCACGTCGCCGGAGTGGATGGGAAGGATATCTCCCTCGCCCCCCCGATGGCAGGACTGGATCAACACCTGATTGCGGCAGAACTGGCGGGCAGCTCCGGCCAGCAGCTCCATCCGGTCCCGTTCCGGACCGGCCTCGGCCGCCAGATAGAAGGCCATATCCTCCTTGCCCAGACCCCGATAGGGTCCATGGAGGGACTCCTCCAGCTCCAGCGCCCAGGTTGGCACCTGATGGCACTCGAAAAACTTCAGGGCCGCCTCCTGAACGGTGCCGTAGTTTGCGCCGTAGCCCAGCAGGAAGAAGGTCCGGGCTTTCATCACCCGCTGCTCGTTCTTTTCAAACCAGTCCTCGGTATCCCGGATGGTCTGGCGCACGTTTTCTGGCACATTGGCCATAGCGGTCATATAGCGCCGGTACTCCTCCTCCGACAGGTGGCCCAGCGCCCGGCCGCCCTCGATAAAGCAGAGAAGGATCAGATACAGGGCCATCGACTGGCCCTTGGTGGCTGCCATGGCGATCTCATGCTCGCCGGGCTTGGGCAGCACCACGTCAGAGCTCCTGGCCAGCACACCGGTGGGATTCAGTGTGGTGCTCATGACCCGGATGCCCATGGACTGGGCGCGCCGGGCGGCGTCCACCTGGCCGCGGGAATGGCCGGACTCGGCCGGGCAGACCAGAAGGATGTCCTCGGGCGCGTAGATCCCGGAGACGTTGAAGTCACCGTGATGGTGAAACAGGGCGGCGGGCACCGCCTCTGCCTCGGCGTGGAGCATATGCTCTGCCGCGTAGCGGAGGGTGCAGCCGGCATAATAGGGGGAGCCATTTCCGATGAACCAGACCTTCCGGACTGGATGCTTTTTCATCAGCGCCACAAAGGGGGCCGTCAGCTCCGCTCTGCGCTCAAAAATAGACTGGAGCAGACCGGGCTGCTCCCGAATCTCCTCGATCATCGCGTATCTGGGGTCCATAAGAGAGGGCTCCTTTCTGATCATTTTGATTCGAGTCCCGGGGCCCGACCTCCCCTTGGGGTGAGAGGCCGGGGCCCGGCGGGGCTCGCTGGGGGCAGATTACTTCTGATGCTCCTTGATAAAGGCTTCCACCTCTTCCGGATAGCGATAGGCAGGGATGGTGCCCTCGATGGTGACGGAGAGAGCGGCGTAGTAGGTAGCCCACTCCATCGCTTCCTTCAGGCTCTTGCCCTTGACCAGGCCGGAGATGGTAGAGGCCATAAAGCCGTCGCCGGCGCCGGCGGTATTGACCACCTTTTCCAGCTTGACGGGAGGGATGATCCAGCTTCCCTCGTCGGTGAGGGCAGCGGAACCGTCACCGCCCATGGTCATAACCACGTTGCGGATGCCGTACTTTTCCCTGACCTCTTCCATGAGGGCGATCGGATCAATCTCCTTGTCCTGAGCTTCGCCGCAGATATAGCGGCCTTCCACCTCATTGATGAAGATGTAGTCGATATAGCCCAGCTCGCCCATCTCCTCCTCGGGCAGGGGGCTGGGGTTGAGCATGGTGATCATGCCCAGCTTCTTGGCATAGCGGGCGCCGGCCAGCGCCTTGGCCTGAGGCACCTCAAAGCCGGTAACAAAGTAGGTAGAGCCCTTCATATCGTCCAGAGCGGCGAAGATCTCTTCCTCTTTCAGGGCGACAGCGGAGGAGTCGCCGTCGATAACGGTGTTCTGACCGTCAGGGCCGATGAGGATCAGGCCGGTGCCGGTGGAAACTTCGTCGGTGCGGTACATATACTTGGTATCCACGCCGGCGTCATTCATCCACTTCTCACCCACGTCACCCCAGGGGTCGTTGCCCACCTTGCCGATATAGGCGGTCTTGACGCCCAGCCGGCCCAGAGCCACGGAAACGTTGGAGCCCTTGCCGCCGTCCTCGGCTACATACCAGTTCTTCACGCACAGGGTCTCTCCCCAAACGGGCATATGATCACAGTAGGCATACTGGCCTACGCCATGGGAGTTGAGTACAATTACGTCCTTGATTGCCATAGTCAGTTACCAGCCTTTCAGTTCGTGGCTCATGGGATGGTCCATGGTGTCCACGTTAGTATAGAGGATGCACTCAGGCACATACTTGGGAACGATGGTGACGGGATACTCCACGGTGGGCTCTGCAAAGAGCATAATCCGGCAGGCGGTCTTCTTCCAGGCGCCGGTGGTGACCATGGCCACGAAGCGCTTGGCGGTCATCATGATCTTAAAGCCGATGGTAATGCTCTTGGGGGGCACTGCGTCGGTGCAGCCGCCGAAGGACCGGTGGGAGAGGGCCACCAGAGTGTCCTCGTTCAGATCCACGATCCGGGTCTTGGAGCGGGCATACTCCTCCACAGAAATCCGGTAGGTATAGGCATGAGGTGCCTCGTTGAAGGCCACCAGACCGGCAGCGCCGATACCGGCCCAGACGGTGTCGATACCGCCCAGCTTCTCGCAGAGCTGATCGGGATAGTCCATGTCGCTGACCCGGGGCCAGATCCGCTGCTCTTCAGGAACATTGAGCTCGGGATCAATTCGGCCATAGAAGCAGGCGTTCATGGTGCCTTCCAGACTCTCGTAGATGTCCTCCACGGGATAGGGACGGCACTCCCAGTCCAGGAACTCGTCCATATGGAAGATCCACAGGTTCTTCAGAGAGATACGCTCCCGATTGACCCGCTCAACGAAGATATCGTACTCATCGGTGGGGCCGGCAGGGAGGACCCACTTGGTGGGCAGGCCCTTGGCGTTATTGGCAGCCACTTCGTCTGCCATCAGATTGCCCAGCTCTCGCATGGTGTCAGCCCGGGTCTCTCGGATTTCCAGCTTGAACTTCTTGCCTTCCATGGCCTCCAGCTCCTGCCAGGGAATGGAGCACCACTGGAAGATCTCACTCTTAGTCAGTCGATTGGTCAGCATAACGAACCTCCAAAATCTATAAATTTGCCGGTATGATAAATTTTCTTTAACCTGTCACCGGATTTTTCAGACCAGTTTGTATCTATTTTTAGACCAACCTGCCCCTTTCGGGCGCCAAGCTGGTCTTTGTTTTCGAAGTTAGGATATAGCAGAGAAAATGGAGCTTGGAAGACTCAAGCCCCCCAACTCCGGTTAAGAAGCTGGGGGGCTATTATTTGTGTCACATCACCCCACCGGAAGGGGCTTCAGCAACAATCAGTGAGTGCAATTAATTACAGCTCACCAGCGGCGCGCTTGGCTTCACGCTCAGCGTCAGCAGCAGCGATGATGTCAGCATTGGCCTTCTTGAAGTAACGATAGAAGGGATAAGCGGTACCGCAGGCAACGACAGCGGCGATAACGGAAGCGCCGGGAGCCCAAGCCAGGGTGGAGACCAGCAGGATGCCGGTGGGAACGATAGCCAGCAGAGCCATGACGGGGCCAGCGGGCATCTTCCAAGAGGGATGATAGTTGTCCTTCTTGTGCAGCTTGAACCAAGCCATGAAGGTCAGGGCGTTACGCAGCAGGGCGACCAGAGTGAAGTAGCCGAGCAGTTCCTGCAGAGAGGACATCCAGGTCAGGATCAGAGCCAGGCCGGACTGATACAGCATGGAGACGTGGGGGGTGTTCCACTGGGGATGGACCTTGGCCCAGGAACGCCACCACCAGCCGTCCTTAGCAGCCTGATATTCCATACGAGCCTGGAACATGATCAGGGAGCTCAGAGAACCGGTAACGACGATGATAGCCAGGATAGCAGCGATGGTGCCAGCCATGTCGCCGATGGCGGGGATGTTGGCGAAAGCGGTGGCGATGGGAGCGCCGGAAGCAGCCAGCTCAGAAACGGGAACCAGACCGACAGCAGCGGTGGTCAGGCCGACGTACAGCAGGGTGCAGATGAAAACGGTGGAGATCAGAGCGATGGGCAGGTTCTTCTTGGGGTTCTTGATCTCGCCAGCCATGGTGCCAGCGGTCTGCATGCCGTCATAGGACCAGGTGGTAGCAGAGATACCAGCGAGCAGAGCAGCGATGCCGGTGCCAGCGCCTTCAACGACGTTAGTCTTGTCAGCGATGTACTCGGGCTGGATGAAGAACAGACCAACAACGACCAGAGCCAGGAAGGGAACGATCTTGACGGTGGTGATGAAGTTCTGCCACTTTGCACCAGCTTCCTTCTTGCACATGTGGAGCCAGGTGAAGAAGATGATCATGATGCAGGAGAACAGACGGACGACGGTGTCGGACCAGCCAGTGAAGAAGGCCAGGTTGTTACCGACAGCGATAGCCATGGTAGCAATACCGACAGGGTCGGATGCCCAGTAGCAGGACCATGCGCCAGCGAAGGACAGGAAGTGCCAGCCAGCCTCACGGAAGTAGACGACGAACAGGCCGTCCTCGGAGTAAGCGGTGGAGTACTCAGTGTAGAGCAGGTTCTGGGGGATCATGATCAGACCGCCAAGCAGGAAAGCCATGATGGTCATCAGGGGGGTGCCGGCAGCAGCGGCGACTTCACCGACGGAGGTGAAGATACCGGAACCGACAGTGGTGCCGATACCGAGAACGATGGCGCTCATGAGGCCGAGGTGGCGGCTAAGCTCATTGCTCTGGGTAGTCTTGGTTTCGTTAGACATTTAGAATTCTCTCCTTTCATAAATTATGTCGAACGCATTGACCTTGGACAAGGTAATCCCAAGGTCAACCATGGATGTATTATATTCTTTTCACTTGTTTATTTCAATATCCTTTTTTGAAAAAACATCTTTCGCTCAGAAATTTGGATACTTTGCTAAATTTCTAACGTTTGTTTTGTTCAATACTGCCAACTTTTTGAGAGTGTTTTTTAAATGTTGCCAAGAATTGGTTTTCTTTTGGCAATTCCCTTTCTTTTATGCCTTTTCTCTGTTTTTCCCTCCTTTTTATAACTTTTTCTCCATTTCTTTGAAATGGAAACGATTTATTATTTCGCTTTCTCCTCCTTTTTCTTCTTTTTTAGACCACCGGGGCGAAGGAGACCGGTTTTGACAAGAAAAAGATACCACTTTCTTGTCCCGGTTCGGTCTGTTCTCTCTTTCCCGGTCGAAAAGCTCCGGAAGCCACGCCCCCTTCCCCTTCCCTTGTCAGAATAAACAAATTAGCAGAACTGGTACAGAATGGATTGCAGAATTTTACCAAATGTGATATATTGATGGCACTGGATTGGTCTAAAAAAGTGTAAGCTTATCTTTTTTAGACCGTGTATCCGGCGATCATAGACAACTTTAGCGTATGAGCGCGGTATATCTATTTTATTCAGGAAGGAGCACAATTTTCCAATGAGCAAGGCATATTTTATGGGTATCGACACCGGTACCAACTCCAGCAAGGGTGTCCTGATTGATGAGCAGGCCAACATCATTGCCATTCACTCCACCGAGCACGCCATGACCAACCCTGCCCCCAACCATTATGAGCACGACGCCGACAAGGACTGGTGGGGTGATTTCTGCATCATCTCCAACGCTCTGATTGAGAAGTCCGGCGTGGATCCCAAAGATATCAAGGCCATCGGCGCCAGCGCTCTGGGCGCTGACTGCCTCCCCGTAGACGAGCAGTGCCGTCCTCTCCGTCAGGCCATCCTCTACGGTATTGACGCCCGGGCCACCGACGAGATGGCTCAGCTCACCGAGATGTACGGTGACGAGCAGATCCGCAAGTGGTACGGCCGTCCTCTCTGCTCCAGCGACGTTATGCCCAAGATCCTCTGGATCAAGAACAAGGAGCCCGAGGTCTATGCCAAGGCCCATAAATTCATTACCGGCTCTACCTTTATTGCCGCCAAGCTGACGGGCAAATACGTGGTGGACCGTTTCCTGGGTCTGGCCAGCTTCAACCCCATGTACTTCAGCGACGGCACCCCCAACCCCGAGATCTGCAAGCCCATCTGCCGTCCCGACCAGCTGGCTGAGATCAAGGAAGCCAACGACGTAGTCGGCTACGTCACCGCTCAGGCTGCCGCTGAGACCGGCCTGGCCGAAGGCACCCCCGTTATCTGCGGCACTGACGACTCCGGCGCCGAGGCCATTTCCACCGGCGTTGTGGCTCCCGGCAAGATGATGATTCAGTTCGGCTCCTCCATCTATATGATCCTTGGTACCGAGGGTCTGGTAGACGACGAGCGGCTGTGGCGTGAGGAGTTTATCGTCCCCGGTCTGTGCGATATTTCTGCCGGCACCAATACCGCCGGCTCCCTGACCAAGTGGTATCGTGACAGCCTCTTCCCCGAGGCTCTGGCACAGGAGAAGGCCGGCGGCCCCGACGCCTATCAGACCATGATGGAAGGCGTGGACGAGATCGCCCCCGGCTCTGACGGCCTGATCACCCTGCCCTACTTCGCCGGCGAGCGTACTCCCATCAACGATCCCAAGGCCAAGGGCATTCTCTTCGGTCTCACTCTGGCTCATACCCGGGCCCATATGTACCGCTCCGCTCTGGAGAGCGTGGCCTACTCGGTCAACCAGCAGATCAAGATGATGATGAGCCATGACGTGCCCATTGACACCATCTATGCCGTCGGCGGCGGCGTCCAGAATCCCAGCTGGATGCAGATCGTGGCTGACGTGACCGGTCTGGAGATCTCCACCCCCGCCATCACCGTGGGCGCCAGCTTCGGCGATGCCCTCATGGCTGCCTCCGGTATCCAGTATCCCGGCTATGAGACCTTCGCCAGCCTGACCAACTTCATCAAGCCCGGCAAGGTCTACTATCCCAACATGGAAAACCACGAGATCTACAAGAAGTATCAGGCCATCTACGACGAGCTCTATCCCGCTACCGTCGCCCTCATGCATCAGATCCACGACATCTGATCGCTTTACCGGTATACACTATATATAATATAGGTATCCTTCCCGAATCGCAAAAAGCCGCCCGGCTCCTTTTGGAGCCGGGCGGTTCGCTTCTCTTTTTTCAGGACGACTTTCAGTCCTCTTTGGCCATTGCAGCCACGACGCCGCTGAGGGCCAGCACAGCCAGCAGGTTGGGAATGACCATCAGACCGTTGAACATATCCGACATATCCCAGACCAGACCCACCTTCTGGAAGGAGCCCACTACGATAAAGCAGAGGGCGATAACAGCATAGATTACCTTGGCCTTTTTGCTGCCCTTGAAGAGGGCGTTCACGTTGCTCTCGCCGAAGAAGTACCAGCCGATGATGGTGGAGAAGGCGAAGCAGAGCATACAGATGGCAATAAAGATATTGCCGAAGGAGCCGAAGGCCTGATTGAAGGCGGCCTGTGCCAGAGCGGTGGCGGTCAGGCCACCCTCGGCCATGGGCTGAAGCAGACCGGAGGTCAGAATGACCAGTGCGGTCAGGGTGAGGACAATAAAGGTGTCAATAAAGACGCCCATCATGGCGATAACGCCCTGGTCCTGGGGCTTTTCCACCTTAGCCATGGCGTGGGCGTGGGGGGTGGAGCCCATACCGGCCTCGTTGGAGAACAGGCCACGGGCCACGCCGAAGCGCATGGCCTCCTTGACGCCCAGACCCAGCGCGCCGCCAAAGACGGCCTTGGGATTGAAGGCGCAGACGAAGATGGACCGGATGGCCTCCAGCAGAGCGGCCCGGTTGATGACCAGAATGATCAGGCAGCCGGCGATATAGAACAGAGCCATAACAGGCACCACCTTCTCGGTGAAGGAGGCGATGCGCTTGACGCCGCCGATGAAGATAAAGGCGGCCACCAGTGCCACCAGAATGCCCACAATCAGCGGGTCCACGCCGAAAGCAGTCTGGAAGGCAGAGCCGATGGAGTTGGACTGGACCATATTGCCCATAAAGCCCAGAGCCAGAATGATGGCGACGGAGAAGAAGCCAGCCATAAAGCTGCCCAGCTTACCCTTGAAGGCGGCCTTGATGTAGTAGATCGGTCCGCCGGTGACCTGACCGTTGGCGTCTACCGTCCTGTACTTCTGAGCCAGCACAGCCTCGCCATAGATGGTGGACATACCAAAGAAGGCAGAGACCCACATCCAGAAGATGGCGCCGGGGCCGCCGGAGTAAAGGGCGGTGGCGCAGCCGGTGATATTACCGGTACCTACCTGAGCGGCAATGGCGGTAGTGAGGGCCTGGAAGGAGCTCATGCCCTCCTTGCCAGCCTTCTCGCCGGAGAGGCTGAAGCTGCCGAAGAGCCGGCGGCAGCCTTCACCAAACTTCCGGACCTGCACAAAGCGGGTGCGGATGGTGAAAAAGACGCCGGTGCCCAGAAGGAGAAAGAGCAGCAGGAGCTGCTTGTTCCACAGCACGTCGTTGACGGCTGCCACAATGCCGGTGATAAATGCTTCCATGATACAATTTGACCTCTTTTCTATTCTCTTCCCGACACAGGAAGGAGGATGAGGGCCAAAAAAACAGATCTCCCGCCCTGCCAAAACAAGCAGAGGGGAGAAGCCAAGGCGGAAGCGCCTGCCTCCGGACGCGATAGGGGCCGGGGCAGTCTTTTCCACTCTGTCCTTTTACCTGAGAGATTCAGCGGCAGGGCCGCCTTGCACCTTCGGTACTCATTGCTGAGCTTCTCCAGAGTACATCCGCTTCCAGTCTCTGCCCGGAGTCCGGGCGCCTGAGAGTGTTACTCCTTCGGCAGGCCGATGGCCATTTTTCTGGAAGCTTCCCATGTCGATATGCGATTGCGAGACCTATCCTAGCACTTTGCCCATTGCTTGTCAATACTAAGTTTTTCCCGGGCGGACATTTTTCTTCTCCAAGCGGACTCCCATTTGGTCATCTCTGGGTAATTTGTGACCAAATTGACATCACTTTCCCTCCTCTTCGGCTGTACAGCGGTCAAGATCTGTGGTATACTAGTTTTAGAATGGGCGGGGACGGGGTTCTCTCTCCGGTCGCCGTCTGCTCTTGTGCGGCCTTGACCGCCTGCACTGCCCCCTCACGACACAAGCTATGTACCTAAGGAGACAGTATGAAAACGATCAAAGTCCTGTTGAGCAAATATAATGACCGCGCCTCCCGTTTTGTCTATTTCTGTTCCGGCCTTCGGGGCTATACCCACGCCTCGCTGGCGCTGGAAGACTATCCCGACGAGTTCTTTAGCTTCAATCGCCGCGGCTTCATTATCGAGACGCCGGAAAAGTGCCGCCGCCATGGGGTCCAGAGCTGCCGGATGTACGAGATGGAGGTCAGCGACGAGGTCTACGAGAAGATCCACAGCCAGATTGAGACCATGCGCAGCAACCGGAAAGACTACCATTATTCTGTCGTCACCATGCTGGCCGCTCTGCTCCGGATTCCCTATCAGCGCAAGCAGCACTATGTCTGCTCTACCTTCGTGGCCGATATCCTCCATAACTCTGGCGCCCTCCAGCTCCGCCGGGCGCCCAGCATTACCATCCCCAACGACTTCCCTCAGCTTATGAGCGAGGTCAGCCAGCTCAAGAGCATTATCTCCAATCCCTTCTGATCCATAAACAACAAAGAGCCGCAGTCTTTCGACTGCGGCTCTTTTTACTTGGTCCTTCTCCTCCAGAATCAGACGTCCTTGATGGCGATGATCCGGCAGGGGCAGGCGTCCATCCACTGCATGGCGAGGGCAGGGATAATAACGGTAGTCCGCTGACCCAGAATGGCCTCCAGATTGGTCAGCGACTCGACGATGGCCACGCCGTGCTTGAAGCAGGTGACGTGGACGGGCTCACCGTAGAGCTCGTGCATCCGGCCCTCTTCGTCGTAGCCGTCGGTCAGCTCCACGCCGGAGGCGTCGGTGCCGATGATCTTGGGCTCGTACTGGAGCAGCCAGTCCAGCGCCTCCAGAGACAGAGGGGGATAGGGCTGCCAGTTGGGCAGACGGAAGTACTGGTCATAGCCGGTGAAGAGGAAGACAATATCTCCCTTCTGAATCTGGCCTTCGGCCTTCTTCACATCTTCCAGCGTAATCTCCTCGCCGGGCTCCTTGCCACGGCAGTCAATCACGGTACACTCGCCGATCAGATTTTCCAGCGGATACTGCAGGCAGTCCGCGCCGGTCATATCGTGATGATAAGGGACCTCCACATGGGTGCCGGCATGGGAACCCAGGGTGGCAATGGACTCGATGTACCAGTTGTCCGGCTTGAGTCGGCTGTCAGCCGTGCAGTTGGCGTCGTACGGGAAGTTCTCCTTCCGCCTGAACAGCCGGTGGCTCAGGTCGACGATCTGCTCATTTCTAAACTTCATAGCGCCGCCTCCAGGGTCCACGGGGGATCAAATGTCCCGGATGGCGATAATGCGGCAGGGAGAGGCGTCCATGCCCTGCATGGGGAGAGCCAGGATAAAGACGGTGGTCCGCTCGCCCAGAATGGCCTCCAGGTTGGTCAGAGACTCGACGATGGCCATACCCCGCTTGAAGCAGGTGACATGGATGGGCTCGCCGAAGAGCTCGTGCATCCGGCCCTCTTCGTCGTAGCCGTCGGTCAGCTCTACGCCGGAGGCGTCAGTGCCCAGCACCTTGGGATTGTACTGGAGCAGCCAGTCCAGCGCCTCCTTGGAGACGGGGGGATAGGGCTGCCAGTTGGGCTTACGGAAGTACTTGTCATAGCCGGTGAGCAGGAAGACAATATCTCCCTCCTGAATCTGGCCCTCTACCTTCTTCACATCCTCTACCGTGATCTCCTCACCGGGCTCCTTGCCGCGGCAGTCGATGACTACGCACTCGCCGATCAGCTGAGTGATGGGGAAGGTCATGCAGTCCTGACCATAGATATCGTGGTGATAGGGGACCTCCACGTGGGTGCCCACATGGGAGCCAAAGGTGGTCTCGCACTCGATGTACCAATACTCATTGGGCCACAGACGGCTCTCAGGACCCAGACGGGCCTCATAGGGGAAGTTTTCCCGGCCGTTGAGAATAGGATGGCTCAGATCGACGATTTGTTCCTTCTTGATTTTCATGTGAAAAACACGCCCTTTCAAAATGAAAAGTTTATTCAGCTATCACCAGTATACCTTCTTTCAAAATGGATTTCTACTGGCAATCCATCCTAAAATAAAAGCGTTTCTTTGTCTAAATCGCCGTTTTTCTTTCGTTTCCCTTTCGCAAAGCAAAAATTAAGGAGAAAACTCTTGCGTTTCACCCTTGTTTCGGTATAATATGCTTAACAAGCTTTGTGAATAATAAGGAGGTCTTTTCCCATGCGATACATTGCAGCCATTGACCAGAGTACCACCGGTACCAAGGCCATGCTCTTCAATGAGTTGGCTCAGCCGGTCTACCGAACCGACATGACCCATCAGCAGTACTACCCCCAGCCCGGCTGGGTAGAGCAGGACGGCGCCGAGATCTTTGATCAGACCTGTCAGGTACTGGCCAAATGTCTGGAGCAGGTGGACGCCGGCGATGTGCTGGCTCTGGCTATTACGGTTCAGACGGGTGCCTTCCTGGTCTGGGACAAGGAGACCGGCGAGCCCATCTACCATATTATTGGCTGGCAGTGCAACCGGGGCGACGAGATCTGCAGCCGACTCACCCCCCAGCAGGCGGCCATGGTCAAGGAGAAGAGCGGTACCGATCCCTCCAGCTATCTGCCGGCAGCCAAGCTCCAGTGGATGCTGGAGAATATCGAAGGCCTTCGGGAGAAGGCAGAGCGGGGTCAGGCCCTCTTCGGTACCATCGAGACCTGGCTGGTCTGGAAGCTCTCCGGCGGCAAGGTCCACGCCTCCGACTACTGCAACGCCAGCATTACCCAGCTCTTTGACGTCAAGGGTCTCTGCTGGGACAAGGATCTGCTGGAGCTCTTTACCGTACCTCAGGCCATGCTTCCCGAGCTGAAGAATGCCGACGCCGACTACGGCACCATCGACGTGCCCGGTCTGCCCCCTCTGCCTATGACCGGCGTGATCGGCGACAGCGCCGCCGCCCTCTTCGGTCAGCGCTGCTTCTCGGTGGGCGACGTGAAGGTGACCTACGGCACCGGCTCCTCCATCCTCATGAATCTGGGCGACAACCCCATTCCCCCCGCTCCCGGCACCACCACCTCCATCGGCTGGCGGATGGGCAAGGACGAGGTGACCTACGTTTGGGAGGGAACCGCCTCCCATACCGGCGCCGTAGTCGCCTGGCTGGCCAAGGATCTGGGTCTTATCCCCAACGCCAAGGCCTCGGAGGAGATCGCCCGCACGGTGCCCGACTGCGGCGGCGTCTATCTGGTTCCCGCCTTTACCGGTCTGGGCGCCCCCTACTATGACGACAAGGTGGACGCCTGTATTCTGGGTATCCGCTCGGGCACCAAAAAGGGCCATATTGTCCGGGCCGCTCTGGACTGTATCGCCTATCAGGTGAAGGATCTGGCCGAGTCCATGGCCCAGACCTCGGGCAGCCCTATCAACCATATTCTGGTTGACGGCGGTATCACCCATAATGAGCTGGTCATGCAGTTCCAGACCGACCTGCTCCAGACCCCCATCAGCCGCAGCGACGTGGAAGAGAGCAGTGAGCTGGGCGTGGTACTGATGGCCGGTCTGGCCATCGGCCTGTATCCGGACAAGGACTATCTGCGCACCCTGCCGCTGGGTCACGACACCTTCGAGCCCAAGATGAGCCGGGAAGAGGCGGAAAAGTGGTATGAGGGCTGGAAGCGAGCCATCCGTCAGGCCCGTTATCAGGGCTGAGACAGACAAAAAAATCCGGCTGCCCCAGCAGGGGCAGCCGGACCTGTCGGCATATAAAGCGCAAGCCGCTTACTCCGGTTTGACCACCTTGACGCCTCCCTGACTGCACCAGTCCAGCCACTGGTCCTCCAGCGCCCCGGCGGTAACCAGCGTATCGGCCACCGAGATGGGCCCGGCCCCCATAAAGGAGGTCTTGCCAAACTTGGAAGCGTCTGCCAGCACCACTACCTCTTTGGAGATCTGGCGGAGGCGGGCAAAGATACTGCACTCCACCGCGTTGGACAGGGAGTAGCCAAAGTCCGGATCAATTCCCGAGACCCCCAGAAAGGCCTGCGACAGAGCCACCGAGTCCAGCGAGGCATGGAGCAGGTCGCCGTAGAGGAAAGGATAGTCGCTGCCGAAGACGGCGCCGCCGGGCATAATCACCTGGCCCCGGGCAGACCGGGAGAGCAGGTCGGCCACCGGCAGACTGTTGGTCATCACATTCACCGGATAGTCCTTCAGCTCCTGAGCCAGGGCCAGACAGGTACTGCCGCTGCCCAGAAAGATCCAGCTGTTTTCCCGGATCAGTCCCCGGGCCAGACGGCCAATGGTCTGCTTATCGCTCTCGCCGTTCTCCGGCCGGCAGACGGTCCGACGGACCTTTTCGCTCAGTACCGCGCCCCCGTGGGTCCGAAGCAGCACCCCCTCCGCCTCCAAATCCTTCAGATCGGAGCGGATGGTCACTGCCGACACCTCCATGAGCTGGCTCAGCTGCCCTACGGTCACGCTTCCCTCTGCCTGAAGAAGCTGAAGAATCTGCTCTTCCCGCTCTAATTTCTTCACAAGAGTGGCCCCCTTTCTATCATTTTCCTTTGCTTACTTTCATTATGAAGATATCCAAAGGTAAAGTCAACTACATTTCTTATATTTCCAAAGGAGAATCTTATGGAACAAAAATTTCTCCTCAAGAAGGCCCGGGAAGTCCGGCGGGGGATCTGCCGGATGGTCAACCGGGCCCAGCAGGGCCATATTGGCGGCGCCCTGTCGGAGACGGACTATCTGGTGGCGCTGTACTACCATATTATGAAGGTAGATCCCGCTCGCCCCGACTGGAAGGACCGGGATCGGTTCATTCTCAGTAAGGGCCACTGCGTAGAGCCGCTGTACTATATTCTGGCCGACAAGGGCTTCTTCCCCCGGGAGATGCTCGATACCTTCTCCCTCCCCGGCAGTCCGCTTATCGGCCATACCAACCGCGAAGTGCCGGGAATCGAGATGAATACCGGCGCGCTGGGCCACGGTCTCTCCGGCGCCTGCGGCATGGCTCTGGCCGCCCAGAAGGATCAGGCTGACTGGAAGGTCTTCTGTCTGCTGGGCGACGGTGAGCTGGCTGAAGGCTCGGTCTGGGAGGCGGCCATGTTTGCCGGCCACTATCATCTGGATCGTCTCTATCTGGCCATCGACCGGAACCGACTCCAGATCTCCGGCCCCACCGAAGAGCTCATGAGTCAGGAGCCGTTGGCTCAGCGCTTCCAATCCTTCGGCTTTGATGTAGCCGAGTGCGACGGCAACGACAGCGCCGCCATCATCGCCGCTCTGGAGGCCAGCTTCCATCGGCCCGGCAAGCCCCATCTGCTCATTCTCAACACCCTCAAGGGCAAGGGCGTCTCCTTTATGGAGGGCCAGACCAGCTGGCATCACGGCCGGATTACGCAGGAGGAGCTGGAACGGGCCCTTTACGATCTGAGAGAGGAGGAGGACTGATCTATGAAAGAAACCATCGCCTGCCGCAAGGCCTTTTCCCAGACACTGCTGGAGCTGGCCCGGGAGGACCGGGACCTCTATGCCGTCACCTCTGACGCCCGGGGATCGGTCACCCTCAACGACTTTGCAAAGCAGCTGCCCGACCAGCTCATTGAATGCGGTATTGCCGAGCAGAACGAGATCGGTGTGGCCGCCGGTATGGCTCTGGCCGGAAAGAAGGTCTTTGTCTGCGCTCCCGCCCCCTTTCTCAGCGCCCGGGGCTATGAGCAGCTGAAGCTGGACGTGGCCTATAACCGGGCCAACGTCAAGGTCTGCGGTGTCTCCGGCGGCGTCAGTTACGGCACCTTAGGCACCTCCCATCACGCCCTGCAGGACATCGCCTCCACCCGCTCTCTGGAGGGCCTCACCGTCCTGATCCCCAGCGACGGCGCCCAGACCCGGTGGCTTACCCGGTGGATGGCCCGAACTGAAGGGCCGGTCTATATGCGTATGGGCAGAAATCCCGTCCCCGGCCTCTACGGGCCGGACACTGAGTTTCAGGTGGGCAAGGCCATGGAGCTGAAGGCCGGTCAGGATCTGTCCATTCTGGCCGCCGGCGAGACGGTGTCCATCGCGCTGGAAGCCGCCCGGCTGCTGGAAGCCAGGGGCATCTCGGCCCGGATACTGGACCTGTTTAGTATCAAGCCTCTGGATACCGAGGCCATCCTGAAGGCCGCCCGGGAGACCTGGGCCATTCTGACAGTGGAGGAGCACTGCGTCTATGGCGGTCTGGGCGGCATGGTGGCCGAGGTCGTCAGCCAGAGCTACCCCGTCCCCATGACCATTATGGGTCTGCCCGACGAGCATACCTATCCCGGCGAAAGCCCCGACGTCTTCCGCCACTACAACCTGACCCCGGAGGGCATCGCCAAACAGGCGCAAGAGCTCTTCGGCAAGAAGCAGCGGCAGATCGCCGTCATGGCCAAGTTCTTCCAGCAGCAGGAAAAGCGCCTGACCCGTATCACCGAGGACTGACGGCCCTGCCGGATCGCTATCTCTCTCCCTCAGCGGAGCCCCCAGCGGGCTCCGCTTTTTTCTTGACAGGATCTGAGGCCTGTGCTACAATCAAATAGTTCTATTTTGAACCGTTTCCATCCCCAGGAGGTGCCCCATGCAGACCATCTTTGAACACTATGCCGCCGGTGAGCGTCTGTACAGCCAGATGGTGACCGCTGTCTGTCAGCGCTACGGCCTGACTTACATGGAGTTTACCGTCCTCATGTTTCTTGCCAACAATCCCCAGTATGACCGGGCCTCGGAGGTGGTAAAGTACCGCCGGCTGACCAAGTCCCATGTGTCCATCTCGGTTCGGGCGCTGGAAGAGAAGGGGCTGCTCACCGGTCTCTGTCCGGAAACGGATCGGCGCAGCATCCGGCTCAAGCTGACCGCTCAGGCTGACGCCGTCGTCTCTGACGGCCGGCAGGCGCAAAAGAGCTTTGGTGAGGCCATTTTCCACGGCTTCACCCGGGAGGAATATACTCTGCTGGCCGGCTTTATGGAGCGGATTGACGGCAATATCCGCCGGGCGCTGGAAGCGGAACCCACACGCTAAGGAGGTCTTGTCCTTGCAGGATCAAAAAGAATTTCTGGGTCGGGAGAATATTAAAACCCTTCTCTTCCGGCTGTCCATTCCCACTGTGACCGCCCAGCTGATCAATATGCTCTACAATATTGTAGACCGGGTCTATATCGGCCACATGCCTGAGGAGGGCTCTCTGGCTCTTACCGGCGTGGGCGTCTGTATGCCGGTGATCATGCTGGTCTCCGCTTTCGCCGCGCTGGTCAGTTCGGGCGGCGCTCCCCGAGCCTCGATCTATATGGGCATGCAGGAGAAGGAGACCTCGGAGAAAATCCTCGGAAACTGCTTTGCTCTGCAGGTGGCAGTCTCTCTGGTACTGACGGTCGTTCTTATCCTCTTCCACCGGCCGCTGCTGCTGGCCTTCGGAGCCAGCGAGAATACCATCGACTACGCCGCCAGCTACATGAGCGTCTACGCGCTGGGTACGCTCTCCGTCCAGCTTACGCTGGGTATGAACGCCTTCATCACCGCTCAGGGCTTTACCAAGGTCTCCATGGCCGCGGTCTTGATCGGCGCTCTCACCAATATTGTTCTTGATCCCTTGTTCATCTTCACTCTGGAGATGGGCGTTCAGGGCGCCGCTCTGGCCACCATTCTGTCCCAGACCCTCTCCTGCCTCTGGGTGCTGCGCTTTCTCACCGGGCCCAGGACCCAGCTCCGTCTGCGCCGGCGAAACCTCCGCCTCCAGAGCAAGATTATTCTCCCCTGTATCGGTCTGGGCACCGCCGCATTTATTATGCAGGCCAGCGAGAGCGTAATCTCCGTCTGCTTCAATTCCTCCCTGCTTCACTATGGCGGCGATATCGCTGTAGGCGCGATGACCATTCTGATCAGCGTCATGCAGTTTGCCATGCTCCCGCTTCAGGGCATCGCCCAGGGCGCTCAGCCCATTATCAGCTACAACTACGGTGCCCGGAAAGCGGACCGGGTCAAGCAGACCTTCCGGCTGCTGCTGAAGACCTGTCTGACCTATTCCCTCCTCCTCTGGGCTGCCGTCCAGCTCTTCCCCCAGCTCTTCGCCCGGATCATTACCCCCGATCCGGTACTGATCGACTTTGCCGTCCCCGCCCTTCGGGTCTATCTGGGAGGACTGGGCCTCTTCGGAATCCAGATCGCCTGCCAGATGACCTTCACCTCGCTGGGCAAGGCCGTCTGCTCCATTATTGTGGCTGTGACGCGTAAGTTTGTACTGCTGCTGCCGCTGATCTACCTTATGCCCCATCTGGTCAGCGACCCCACCATGGGCGTCTATATGGCAGAGCCGGTGGCCGATATTCTGGCCGTCTGCTTCACCGCCATCCTCTTCTTCTTCCAGTTCAAAAAGGCCATGGCCCCGCTGGAAGCAGACCCGATCCCGTCGGAGAACTGACCGGCTCCGGACAGACAAAAAAAGCCCTTCGGCCTTTGCCGAAGGGCTTTCGTCGTTCATTTTACCCGGCGCTCAGGGGAAGAGCCGCTTTACCACCGGTATCTTTTTCCCCAGCCAGACAATGGCAAGGGCGACCAGATAGGTCATGGGGATACAGGCAAAGCGCCAGATCATCCGAGTCTTGGTGATTCCAAATCCGGAGAGGAGCTCCAGCTCATAGTACATCACGATCTTATGGATCAGATAGATACCCAGCGAACAGGCGGAGATCTTTGCCAGCGCCGAGACCGGAATCCGGAGCCGCTCAAGCACCCGCTCCCAGTCCACCTGCTTGACCCAGACGAAGACAGCGCAGGCCAGCGGGATGGCCGGGAAGTAGCCGTAGCCGAAGAAGACGCTGTTCTTGGCTCCGTCCCGGGTGGAGAGATAGAAGACCGCGCCATACCGGAACAAAGCAGAGGCAATGCCGGCCAGATAGATCATATACCGCTGGGGCGCCTTCAGCTGACAAGTGGAGAGCAGATAGCCCAGAAAGACGTAGATAAAGCTCCGGTTGAAGGACAGGCCGAGGGTGCTGTTCCAGTCAAAGCCGGTCAGATTGGCCAGCGGCGGGATTACCGACTGGAGCAGGAACATGACAGCCACCGCGTACCACAGAGTCTTCCGGTATTTGGGCTCGGCCAGCGCGGAAAAGAGGGGCATCAGCAGATAGATGGAGAAGAGCAGCGGGAAGTACCAGTAGACCGCCTCCATCTCGTAGTTGAGTACCGCCTCAGCAAAGGACTGGAGGCTGTCCAGCCCCTTGCTCATCTGTCCGGTGCAGTTCTTCCAGACCAGCACAATGGTGCTCCAGGCCAGAAAGGGGATCAAGGTCCGGGCAAAGCGCTTTCGGAAGAAGGTAGCTGTATCGTATTTCTCCCGGTAGTTCATCAGGGTGGCACCGGTGAGCATCATAAAGATGGGCACCGCCCAATAGCAGCCCACCTCCACAATAAGAGCGGTCTTCCAGGCTGTGGTATCGCTGTAGTTGTGGACGATCCCATTGTGGTGCAGGGCAATGACAGCCATACAGGAGAGGATATTGAGAACGTCAAAGTAAATGGTTCGCTGTTTCATGCTGCTCCTCCTGACTGTCCGGATTGGCTGGGATTACTTGACCACGCCGCGGCCCACCGAGTCATAGACCACACCGGTATCCCGGAACTGGTCCAGAGAGAAGCAGTTCCGGCCGTCGAGAACGATGGGGGTCTTCATCAGCTGCCGGAAGGTCTCCGCCTTCAGCGCCTTGACGTCCGCCCACTCGGTAAAGATCAGGCAGAGCTCGGCGTCCTGAAGGGCCTGCTCAATGCTCTGGCAGTAGGTGATCTCGTTGGGATAGAAGCGCTTATAGTTGCTGACGCCTACGGGGTCCCAGGCGTAGACCTTGGCGCCGTCATCCAGCAGGATGGGAATATTGACCAGAGAGGGTGCCTCCCGCAGGTCGTCGGTCTCCGGCTTGAAGGTCAGGCCCAGAACGGCCACCTTTTTGCCTTCCAGCGAGTCATAGTACTTATGAGACTTCTTGACCAGCAGCAGCTTCTGACGGTCATTGACCTCAATGGCAGCCTTGATGGTCTTCAGTTCCCGGTCATGGTAGCTGGAGACCCAGTGGAGTGCCTTGGTGTCCTTGGGGAAGCAGGAGCCGCCGTAGCCGATACCGGCGTTAAGGAACTTATTACCAATCCGGGGATCAAAGCCCATGCCCCGGGCCACGTCCTGAATATCCGCCCCCAGCAGCTCGCAGAGGTTGGCGATCTCGTTGATATAGGAGATCTTCAGGGCCAGAAAGTCGTTGGAGGCATACTTGATCATCTCGGCGCTGCGCCGGTTGGTGACCACGATGGGCTGATCCAGACCGGCATAGACCTGCCGCAGAACCTGCTCGGCATGGCGGCTCTCCACACCCAGAACGATCCGGGCGGCGTGGAGGGTGTCCTTGACGGCGGTGCCCTGAGAGAGGAACTCGGGGTTGGAGGCAATCTCCACCGAAACGGGGTGGGCCAGATTGTCCCGGAGCCGCTGCTCCAGCTTGTCGTTGGTGCCGATGGGGACGGTGGACTTGACCACCACGATGCAGTCCCGCTCCAGAGAGGCGGCAATCTGGTCGATGACCTGATTGACATAGCTCAGGTTGGCCGAGCCGTCCTTCTTTTCCGGTGTGCCCACGCCGATATAGATAACCTCGGCATCCCGGTAGGCGGAGGCATAGTCGGTGGTGAAGGTCAGGCGGCTCATATTTTCCGCCATCAGCTCCTCCAGACCGGGCTCGTAGATGGGGGAGATGCCCTTGCGCATAGTCTCTACCTTGGCCTCATCCACGTCCACGCAGGTGACATGATGGCCCAGATGGGCAAGGACTACACCGGTGACCAGGCCAACATAGCCGGTACCCGCAATCGCAATTTTCATAGTCTAAGACTCCTTATCTCTTGGTAAACAGCTTCTTCAGCTTTCTGGGCAGCCAGGTGACGATCCGGCCCACCTTCCAGATGGTGGAGCTCTTAACCCTCTTCAGCTGCTTTTTCTCTTCCTTCAGGGCGGCTTTCAGCCGGCGGATCTCCGCTTTCTGCTGGCTGATCGTTTCCCGGCGATCCCGGTCCCGCTGGCGGAAGGTCTCCAGCTTGGCCTCCAGACGGTCTCTTCTGCCCCGGAGGTAGAGGATACTGTCGTTCATACCGGCCATACGGTTGCGCAGCGCGGCGCCCTGCTCTTTACTTTCGTCCAGCAGATAGAAGAGGAAGTCCTCCGGGCTGGAGCTCAGCATGGTCTGCAGGATTCGGTACTCCTCCTGATTGTAGAAGTAGCTCTCCTCCCGGTCCAGAACGCCCAGCTCCTTCAGCCACTGGCTGGTAAGCTTGTCATAGAGCTTGTAGTAGGAGGCGCCCCGGAGGGTGGTCACGTTCCACAGAGAGAAGTGGAGGCTGTAGTTAATAAAGTCCCGCTCAAAGCGCTGGTAAAGGTTCCACTGCTTCAGCTGCTCCCGCAGGGCAACCAGCGCGTCATAGAAGCAGTGCCAACTCTTCTCTCTGGTTACCGAGAGAGAGCCGCTGTCCCGCCGGTGGTGGGCCATGACCCGATCCAGAACCGAGATTCGCTGGGCCTTGACCAGAGCGGAGAAGACGAAGAGCATATCGTTGGTGGTCCGCTGCTCCTGGAAGCGCAGGCCGTTCTCCCGGACGAAGTCGGCCAGGAAGAGCTTGTCCCATGCCCAGCCCACAAAGGCCTTGAAGATATTCTGGGGGATATCCTGACCGGCAAAGATCTTCCGGGCAGGGAGCAGATCCATATTCACCGTATAGCCCATGCTCTGGAACTGGCCGGTGGACTCGATATACTGGTCGCAGCGGAAAGCGGTAATCTCCGTGCCCTTGGTATGGGCCTCGTCGTAGGCCCGGCGGAGCATATCCGAGTCAAAGAAGTCGTCGGCGTCCAGGAAGGAGAGATACTCGCCCCGGGCAAACTGCATACCGTAGTTCCGGGCGGCGCCGGCACCGGCGTTGGCCTGGGTGAATACCCGCACACGGCTGTCCTTTGCCTCGTACTCCCGGAGGATCTCCAGAGAGCGGTCGGTGGAGCCATCGTCCACGCAGATCATCTCAAACTGAACCTCGTTTCGGATCAGCAGGCTGTTCAGGGTCTGGTGGAGATAGCGCTCGGCATTGTAGACGGGCATGATTACCGACACCCGGATTTTCTCATGGTAGGCCTCAGGGTCGGCCACCATCTCCTGGACCATCTTCCAGTAGATGGGCTCCATCAGCTCCTCGTCCAGCAGGCCCTCTTCCAGAGGCTGCTTGAACTCGTCCCGGATATGGCGGAGATATTCCAGCTGATACTCCGGAGCCAGACGGCGGTAGGTGACCATGAAGTTGCTGAACTTCTTGGCGTAGAAGATGGGGGTAAACTTCTCCAGCAGCTGGGGTTCCCGGCTCATCCAGTTCCAGAGGTAGCGGTACTCGTCGGTGACGCAATAGAGCTTCTTCCGGTTGAACATGGAGGAGTTGGGGTTGTCCCGGCGGTTCATATAGTAGGGCTGGTCCAGAAACCAGGCTCGCTGAGCCCGGCAGAAGGTCTGGAACCAGAAGCCGTTGTCCTGGTAGGAGGCGCCGGGCGTCTCGTTATGGCGGATATTCCAGCGATTGAGGAAGTCCAGCTTGTAGATACCGCTCCAGGTATTCATGACGAACTTAAAGGTATTGATATCCTCGCTGGTATTGATCAGCCGGTTGTAGTAGCTCTTATTGGACGTCAGCCGGTAGGTCTTTTTCTTCAGCGTTCCGTCATCGTTGACGGTGAAGCGCCAGAAGTCGGCTTTGATCAGATCCAGATCGTTCTTGATGGCGATCCGGTAAAGGCTCTGGAACATATCGCTGGGCACAAAGTCGTCCGGCTCCAGAATACCCAGATACTTGCCCCGGGCGGCGTCGATGCCCCGGTTCATGGCCTTGCCGTAGCCGCCGTTGGGGCCGTCAAGGATCCGGAAGCGCTTGTCCAGATGGGCGTATTCCTTAATAATGGTCAGCGAATGGTCGGTAGAGCCGTCGTTGACCACGATGAACTCGATCTCCTTCAGCGTCTGGACGGTCAAACTGTAAAGGGCCTCGTTCAGATAGTCTTCCACATTGAAGGTGGGCACCACCACGGTGACCTTGGGATTTTTGCAGGGCTCATGATAGATGGTCAGAGGCCGGGGCAGTTCCTTCTCCTCGTACTCAGCGCTGCGCTGGAGGGCAGTCCGGTACATGGCCCGGAGAATATGGGCAAAGAGGCCGCTATAGTTGTGGACAAAGCGCTCGGTCTCCCGGCGGATCTCTTCGCCCACCTGCTCGTCGGCATAGAACTTCCGGAACCAGACATAGAGATCCCGGAACTCCTTGGTCATAATCCGCTGGGCAACCTCAGGGGCAATGCCGTCCTGCTCCAGCTGATCGCTGACGATCTGGATGCTCTTGAAATGGCAGTCGAAGTTTTTGGCCCGGACGCCTACCAGAGAAGTGGCCAGACTGACCCGGTGGACCACCAGCCGGTCCCGGGCGATCATCATACGCTTGGCATTGGTCACCACCCGGTCAAAGAAAGACCGGTCGTTGACGCAGAAGAGATTGTTGAAGCGGATCTTCCGCTCCTCCAGGAAGGCCCGGCGGTAGACGCCGTTCCAGGGCGCCACGTTTACCTTATAGATGGGGCTGCCCTCGTCCAGGGTAAGCAGCCGGTTAAAGTCGCCGGGGGAGAGCTTGCTGAGGGTATAAGCGGGCAGATCCACAAAGCAGTCCTGACTCATATCGTAGGGGACGGAGCAGAACTTAAGCAGATCCAGCTCGTACTTGATCGCCTTATTATAGATGGCCTCGTAAGCGTAGTCGAGCACATAGTCGTCGGCGTCCATAAAATGGACGTACTCGCCCGTAGCCACAGCCAGACCGGCATTTCGGGCCACACCGGCATGGAGGTTCTGCTGGCAGAGGACCTTTACCCGGCTGTCCCGGGCAGCATAGTTCCGCAGCAGTTCCAGAGAGCGGTCGGTAGAGCCGTCATCCACGCAGATTACCTCGATCTCCTTCAGCGACTGGCCAAGGATGCTGTCGAGGGTCTGGGGCAGGTACTGTTCGGCGTTATAGACAGGGATAATAATGGAAAGTTTGGGCATATGAAACGCTCGCTTTCTTGAGTTGGGTAGGCCTTAGATCAGTTATCTGACCGGCAGAGGAGAAGCTGAGACCTCCGGCCTCCGCCAGCACATAGAGATACATTGTTATTGTAAACAGGCAAGAGGTAAATTGCAAGTGAATTCTGTGTAAAATGGGACGGCGGCAGAAAATAAACCGGAAAAAAGCGCAAAATCCCCTTGACAATCGAACGTAACCTGATAAAATATTAGGGCACGGTCTCGCGAGAGGCCGAACTTCTCTTGCCCTTATCGGCAGGTAAGGGCCAAATGTCCATAAGGAGGTGCAAATATGGCAAAGGTCACTGGTAAGTACGAGGCAATGTACGTTATCGACGCCGCTCTGGCTGAGGAGAACATTGCTTCCATCGTGGAGAACTTCAAGTCTCTGGTTGAGCAGAAGGCAACTCTGACCGAGGTCAGTGAGTGGGGCAAGCGTCGTCTGGCTTATCCCATCAATCACAAGAATGAGGGTTATTACGTCCTCATGACCTTCGAGTCCGCTCCTGCTTTCCCCGCAGAGCTGGAGCGTCGCTTCAACATCACTGACGGTGTGATCCGCTCTCTGGTCGTCGATCTCGGCGAGTAAGGAGGCAATCATGCTCAATCGCGTTATTCTCATGGGTCGTCTCACCCGGGATCCCGAGCTGCGCCGGACTCAGACCGGCACCGCCGTGGCTTCCTTCTCTCTGGCTGTGGATCGGGACTTCGCTGATAAGTCCACCGGCTCCCGCCCCACCGACTTCATTGACATCGTGGCATGGCGCAATACCGCTGAGTTCGTCAGCAAGTATTTCTCCAAGGGCCGCATGGCAGTGGTCGAGGGTCGGCTGCAGATCCGCGACTGGCAGGATCGGGACGGCAACAAGCGCCGCAGCGCAGAAGTGGTTGCCGACAATGTCTATTTCGGCGACTCCCGGCGCGATGGCGACAGCGGCGGCTACGCCCCCCGCGCTAACAGCAACGCCGGCTTCGGCGGCGGCTATGGCGGCGGCTATGCTCCCGCGGCAGCCCAGAACACCAGCTATGGCGCTCCCATGGCCCCGGCTGTCTCTGAGTTTGCAGAACTGAGCGATGATGACGGCGAACTGCCGTTCTAAACAGACGTTGAAGAATATTTTACGTCCCATCTCAACGAAAGGAGACTTTTACAATGGCTTTTGATAAGGCTCGTGGCCGTAAGCGTAGAAAGGTATGCTCCTTCTGCGCCGATAAGGTCGAATCTATCGACTACAAGGACCTGGGCAAGCTGCGCCGCTATCTGTCTGAGCGCGGCAAGATCCTGCCCCGCCGTACCACCGGCACTTGCGCTATGCATCAGCGTCAGCTGACCGTGGCCATCAAGCGTTCCCGTCAGGTGGCTCTGCTGCCCTACGTCAACGACTAATCTTGACCCACAAAAACGCCTGTCTTCGGACGGGCGTTTTTTCTTCTTCCGGCTGCCGGTTCTCTCTCCCCCTTTCAGCGCATACCCTGTTGCAAACACCGGAGGGAGGAACTGACCATGGCCGCTGACGCCCGCCAGACACCGCAAACCCATCACCAGATCACACTGGAGACCCGGAGCCGGCTCACCATCTCCGGCGTAGAGGAAGTTGAGCGCTTTGACGAGGAGCAGATCGTCATGGCCACCGCTGCCGGCACACTGATTATCCGGGGCAGCAGCCTGCATATCGACCGGCTCTGTCTGGACGGCGGTGATCTGAAAGTCACCGGCCGGGTGGACTCGCTGGTTTACGAGCAGGGCCGGGACCGTCAGGGGCTGCTGGCCCGACTCTGGAGCTGATGCAGGTCTCGGTCTCTCAGGATCTGGCCGCTCTGGCCGGGGCGCTGGCGCTGGGTATCCTGCTTGGGGGCGGTTATGACCTGCTCCGGCTGCCGGCCCGGCGCTTTCCCCGACTGGAGCCCTGGCTGGATCTGTTGCTGTGCCTGCTGCTGGGCGGCGGACTGCTCTCCAACGCCCTGACCCGGGAAGGGGGCCGGCTTCGGGTTTGGTCCCTGCTGGCCGCGGGGATTGGATTTCTGATTTTTCGCTCCGCCCTCAGCCCTGTTTTTCGCCCGGCGGCGGAGGAGATGGTCCGGCTGGTCCGCCGAAGCTCCCAAAAATTGACAGTTCCGGTGCGCAAAGGCCTGGACTGGGCGAAAAAAATTTGTAAATTTACAAAAAAACACTTTATTTATTGGAATAAATGGTTTATAGTTAGGATGTTATTTGTACAATGGCCTAACAGGACCATGTCAAACGATCGGAAAGGAGCCAGAAAGAATGAAGTTCAAACGCAGCGGATTTCTGTCCAAGGTCGTCGTCGTCTGTCTTCTCGTCTTTGTGGCTATCACACTTCTCAACATCCAGAGCCAAATCCAGGAGGCCGAGGAGCAGTTGGAAGTCTATCAGGCCGCCGTGGACGAGCAGCGGGAGACCAACGCCGCCCTGGAGGACAATATCGCCAACAGCAGCGACCCTGACACCCTGCTGGACGTGGCCAAGGATAAGCTGGGCCTGGTAGAACCGGGCGAAGTGATTTTCTACGATACCACTAACTGAGCAACATGAGCCGACTCCGTTTAGAGAGAGGCGGAGGGCTTAAAATTTTTCAAACGAGGAAAGAGAGAAATCTATGGAACTGGAAATCGGCGCAATTCTGGAAGGCAAAGTAACTGGCATCACCAAGTTTGGCGCGTTTGTGGCCCTGCCCGGCGGCAGATCCGGTCTGGTCCACATCTCTGAGATCGCTTACTCCTACGTCAGCGATGTCAGTGAGTTTCTGCAGGTGGGTCAGGATGTAAAGGTCAAGCTCATCAGCGTAGATGACAACGGCCGGATCAATCTGTCCATTAAAAAGACCACACCTCCCCCTCCCCGGCCCCAGCAGCCCGGCGGCAGACCTGCCGGCGGCCGTCCCCCTATGGGCAGCCGTCCCAACTACAACAGCCGGCCCCGTCCTCAGTTCCAGTCCAGTCCCGCAGAGGGCTCTGCCCCGACTGCTCCCGCCCCCGCTCCGGCGCCCTCCGCGCCTGCGCCCCGCACCGCTCCTCCCGCTCCCCAGAGCCGGAATCAGTTCCGGAGCCAGGAGCCCCAGTCCTTTGACGATATGCTCAAGCACTTCCTCTCCGACTCCGAGAGCCGCCAGTCCGATCTGAATCGAGGCGGCGAAAGCCGTCGTCCCCGCCGGAACCGCCGGGGCTGATTGGGCGCGTCTGAGCTGTCATCTCTGTCTATATCCCCTGCCGCTCCGGTCATCGACCGGGGCGGCTTTCACTTTGGCCAACGAAAAAACGCCGCCCTGTTCGGGCGGCAAAGGTCGGGGGAGAGGACAGCTTCCCTTCCTTCCCCCGCTGACATGGAGGGAGTCCCTGAAGAACTCCGGGCTTCATATTGGCTGGGCTGCCCTTTTATGATAGAGCAGCCGGAGGGCTTCTGTCAAATTCTACTTTTGTCGAATGGAAACCCTTTTCAAGAAAAAATGGCCGTTGTCCTTTCTTTCTCTTTGGAGTACAATACATTTAAGCCCATCTCACTCTAACAACAGGAGGACACTTCCATGAAGATTTCCATGGCCGCTGACCACGGCGGCATCCACCTCAAGGACCACATCAAGGCTTACCTGACCGCTCAGGGCCACCAGATCGAGGATGTGGGCACCTACACCACCGACAGCTGCGACTACGCCGACTTCGCCTATCCCGCTGCCCGGCTGCTGGCCGAGGGCAAGGTGGACCGGGCCATTTTTATCTGCTCCACCGGTATCGGTATCTCCATCGCTGCCAATAAAGTTCATGGCGTCCGCTGCGCGCTGTGCAGTGAGCCCTATTCCGCCGAGATGACCCGCCGTCACAACGACGCCAACGCCCTGGCCATGGGCGCCCTCTGTATCGGCACCAATATGGCCGAAAAGATCTGCGACGTCTTCCTGTCCACCGACTTTGAGGGCGGCCGCCACAGCCGCCGGGTGGGTAAGATTCACGAGATCGAGGCCAAGGAGGCCTGAGCCAACCCGTCTTTTCTCTCCCCCGCAGCCTGCATCAGACCGATGCAGGCTGTTTTTTACGCCGATTTCACTTTTCCGCTCCGGATTTCATTTTTATTTTACCCAGCACGGATGACCGATTTTACACTCCTTTCGCTATTATGGTCTTGCAGGCGGACATTCCCCTGACAAATTCCAGACAAAGGACGTGTATTACTGTGAAAAAGATCCTGTCCCTGCTGTTGGCTCTGACATTGACTCTGGCACTGACCGGCTGCTCTTCCGGTTCCGGCGACGCATCCGTCTCTACCGACGGGTCCACTTCTATGGAAAAAGTCATCGGCGCTCTGGGTGAACGGTTTATGGAAGATCACCCCAATACCACCTTTACCTATAACCCCACCGGCTCCGGCTCCGGCATTCAGGCCGTTCAGGAAGGCCGCTGCCAGATTGGCCTGTCCTCCCGGTCTCTGAAGGAGGAGGAGCTGGCCGCCGGCCTTACCGGCACCGTTCTGGCCTATGACGGAATCGCCGTCGTCGTCAACCCTGAAAATCCCGTGACTGATCTGGACACCGAGACCATTGCCCAGATCTTTACCGGCCAGATTACCGACTGGTCTCAGGTGGGCGGCCAGCCCGGCGAGATCGTCCTCATTGGCCGCGAGGCCGGTTCCGGTACCCGGGACGGCTTTGAGTCCATCACCGGCACCGAGGATCTCTGCCAGTACCGGCAGGAGCTGACCTCTACCGGCGACGTGATCACCGCCGTCAGCCAGAACCCCGCCGCCATCGGCTACGCCTCTTTGGCCTCAGTCAAAGATACGGTAAAGCTCCTCTCGGTAGACGGCGTCCTCCCCTCTGAAGAGACTATCCGTCAGGGCAGCTACCCCATCCAGCGTCCCTTCCTGCTGGTAACCCGTTCCGATGAGCCTCTTGGCCAGACCGCTCAGGACTTCTTCGACTTCGCCCTCTCTCCTGAGGCCTACGAACTGATCGCCGCCGCCGGTGTCGTCAGCGCCAACTAAAACGAGCCCCTTCCGGGAGACGGCCCTGCCGGCCGTCTCCCGGATCGGACGGAAAGGTCTTGCCATGAAACATACCGCAAAGCGCTCGGAGCAGGTCATTCACGCCCTCTTTTTCCTGCTGGGCATGGTTGCTGTGGCCTGCGTAATTCTGATCACCGTCTATCTGGTTTTCTCCGGTCTCCCTGCCATCCTTCAAATCGGACCCGGCCCCTTCCTGACCGGCAAGGTCTGGGCCTCCACCGCCGCCCAGCCTCAGTACGGCATCCTGCCCTTCATCCTCTCCAGTCTGGCCGGCACAGCCGGCGCCATCCTGCTGGGTCTCCCGGTCGGCTTTCTGACCGCCCTGTATCTGGCCAAGCTGGCTCCGCCCCGGATTCGCGCTCTGCTGGGACAGGCCGTCTCGGTACTGGCCGGTATCCCGTCGGTGGTCTACGGTCTGGTGGGTATGATGGTGCTGGTCCCGGCTGTCCGGAGTCTCTTCGGCGTACCTGACGGCGCCGGTCTGCTGTCGGCCATCATTGTTTTGGCCATTATGATCCTTCCCTCCATCGTCAAGATGACGGTCACCGCGCTAAACGCCGTACCCCAGGAGTATGAGGCGGCCTCTCTGGCTCTGGGCGCCACAGCCGAGGAGACCTGGGTCCGGGTCACCATCCCCGCCGCCCGCAGCGGTATTGCCGCCGCCGTCGTACTGGGTGTGGGCCGGGCCATCGGCGAGTCCATGGCGGTAATGATGGTGGCCGGCAACGCCCCCAACCTGCCCGACTCCCTCTTCCAGTCCGTCCGCTTCCTCACCACCGCCGTAGCCAGCGAGATGAGCTATTCCAGCGGCCTTCAGCAGCAGGCGCTGTTCTCTATCGCTCTGGTTCTGTTCCTGTTTATTATGCTGCTCAATGCCCTGCTCAATTTCATTTTGAAGGGAGAGAACAAGCTATGATGATGACGTCCTCCCCCCGCCGGCCGCTGGTTCCTCTGGTCCGGGTCCTGTCTCTGCTGGCTGCCGGACTGACCGCCCTGCTTACCCTCTTTCTGATCGGCTATATCCTTTTGCAGGGTTTGCCCCATCTGAGCTGGGAGCTGGTCTCGACCAGCCCCAGCTATATCAGCCAGCGCGTCGGCATCCTGCCCGATCTCCTTAATACCCTCTATATCACCCTTACCACCCTGCTCTTCGTCCTCCCTCTGGGCGTCGGCGCCGCCGTCTATCTGACCGAGTATGCTTCCAGCCGCCGGCTGGCCGGCGCCATTGAGTACGCGGCCGAGGCGCTGGCCGGTATCCCCTCTATTATCTACGGCCTGGTAGGAATGCTCCTCTTTTCCAATACCTTGGGCACCAGTCTCATGGCCGGCGCTTTGACGCTGGTAATCATGAATCTGCCTACCATTATGCGCAACACACAGGAGAGTCTGAAGACAGTGCCCCAGTCCTATCGGGAGGGCGCCTTCGGACTGGGGGCAGGAAAATGGCGGGTGATCCGGACGGTGGTACTGCCCAACTGTCTGGAGGGTGTGGTCACCGGCTGTATTCTATCTGTGGGACGAATTCTGGGCGAGTCGGCAGCGCTGCTCTTCACCGCCGGCTTTGCCCATACGGCTAACGACTTCTTTACCGCCCTGTCCAGTCCCGGCGCTACCCTGACGGTGGCTCTCTATGTCTACGCCAAGGAGCAGGGAGAGTTTGGCGCCGCCTTTGCCATCGCCGCCATTCTCATGCTGCTGGCTCTGGCCATCAATCTGCTGGCCACGCTGAGCGCCAAGTTCTTTCAAAGGAGGAACGCCTCATGAATCAACCTGTTATCACTGTTCAGGATCTGAATCTCTGGTACGGCCAGTCTCAGGCCCTTCGATCCGTCTCCATCCAGATCCCTGACCGGGCCATTACCGCCCTCATCGGCCCTTCCGGCTGCGGAAAGTCCACCTTCCTCAAGACCCTTGACCGTATGAATGATCTGATCCCCAGCGTCCGGGTGGAGGGACAGGTTCTCTATCAAGGGCAGGATATCTTCCAGACCGACGTCAATCAGCTTCGCCGGGAGATTGGAATGGTCTTTCAGAAACCCAACCCCTTTCCCATGAGCATCTATGACAACGTGGCCTACGGTCCCCGGACCCATGGCACGCGGGATAAAAAGACGCTGGACCAGCTGGTAGAGCGGGCCCTTCGGGACGCCGCCATCTGGGACGAGGTGAAAGACCGGCTGAAGAAGAACGCTCTCAGCCTCTCCGGCGGCCAGCAGCAGCGGCTTTGTATCGCCCGGGCCCTGGCCGTACAGCCCCGGGTCCTGCTGATGGACGAGCCCACCTCGGCACTGGACCCCATCTCTACCAGCCGGATTGAGGATCTAGTCCTGTCGCTGAAGGAACATTACGCAATTGTCATGGTCACTCACAATATGCAGCAGGCTCTGCGGGTCTCCGACCAGACGGCCTTCTTCCTGCTGGGCGAGCTGATCGAGTTCGGCGAGACGGGCACCCTCTTCTCCCAGCCCCGAGACAAGCGGACGGAAGACTATATCACAGGGAGGTTTGGTTAACCCATGAGAGATCTTTTTCAGCAGCAGCTTCAGGAACTGAATCAGGAACTGACCGAAATGGCCGCCGACTGCCGGGAGATTATCCGGCTGGCCGCCATGAGCCTGTCGGAATGGGATGAGGAGCTGGCCGCCAAGGCAGCGCACGTTGGTCAGCGGATCGACCGGCGGGAGCGGACGGTGGAGACTATCGCCATGAAGCTCCTCCTCCGCCAGCAGCCGGTGGCCCGGGACCTCCGCCAGATCTCTTCCGCCCTCAAGATCATTACCGATCTGGAGCGGATTGGCGATCAGGCCGAGGACATCGTGGAGATCGCCCCTCATCTGACCCGGCGGCCTCACCAGCGCTTCCCCAGAATCCGGGAAATGGCCTCCGCTGCCATGAGCATGGTGGCCGGCGCCGCCGAGGCCTATGTCCAGCAGGACGTGGCGCTGGCTCAGGCCGTTCTGGACCACGACGATATTGTAGACGACTACTTTGCCCGGGTCCGGGCTGGCATTATTGATATCATTGCCAAGAACCCGGAAGACGGGGACTTCGCTCTGGATCTGCTCATGGTCGCCAAGTACTTCGAACGGATTGGCGACCACTGCACCAACGTAGCCGAGTGGGTGATTTACTCGGTGACGGGAGCGTATAAGACCCTGGACTGACGGTCAGGCGCTGCCCCATATTTCACCATCATTTTACATTTCCATGATGTTCGATTTAACATCCTTTGGCGTATCATAGTCAGCAGAGGCCGAACCGGTCTCTGCTGATTACTTTGTTCGATCAAGGAGAGAGAAACGCAATGTCTACCTATGTCCTGAATCTGATCTCCCTGCTGGGCGGTCTGGCTCTGTTTCTGTATGGCATGGACGTAATGGGCAAGTCGCTGGAGCGCTTTGCCGGCGGCCGGCTCCAGACCATTCTGGCCAGAATGAGCTCCTCTGTTCCCCGCGGCTTCCTGCTGGGTCTGGCAGTCACCGCTGTCATTCAGTCCTCTTCCGCCACCACCGTCATGGTCGTCGGCTTCGTCAACTCCGGTATTATGACCCTTAAGCAGGCGGTGGGCGTTATTATGGGCTCCAACGTGGGCACCACCGTCACCGCCTGGATTCTGTCTCTGGCCGGTCTGGAGGGAGACAGCCTGCTGGTCAAGTTCTTTAAGCCCTCGACGCTGGCCCCCCTGCTGGGTCTGATCGGCATTATCCTCTATATGTTCACCAAGTCTGAGCGCAAGAAGGTAGTGGGTACCATCCTGCTGGGCTTTATGGCGCTTATGACCGGTATGGACATTATGAGCTCCTCCATGTCCTTCCTCAAGGGCGAGGTCTGGTTTGCTGACCTGATGATCTCCTTCTCCAATCCGATTATCGGTATTCTGGTGGGCGCTCTGCTCACCGCGCTCATCCAGTCCTCTTCGGCCTCGGTGGGTATTCTACAGAGTCTCTGCTCTACCGGCGCCGTCACCTTCGGCAGCGCCATCCCTGTCATCCTCGGTCAGAATATCGGCACCTGCGTCACCGCCCTGCTGGGCTCGGTGGGCGCCAACAAAAACGCGCGCCGGACGGCTATGGTCCATCTTTACTTCAATGTGGTTGGCGTTCTGATCTTTGTCTTTGTCTTCTACGGTCTGGGTATGGTCTTGCCCTGGAACTTCCTCTCTCTGCAGGCTGGGGCCAGAGACATCGCCATCGTCCACACCTGCTTCAACGTGTCCGCCACCGTCCTGCTGCTGCCCCTGAACGGTCTGCTGGTCAAACTGGCCACCTTCTCCGTCCCCGAGGACAAGGCCGAGGAAAAGACCGAGCTGCTGGATCCCCGCCTGCTGGCCACCCCTGCCGTAGCCGTCCAGCGTTCTCATGAGATCGCCGGCCAGATGGCCCGTCAGGCCTCCGAGGCTATGACTCTGGCCATGGGCCTGACCCGAACCTTTGACAGCAAGACGATGGACCGGGTGCTGGAGCTGGAGGCGTGCACCGACCGCTATCAGGACGCTCTGGGCACCTATCTGGTCCAGCTGTCGGCCAAAGAGCTCTCCGCCGAGGACAACCGGATCCTCAACACCCTCCTTTACACCGTCGCCGATCTGGAGCGGGTGGCTGACTACGCCGTGAGCGTGGGCCGGGCCTCGCTGACTATGGCAGAGAAGAAGGTCGCCTTCTCCGCTCAGGCCATGGCCGAGCTGGAAGTGCTGGAACGGGCCGTTCTGGACGTACTGGACCGGACGGTGGCCGCCTATGAGCGGTTTGATCTGGCTCTGGCCTCCAAGGTGGAGCCTCAGGAGCAGGTCGTGGATCTGCTGGTCCGGGAGGTTAAGACCCGGCACATCCGCCGGCTTCGGGAAGGTCTCTGCAGCGTGGAGTACGGTGTGGTGCTGGAAGAGCTGCTCAGCGCCTACGAGCGGACCGCCGACCACTGCTCCAATGTGGCCGTGGAAATGCTCCAGGTAGCCGAAGGCAAGCTGGAAGCCCACGAGTATCTCAACGCCCTCAAGGCCGGTCAGCTTCAGGAGAGCGCCGCCTTTGCCGAGCGTTTTGCCCGCTACAAGGCTCAGTATGCCTTCCCCGAAGAGGGCAGTGTCCGCTGATCTTTTCTGCTTTGAAATTAAAAGCACGCTATCTTTTCGATAGCGTGCTTTTTCGTTCTTTCAGCGATCGGCAGAGTTTTACAGCCGTCCGTACCGTCGGGTGGTCTCGTAGATCCGCTGGGTGAGCTCCTCGGTAATGAAGCCGGGTTCTGCCCGCCAGGTCCAGTTATTGGCCGAGAGGGTACCGGGGAAGTTCATGCGAGCCTGTCCCCCCAGCTCCAGATAGTCCTGCATCTGGATCACGCACAGCCGGCTGGCCGAGGCCATGGAGCCCCGGATCATGCCGCGGACATAGCCTTCCTCCTGGTTCAGGCCCAGATAGGCCTTTGCCATAGCGATATCCTCCTCTGCAGCCTCGTCAAACCACTGGGCCATAGTCAGGTTGTCATGGGTGCCCGTGTAGCAGACGGAGTTGACCGGGTAGGTATGGGGGAGATAGTCGGCCGTCTCCCGGGAGTCGAAGGCAAACTGCATCACCTTCATGCCCGGATAGCCCGAGCCCTCCAGCAGCTGCCGGACTTCCGGCGTCACATAGCCCAGATCCTCAGCGATAAAGTCCAGATCGGGCAGCGCCTTGCGGATCGCCCGGACAAAGTCCATTCCCGGGCCCGGCTGCCAGCTTCCGCCGGCGGCAGTCTCGTCGCCGGCCGGAATGGCCCAGTAGCTCTCAAAGCCCCGGAAGTGGTCCAGCCGGACCACGTCATACATCCGGGCAGCCGCGGCCAGACGGCGGATCCACCAGTCATAGCCGGTCTGCTTCATCTTCTCCCAGTCATAGAGGGGATTGCCCCAGAGCTGACCGTCGGCGGAGAAGGAGTCGGGCGGACATCCGGCTACCATTTTGGGCCGGCCGCTGCCGTCGAGCTGGAAGAGCCGGGGATTGGCCCAGACGTCAGCCGAGTCCAGCGGCACATAGATGGGCACGTCACCAATGATCCGGATGCCCCGGCTGTTGGCGTAGGCCCGCAGCGCCTGCCACTGGCGGTAGAAGGTGTACTGAAGGAAGTAATGGTACTCCATCTCCGGCGCCAGCTCCTGCCGGTAGCCCTTGAGAACCTCGGGAATCCGTATTGTCAGACTGAAGGACCAGCTCTGCCAGCTGCTGCCCCGGAACTTCTTCTTCAGGGCCATAAAGAGGGCATAGTCCTCCAGCCAGTCCCGGTTTTCCTCAACAAAGCGGTAAAAGTCCCGGTCAGGCCGGAAGCGGGCAAAGGCTAGCCGGAGCAGACTGCCCCGGTGCTCATAGAGGCAGCCGTAATCCACCCGGCTCTCCTCCTGGCTCCAGCGGACCGCCTCCGCCTCCTCCCGCAGCAGCAGACCTTCCTGGATCAGCTGATCCAGATCAATCAGATAGGGATTGCCGGCAAAGGTGGACAGAGACTGGTAAGGGGAGTCTCCGTAGCCGGTGGGGCAGAGGGGAAGAATCTGCCAGCAGCTCTGTCCGGCCCGGCAGAGAAAGTCCACAAAGTCATAGGCGCACTTACCTACGCTGCCTACGCCATAAGCATTGGGCAGAGAGGTAATATGCATGAGAATACCGCTTTTTCGCATAAAACGCTCCTTATTCGTCGATCCGTCGGGTGCTCTCCCGCTGGCACAGAGAGTAGGGCACCGACTCATGGCAGGCCGTTCCTCCCTGTTCAATCCGCTGGATCAGAATCTCCACGCTCCGCTTGGCCATCTCCTGCGCCGACTGGGCCACCGTTGACAGCTGAGGCACCAGAAACGAGCTGAGGATCAGGCCGTCAAAGCCCATAACCGACACATCCCGGGGGACCCGGAGCCCATTGTTATGCAGGGCCCGGATGGCACCAATAGCCATGACGTCAGCCGCGGCAAAGAGCGCGGTAAAGGGCCGGCCGTTGGCAATCAGCTTCTGGGTGGCGTTATAGCCGTCCTGATAGGAGAAGCGAACGCCCTGATAGTCCAGCTCTTCGTCGTAGCTGATCCCGTGGTTCCGGAAGGCGTCCATGCAGCCCTCGTAGCGCAGACGACCGGTATCGGATACCGTCCGGTCGCCGCCCACGATAACGAACTTTCGATGTCCCAGCGCAATCAGCGAGTCCATAGCGCAGCGGGCGGCCTGTCGGTCATCGGTGGAGACGCTGGACAGATTGTCAAAGGGCAGTCCGGAGGCATCGTTGGACACCAGCACGCAGGGCACGCTGATCTTTTCAAAATCCTTGCGGAAATTCCGGCTGTTGCCGCCCAGAAAGAGGATGCCCAAAGGCTTCTTTTCCCGGAGCAGCTGGATGGCCCGGAGTACCTCGTTGCAGTCCTCGTCCATGTAGTCTACATGAAGCGGATAGCTGGTCTTGTCCACCAACGTCTGGATGGTCTCCACCATCTCGGCAAAGAGTTCGTTGGAGGTGCCTTTGACCACTACCAAGATGGAGTTGGCATGCTGCTTGAGCTGCCGGGCATTGGTATTGATCTGAAAGCCGAGCTGGTCTACCGCCCGTTTGATTTCCTCCCGGGCCCGCTCACTGACGTGGGGGTGGTCGTTAAGCACCCGGGAAACGGTAGCTACACTGTATCCGGTTTTTTCGGCCAGGTCTTTGATGGTCATAGAAGGCTCCTTGCTACAATCAGATCCTTGCGTCCGGGATCATCCCTTGACCGCGCCGGCGGCGACGCCCTTGATAATATACTTCTGGCAGAAGAGGTAAACGATGATAATGGGCAGGATGGCCATCATAATAACTGCCATGGTAGCGCCCAGATCCACCGTGCCGTAGCTGCCCTTGAGATACTGGACATGGATGGGGATGGTCCGGTATTCGGTGATATCCAGCACCAGATAGGGCAGCAGATAGTCGTTCCAGACCCACATGAGCTCCAGAATGCCCACAGAGATCAGGGTGGGCTTGAGCATGGGCAGCACTACACAGAAGAAGGTACGGACCGGTCCGCAGCCGTCAATGGCCGCCGCCTCTTCAATCTCCAGAGGCAGACCTTTGATAAAGCCGGAGAACATGAACACGGCAAGACCGGCGCCAAAGCCCAGATAGATAACAGGAATGGTCCAGGGGGTATTCAGATGGAGCTTGTCGGCGGTATCGGTCAGGGTGAACATGACCATCTGGAAGGGGACGATCATGGAGAAGAGGCAGAGGTAGTAGAAGATCCGCGCAAACAGAGACTTGACCCGGACGATATACCAGGCTGTCATGGAGCAGAAGAGCAGGATCAGAAACACCGAGGTCACCGAGATGAACACACTGTAGCCGGCAGACTTCAGGAAGGGATAGTTGCCGAAGGTGAGGCCTTCAATGTAGTTGTCCCAGCCGACGAAGCTCTCGCTGGTGGGCAGAGCGAAGGCGTCCAGATTGATATAGGCATTGCTCTTAAAGGAGTTGATAACCACCTGAGCCACCGGGAAGATCCAGACCAGACAAAAGAGCGTAAAGAAGCAGGTGAGGATCTTACTGGAAAGAGAATAGGGTTTCTTCATTACTGCTGCACCTCCTTGGAGCTGGTCATATACTGCTGAGTCAGGGCCAGAACGGCCACCAGCAGGAAGAAGATCACTGCCTTGGCCTGCGCAACGCCGTGGTAGTTCTTGCTGATATTATAGGTAGAGTAGATATTCAGAGCCAGCAGCTCGGTGGTATTGACCTTGGCGCCCTCCATCATAATACTGGGCATACCGGCCGTCAGGGCCAGGTTCTGGTCAAAGAGCTTGAAGCCGTTGGTCAGCGTCAGGAAGGTACAGGTGGTGATGGAAGGCATCACGTTGGGGATAATGACCCGGAAGAGGGTCTGGCTGCCGGTAGCGCCGTCAATCCGGGCGGCTTCCAGAATGTCCTCGGGCACAGCCTGCAGGCCGGCGATATAGATGATCATCATATAACCGATCTGCTGCCAGGCTACCAGAATGACCAGGCCCCAGAAGCCATAGGAGGGGTCGGCAGTGAGGTATGTGGCGTACTTCTTCAAAATGGCGTCAAAGATGATACTCCAGATATAGCCCAGCACCACGCCGCCGATCAGGTTGGGCATGAAGAAGACGGTCCGGAAGAGATTGGAACCCCGGATCTTCTGCGTCAGGGCATAGGCGATGGCAAAGGAGATCACATTGATCACTACAATGGTCACCAGCGCGAAGGCAGTCGTATTCTTAAAGGCGTTGACGAAGCCGGCGTCGGTTAAGGCCTTTACATAGTTTCCGATACCGATCCACTCGGCGTCGGCGGGGACGTTGAAGTTACAGAAGGACAAGTAGATGCCCTGAATAAACGGCCAGATAAAGCCCACGCAGAAGGCAGCAAAAGTGGGGACGATAAAGAGCCACGCCCACTTTTTAATGGGGTCGTGGACAAGATCAACGCTCTTCTTCCCCGGGTTTCTCAATTTACTCAATGGGATCAACCTCTCTTTTCACTAGATTTCCTGATTCGATCAAGCCAAAGTACCTGAGACGCTCAGATCCTTTGGCTTGATCGAAGGGAGTGTAAAAAGGGGGCGGGCAGAAGCCCGCCCCCTTAGTCATGCATTGATCAGGTTGGCGCGGTGAGATCAGCCGTTAACCACGGAGTACTCATAGGCCCAACCGTCAACGAAAGCTTCCTCGACCATGGTCCAGTCAGCAGTGCCGGCGGAATAAGCAGCCAGAGCGGTAACAACGGTAGCTCTCCAGGCATCAACGTTGGGAGTGTAGTTGAAAGCCCAGGAGATAGAGGTCTTGCCCTCAGCCAGCATAGCGTTGCCGTCGTTGACGAACTTGTTGCTGGAAGCGGGGCAGTTCTTGAAGGGAACAGCGCCCAGCTCAGCAACGTAGACAGCGGAAGCGTCAGGATCGGAGACCAGCCAGACCAGGAAGTCGATGGAGGCCTGGATGTCTTCCGCGGAAGCCTTGGCATTGATGGCCCAGCAGTTCTCAGTGCCGGAGCAGAGAGCAGCGTTCTCTTCGCCCTCAGCGCCGCAGTAGATGGGGATCATAGCCAGC
>JAFQNL010000013.1 GCA_017395935.1 Oscillospiraceae bacterium
CTTGACGCCGAAGCTCTTGACGGTCTTGCGGCCGGCCTCGCGCACGTCGTCGGGCAGATCCTTGACGATGTAGTACAGGGAATTGTCGTTATCATTGACAATATCCATGATAGACATGGGAGTCACGTTGCCGGTTTCAAACATGGGCTCGCCATTGGCGTCGATGATGGCGTCATAGGAGTTGACCTCAGCGTGGATGAACTCCTCCATGATATAGCTCACGTCACTCTCCATCTCAGCCAGGAAAGCCTTCAGGTCCTCGTCGCTCTTGAGCTTATAGGTCTTGGAAGCGCCCACGCCGTTGTCGGGCTTGACGATGACGGGATACTTGACCTCGGCAATAAACTTCAGGCAGCCTTCCAGATTGTCCACAATGTGGTAACGGGCAGTGGGGATACCCACTCTCTGGTAGTACTCCTTCATCTTGGACTTGTATTTGATCCGGGGCATATCGCTCTCCTGGAAGCCGGAGGTGATATGGAAGGCGGTACGCAGCATGGCGTCACGCTCCAGCCAGTACTCGTTGTTGGACTCCAGCCAGTCAATCTTGCCATACTTGAAGATGAAGAATGCCACGGCACGGTAGACCTCGTCATAGTTTTCCAGACTGCCCACCTTATAGTACTCGTTCAGGCTCTCCTTCAGCTCAGGCATCAGATCATCATAGGGCTGATCACCGATACCCAGCACGTTCAGACCGTTATTCTTCAGTTCACGGCAGAACTGCCAATAGTTGGTGGGGAAGTTGGGAGAGATAAAAATAAAGTTCTTCATGATTGATTCGCGCTCCTTCTGATACTCGCTTCTAATGTAATTCTCTTTTCTGTTCGTTTCTTCTTTTGCTTTAAATCGTTAAATCAAGTCTTTTCAGGACAAGAACACTCTCGTCCTGAAAAACGGAGACAGGCCTTTGAAATCAGCCCAGCAGATAGGGCAGGAAATAGGGCACCTGCTTGTACCACCAGTCCCAGTCATGGGCTACGTCGCTGCCCCAGTAGTCCACCCAGGTATTAATGCCCTTATCCATAAGGGTATGGTGGAGGCGGCGGGTGGAATCAGGCATCTCCCAGGGACCCAGACCCACGCAGATGACCGACTTGCGCTGATTGTACATGTCGATGTAGTAGTGGTCCTTGGGGAGGTTGGACATATAGTGGACGGGAGAGTTCTGGTAGACCACCTCATCCATGTAGCTGTCAAAGCCATATTCGGCGGTATAGATGCCGGACAGGGCCAGCATCCGGTCGAACAGGTCGGGACGGCGGTAGAAGAGGTTGGCAGCATGGGTAGCGCCCAGAGAGCAGCCAAAGGTCATCACGCCGGCGTCACCTTCCCAGCCGTTGCGCTGTCTGACTACTTCCCGAATGAAGGGAACCACTTCATCAGTGATATAACGGATCCACTGCTCATGACGGCGGATACGCCAGTAAGCATCGCCGCCCTTGTCGCTCCAGGTCTCTTTGTCGATGGTGTCGATGGAGAAAACCATGACCTGACCGGATTCGATCCAAGGGGCCCAGGTGTCGGTCATCTTAAAGTTTTCAAAATCGAAGAACCGGCCATCCTGGCAGGGAATAAAAAGGACAGGACGACCGGCATGGCCGTAGATCTTGCCTTCCATGTCCCGGCCCAGCGCGGGGCTGTAATGCTTAAAGTACTGTGTTTCCATTCACTCGTGCTCCTTACTGCTTATCTCTTTTTCTGTCTTGATCACTGGCTCTCCTCGGCCTCGTACAGCAGGGTGTTGATGACGAAGGGGAGCTGCCGCTCCCAGCTTGCCTCGCTGTGGGTACCGCCGGGGATAATTCGGGTTGTGAGCAGCACATTCCGGCGCTGAAGCTGAGCTGTCACCCGGCGGAAATACTGGTTCATATTGAGGTGAGACTCCATCTCTTTCTGGCCATAATCCATGTAGAGTACGGTATCGACATCCAGACGGCTCCGACGGATCAGATCCTCCAGCTTATCCGGATTCACCCACAAAGAAGGTGACAGCGCTGCGGCACGGGAAAAGGTCCTGTTATAGCGGATAAGGGCATACAGGCTCATCAGGCCGCCCATAGAGCTGCCGGCGATGAAGGTATGCTCCCGGTTGGGAATGGTCCGGTAGCGCCGGTCAATAAGCGGCTTAAAACGACGAACCATCCAGTCCATAGTGGTCTTGCCCTGGCCCTTGATCGTACCGAAGGTATGGTCGGAAAAGTCGTAGGGAGAATACTCTGACAGGCGTCCGCCATCCGGGCTGTGGTTGCACTCCACGGCGGCGATAATCAAATCCACGTCGTTGAAGTCCAAATAGTCCTTTAGCCCCCAGCTTTTGCCATAGGTAGCTTCCTTGTCGGAGAAGAGATTGTGTCCGTCGAACATGTACAACACCGGATAGCGCCGTCCCGGCTCCTTAAAATAGGAGTTGGGGAGATAGACATATGCCTTTCTCTTTTCCTTGCCGGTCAGCTCAGGGATGATGATATCCCATTTTTTGATCATGGTATGTAACATCTCCACTTCCTGCGATCGCGCAATTTTGCCCATATAGTCTATCACATAGGTTCGGCTTTTGCAATGGAATATCTGCCGACTATTACCGGTTTTCCGGGGAAAAATAGGAACTTTTTCCTATACGAATCGGTCGGCAGGTTATTTTCTGTCTGTTTCCGTTTTCCTTCCTTACATTTTGTTGACGATTCTGACATTTTTTCTGTCCACACTGGGAGAACTTCCGTTGGTTTACGGAATCCTTTTCATTGTCGAAGGAGCCGACAAAAAGTCAAAATTTCCCCCTCTTAATGTACTAAAAGTGTTGATTTTCCCAAATTGACGCTAGGTGCTCTCTTTGCTAAAATGGGTATGTAACGAATAAGCTGTACAGCAACTGGCGGAAACGTGGATTACCACACGGGAACTGTACGGAATAAGCCGACCGCCTGGGCAGACTGATTTCCCTGGGAATCGGCCTGTCTTTTTTTGAACGTTTTCGTGATAGAAGGAGGCAACTATGAAGAAAGTCGGTATCGTAATGGGCAGCACCAGCGATCTGCCCGTAGTTGAGAAGGCCATCGCTGTTCTGCAGGAATATTGCGTCCCTGTCGAGGTGCGCGTATTGTCCGCTCACCGCTGTCCGAACGAGGCAAGAGAGTTTGCCGCATCGGCCCGGGAGAGCGGTTTTTCTGTTCTCATCGCTGCTGCTGGCATGGCCGCCCATCTGGCCGGCGCTCTGGCAGCTAACACCACCCTGCCCGTCATCGGCATTCCCTGCAAGTCCACCAATCTGGACGGCATGGACGCGCTGCTGTCCACGGTGATGATGCCTTCCGGTATCCCTGTGGCCACGGTCGCCATCGACGGAGCCAAAAACGCCGCTCTGCTGGCCATTGAGATCATGGCAGTCAGTGACGACGCTCTGGCCAAAAAGCTGGAGGAGGCCCGGCGCAAGGGCACCGAGGCTGTTCTCAAGGCTGACGCCGAGCTTCGTGCTAAATATCACTGATCCGGCAAATAACTTCATTTACTCTACCTGCTCATCTATTAGGAGGTTATTATTATGAAACTGCTCTATACCGGCAAGACCAAGAATGTGTACGCTCTGGAAAACGGCAACTGCCTGCTCAAGTTTAAGGATGACTGCACTGGCAAGGACGGTGTCTTTGATCCCGGCGAAAACTCTGTCGGCCTGACCATCGACGGCGTGGGCGATGTCAACCTGCGTATGTCCATCTACTTCTTCGAGAAGATCAATGCCGCCGGCATCCGTACTCACTATGTCTCCGCCGATCTGGCCAACACCACTATGGAGGTCCTCCCTGCCAAGGTCTTCGGTCACGGTCTGGAAGTCATCTGCCGCTATAAGGCTGTCGGCTCTTTCATCCGCCGCTACGGCGACTACATTGAAGAGGGTGCCGATCTGCCCGCTTATGTGGAGACCACCTTTAAGAACGACGAGAAGGGCGATCCTCTGGTCACCAAGGACGCTCTGGTTGCTCTGGGCGTTATGACCGAGGAGCAGTATGACGATATCAAGCTCATGACCCAGCAGATCACCAAGATCGTCGCTGACGACCTGAAAGAAAAGGGTCTGGTCCTGTATGATATCAAGTTCGAATACGGCTACGATCCCGAGGGTAAGGTTATGCTCATCGACGAGATCGCTTCCGGCAATATGCGCGTTTACAAGGACGGTAAGTACATCGATCCTATGACTCTTTCCGAACTGTTTTTCGCCAAGTAAGCTTTACATTTCCCCGGGGCAAGGGCAACCTCTCTTGTCCCGGGCGCTTTTACTTATCAGGAGGTAATACCTATGGGCGGTTTTTTCGGGGTTTCGTCCCGCAGAAACTGTGTTTTAGATGTCTTTTTCGGCACTGACTACCATTCCCACCTCGGCACCCGCCGGGGCGGCATGGCAGCCTATGATACAGAGATCGGTCTCCAGCGGGAGATCCACAACATTGAAAACGCTCCTTTCCGGACCAAGTTTGAGCGCATTCTCGACGAGATGACCGGCAACGCCGCAATCGGCTGCATCAGCGACAGCGATCCCCAGCCTCTGCTCATCCGGTCCAATCTGGGTGTCTACGCCATCTGTACCATCGGCGTCATCAACAACGCCGATCAGCTCATCAGCCAGTATCTGTCCTTCAGCGGCGGTCATTTCGACGCCATGACCGGCGGACGGATCAACACCAATGAGCTCATCGCTGCTATGATTGACCAGAAGAGCTCTTTTGAAGAGGGTATCCGCTTCGCTCAGAAGGTCATCGACGGCACTGCCAATATCCTTATCCTGAAGGAGGACGGCCATCTTATCGCCGCCCGTGACCGTGTGGGCCGTCTGCCTGTCATTCTGGGCAAGGACGAAGAAGGCCACTGTGTCACCTTCGAGTCCTTTGCCGCCATGAAGCTTGGCTATGAAGTGATTCGTGAGCTTGGCCCCGGCGAGATCGTGGATATCAGCCCCGAGGAGGTTACCGTTCTTCAGGCTCCTGGCACGGAAAAGAAGATCTGTGCCTTCCTCTGGAGTTATTACGGCTATCCCACCTCTACCTACGAGGGCCGGAACGTGGAGTGCATGCGCTGCCGCAACGGCGAGATCATGGCCGCTCACGACCGGGAAAAGGGTATCGCTCAGGATATCGACTATGTCTGCGGCGTTCCCGACTCGGGCACTCCCCACGCTATCGGCTATGCCAACGAGAGTGATATCCCCTTTGCCCGTCCCTTTATCAAGTACACCCCCACCTGGCCCCGCAGCTTTATGCCCGCTACCCAGCGTGAGCGGAATATGGTTGCCAAGATGAAGCAGATCCCGGTCCATGACCTGATCCGGGATAAGAAGCTGCTCTTCGTAGACGACTCGATTGTCCGCGGCACTCAGCTCCGGGAGACCGTTGATTTCCTCTACGAGAACGGCGCCAAGGAAGTCCATATCCGCTCGGCCTGTCCTCCCATTCTCTTTGGCTGCAAGCATCTGAACTTCTCCCGGAGCACCGGCGACATGGATCTGCTGGCCCGGAAAGTCATTCTGGAGCTGGAGGGCGAAGAAGGCGAGAAGCATCTGGACGAATACAGCGACGGCGAGACCGAGCGCGGCAAGCGTCTGCGTCAGACCATCTGTGAGCGTCTCCACTTCACCTCTCTGGAGTATCAGTCTCTGGACGGTATCTTTGAATCCATCGGGCTGCCTCCCTGCGAGGTCTGCACCTACTGCTGGAACGGAAAGGAATAAGAGATCATGGCACACGAGAATTCCAACTCTGCAAGCTACGCCGCTGCCGGCGTGGATATCACTGCCGGTTACGAGGCAGTCCGTCGCATCAAGCCTATGGTAGAGTCTACCTACATCCCCGGTGTTATGGGTACTCTGGGCGGCTTCGGCGGTATGTTCGCTCCCGATATGGCCGGCATGAAGAAGCCCGTCCTGGTCTCCGGTACCGACGGCGTGGGCACCAAGCTGAAGCTGGCTTTCCTTATGGACAAGCATGACACCGTAGGTATTGACTGCGTGGCCATGTGCGTCAACGACATTGTCTGCGGCGGCGCCGCTCCCATGTTCTTCCTGGACTACATCGCCTGCGGCAAGAACGAGCCCGGCCGCATTGCCGACATCGTCTCCGGCATTACCGAGGGCTGCCGCCAGTCCGAATGCGCTCTGGTCGGCGGCGAGACCGCCGAGATGCCTGGCTTCTATCCTGTAGATGAGTACGATCTGGCCGGTTTCTCTGTGGGTATCGTCGACGAGGAGAAGATCATCGACGGCAGCAAACTCTCCGAAGGTGATCTGCTTATCGGCCTGACCTCCTCCGGCGTCCATTCCAACGGCTTCTCGCTGGTCCGTAAGGTCTTTGACGTAGAGAACGCCGATCTGAAGACCCCCATGGAGGCACTGGGCGGCAAGAGTCTGGGTGAGACCCTGCTGGCTCCCACCAAGATCTATGTCAAGGCAGTCAAGGGTCTGCTGAAGAAGGGCATCAACATTCACGCCATCAGCCACATCACCGGCGGCGGCTTCTACGAGAACGTGCCCCGTATGATGAAGGAAGGCCTGACCGCCCAGATCAAGCTGGATTCCTTCCCCCGCCTTCCCATCTTCGATCTGATCGCAAAGCAGGGCAATATCCCCGAGCGCGATATGTATAACACCTTTAACATGGGCATTGGCATGATTCTTGCCGTCCCCGCCGCTCAGGCCGGCGAGGCACTGGATGCTCTGAAGGCTCAGGGAGAAGAGGCCTATCTGATCGGCTCGGTTATCCCCGGCGCCGACGGCGTGGTTCTGGTCTGATCCGGAGCAAGAGGAGCGAGATCATGAAGCAGAAGATCGCAGTCTTTGTCTCCGGCGGCGGAACCAATCTGGAGGCTCTGCTCCAGGCTCAGGAGGCAGGTAAGATTCCCCACGGTCAGATCGTTTTGGTCTGCGCCAGCAATGAGACTGCTTACGCCCTCCAGCGGGCGAAAAACCACGGTGTGGACGGCGTCGGCTTTGCCAAGAAGCAGATGACTCAGCAGCAGTTTGAAGCTGAGCTTTCTCAGGTTCTGGCCCGGTATGAGATCGACATGATTATTCTGGCCGGCTTTCTCTCCATTCTCACCGAGGACTTTGTCCGCCAGTGGCCGGAGAAGATTCTCAACGTACACCCGGCTCTCATCCCCTCTTTCTGTGGCAAGGGGATGTACGGACTCAAGGTCCACGAGGCCGCTCTGGCCAAGGGCGTCAAAGTCACCGGCGCCACCGTCCACTATGTCAACGAGATTCCCGATGGCGGCAGAATCCTCCTGCAGAAGGCAGTAGAGGTCCGGGAGGGCGATACCCCCGAGATCCTTCAGCGCAGGGTCATGGAAGAGGCTGAATGGCTCCTTCTGCCCCAGGCTGCCGAGCTGGTCGCCGCCCGTCTCAGTCAGGAAAAGGAGAACTGATCATGAACGTTTACGAAGTTAAGACTCTCTCCCAGCGTCTGGAAGGCAACCGTTATCCCGGCCGCGGCATCGTCATCGGCAAGACTGCCGACGGCAAGAAGGCTTTTACCGCCTACTTCATCATGGGCCGCAGCGCCAACAGCCGCAACCGCGTCTTTACTGAGCGGGATGGCTCCGTCTTTACCGAGCCTTTTGACGCCTCCAAGGTGGAAGATCCCTCTCTGATCATCTATGCCGCTATCCGCGGCTTTGAAAACAAGCTCATCGTCACCAACGGCGACCAGACCGACACCATCTACGACGGTCTGAAGGCCGGCAAGAGCATGGACGAGGCGCTCACTGTCCGTGAGTTCGAGCCTGACGCCCCCAACCTGACCCCCCGGATCAGCGGCATGCTCACCTTTGCCGACGGTGACTTCACCTATCAGATGAGCATCCTCAAGAGCGGCGATGCCGAGGGCAGCTTCTGCAACCGTTATGGCTTCCACTACGGTTCCAAGGCCGGTCTGGGCCACTTCATTCACACCTATGTCTGCGATGGCAACCCCATCCCCACCTTCCAGGGCGAGCCTGAGCGTGTGGCCATTGGCAGCGATATCGACGAGATGGTCAATGAGCTGTGGACCGCTCTGGACGAGGAGAACAAGATCTCTCTCTATGTGCGCACCATTGATCTGGAGACTCTGGAGACTGAGTCCCGGATGATCAACAAGAACAAGTAAGGAGGGCCCTTCTCATGAACGAACTGGAACTGAAGTATGGCTGTAATCCCAATCAGAAGCCTTCCCGGATCTATATGAAGGACGGCTCCGAGCTGCCCATCACCGTTCTCAACGGCAAGCCCGGCTATATCAACTTCCTGGACGCCTTCAACTCCTGGCAGCTGGTCCGGGAGCTTAAGCAGGCCACCGGTCTGCCCTCTGCCGCTTCCTTCAAGCACGTCTCCCCTGCCGGCGCTGCCGTGGGTCTGCCTCTGAGCGAGACGGACCGGAAGATGTACTTCGTGGACGAGAAGGCAGAGCTTTCCCCCATCGCCTGCGCATATATCCGGGCCCGGGGCGCTGACCGTCTGTGCTCTTACGGTGACTGGGCCGCCCTCTCTGATATCTGCGACGCCGCAACTGCCGAGTATCTGAAGTACGAAGTTTCTGACGGCGTGATCGCTCCCGGCTATACCGAGGAAGCTCTGGCCATCCTGAAAACCAAGAAGAAGGGCGGCTACAACGTGGTCCAGATTGATCCTGACTACGTCCCCGCTCCTCAGGAATACAAGGATGTCTTCGGCATCACCTTCCAGCAGGGCCGGAATAACTTCGAGATCAACGAAGCACTGCTGACCAATATCGTCACCGAGAATAAGACTCTGCCCCAGCAGGCAAAGATCGATATGATCGTCTCTCTCATTACCCTGAAATATACCCAGTCCAACTCCGTCTGCTACGTTAAGGACGGTCAGGCAATCGGCGTAGGCGCCGGCCAGCAGAGCCGGATCCACTGCACCCGTCTGGCCGGTCAGAAGGCTGATAACTGGTACCTGCGCCAGCATCCCAAGGTCCTGGGTCTTCAGTTTGTTGACGGCATCCGCCGCCCCGACCGGGACAACGCCATTGATATCTATACCTCCGACGAGTACGAGGATGTGCTGGCTGAGGGCGTCTGGCAGAACACCTTCAAGGTCAAGCCCGAAGTGCTGACGCTGGAGGAAAAGAAGGCCTGGATCGCCACTCAGACCGGCGTTACCGTGGGCAGCGACGCTTTCTTCCCCTTCGGCGACAACGTGGAACGGGCAAGAAAGAGCGGTGTGGAATATATCGCCGAGCCCGGCGGCTCCATCCGGGATGACCATGTCATCGCCACCGCCAACAAGTACAATATCACCATGTGCTTCACCGGCATGCGTCTGTTCCACCATTGATCTTACCATCACAGGAGGTCCATTCCATGAAACTTATGGTCATCGGAGGCGGCGGCCGTGAGCACGCCATTATCCGTTCCCTGAAGAAGAATCCCGCTGTGGATACTATCTACTGCCTGCCCGGCAACGGCGGTATCGCCGCCGACGCCATCTGCGTCAACATCGGCGCCACCGACATTGACGCTCAGGTCGCCTTTGCCAAGGAGAACGCCATCGACTATGCCGTAGTCGCTCCCGACGATCCCCTGGCTCTGGGCGCTGTTGACGCGCTGACCGAGGCTGGTATCCCCTGCTTTGGTCCCGACGCCAAGGCCGCTGTTATCGAGAGCAGCAAAGCCTTTGCCAAGGATCTGATGAAAAAGTACAATATTCCTACCGCACGCTACGAGATTTTCACCGACTGCGCTCAGGCACTGGCCTATCTGGAGACTTCTCCCATTCCTGTAGTCATTAAGGCTGACGGTCTGGCTCTGGGCAAGGGCGTCATTATCGCCAACACCCTCGAAGAGGCCAAGGCCGCTGTCCGCTCCATGATGGAAGACAAGATCTTCGGCAAGAGCGGCAGCCGGGTAGTCATTGAGGAGTTCCTCACCGGCCCCGAGGTCTCTGTTCTCTCCTTTACCGACGGCGAGACCGTCATTCCCATGGTCTCCTCCATGGACCACAAGCGGGCCGGCGATAACGACACCGGCCTCAATACCGGCGGTATGGGCACCATCGCCCCCAACCCTGTTTACACTCCTGAAGTGGCCGAGCGCTGCATGAAGGAGATCTTCCTGCCCACCATCGCCGCCATGAAGGCTGAAGGCCGTCCCTTCAAGGGCTGCCTCTACTTCGGTCTCATGGTCACTGCCGATGGCCCCAAGGTCATTGAATATAACTGCCGCTTCGGCGATCCTGAGACTCAGGTGGTCCTCCCGCTGCTGGAGAGCGATCTGCTGACGATTATGCAGGCTACTACCAACGGTACTCTGGCTCAGACCGAGGTCAAGTTCTCTGACGGCTGCGCCTGCTGCGTAGTTCTGGCCAGCGCCGGCTACCCCGCCAGCTATCAGAAGGGCTTCCCCATCACTATGACCGAAGAAACCCGGAAGCACACCTTTGTGGCCGGCGCAAAGCTGGCCGTAGATACGCTGGTCACCTCCGGTGGCCGCGTGCTGGGCGTTACCGCCACCGCTCCTACACTGAAGCAAGCCATTGATGAGGCCTATCGTCTGACTGAGGGCGTTCAGTTTGAGAACTCCTTCTGCCGCCGCGATATCGGTCGCAGAGCGCTGGAAGCTATGGAGGGTTAACATGGTCTATCGCGTATTTGTGGAAAAAAAGCCCGGCTTGGCTCCCGAAGCCGCCGGTCTGCTGGCTGACTGCCGGGCGTTTCTGGGCCTGACCGGTTTGGAGCAGGTTCGAATTCTGAATCGGTATGACGTGGAGGGCATTGAAGAGTCTCTGTTCAACTACGCCCGTACCACCGTCTTCTCCGAGCCTCAGCTGGACGTAATCAGCGCCGAGGCCGACCTGTCCGATGCCGATGTAGTCTTCGCCGTGGAGCCCCTCCCCGGTCAGTTTGACCAGCGGGCCGACTCTGCCGCTCAGTGCATCCAGCTCCAGAGTCAGGGCGAGCGTCCTGTGGTCCGTTCGGCTAAGGTCTATGCCCTCTACGGCAAGCTGTCTGAGGCTGACGTGGCCGCAGTCAAGAGCTATGTCATTAACGCAGTGGAAAGCCGTGAGGCCTCCCTGGAAAAGCCGGAAACCCTGAAAATGAGCTATGCCGCTCCCGAGACGGTGGCCACTGTGGAAGGCTTTATCACTCTGGACGAGGCGGGTCTGTCCGCTCTGCTGGGCCGTCTGGGCCTGGCTATGGATCTGGACGATCTCAAGTTCCTGCAGAACTATTTCGCCTCCGAAGAGGGTCGTGATCCCACGATTACCGAAATCCGGGTGGTAGATACCTACTGGTCTGACCACTGCCGTCACACCACCTTCTCCACTCACCTGGACAAGGTAGAGATCCACGACAAGGCTGTAAAAGAGGCTTATGAGCGCTATCTGGCTGCCCGTGTGGAGGTTTACGGCGAAGAAAAGGCTGCCAAGCGGCCTCAGACACTGATGGACATCGCTACCATCGGTACCAAGGTGCTCAAGAAGCGGGGCCTGCTCCCCGAGCTGGACGAGAGCGAGGAGATCAACGCCTGTTCCATCCACGTCACTGCTACTGTGGATGGCCGGGACGAGGACTGGCTGCTCATGTTCAAGAACGAGACCCATAACCACCCCACCGAGATCGAGCCCTTCGGCGGCGCTGCCACCTGCATTGGCGGCTGCATCCGCGACCCCCTGTCCGGCCGTGCTTATGTCCATCAGGCTATGCGTGTCACCGGCGGCGGCGATCCCCGTGTTTCTCTGAAGGATACCCTCTCCGGCAAGCTGCCCCAGCGTAAGCTGGCTTCCACCGCCGCTGCCGGTTACTCCTCCTATGGCAACCAGATTGGTCTGGCAACCGGCCACGTGGCAGAGCTCTACCACGAAGGCTATATCGCCAAGCGTCTGGAGTGCGGCGCCGTTGTGGCAGCCGCTCCTGCCTACAATGTCCGTCGTGAGCGTCCCCTTCCCGGTGACGTGGTTATCCTGCTGGGCGGCCGTACCGGTCGCGACGGCATTGGCGGCGCGACCGGCTCCTCCAAGAGCCACAATATGAAGTCTCTGGAGACTATGGCCTCTGAGGTCCAGAAGGGCAACGCCCCCGAAGAGCGGAAGATCCAGCGTCTGTTCCGAATCAGCTCCGTTACCCGGCTCATCAAGCGCTGCAACGACTTTGGCGCAGGCGGCGTCTCTGTCGCCATCGGCGAGCTGGCTCCCGGCCTGCGGATTGATCTGGATGCTGTCCGGAAGAAGTACGACGGTCTGGACGGCACTGAGCTGGCCATCTCCGAGTCTCAGGAGCGTATGGCCGTTGTCGTCGCTCCCGAAGATGCCGATACCTTTATTGCCGCTGCCGGCGAAGAGAATCTGGAGGCCTATCGTGTGGCTGTTGTCACCGAGCAGGAGCGCATGGTTATGTCCTGGAAAGGCCAGGTCATCGCAGACCTGAGCCGCAGCTTCCTGGATACCAACGGTGCTGTTAAGCATGCCGGCGTGGCTGTGGAAGAGCCTGCCAGCATCTATCCTCTGTGGGACAAGGCTGACCTGCGTACCATCGCCTCCGGTCTGAAGTACGGCTCCCGCCGTGGCCTTACCGAGCGCTTTGACGGCTCCATCGGCGCCGGCTCCCTGCTCATGCCCTTCGGCGGCAAGCATCAGACTTCCCCCGCTCAGGCCATGGCCGCCCTCTTCCCTGTCCTTCCCGGTCAGAACACAGATCAGGGCAGCGTGATGGCTTGGGGCTGTGACCCTGACCTGCTCTCTTCCGATCCCTATACCGGCGCACAGGCCGCCGTTATCTCCTCTATGGCCAAGATCGTGGCTGCCGGCGCTGACTATGAGAAGGCCTATCTGACCCTGCAGGAGTTCTTCGAAAAGCTCCGGGAAGAGCCTCTGCGCTGGGGCAAGCCCTTCAAGGCGCTGCTGGGTGCTCTGGATGCCCAGCTGGGCCTGAAGGCTGCCGCTATCGGCGGCAAGGACTCCATGTCCGGCTCTTTCCTGGACAAGGACGTGCCCCCCACTGTCATTTCCTTCGCCATTGCTCCCATTCTTGCCAACCAGCTCATCACCACCGAGTTCAAAAAGTCCGGCAGCCCCGTCTGCCTGCTGGGCGCGAATGAACTGACCGACTATGAAGGTCACTGCAAGAGCTGGAAGGCCGTGCGCAAGCTGAGTGAAGAGGGCAAGATCCTCTCCGCCTGGGCTGTTGAGGCCGGCGGCGTAGCCGAGGCTGTTATGAAGATGGCCTTCGGCAACGGTATCGGTTTCACCGCTCTGTCTGAGCAGGCGGTACCCTCTTGCCCCGGCATGATCGTGGCTGAGATGACCGAAGTACCTGAAGGCGCTCTGCTGCTGGGTTACACCAACGATCAGGGCCAGATCACCTACGCCGGCGAGACAGTATCTGTTTCCGAGCTCTGCCAGCTCAACGAGGCTGTACTGGCAAAGGTTTATCCCACCAAGGCCAAGGCCGAGGAAAAGAATCTGCCCACCTTCTCTTACACCGGCGGCGTTGTGGCCGCTCCCCGTGTCAAGCTGGTTCGCCCCAAGGCACTTATCCCCGTTTTCCCCGGCACCAACTGTGAGTATGACACTGCCAGAGCTCTGGAAGAGGCTGGTGCTCAGGCCGAGATCATGGTCATCCGGAATCTGACCGCTGCCGACGTTCAGAAGAGCGTTGAGATGATGGCCCGGAAGCTGGCTGAGTCTCAGATGGTAGTCATTCCCGGCGGTTTCTCCGGCGGCGACGAGCCCGACGGCTCTGCCAAGTTCATCACCGCCTTCTTCCGCAACCCTGCTATTCGTGAGCAGGTCACCGCCCTGCTGGAAGAGCGGGACGGCCTGATGCTGGGTATCTGCAATGGTTTCCAGGCGCTGATTAAGCTGGGTCTGGTTCCCTATGGCAAGATCATTGACACCGACGAGAGCTGCCCCACTTTGACCTATAATATTATCGGCCGCCATCAGTCCAAGATCGTAAGCACCCGGGTTTGCACCAACAAGTCTCCCTGGCTGGCCGAAACTCAGGTGGGCAACGTATATCACGTACCCATCTCCCACGGTGAAGGCCGCTTCTTTGCCTCCCGCGAGCTGGTAGACCAGCTGGCCGCCAACGGTCAGATTGCTACCCAGTACGTGGATCTCTCCGGCGCTCCCTCTATGGACACCGAGTACAACCCCAACGGCTCTATCTGCGCCATTGAGGGCATCACTTCTCCCGACGGCCGTGTTCTGGGCAAGATGGGCCACTCTGAGCGAGTAGGCAAGTATCTGTATCAGAACGTCCCCGGCAGCTATGAGATGGGCCTCTTCCGCTCCGCTGTCAAATATTTCAAATAAAACATGAAAGGATGACCTGGCATGGCATTTTACTACTCTGAACCTTCCCGAACTTTCAGTGAATATCTTCTGGTGCCCGGTTACACCTCCGAAGATTGTGTCCCCAGCAACGTCTCTCTCCGCACCCCTCTGGTCAAGTACCGGAAGGGTGAGGAGGAGTGCCCCATCAGCCTGAATATCCCTCTGGTCTCTGCTATCATGCAGTCTGTCTCCAACGACACGCTGGCAGTGGCTCTGGCCAAGGAAGGCGGTCTGTCCTTTATCTATGGCTCTCAGTCCATCGAGAGCGAGGCTGCCATGGTCCGTCGGGTCAAGGAATATAAGGCCGGCTTCGTGCCCAGCGCTTCCAACCTGACGCCCGACCACACTCTGGCTGATGTTCTGGATCTGAAGGCCCGCAACGGTTTCTCCACCGTGGCCATCACCGAGGACGCTCAGCCCCACGGCAAGCTGCTTGGTATCGTCACCAGCCGTGACTATCGTGTGACCCGTATGGATCCCGCTACCCCTGTCCGCAACTTCATGACTCCTCTGGAGAAGCTGGTCACCGCCCCCTCCTCCACCACCCTGAAAGAAGCCAACGATATCATCTGGGACAACAAGCTCAACTCTCTGCCCATCGTGGACGACAACGGCTGCCTGATGTATTTCGTTTTCCGCAAGGACTACTCTGAGCATAAGGAACATCCTCTCAGCCTGCAGGACGCCGACAAGCGCTATCTGGTCGGTGCTGGCATCAACTCTCGCGACTATGCCCAGCGTGTTCCCGCCCTTATCGAAGCTGGCGCCGACGTTCTGTGCATCGACTCCTCCGAGGGCTACTCCATCTGGCAGAAGAAGACCATCGACTTCGTCCGCAAAAACTACGGCGACAGCGTAAAGATCGGCGCCGGCAACGTGGTCGATCGTGACGGCTTCCTCTATCTGGCCAAGGCTGGCGCCGACTTTGTCAAGGTCGGTATCGGTGGCGGTTCCATCTGCATCACCCGTGAGACCAAGGGCATCGGCCGTGGTCAGGCTACCGCTCTGATCGAAGTCGCTGCCGCCCGTGACGAGTATTTTGCTGAGACCGGCATCTATGTGCCTATCTGCTCTGACGGTGGTATCGTCCACGACTACCATATGACCCTGGCTCTGGCCATGGGCGCCGACTTCCTTATGCTGGGCCGCTACTTTGCCCGCTTCGACGAGTCTCCCACGCCCAAGCTGATGATTAACGGCCAGTATGTCAAGGAATACTGGGGTGAAGGCTCCAACCGTGCCCGCAACTGGCAGCGCTACGACCTGGGCGGCAAAACCGACCTGGCCTTCGAAGAGGGCGTTGACTCCTACGTCACCTACGCGGGCCGTCTGCAGGACAACGTGGCCAAGAGCCTGTATAAGGTCAAGTCCACCATGTGCAACTGCGGCGTGCTCAACATCCCCGACCTCCAGCGGGAGGCCAAGCTGACCGTAGTCTCCTCTACCAGCATCGTAGAGGGCGGCTATCACGACGTCACTCTCCGCGCTACCTCCACCAGCAAGATCTGAGCCTGAGCGTTTGAAAGGAGCAGTTCCATGAAGATCCTCTCTGACATTGAGATTGCCCAGTCCTGCACCATGCGCCCTATCAGCGAAATCGCTGATACGGCCGGCGTGGATCGGGAGTATCTGGAATATTACGGCAACTACAAGGCCAAGGTAGACTATCGTCTCCTGCGGGAGAACAAGCGTCCCGATGGCAAGCTGATTCTGGTCACCGCTATCAACCCCACCCCCGCAGGCGAGGGCAAGACCACCACTACCGTCGGTTTGGCCGATGGCCTGCGCAAGCTGGGCAAGAACACTATGGTCGCTCTTCGGGAACCCTCTCTGGGCCCCGTATTCGGCATTAAGGGCGGCGCCGCCGGCGGCGGTTGGGCACAGGTGGTCCCCATGGAGGATATCAACCTTCACTTTACCGGCGACTTCCACGCCATCGGCGCTGCCAACAACCTGCTGGCTGCCATGCTGGATAACCATATTCAGCAGGGCAACGCTCTTGGTATCGACGTTAAGCGGATCGTCTGGAAGCGCTGCGTAGATATGAATGACCGCCAGCTGCGCAATGTTATTGACGGTCTGGGCGGCCGGATGCAGGGTGTCCCCCGTGAGGACGGCTTTGACATCACCGTAGCCAGTGAGATCATGGCAGTGCTCTGTCTGGCCTCTGATATTCCTGACCTGAAAGCCCGTCTGGGCCGCATGGTAGTCGCTTATACCTTCTCCGGCGCTCCTGTTACCGCCCACGATCTGAAGGCCGAGGGCGCTATGGCCGCTCTGCTCAAGGATGCCCTCAAGCCCAATCTGGTCCAGACGCTGGAAGGCACTCCCGCCTTTATCCACGGAGGTCCCTTTGCCAATATCGCCCACGGCTGCAACTCGGTCATGGCTACCCGTATGGCTATGCGGCTGGGTGACTATGCCGTTACTGAGGCTGGCTTCGGCGCCGATCTGGGCGCTGAGAAGTTCCTGGATATCAAGTGCCGTCTGGCCGGTTTGACTCCCTCTGCTGTTGTGGTGGTTGCTACCGTCCGTGCGCTGAAGAATCATGGCGGCGTGGCTAAAGCCGATCTCAACCAGGAGAATCTGGAGGCTCTGGAGAAGGGTCTTCCCAACCTGCTCCAGCACGTATCCAATATCACCAACGTCTATCGCCTGCCCTGCGTGGTAGCAATCAACGCCTTCCCCACCGACACCGCAGCCGAGCTGAAGCTGGTAGAAGACAAGTGCCGTGAACTGGGTGTCAATGTAGCGCTGTCCGAGGTTTGGGCCAAGGGTGGCGAGGGCGGCATGGCTCTGGCCCGTGAGGTGCTGCGGCTGTGCGAGGAGAGCAACAATTTCACCTTCGCCTATGACGCAGAAGATTCCATTGAGTCCAAGCTGGATCAGATCGCCAGAAAGATCTATCATGCTGACGGCGTTGCCCTGACCTCCAATGCCCGCAAGCAGCTGGCCGAGTTGGAAGCTCTCGGCTTTGGCAAGCTGCCTATCTGCATGGCCAAAACCCAGTATTCCTTCTCCGATGATCCCACCCTGCTGGGTGCCCCTTCCGGCTTCACAATTACCATCCGGAATTTGAAGGTCTCTGCCGGCGCCGGCTTCCTGGTCGCACTCACCGGCGACATCATGACCATGCCCGGTCTTCCCAAGGTTCCTGCAGCCGAGAAGATTGACGTGGACGAAAACGGCAAGATCACCGGTCTGTTCTAAATCCGGTCACTGTTATACGAAAAAAGACAAGGTGTCAAAGACACCTTGTCTTTTTTCGTATGTGTTATGCTGTCAGCCTGCCCTTCACTCATCGGGCCAGTTTTTTCACCAGCTCAGCCATCCGGCACCCCAGTTCCTTCAGCGTCTCGATCCCGAAGCTGTCGCTTTCAAATCCCTCTTCGCCCCGAAGGACATTATTCCAGTAAACACTGCCTACTACCGGCATTCCGGAGAAGGTAAAATACTTATTCAGCCGGTCCAGAGCAGCGGTCGTACCCGAGCGCCAGCAGACGGCTACGCCTGCAGCCGGCTTTCCGTCCATCAGGCGGCCATTGTCCGAGGCCGAGTAGAATACCCGGTCCAACAGAGCGCAGAGGGAACCGTTTGGACCTGCGAAATAGGTAGGCGTCCCCACGACGACACCGTCACAGCGGAGGATAGCCTCGGTGAGCTCATAGCATTTGTCGTCCCGGAAAACACAGCGGCTGTCACTCTGACAGCGTCGGCAGTCGATACAGGGTCGGACAGGATCCGGGCCGATCTGGAACCATTCTGTCTCAACTCCACGCTCCAGCAGGGACTGCTCTACCACAGACAGCGCACGGAAGGTATCCCCTTTGGGCCGGGGACTGCCATTCACCAGCAATACTTTCATGATTGTATCCTCCTTCGTTTTTTCTTTCATGATACCATCTCTGTCCGGACTTGACCAGTATAAAATATCCGCCCGGCCTGCCAGCCGGGCGGAATAGGGTCAGATCAGAATTTATCTGCTCCGTGTCCGATCAGAATGACGGGAATAAGCCACATGATCAGGAAAAACAGAATATTCATAGGGCTCAGAGAGACATAGGCGGAAACCATAGTCAGATAGAAACCAAGCATGGCACCCACTACAGAGGCCAGAATGGAGATCCGGGTAGTGCTTCTGACCACCTTGCGCAGCTTTCGGCCGCCCAGAATGGCGTCGGTATAAGGTCCGATGCCCTCACGGAAAATGAGCGCACCCAGCACCGGGTTATGAGGCTGGTTCCGGGCAGAGAGCTGATGGCGCTTGTCGGCCGGAGGATACTGCATCCGATCCACCGGCAGGCCAAAACGCTGCTGGAGCATGGCAGGCGTGATATTAAAGTCACGCAGAGCCAGCACCGGGTAGACATGGCTGCCAATCAGTGCATCCAGATTGGGCTCCACATTTCGAGGCAGATTGTAGTTGAGGGCAAAGATTCCCTGAAGCTGCCCATTGATGACACAGAATACAGCGTTCTTCAAATGCTGTCCCTGCTCCAGTTCGATGCCCTGCATCTTCATAAAGCCCGCGGTGCCGATCAGCACTTTGTCTCCCCGGATCGTGCCGGTGTAGCCGCCGGCATCAGAGTACTTGAGCTCATCTACCCGGCGATAGAAACCGCCCTGGATCCGGATCTGGTCGTCAAAGATCTTTGACAGACCCACATCAGCCTCCCGGATCATAGATGCAGTACAGCCGGTGAGCTTTTCCAGAGAGACAGAGCCAAAATTCTGGATGCCATTGAACTGGACGGCGCCTTCCGGGAACAGGTCACGATCCTTCAGGATTATACCGGCATCGCCTTTCATGGCCTCCACACCGTCCCAGCCGGCCAGAATGGCGCCATTGCGCAGCAGCCGCTTGACGCTGGTCAGATAAGGAATGCCATACGCAGCAGTGGAGGAGAGCGGTGTGGCCAGCACAAAGATGACCGACCAGGTCCAGAGAAGCATCTGGACGTTCTTCTGTCCAATAACAGAGAGAATACCAAAGGCAATACAGACGATAAGCATCACAGGGGCGGCATAGCGGTAAACCCGCTGAGAGCCGTCCTCCTCCTGCATCTGGCTGCCAAAACCCTTGGTAGAGCCGGGCTCCTTGATATAAGTGCTCCAACGCTCCATTTTTCCCTGATCCAGCGTCAAACGCTCAAACTCAGAACGGGCTGCCACCGTTCCGCAGGCACGCTGGAGGCCGTCTTTTTTCTTGGACGTACCCCAAGCAACAGACCAGAGGCTGAGGGCGGCAAAGCCGCAGAAGGGCAGCGGACCTTCACGGCCGATTAACGAATACCAGATACCATCGGCCAGCGTCAGCAGCGTGCCGAAGGAGGCCAGCGTATTCAGACCGGGACGGCCTCGGAAGAGCTGGAAAATTCCCTCCAGCAGGGTGTCCAGTCCCAGCGCAGCGGCGACAGCAAGACCTACAGTCAGCAGCAGGCCACTGATCTTGGGATCAGAGAGGGCCTCCACCGTCAGGAAAGAGACCTCTCCGCCGGCGACAGCGGTAATGATCAGCAACACAACAGCCAGAAGGAATTGGATGGGAAGTCGGGTCAGGCTGCTCTTCCAACTGCTGTGGTAAATCCGATGAAGCTCCTTGGGGGAAGTATCGGGCGCCTTAGGGATCCGGGGCTGCTCCTCCTTCCGGTCCCGTTTGGCGGCGGGCTCATCGTAGTCGGTGGCGGGAATATACTGTTCTGCCAGCCGATGGGCCCGTTCAGCCGCCTTGGCATCGGCAGAGTCACTTTGGAACATGGACTGGGCAAATTCATCTGCCCGCTCGTTGACCTCTTCCAGTTTTTTCTGCAGGCCGGTAGTCTCCTCCAGGGGCAGTTCAATGACCTTCCCATCGGTCCGGACAGGAGGTTCCTCCTTTTTCTTAAACCGATCCAGAAAGCTGCTCTCGGCCACCTCTTCAAACTCAGCGTCCGAGGCCTGATCAATGGAAGCGGGGCCCTTCTTCTTTCCACCGGCCGCAAAGAGACCTGCGGTAACGGCAGACAGCAAGCCCGCTGCCTTTCCGCTTCGGGAAGTTTTGCCCGTTTCTTCCTCTTCCCGCCCTTCCGGCTCGGTCTCTTCCGGCTCGGAACCGACAAGCTCCTCCGGCTCTTTTTCAAAGGCAGGCGCCTCAGGGAGGATATCGCTCTTTCTGGGAATGGTTACCTGGAGCATCTGGACCACCGGATCTTCGCTGTCCTCGGCGGGCGCCGGCTGTTTTTCCGCCAGTTCTTCCGGCTCTTGCACACCCTGCTCCCGGTCCAGTTCGGCCCGCTCTTGTTCGGCCTTACGCATCTCCTCTTCCGCCTGTCGGCGAAGTTCAGCTTCAGCCTCGCGGCGGCGACGGCTCTCTTCGGCGTGCTTGGCCAGCATCCGCTCCAGTGTCTCCAGCTCGTCATCACTCTGAGCCTGATCCTGATCAAAAACCTGAGACCGACCAAGGGAAGCGGTATCCTCTCTCCGGGAGCGCAGGTTGAGCGTCAGAATTCGGGGAGCGGGTGCTTCCGGCTCCACAGGCCCAACGTCTTCCGCGCGGATCTCCTCTATAATGGGATCGGGAGGCTGGATCTGGCTGCTCCTGACCGCTTCCATCGGAGCCATAATCTGAGTATCGCTGGCACGGAAGGGATCGTTTTCCGGTTGGGCAGCCGGTTCCAGCTCCTCTTTCTTTTCCCGCCGGCGGAGATTGAGCACAACTACTTTGCCGCTCTTGAGCTCCTCCAGGCGGTGTGCCCGCTCTTCTTCCTCTCGCATCTGCTCCAAAACGATATCGGGCGCCTGCTCCTGCAGAGGAACGAAATGCTCAGGGACATAGTCACGTTCCGGATCGCTCTGGGTTTCATAGGGCATACGCAGCTCTGCCTGCTCCTCCCAGAAGGGACGCTCGGCGGACTGCCGCTCTTCCTCCTGCTCAGGAGCATAGAGGGGCTGAGGCTCAGCCTCATAGGCAGGCTGGGTCTCTTCATCGTCTTCTTCCGACAGTTGGGCCTCATAATAAGGCTCCTGTTCCTCAGGAAGAGGGCTCTGCTCCTTCTTCCGACCGAAGAGCGCCTTCAGCCGGGCACCTAAGCCCAGTTTCCGGGGTTGAGGTTCCTCTTCCTCCTGCCAATAAGAGCCAGTCTCCTCCGACTGCTCATAGAGGAGCTGAGCGTCAGTCTCGCTCTCCGGCTCCGGCTCGGGTTGGAAGGACTCTTCCTCTTCCGGCTCGGTAAAGAGCGCTTCGCTGTTTTCCTCTTCCGGCTGAAGCTCAGGCAGCTGAACCCCGGGAAAGGGCGTCGTGCTTTGGAGCGAGACACCAGAGGACTCCCGAAGCCGGGCCAGTTCCTCCCGGGCGGCCTCCCAGACAGAGGTCTCCGTCGACTGGTTAACAGCTTCGGCAGACTCCTGGCGCTGGTGGGGCTCCGGCTGTGCCGTCTCCTGACGCAGACTGCGGATGAGACTTTCAATATCCAGTTCATCCCGGCTGTTCCGGTTGTTTCGATCGTTTATCACAACATCACCTTAACAGTTCACTCTTAGCTCCGCTGGCGGACTGCCTCGTAGAGCAGAATAGCGGCAGCGGCTGACGCGTTCAGGGAATTCAGCTTACCCTTCATGGGAATGCTGACGGTAAAGTCACAGTTCTCAGCGACCAGGCGGCTCATGCCGCTGCCTTCAGAACCGATCACAATAGCAGCAGGGCCTTTCAGGTCGGCGTCATACAGGTTCACATTTCCTCCGGCGGCAGAGCCGAACACCCAGAGTCCCTGCTCCTTGAGCTCCTTCAGGCAGGCAGTCAGGTTGGGCACCCGGGCCACCGGAACATGAGAGACGGCTCCGGCAGAGGTTTTAGCCACAATGGCCGTCAGCCCGGCGCTCCGCCGTTTGGGGATAATAATGCCATGAGCACCGGCACACTCGGCGGTACGAATGACAGCGCCCAGATTATGCGGGTCAGACAGTTCGTCACAGACTACTACCAGAGGCTGTTCCCCCTTCTCCCGGGCGGCAGCGAGAATATCGTCCACGCTGGCGTATTCCCGGATGGCGGCAATTGCGATAACGCCCTGATGGGAGTGGGTCTGACTCATATTATCCAGCTTCCGCCGGTCGGCGTCTACCACTACGATCCCCTTCTCCCGGGCAGTAGAGGCGATATGGCCCAGAGCGGCATCCGTCTCTCCGCGGGCAATGAGGATCTTGTCAATATTGGTTCCGGCGCGCAGGGCCTCAATGACTGCGTTGCGGCCCTCAATGATACCGTCGGCAGCGCTATCAGTCACAGGGCGGGGACGTCTCTTGTCCTCCCGGGCCTTCTGTTCCCTGCGTTCGGGACGGTCTGTGCGCTCTGCGCGCGCTCTGCGGTCGTTCTTTTCGTACATTTGGATATCCTCCATGGGTCTTTCGACCTATTAAAGGGACTGTCTTGGCATATAGCCCCATTGTTCCATTTTGATTCCATGATAGTATATCATACTTTCCTCCACAGAAAAAGAAGAAATACAAATTTCCGCCCCGCTTTTACAGATTGTTCATCTCTGTCATCCTTGTCTTTACAGGCCGACTGTGCTATATTACTAGATGTTAGTATTCACTTTGTCCCAACAGGGACAGAAATAAGAGGGTATTACTTTGAATCGTAATGTCAACAATCAAAAAAATCAAGGTTCCAACCGGAATGAGCATCCTCGGCGCAACGCGGCGGGCTTTCTGACGCTCTTGATCTGGGCCCTGATCCTCACGCTCATCGGCAACTACCTGTTGGGCCAGTCAGCTGTTATGGACTCGGAGGAGCTCATGTTCAGCGAGGTAGTCACTCTGGTCAAGGAGGACAAGGTCGCCGAAGTCCGGCTGGAAAACGAGAAGTACACCATCACGCTCAACGAGGCCGGTCAGCAGGAATGGCTGGCAGAGTTTTACGGAGAAAAGGGAGAAGAGGTACCCGAAGAGGCCGAAGCTCCCAGCTTCTATACCGCTCCGCTGAACTACACCGACTTTCTGCTGCTGCTGGATGAGCACGACGTTGACTTCTTCACCCCCTATCAGCATAACAGTCTGCTGACTGACATCCTCGTGGGCTATGTGCTGCCTATGGCAGTAATGCTTCTGGTCATGATGCTCTTCTTCCGACTCATCTCCAGCAAGATGGGCGGCGGCGGTATTGGCGGCATGGGCAGCGTGGGCAAGGCTAACGCCAAGGTCTATGTAGAAAAGTCCACCGGCGTCACCTTCAAGGACGTGGCTGGTCAGGACGAAGCCAAAGAGTCGCTGGAGGAGATCATCGACTTCCTCCACAATCCCAGCAAGTATACTGCCATTGGCGCAAAGCTTCCTAAGGGCGCTCTTCTGGTCGGCTCTCCCGGTACCGGTAAGACTCTGTTGGCCAAAGCGGTGGCAGGCGAGGCCAACGTGCCCTTCTTCTCCATCTCGGGTTCCGACTTTGTGGAGATGTTCGTAGGTGTAGGTGCCAGCCGTGTCCGTGATCTGTTCAAGGAAGCGTCCAAGATGGCTCCCTGTATCATCTTTATTGATGAGATCGACACCATCGGTAAGAGCCGTGATGCCGGCCGTCTGGGCGGCAACGACGAGCGGGAACAGACTCTGAACCAGCTGCTGGCTGAGCTGGACGGCTTTGACCCCACTAAGGGCGTTATCGTTCTGGGCGCCACCAACCGGCCTGAGGTGCTGGATAAGGCACTGCTCCGTCCCGGTCGGTTCGATCGCCGGATTACAGTGGATCGTCCCAATCTGGCCGGCCGTCTGGCCACTCTGCAGGTCCACACCCGAAAGATCCGTCTAGCTGACGACGTTGATCTCAGAAAGATCGCTCAGGCTACCGCCGGCTGTGTGGGTGCCGACCTTGCCAATCTGGTCAACGAGGCCGCCCTCCGGGCCGTTCGTCTGGGCCGAAAGGCAGTCAATCAGAACGATCTTCTGGTCTCCTTCGAGCTGGTCATTGCCGGCGCTGAAAAGAAGGGTACCGTCCTGACCGAAAAGGAGAAGCGTCTTATCGCTTATCATGAGGTTGGTCACGCTCTGGTAGCTGCCCGTCAGAAGGGCACCGAGCCCGTCTCCAAGATCACCATCGTCCCCCACACGCAGGGCGCGCTGGGCTACACCATGCAGCTGCCTGAGGAAGAAAAGTTCCTGATGGACCGTGAGGAGCTCTGCAACGAGATCCGCACTCTTCTGGGCGGCCGTTCGGCCGAGGAAGTGGTCTTTAACACCGCCACCACCGGCGCCTCCAACGACATTGAGCGAGCTACCGATCTTGCCCGTAAGATGATCACCATGTACGGCATGAGCGATAAGTTTGGCATTATGGGCCTTGCCACCATTCAGAGCCAGTATCTGGATCAGGGCTATGGCCTGACCTGTGCACAGGCTACCGCCGCCGATGTGGATAAAGAGATCTACAAGGTACTGGAACAGTGCCACGCCGAGGCAGTTGCCATTCTGAAAGAAAATCGGGAGATGCTGGACAAGATCGCTTCCTATCTGCTGAAAAAGGAAACCATCACCGGTCAGGAGATGATGGCCATTCTGGAAGGCCGGGATCCCGAGACGGTGGACAATTACGGTGCCGGCAGCTCCGGCGCCTCCTCCGCCCAGCCCTCCTGCCTGAACTCCGCCTATAATACGACCGCTCTCCCCTCCACCTCTGCTGACGGCATTGAGAAGCCTGCCCGAAAGATCTCTATGGTCTCTCAGGCCCCTGTCTCTCCCCTTCCCCCCGATATGGAAGAGCCCTCGCAGCCGGAAGTGTCCCAGTCTGACGATCAGCAGGACGCCTCCACTGACGAAAAGCCGCAGTAATTCATCCATTTCTCCGCCTTTCCCGTTCGGGAGAGGCGGAGTTTTTCTTCCCCTCCCCCCTTTTTTCCTGTATAATGAAGACAGAATCACAAACAGAAAGGAGCTCTTCTTTATGCGCCCCGTCTACACTTCCGAGTACGCATTGGTCGCCGTCATCCTCGCCGGAGCCGTCGTCTGGCTGTTCAATTCCTATCGACTGGGCCGCTTTTCTTCCAAAAGGACCGATGCCGCCGATCCGAAAGGCAGAAAGCCCCTTCCGCGAGCCCTTCTTGTTCTGGGTGTTCTGCTGCTTCTTGCCGCTCTGGTACTGCTTTTGATCTGGTAAGACAGCAGAGTGAGACAGGTCCGGGGTTGATCTGTTCCATTAATTTCTATTGCGTTTTATGTGTTCTGGCAAACAAAAGGCTCTGCCCTAATGGGCAGAGCCTTTGCGCTGTAGAGAGGTCAGAAGGTAATGGTCACAGCATCAGTATCTGTGATTGTATCCCATGTCTCAGAGTCAAAAATATGCAACGATAGCTCTACGCTTTCGATTTGAGTAATCTCGTTTTCTTCCAAATCCGAGGACAGGAATGTAATGGTATCCACCGCCCGCTTTCCAGCGGAGATCTCAGAAGAGAAAATCGCATCCACCATATAGCCGTTGACAGATACATTTCTCGTCTGAATCGTCAGATCCCGTTGCCCATTATTTTCCATATAGACGACAACACTGGGACCAAAGATAGATTCGGTATCCGTCAGACCTTTTACCACAACACGAACGTCCTCTCCCTCGTAGGCAGACGCTCCGCTATCGTCATAAATGTACTCATAGTTTTCCGCTGCAGAGGTCATCAGGCAGATCTGGGGCGTATCCAGATAAGTTTCCCAATCAGAGGAGGTAAAGATATGGAAGGAGAATTCCATATCCGCAATAATTCTGACTCCGCTAAGCTCAAGATCAGTGCCCATAAACGTAAGGGTATCATTGGCCTTTTTGCCGTCAGCCACATCGACTGACATCATTGTATCAACCATACATCCATTGACAGAGGTCTTTCGGGTCTGGACAGTCAGATCAGTACCTGAATTATTCTCAATGAGCAGTTTAAGCTCGGGACCAACGGCAGCGTCAAAATCTAAACTTTTGGCAGTAATCCTGACCCCGGACTCATCCAGCAAAACCGTCTCCGGGATCGTATCCTTCCTCCCACTTGTTTTCTGTCCCTGCTCTGCAGGCTGTTCCAATTCTTCTTCCCCGCTCTCTTCAATCTCCGCGCTCTCTTCGATACCGGACACCTCCGCGGGCTGCTGAAGCTGCTCGTCCGTGGTGCTGCCGCAGGCAGCAAACGTCATGATTATCAGCAGCGACAATATAACAGTCATCACTTTTTTCATTTGATCCTTCTCCTTTGGTTGCTGACTCAGTTGAAAATCAATCCTATCTATTTCCAACCGGCAGCACCAGTATATCACCCCACATCAGTATATGTCAATAATCGCATATACGAGTTATCGTATATATTAAATCCCGTATATGCTTCCTATACTAAATGAAACAGGAGGTGACTGAATATGATCAGTTACGAGCCGCTGTTTCGCACATTGAAAGAGAAGGGGATCTCTTCCTATCGGCTTGGTAAGCTTGGTTTTCCGCTGTCTAACTATTACGCAATGCGGCGGGGCGACAACATCTCTACCCATACGCTGGATCAGCTCTGCAAGCTGCTCCATTGCCGGGTAGAAGATATTCTGGAGTTCAAAGAAGAGGAATGATCCGCGGATCTGGCAGTATTTGCCGATCCGCGGTTTTCCTCCTCCGTCCTTGGTTTACATAATTTTTATCTTTTAACGCAGGCCTTTTCCCTTTCTGCTTGTCACCTGAATTGAAATTTGATATAATGTTTAAAATTATATCTTCTTTTGGCGGGTGATCTTTTTCCCACCCTGAGGCTAGACTATGAAATACGATCAATGGAATATCCTCCCCGGCAATCAGGAGGCGGCAGCGGCACTGGAGGCTCATGGCATCCCGCCGTTGGCTGCTTTGGTGCTATGTGCCCGGGGACTGGACACGCCAGACAAGGCAACTGAATTTTTACGAGCGGATACCGCCCTGCTGCCCGACCCCTTCCTTCTGCGGGATATGGATAAGGCAGTTGCCCGGCTGGAACGGGCGCTGCAGGAGCGGGAACTGGTATGTATTTACGGAGACTATGACGTGGACGGCATTACCGCCACCTGTTTGCTGACCAGCTATCTGACCAGTCGGGGCGGACGTGTCATTCCCTATGTCCCCAACCGGCTCACAGAGGGCTATTCTCTCAATGACCCGGCGATTGACCAGCTCCACCAGCAGGGCGTAGGGCTTATTGTTACCGTCGACTGCGGGATTACCAATGTTGCAGAGACGGAACACGCTGCCCAACTGGGCATAGATATCATTATTACCGATCACCACGAGTGCAAGGAAGTGCTGCCCAACGCGGCAGCTGTCATCAACCCCCACCGTCCCGACTGTGGCTATCCCTTCCAGTCGCTGGCCGGTGTGGGCGTGGCCTTGAAGCTGGTTCTGGCCATGTCTGCCCCGGAACGGCGTCCGGAGGTGCTGAGCGCCTACTGCGACCTCGCCGCTATCGGCACAGTGGCCGACGTGATGGATCTCCGGGGGGAGAACCGAGCCATTGTGGCCCTGGGGCTTCGACAGATGGAGTCCGACTGCCGCCCCGGTCTTGCCGCCCTCATTCGGGAGGCCGGGCAGGAGAACCGGGCCCTCTCAGCCAGTTCCATTAGTTTTTCTCTGGCCCCTCGTATCAACGCCGCCGGCCGGATGGGTTGTCCTGAGCTGGCAGTGGGGCTGCTTCTGACGACTGACCCGGCACAGGCCGAGGTCCGTGCCCGGCAGCTCTGTACTCTGAACCGAAATCGTCAGGCAGTGGAGCTGTCTATCTTCGAGGGCTGTCAGGAATATCTTCAGCGCCACCCCAAACAGGCAGAGGGAGCCATTGTACTGGCAAGTCCCGAATGGCATCAGGGCGTGGTAGGCATTGTGGCCTCCCGGCTCTCTGAGCGCTATCAGGTACCTACTTTTATGATCTGTCTGGAGCAGGGCAAGGGCAAAGGCTCCTGCCGCTCCTGGGGACAGTTCAATCTCTTCCAGGCTCTGGAGCAGTGCTCTGATCTGCTGGAAAGCTTTGGCGGTCATGAGCTGGCAGCCGGTTTCACGATTCTGGAAGAGAACATTCCGGCCTTTCGGGCTCGGATGAGCCAGCTGGCTCTGGACTGGTACGCCACCCATCCTACCAGCACCGCTCTGACCATCGACGTTATGCTGAAAGATACCCGACTGCTGAGCAAGGAGCATGTTAGATCGCTGGATCTTCTGGAGCCAAACGGGACGGGTAACCCCACTCCTGTCTTTGCCATGGAGCGATTTACTGTAGCCGGATTTTCCCGGGTAGGCGGCGGACGCCATACCCGGCTCCAGTTGCGGAAGAACGGCTCGGTTTTTGACGGTATTTATTTTTCCGCTACTCCCAAGGATGCTCAGCTTGTACTGGGCGCCAAGGTAGACGTGGCCTTCAACCTTCAGGTCAACGAATTCCGTGGGGTACGCTCCCTGCAGCTTCAGGTAGTCAGCTGCCGTCCTTCCGGTAACGCCGCCCTTCAGAGCCAGCAGCTTTACAGCCGCTACCGCTCCGGCGCCGCTCTTACCGGTCAGGAGCTGAGTCGACTGATCCCCGACCGACAGGACTTTGTTGCCGTTTGGCGCTATCTCACCCGAATCGCCGATCGGGGTCAGCTCCGGGAAACGCCTGTCAAACTTTCCCAGAAGATCAGTCGTTCTACCGGTCAGCAGCAGGAGCTGAGTCGGGTCATGGTCTGCCTGGAGGTATTCCACGAACGCGGGCTTATCGAGCTGCGCACCAGCAGCGACAGCCTGCAGATCAGCATTCTGAAAACAGACAAAAAGGTGGATTTGGAAGCGTCCGAGATCCTGATCCGCCTGCGCCGCAGGAAGTCGGACTGAATCGGAGGCGAATGTATGGATCCCATTATGGAAGCTTATGAGGCCCTGGAAGAAAAGGTACTGGCCTATTATCCTCAGTTGGACTGCCAGAGCCTGCGCGAGGCCTTTCAGTATGCCGACTCCCACCACTCCAAGCAGCTGCGCCGGGACGGCACCCCCTATATCACCCATCCCCTTGCTGTAGCTGATATTGTAGCCGATCTGAAGCTGGATCAGGACGCTCTGATGGCCGCTATTCTCCACGACTGCATTGAAGACACCAACGCTACTCACGAAGAAGTAGCCGCCCGATTCGGTGAGCCGGTGGCTGATCTGGTGGAGGGCGTTACCAAGCTGACCCGTGTCCAATATGTGTCCATGGAAGAGAAGCAGATGGAGAATCTGCGCAAAATGCTGCTGGCTATGAGCAAGGATATCCGCGTGGTGCTGGTCAAGCTCTGCGACCGGCTTCACAATATGCGCACCATGCAGTATCAGACTCCCAAGAAGCAGCGCGAGAAGAGTCTGGAGACCATGGAGATCTATGCCCCTATCGCTCATCGCCTTGGTATGCAGCGTCTGCGTTGGGAGCTGGAGGATCTATCTCTGAAATATCTGGATCCCGTCGGCTATAAAGAGATCGAGGAAGAGCTTGCCGCGCTGACCTCCCATCAGCAGGAATTTCTTATGAGCCTGCAGCAGAAGATTCAGGCTCGGCTGAAGATGGAAGGCGTGGAGTGTTCGGTCTATTCCCGGGTCAAGTCTATCTACTCGGTCTACCGGAAGATTTACACCAAGCACAAGACAATGAGCGAGATCTTCGATCTGTATGCGCTGCGGGTTATCGTTGACAATGTTGCCGACTGCTATAAAGCTCTTGGCTATGTCCACAATATGTTCAATCTGGTTCCTGACCGGTTTAAGGACTATATTTCTACCCCCAAGCCCAATATGTACCAGTCTCTTCACACCACCGTCATTGGCCGCCAGGGTATTCCCTTTGAGGTCCAGATCCGGACGTGGGAGATGCATGAGCTGGCCGAGTACGGCGTGGCTGCTCACTGGAAGTATAAGCAGCAGCCGGGCAACAGCCAGATGCGGCCGGGAGACGAGGCCTATGAATGGGTCCGGAAGCTGCTTGAGAGTCAGGAAAGCTCGGATGCCGAGGAGTTTGTCCACTCGCTGAAGGTGGACCTGTTCTCCGACGAGGTTTTCGTCTTTACTCCCCACGGCGACGTAGTCAATTTGCCTGCCGGCTCCACGCCTATCGACTTTGCCTATTCTATCCATTCCGCCGTCGGCAACCGGATGGTGGGTGCCAAGGTCAACGGTCGTATCGTTACGCTGGACTCTCAGCTTCACAACGGCGACATTGTGGAGATCATGACCTCCAAGAGTGCCCGGGGTCCCAGCCGTGACTGGATGAGCATCTGTAAGAGCAACGAGGCACGTAATAAGATCCGTCAATGGTTCAAGAAGGAACGCAGGGACGAAAACGTGGCCACCGGCCGCGCCTCCTTCGAGTCTGAACTCAAACGTGCCGGCTTTACCATCGCCAGCATTACCAGCGAGGACGTACTGCCCCGAATCCTCAAAAAGGCCCGCTACAACTCGCTGGAGGATATGTACGCCGCCATCGGCTACGGCGGTATTACCAGCGCCAAGGCAGTCACCCGGATTCGGGACGAGATGCTGCGCATTCAGCGGGAAGAGAAGGACCGTATGGCCGCGCTTCAGCAGGAGCCCGGCTCTGTACAGGATCTTCGGGTAGCCGGAAACCGGGAGCTGGCTCCCCTGCCTCAGAAAAAGATCACCTACTCCAAGACCGGAATTATCGTCGAGGGACTGGACAACTGCATGGTCAAGTTTGCCAAGTGCTGCACGCCTGTCCCCGGTGATCCCGTCATTGGTTTTGTTACCCGTGGTTATGGCGTCTCCGTCCATCGTCAGGACTGCCCCAATGCCGCTCCTGAGCGGCGCAAGGAGGATCACGGCCGCTGGTTGTCCGTTTCCTGGGGCAAGAGCGAGCAGGACAGCTATCAGACCTCCTTCCTGATCTCGGCTAAGGATCGGTCTAATCTGCTGCTGGATACTGCCGCCGTTCTCTCGGCAGCCAAGATCCGGGTAGATTCCCTCTCCGCCAAGAGCACCCCTGACGGCTATGCTCTGATCACCTCTTTGGTCAGCGTACGCAATCTGGAGGAGCTGGAGGGGGTAATCCGAAAGCTGAACAACATCTCCGGCGTCATCGACGTTAAGAGAAGCACATCGTAAGGAGCGACACAACCTATGAAAGCAGTTGTCACCCGCGTGAAGTCCGCATCCGTCACCATTGACGGCAAGATCAACGGCCAGATTGGTCAGGGTTTTCTCGTTCTGCTGGGCGTTGGCCCTAACGACACGGAAGCTCAGGCTGCCCGTCTGGCTGACAAGATCTGCGGCTGCCGGGTCTTTGAAGATGAAAACGAAAAGATGAATCTGAATCTGGCCACTGTGGGGGGCGATCTTCTGGTAATCAGTCAGTTCACACTCTACGCCGATCTCAGATCCCGTCGACCGGGCTTTTCCCACGCGGCTAAGCCGGATCTGGCTGTCGCTCTGTACGAGAAGTTTATGTCCTGCTGCCGGGAGTTGGGCTTCCATGTGGAGCACGGCGAGTTCGGCGCCGATATGCAGGTGGCCTCGGTCAACGACGGACCGGTCACCCTGCTCTTTGATACCGATACCCTTTGACAGTCAGGAGGTCATGGACATGCTTTTGATCCGAGGCGCTCAGGTTGGCCCAGTAGGAACCAACTGTTACTATCTGCTGGATGAGCAGACCCGCTCTGCTGCCGTCATTGATCCCGGTGGCAACTGCCGGCAGCTGGCCCAGCTCATTTCTGACGGCGGCTATCAGATTCAGATGATCCTGCTCACGCACGGTCACTTTGACCATGTGGACGGGGTTCGTGATCTGCTGGCTGAGAGAGGTCCCGTACCTGTGTATATCAGTCAGAAGGACTATCCGACCTGTCCTACCGGTTTTGGTATGTCTGCCATTGACGGTCTGGGAGAGCTGGAGGGAGTACACTTTCTCCAGGAGGGCGACACGCTTATGCTGGGAGAGCACCGGATCCACGTTCTGGAGACTCCCGGCCACACGCCCGGCTGCCTGACCTACCAGGTGGAAGAGCATCTGTTTACCGGCGACACGCTGTTTGCCGGTTCCTGCGGCCGAACAGACTTTTCCAACAGTGATCACAGACAGATGATGGCCTCTCTCCGCCGGCTCTGCCAGCTGAAGGGCGATTACATCGTCTATCCCGGTCATATGAATATCACCACGCTGAGCAAGGAGCGCAAGTACAATCCCTATCTCCGCGGAATCTAAGAGGAGGCGCATATCATGCAGCATATTCTTATCGTCGTCGATATGCAGAACGACTTTATTGACGGACCTCTGGGCACCCCTGAGGCTGTTGCCATCCTGCCCAAGGTGGCTGACAAGATTCGCTTCTTCCCCGGCCAGGTTCTCTTTACCCGAGATACTCACCGGGAGAACTATCTGTCCACGCAGGAGGGCAAGAATCTGCCCGTCCCCCACTGTATTCGAGGCTCTGAGGGCTGGCAGATCCGTGATGAGCTGAAGGAGCTTCAGAAGCTCACTCCCATTGACAAGCCCACCTTCGGTTCGGCCCAGCTGGCTCAGTTACTCTGTCAGGCTAACGAGTCTGATCCCATTGAGAGTATTACTCTGATCGGTCTGTGCACTGATATCTGTGTAATCTCCAACGCCATGCTTATCAAGGCCTTTCTCCCTGAGACGCAGATTATCGTGGACGCTGCCTGCTGTGCCGGCGTGACCCCAGAAAGCCACGAGACCGCCCTGAAAGCTATGGCCGCCTGTCAGATCCGGATCGACAACTTCTGACCGGCCCGATTCACCCCCACCCATAACAGGCGGCGGAGGTTACTCCCTGCCTGTTTTTCACTATTATCCTAACTGATAAGGATCGACGCGCTATGAAGCTCTATCTTCACGGACATGATTATAAATACGCCGTTGAGCAGATCATGCTCATTCTGTTGCCTGAGCAGAGGCCGGAATACCCGGATACCCAGCCCCAGCCGGGCGATATCTGGGCCTCTTCCTCGCTGACCCAGTCTGACGGTCTTATGCAGGCTGTCACCCGGATCTCTCTGGGCGATCAGGTCAGCGAGGCGTCCTCGCAGGTAGAGACGAGCCAGCTCACCGATGCACTGACCCGGGATCGGCTGCTTCAGCGGATTCTGAAGCAGTCCTTCTATAAAGCTGCCCTGCCGCTGCTGGATCAGGCACCTGACTGGGGCGCTCTCACCGGTATCCGCCCGGCCAAGCTGGCCTCCCGGGCACTGGAGGAGGGGCTGACCGAGGAGGAGACCAGAGCTCGCTTCCGTCAGGAATACTTTGTCTCTCCCCAGCGAACTGAGCTGGCACTGGAAGCAGCTAAGGCAGGTCTGGAGATTAAGCGCTCTCTGCGCCCGGAAGAGCTCTCGCTCTATATTGGTATCCCCTTCTGCCCCACCCGCTGCGCTTACTGCTCCTTTGTCTCGGCCGACGTGCAGAAGGCATTGAAGCTTGTCACCCCCTTTTTGGAAGCGCTGGACAAGGAGATCGACGCTGTTGCCGCCATTCTTCCCAAAGCGGGAGCTGTCATTCGCTCCATCTATATTGGCGGCGGCACACCCACTACTCTCTCGGCCGAGCAGTTGGATCATCTTCTGGACCATATTCGATCTGCCTTTGATCTCTCCCGACTCTCTGAGTTTACGGTAGAAGCCGGTCGTCCGGATACCATTACGCTGGAGAAAATGGCAGTTTTGCGGCGGCACAATGTTGATCGGGTATCGGTCAATCCCCAGTCTATGGAGGATCATGTTCTTCAGGCTATGGGCCGGAACCATACGGCAGCTGATATTATCACTGCCTATAATACGGCCCGGGAGGCCGGACTTTCTGCCGTCAATATGGATCTGATCGCTGGTCTTCCCAAAGATACGGTTGAAGGCTTCCGCTATACTATGGACACAGTTCTGGCCATGGACCCGGAGAACATTACCGTTCATACACTGGCACTGAAGAAGGGCTCCCGGCTTATGATGGAACGTCAGGGTCTGCCTACCGGAGCGGAGACTGCCCAGATGCTGGACTACGCCTGGTCCAGTCTGGCCAAGGCCGGATACCGGCCCTACTATCTCTACCGCCAGAAGTATATGTCCGGCGCGCTGGAGAACATCGGCTGGTGCAAGCCGGGCTTTGAAGGCCTCTACAATGTCTGCATTATGGAGGAGCTACACACTATTCTGGCCCTGGGCGCCGGCGGCTCCACCAAGCTCACCGATCCCTCCACCGGCAGGATCGTGCGCATGACCAATCCCAAATATCCATATGAATATATCCAGCGTATTGACCAGCTCTGTCAGGAAAAGGAGGAGCTGATCCCCTTCCATCAGACTTTACTTTCAAAGGAGGTTTGACCTATGGCATATCTGCTCACTGAAGTAAATCGTCGGGCCCGCACTGACCCTGCTGCTTTCCTTGCTGAAAGCGATGATACCTATCACCGCCACATTCGTCAGGCAGCAGAGGCCATTGTAGTCAACTATCACCGCAGCCCTATCGTCCTGCTCTCCGGTCCCTCCGGCTCAGGCAAAACTACTACCTCTCTGAAAATTGAGGAGGAGCTGGAGCATCGAGGGGTTATGACCCACGCCATTGCTCTGGATAACTATTTTCTGCCTCCCGACTTTGAAAACGGCCCCAAAACTCCGGACGGCTCTTACGACTATGAGTCTCCTTTATGTCTGGACATGGATCTGCTGAATGCCCATTTTACCGCTCTGGAACGGGGGGAAGAGATTGTAGTCCCTCACTTCGACTTCCCTACCCAGACCCGGGACGAATCCCGAGGAACGCCTCTGCGGCTGGGCAAGGACGAGATCGCCGTCTTTGAAGGAATCCACGCCTTAAACGATGATCTGGCAGGCAAACATCCTGACGCCTTCAAGATGTATATCTCTGCCCGGTCCAATGTGATCCGGCTGAATAAGATCGTCTTTAAGGGCACCTGGATGCGTCTGGCCCGCCGGGCCGTTCGGGATCTCAGCTTCCGAGGCACGGGCGCGGAGCAGACACTGGAGATGTGGGGCAACGTCCGGCTGGGGGAAAAGAAGTATATCTCCCCCTTCAAGCATCGGGCTGACTATATTTTTGACTCCTCCCTGCCGTATGAGGTCAATGTCATGCGCCAGTTCGCCGAGCCCCTCTTCCAGGCCATTCCCAAGGAGAATGTCCGCCGGAAGGAGATTCTGGAAATGATCTGGGCCTACGATCGGTTCTATCCCATCGACAGCGCTCTGGTAGCCGGAAACTCGCTGCTCCGGGAGTTTATCGGCGGCGGTGTTTACGACCGGCACTGACTTTTTCTTTACCTTTTCAGAATTTGTGCTATACTAATCACAGACAAGTACCGACCCTTTCCGCCGGAAAGGGTCGAATCACGAAGGAGACACAGAAGATCATGGCTGAATGTAATCACGATTGCGCCAATTGCAGCGCCAACTGCAGTTCCCGCACCTCCCCTCAGGATCTGATCGCCCCTCTGAATCCCTGCTCCAGCGTAAAGCACGTTATTGCCGTCGTCAGCGGCAAGGGCGGCGTAGGCAAAAGCATGGTGACCAGCTCCCTGGCTACCGCAATGGCCCGGCTGGGCAAGAAGGTAGGTATTCTGGACGCCGATATCACCGGCCCCTCTATCCCCAAGGCCTTTGGTCTGACCGGCCCGCTCATGGGCTGTGAGGCAGGAATCATCCCCGGCGAGACGCCCAAAGGCATGAAGGTCATGTCCCTGAATCTGCTGACCGAGAACGACACCGATCCGGTCGTCTGGCGCGGCCCTGTCATCGCCGGCTGCGTTAAGCAGTTCTGGTCGGACACCTACTGGGGTGATCTGGACTATATGTTCATTGATATGCCTCCCGGAACCGGCGACGTGCCTCTGACCGTCTTTCAGTCCATCCCCGTCGACGGCATTGTCGTGGTCACCTCTCCTCAGGACCTGGTCTCAATGATCGTCACCAAGGCACTGAAGATGGCCCAGCTGATGAATATTCCCGTTCTGGGTCTGGTGGAAAACTTCAGCTACTTCCAGTGCCCTGACTGTGGCAAGCGCCATCATATCTATGGCGAGAGCAAGATCGCCGAGGTGGCTGCTGAGAACAAGGTTATCGTCCTTGCTCAGCTTCCCATTGATCCTTCTCTGGCAGCTTCCTGCGACGCCGGTAAGATGGAAGAGCACGAGGCTAACTATCTGGCCGAGACTGCCCTCTATCTGGAAGGCCAGCTGGGCTGATCGGACTGTTTTGTCCTTTCCCGCCGACGCCTGTCGCGTCGGCGGTTTTCTTCTTTTTTCGCCGGGAAACGGACCAACTTTTTTACAGCTTGTTCCCCTCTTGTCATTGAAAACGGGGATTGTTCTGGTTATAATAGTTTTGTAGTGTGCGCAACTTCTTCCTGTCCGGCAGTGGCCGAGCAGGGTGTTTTTCTGAAAGGTGATCTGTCATGGGATTTAGTTTTGTTCGGGATATCGGTATCGACCTGGGTACCGCCTCGGTGTTAGTCTATATTCAGGGTAAGGGTGTCGTTCTCCGTGAGCCCTCGGTGGTGGCCATTGACCGGACCACCGGCCGCCTGCTCAAGGTAGGAACCGAGGCGCGTCGGATGCTGGGCCGTACCCCCGGCAATATCGTCGCTCTTCGCCCGCTCCGTGACGGCGTCATCTCTGACTACGATATGACCGAAAGAATGCTTCGGGAGTTCATTCGCAAGGTGGCCCCCATCCGCTTCTTTAAGCCCCGCGTGGTTATCTGCGTTCCCTCCGGCATCACTGAAGTCGAGGAGCGCGCTGTCATTGACGCCGGCATTCAGGCCGGGGCCCGGAAGGTTTATCTGATTGAAGAGCCTGTGGCTGCCGCAATCGGTGCCGGAATTGACATCGCTCAGCCTGAAGGTCATCTCATCGTCGATATTGGCGGCGGAACTACTGACGTTGCTGTAATCTCTCTGTCCGGTGTCGTTGAGTCCACCTCCATCAAGGTAGCCGGAGACGCCTTTGACGAGTCCATTATCCGCTACATTCGTCGGAAGCATAATATTCTCATCGGCTCCCGAACTGCCGAAGAGTTGAAAATTGCTCTCGGCTGTGTCTTCCCCCGTCCGGAGGAGCAGTATATGGAAGTTACCGGCCATGACCAGATGACCGGCCTTCCCCGGACTTTCACCGTCACCTCCAGCGAAATGATCGAGGCCTTCGAGGAGCCCGCCCAGCGGATTGTAGACACCATTCACTCCGTCCTTGAACGTACGCCTCCCGAGCTGGTGGCCGACATTTCCGCCAACGGCATCGTCATGACTGGCGGCGGCAGTCTGATCTGGGGCTTTGACAAGCTCATTGAGTCTCATACCGGAATTGAGACTCATGTAGCTGACGACGCAATCTCCTGCGTTGCCTACGGCACCGGTAAGAGCCTGGAGTCCATCGGCTCCATGCAGGACGGCACTATGAATCTGAGTCGCCGGAAGCAGATGAACAGCCAGATGTAAGTCCTTCTGTAACTGAAACAGATACCAAAAGCGAGAGACCGATCGTCTCTCGCTTTTCTATTGCAGAAATCTCAACTATATCGTATAATGGCCACAGAATTTCCAAGGAGGCCAATGTTATGACCTTTCGACCTGCAACAAGCGAGGATCTGCCCGCTTTGCTGGAGCTCTATGCAGATGCCAGAGCCTTTATGGCCAACTGCGGCAATCCGAATCAGTGGGGATCTTCCCATCCGCCGGTTTCCCGGCTGGAGCTGGATATTCAGGACGGGGTCGGCTATGTAGCTATAGAGCAGGAAACACTGGCTGCCGCCTTTGCTCTGCTGCCAAGCCCTGACCCCACCTATAGCTTTATTGAAGGCTCCTGGCCCAATGAGCGGCCTTATGGAGTGATTCACAGGATGGCCTGCCGGCTGCGGGGCCGTGGCATTGCCAGTGCCTGTCTGGACTGGTGCAAAAAGCGCTATGATACCCTTCGAATCGACACTCATCAGGACAACCGCCCCATGCAGCGGCTGGTCAGCGCCAATGGTTTTTCCTGTTGTGGAGTCATCTATCTGGAAAATGGAGATCCCAGGCTGGCCTATCAGTGGGACAGGGAGGCAGAAAGATGAACAGGAGGAAGATTGCACTCTCTCTGTTATTGGCCCTGTTCATGGTGCTGGCAGTCTATTACCGCCCTATTTCCCTTGCCGACTCGGTGGGACGGGAGAATGATATTCTGGTTACATGGATTCCTCTGGTTCAGGACGCGGAGCTGGGCAGCACCCTGCAGGACCCGATCCAATATGAGCTGAAGGCCGGGTCAAAAGAGACCGAAGCGCTGCTGGAGATTCTGGACCGATACAGCTACCGCAACTCTCTGGTTACGCTGTTATCAGAGGGGGCCATTGAAGGCTCTCATGCCGGAGGAATCCTGCATATCTACGGCCGGGAGGGTCTGAGCACCGGTGGCACCGGCGAGATTCTGGTCGGCTCTCGGGTCTGTCGGATCGGTCTGGCAGGAGACAGAATGAACCTTATGCTGATCGAAGATGTGCTGACTCTGCTGGAAGGATAGTCTTTCCCGCCTATTCCAGACGCTCTGCCTGAGGCAGAGCGTCTTTTTCGCTTCTGACGCAGTTAACCCCCCACCCTTTCGGGTGGGGGGTCTTGCCGTGTACGGGGATATCATTGGGCCTCAGCCCGGAATCGGATCCGGGCTGGCCCAGAAAGATGTCAGGACTTCTCCCACACCCCGTCGTTCACAGATTCAGATCAGGCCTCAGCCTTGGTCTTCTCGGCGCTTGCAAAGGAAGCGGCGATCAGCAGGACAGCGGCGATGACGAACAGGACGACGGAAGCGATGGTAGCATAGAAGCAGTTCCAACCGTTGGTGTTCATGGCGTTGTAGGAGAACAGGCCAGCGATGGTCAGGACACGGTCATTGAGCATGTTGCCGAAGGCATAGACGAACAGGGCAATGGCGCCGGCGTTGCCGATCAGGTTGACGATGTCGTTCTTGACGGCGAAGGCGGCGATGGCCAGGACAACACCAATCACCACATAGATGGTGTAGGTGGTCTGGTTGACCAGTGCGTCAGCGGGAGACAGCATGTTGGAAGCGTACATAGCGACCAGACCAGCAATGCCGAAGATAGCGCCGATGACGCTCAGCTTGGAGGTCTTGACACCAGTACCCTTGGAGCTCATGATGGCCAGCAGAGCGCCAGCGATCAGCAGCAGAGCGCCAACAGCCTCAGCGGCATAGTAGGCAGCACGCCACCAGGTCATCTGGGACTCAACGCGGGTGGTAGCATTGTAGCGGTTCATCAGATGAGACTCGGACCATGCGAAGATGTTCTTATGGACAGCGTCCTTCAGCTTAGCCTGCAGGTTGGCGTCGCCATCGATGAAGTTGGAGTTCAGGCCATAACCTTCGTTGGTCTGGGTCATGAACAGGAAGCTGCTGGACAGGGTGGTGTTGGTATAGAAGCCAGACTGACCACGGGTGTCGAAGCAGGTGGTACCGGAATTCAGGACGGAGGACCACAGGTCGGTATCGTCATAAATGTCGGTAACGGCATAGCCGATGAAGCCCCACTCGTTGGCCAGGATCTCAGTCATCAGGCCATAGCTGGCGGTGCACTCGACGGCGCCGATCTTGGAGAAGGAGGTCATCAGACCGCGCATGCCGGCGTTGTACTCTTCGGTGTCATACTTGGTGGCCTCGAAAGCGTACTGATAGGCACGGAGCTCGACCTCACGGGCGCGCTGCTCGGTCATGTAGGGGGAGACGCCGCCACGCTCAGATTCCTGGTCGTTGAAGGCGAAGTGCTTGGGAGCGGCGATCAGGCCGTACTCATGGGCGCCGATAGCAAATTCCATAGCGGCGACACCGGACAGGATGGGATCCTCGGAATAGTACTCGCCGTTACGGCCGTTATAAGCGTGACGGTGGGTATTCAGGCCGGGGCCCCAGAGGATGTTGATGCCGACGAACAGGGACTCTTCACCAGTGAAGACGCCCAGACGGTACATCAGATCGGGGTTGAAGCTGGAAGCAGCGATGGGAGCGTTGGCAAAGACCTCGGGATGCCAGTTGCCGTTGGGATCGTCAGCGGCGATAGCCCAGGGAGCGTTGGGATCCTTGGTGGCGTTCAGAGCGACAGCAACACCGTTACCAGCGTTCTCAGTCATGTAGGTTTCCTGAGTGCCGATGGAGTCAGCGCCGGGGATGGAGGGGCCGCCGAAGGTGAAGATGTACATAGCTTCTTCCAGAGTCAGCTGGTCGAGCAGAGCATCCCACTTGGCATCGTCATAAGCAACACCGTACATCTCGTAGAACTTGATGCCGTTGTCCTGGCCCCAGAGGATAGCGGAGGTATCGTCCTCGGTAGCCAGAGTGTAGTAATGGCCGTTGAGGTCGTTGATCAGAGCCTCGCTGGTCAGGGTCATGTTGTCATAGGTCTTGGGGAAGGTGCCGGCCCAATCGGTACGGCTCAGGTAGACGACCTCGCCGGGCTGATAGTAGTTCCAGTCGGCATAGGGGATCTGGTTGGAGATCTTGTAGCCGGTCTTGGAGGTGGAGAACAGGGTCTTCTCAATGAAGCCGTTGTCGATCTCCTTCATGTAGACAGCAGCGGCATTGCCTTCGCCGTCCAGCAGGGTGGGATCGATGCCCTGAGCGACCATGATGTTGTTCAGAGCCTCATGAGCGCCGTTGCCCACTGCGAAGTAGTAAGCGCCGGGATCCATGATGTAAGCGCCGTAGGTGCCGTCGCCGTTATCATAGCTCTCGTCATAGGAAGCGATGTACTGCAGGTCGACCTTGACAGGAACGACTTCGGAAGCGCCGGGCTCCAGAACGCTGGACTTCTCAAAGTTCAGCAGCTGGATAGCGACCTTCTCAACGCCGCCGTCAATGTAGGGGGCCTGGCCGTAGATCTGAACGGGGGTCTTGCCAGCCACGTCGCCGGTGTTGGTAACCTTGACGTTGAAGGTGGCATAAGCACTGGGAGCGCCGGTCTCGGGATCAGTGGTGATATCGAAGACAGGCTCGCCGTCCATAGCCAGATCGAAGGTGGTGTAGCTCATGCCATAGCCGAAGCTGTAGTTGACTTCGTTGGCATACTTCCACTCGGTGTCAGAGCCATAGGCGCCAACGGGAGAGGTGGCGTTGCCCTTGCCCAGGACGGAGTCATAGTAACGGGTCTCATAGTAACGATAGCCAACATACAGGCCCTCAGCCTCGATGGCGTATGCGCCGGGGGTGAAGCCCATGACGCCGCCGGTACGGGTGATGACGTCAGCGGTGTTGGCATAGTACATCTTGCCCATGTTCTGCATAGCGGGAGCGGACATGTTGTAAGCGGCAAAGATGTCGAACAGGCCGCCGGAGGGGCTGACCTTGCCGGAGAGGATGTCAGCGACGCCCAGGTTGCCGTAGCAGCCAACAGCGCCGATCCACAGGATGGAGTCGACCTCGGGGTCGTTCTTCAGCTCTGCGATCTCAACAGCGGAGGAGGAAGCCAGCAGGATGATGACCTTGTCAGAGGTCTCCTTGGCCAGAGCGATCAGGTCGCGCTCGTTCTGGGTCAGAGCCAGAGGCTCGTCGGCGCCCAGACCCTCAACCACGCCGCCGGGCATAAAGTCGACGGACTCGCAGCTGCCGCGGCCGATGTAAACGATAGCGGCATCGCCGTACTCAGCCAGGCTGGCCTTGTAGTCGGCGTTGGTAGCTTCGATCTCAGCGATGGAAGGCTCGCCGGGATCGTAGACTTCTGCGGCACCCTCGTTCTCAATGTGACCATAGGTCTGATTCAGGGTAGCGTAGATGTCGATCATGGTCTGGTTCAGATTGAAGCCAGCGCCTTCGAACTCGAACTCGTCACCAGCCCAGCCAGAGATGGTGGGGCCGCCGGCGGAGTAAGCGGAACCGGCAGAGCCAGCGATGGTGTTGGCAAAGTCGGTCTTGTTCTGGCTCAGAGCCTGCTCCAGGGAGATGTAAACGCCCTGGGCCTTAACGCCGAAGCTGGAGCCCAGCAGGTTCATGTGGGAACGGATACCCAGCAGAGTAACGTTGGAGCCAGCGTCCAGAGGCAGAACATCGTTCTCGTTCTTCAGCAGAACAGCGCCCTCAGCGACCTCTTCGCGGCCCAGGTCGATTGCCTTCTGGATCAGTGCATGAGAATTGCCGGTGCCATCCTCATTGAGAACTTCAGCAGAAGGGGTAAACTTGTCGTACAGGGGATTTTCAGCGGTGTTATCAGAGACGAAAGCTTCGCTCTGAGTGCCCAGGTAGGTATCGATGGTGCCGGCGTTGGCTTCCAGGATAATACCCAGGGCCATGGCAAAGGCCAGAATGAATGCGCCAATGCTGGTCAGGCCTTTCCACAGTGCTTTTTTCTTAAGCATGGTTGGTTTCTCCTCCTCATTTGATTTGTTTTGCCGTACCCATTCCTCTTGCTCCCGTAATTGAAGTCCGGGCACGCCGAAGAGCACACCATCTGCTGGCAAACATTTGGTGTGCAACTTATATAAATCTTATCAAAGAATGTCCTTTTCCTCTATATACATTTACATATTACTTTTCCACATTTTGAACAACCGCTGGTAATATATTCATTTTACGAATTTTTTCTCTTTCATTTGGTTCAAAAATGAACACTTTACCCTTGATTGTTTTGATTTAAGGTAGTATAATCGCTTCAGATAGAAAGGGGGGACACTATGGGCGAGTATGCGGCACATTCCAAGCGGATGAAATCGATCATCTGCGACACGATGATCTCCCTTCTGGAGGAAAAACCCTTTACTAAGATTACTGTTCAGGACATTCTCCAGCGGGCCAATATCCAGCGAGCTACCTTCTACCGCTATTTTCGGGATAAATATGAAGTGGCCGAAGCCATCAACGAGATTCTGGCTCAGGAGCTGCTGGATCATTCCTTTGAGGGGCTCTATGAAGGAAAGCACTTTTCCGACTATCATCAGACAATGTTCAACTTAAAGTATCAGAAGGTGATGGAGCAGATGCTTCATCTGCGGGTAGAAAATGTAGACCTGTCGCACACCATTTCCCGTATCTTCTGCGAGCGTTATCAGGCGCTTTTTCCCGACGCCGACCGGTATGAGCTCTTTCTGGCCTGTCATCACTTTTTGGCCTCCGCTTTCTGGTTTACAGACAACTCCTTTACCGTACCGGAGATCCGAAAAACCGTCTTTTCCGATGCCCCCGCCCGCTGGCTGGCTCGATATTATCAGGTTGATCCGGAGCATATGATAGAGTTTGTCTATCAGCATCAGAAGAACAGTTCTTCCGGTTGATAACCCAAATACATATTGCATAGTTAAACGCAGCCCATCCGAACGAGATCAGATGGGCTGCGTTTTTACTTCTGTTTCGGTTGTACTGTGCGGTTATACTTCTTCTCCGGTGGTATCCAGCAGCAAGTCCGCCTCTTCCTGTATCCGGCAGTCAGACAGGTAGCTCCGCTCCAGAGGAATCCAGCGACGGCGAAACAGTTCAAACCGCTCCCCTTCCCGGTTCTGCAGGCGGGCAGTCTGGCAGCTGTCGCTGCAGGTCAGTACGATCTTCAAATCATAGAGATCCCTAAGGGCAGGATGCTGGGAGTAGCTGCCCTCCACCAGAATCACCGGGGCAGACGGCACCGGGGCAGGCTGAAGATAGGCCCCTTCCCGGCAGCTATAGGGGCGATACTCCGCCGCCTCTCCTCTGTGCAAGGGAAGCAGCAGCTGATTTCGCAGCCGGTCGAAGTCAATATTAGCGGCCGGTTTCTTTTCCCAGCCCGCACACCGGCGGTCCAAAGGGAGATAGTAATCATCGGTATGGATCACCGGGCAGCCCAGTTCTGCTGCAAGCCGGGCGGCCAGTGTGGTTTTTCCGCTGCCGCAGCGGCCGTCAATGGCAATCATAACCGGTCTGCCCGCTTTCATACTGCCGCGAATGGCACGGAGCACTGTCCGCTCGGTAGAAACGATCCGGTTCATAGCGTTCATCCCTTCTGGGCGGCCTCCCGCTGACGGCATACCTCTTCCCAGCTGGGCATCTCAGCCAGAATCCCAGTCAGTTCCTTCATAACAGCGGGAATGTCAATATTCTGGGGACAGATCCGACTGCATTTGCCGCAGCCGATACAGGCAGAGGGCCGCTTATCCTCCGGCAACGCCTCTACACGCATGGAGGTGATCACATTGCGGTTGATTCGCAGTTCATTATAGATAGACAGGAGCATGGGGATATCCAGTCCCTTGGGGCAGCCCTCGCAGCAGTAACGGCAACCGGTACAGGGCACACCACCCTTCATCTCCTCGGCCATGGTCAGCAGCAGACGGGTCTCCTCCTCGTTCAGAGGTCGGTCCTCAGAAAAAGTACGAACATTATCCTCCATCTGGGCCATATTGGACATACCACTAAGAACCATAGTCACGTTGGGAAGTCCCTGCAGGAAGCGGAAGCCCCATGCGGCGCCGGATTCCTGAGGCCGGATGGCCTTCAGCGCCTGCATATGCTCGGCACTGAGATTGGCCAGCTTACCGCCCCGGACAGGCTCCATGACCCAGACAGGAATACCCCGGGCGGTAAGGAAGTCATATTTCTCCTTTGCCTTCTGGAGGGTCCAGTCCAGATAGTTGAGCTGGATCTGGCAGAATTCCATATCTTCACCGCAAGCGTCCAGAAAGCGCTCCAGCACCTCGAGAGAGCCATGACTGCTGAAGCCCAGATGCCGGATCCGGCCCAGCCGCTTCTGCTCCCGAAAATAGTCCAGAATACCCCACTTTGGGTCCAGATAGGTATGGATGCTCTTCTCATATACATTGTGGAGCAGGTAGAAGTCAAAGTACTCTACACCGCACTTTTTCAGCTGGGCTTCAAAAATAGCCGCCGAGTCATAGCTGACACTGATCTGGTGTCCGGGGTATTTGTCGGCCAGATAGTAGCTGCCCCTGTCGTACTGACTGAGGATCCGGCCGATAACAGTTTCCGACTCACCGTTGTGATAGGGCCAGGCGGTATCGAAATAGTTGACTCCGTGCTCAAGGGCATAGCGGGTCATCTCTGCTACCAAGGCCTCGTCTACGCTGCCGTCTGCCTTCTGAGGCAGGCGCATGGTACCAAAGCCGAGGGCGGAGAGCTTCAGATTCTGAAACTGGTTGTAATTCATCGTTTTTCCTCCTGCTGGGGTAATCGCAGTCTTCTGCTTTCAGTGTACCATTCCCATCCCTCAGCGGCAAGAGGGAGTTTTCTCTTCCTCTTCTTTTCTCCGTTGCTGAAAAAACCGCCGTCTCCCGGAAGAGACCGCGGCTTTTTCTGATTTGAACGTTCAATTACAGGTGCCAGATATCCCGGTTATACTCGGCGATGGTCCGGTCAGAGGAGAAGAAACCGGACATGGCGATATTGGTGAGCATCATCTTTGCCCAGCTCTCCCGATCCTCATAGGCCTCCAGCATCCGGTCCTTGACGGCGATATATTCCTTCAGGTCCAGCAGGGTCATGAACCAGTCCTTGGTCACAATCTCCTGATAGAGACGGATCAAGCTCTTCTGGTCTCCCATAGCCAGCAGCCGTTTATTGCAGATAAAGTCTACCAGAGGCATGATCTCAGGATCTTCATAGTAGTCGCGGGACCGGTAGCCGGCCGTCTCATAGAGCTTCATAACCTGGTCAGAGCTCTTGCCAAAGAGGAAGATGTTCTCCTCCCCTACCAGCTGGCAGATCTCCACGTTGGCGCCATCCAGTGTACCCAGCGTAACAGCGCCGTTGAGCATGAACTTCATATTTCCGGTGCCGGATGCCTCCTTGGAGGCCAGGCTGATCTGCTCAGAGATATCTGCGGCAGGAATGACCTTGGCCGCCCGGGTCACGTTGTAGTTCTCAATCATGACAATCCGCAGCCAGGGCCAGACGTCAGGATCACTGTTGATCAGCTTTGCCATACACAGAATCAGATGGATAATGTCTTTGGCAATGGTATAGGCAGGCGCCGCTTTGGCGCCGAAGATCATGGTAATAGGCCGCTTGGGCAGGATACCTGCCTTGATATCCAGATACTTCCGGATGGCGTAGAGGACGTTGAGCTGCTGACGCTTATACTCATGCAGACGCTTGACCTGAACATCAAAGACGGAATCGGTGCAGATCTGAATGCCCTGATGCTGAAGCAGATCCTTCCGGAAAGCTTCCTTCGCCTCCTGCTTCACCTCCAGCAGCCGCCGGAGCACTTGAGGATCGTCCCGCCAGGCCAGCAGATCCTGCAGGCGGCTGCTATCGTCCTTGAAATCAGGGCCGATGAGCTCTTCCACAAGCTGCTTCAGAGGCTCGTTGCAGTGCAGCAGCCAGCGGCGGAAGGTAATTCCGTTGGTCTTGTTATTGAACTTTTTCGGGTAGAGCTCATAGAAATGCCGAAGCTCGGATTTCTTCAGGATGTCAGTATGCAGCGCGGCCACACCATTGACGCTGCAGCCAAAATGGATATCGATATGGGCCATGTGAACCCGTTCATCGCCGTCGATGATCTGAACCCGGGGGTCGGCATATCTGGTCCGGATCCGCTCATCCAGCTCCCGAATGATGGGAACGATAAGGGGAGCCGCCTGCTCCAGATAGCGCATAGGCCACTTTTCCAGCGCCTCGGCCAGAATGGTGTGGTTGGTATAAGCGCAGGTCTGCTCCACTTCCCGGATAGCCTCGTCCATGGTCAGGCCCCGCTCCATCAGCAGCCGGATCAGTTCGGGAATGATCATGGTCGGGTGGGTGTCGTTGATCTGGACGACAACGTGCTCATGGAGCTGGTGGGGGTCAAAGCCCCGCTCCTCCAGCTCTTTCAGGATAAGCTGGGCGGTATTGGAGACCATGAAATACTGCTGATAAACCCGGAGAAGACGTCCGGCCTCGTCGCTGTCATCGGGATAGAGGAAGAGGGTAAGACAACGCTGGATATCAGTCTTATCGAAGCTGATACCGTCGGTAATAATACTCTCGTCTACTGTATCCAGATCGAAGAGATGGAGGGTATTCTTGCCGCCCTTCCAGCCGGGGACGTCGATATCGTACATGGTGGAAGTCACCATATGCTCACCCAGCCGGACCGGGAAATGAACACCAGTGGGACGCAGCCAGCCATCAGGGGTAATCCAAGGGTCTTTTTCCTCCCGCTGGCTGCCCCGGACAAAGCGCTGCCGGAAGAGGCCCTCGTGATAGTTCAGGCCGACGCCGTCGCCGGGCAGACCCAGCGCGGCGATGGAGTCCAGAAAACAGGCTGCCAGACGGCCCAGACCTCCGTTGCCCAGAGAGGGCTCGCACTCCTGCTCCTCCATCTCCTCCAGAGAGAATCCATACCGTCCCAGAACTTCCTTCGCCTCCTCAAAGAGGCCCAGATTGATCAGATTGTTGGACAGGAGCTTGCCGATGAGAAATTCCGCCGAAACGTAATAAAGCTTGCGCCGACCGGCAAACGTCTCCCGGTCCTTCAGTTCCTCCCCTGTTACTGCCATCAGGGCTGTGTAGACCTGTTCCCGACACGCGTGCTTCAGATCGGTGTCAAAGAGTTCTTTGAGCTTGCGTTCCAGTTTCAGTTCCATAGTCGTTTCCTCCCTTTCCGGCCCTCAGACGGGCCGTACTTGATTAATTCTTCCTCAGTTCCAGTTCATCCGGCCATAGCGCATGGTCATCCGGCGAACCTCCTTCTGGAGTTCCTCGTTGAGCACGTTCCGGCTCAGCCGCCAGCGCCAGTTTTCTCCCACAGTAGAAGGGGTATTCATCCGGCATTCATTGCCATAGCCCAGATAATCCTGGATGGGAATAATACAGTATTTGGATCGGCTGCCCAGCGCCAGAGAGACCAGAGGGATATACAGCTCATCCTGCGGCGTATAGGCATCGGCCAGATAGAGCCGAACCTGCTCCATCTCCTCGTCTGTGATGCTGTCCAGCCAACCGCTGATGGTCTCGTTGTCATGGGTTCCGGTGTAAGCCACACTATTTTCAATATAGTTATGGGGCAGGTAGTCGCTTGCCGAGCCGGTATCCCGGCTGTCAAATGCAAACTCCAGCACCTTCATGCCGGGGAAGCCGCTGTCCCGGACCATCTGTCGGACAGAGTCGGTCACATAGCCCAGGTCTTCGGCGATGACCTCATGCCAGCCCAGCCGATGCTCCACGGTTTGGAAGAGCTCAATACCCGGCCCCTTTTCCCAATGGCCGTCCTTTGCAGTCTTGCCAGCAGGGATGGCAAAATATTCATCAAAGCCCCGAAAATGATCGATCCGGACCACGTCATAAAGTCGGAAGCAGTACCAAAGACGGTTTACCCACCAGTCATAGCCGGTATCCCGGTGATAGTCCCAACGGTAGAGGGGGTTGCCCCAGAGCTGACCGTCGGCAGAGAACCCATCGGGAGGACAGCCAGCCACAGCCACGGGCCGATTGTCGCCATCGAGCTGAAAGAGCCCGGGATTGGCCCAGGTATCGGCGCTGTCCATGGCCACATAGATCGGGATATCGCCGATAATACGGATCCCCTTGGCATTGGCGTAGTTCTTCAGCGCGAACCACTGCTGGAAGAACTTGAACTGGAGATACTTCTGGAACTCGATATCAAAATAGAGCTCCCGGCGGTAATAATCCATGGCAAATCCCCAGCGCAGCCGGATATCCTCCGGCCACTCAGGCCAGCTGGCCCCGTCAAACCGGTCCTTCAGAGCCATAAACAGCGCATAGTCGTCCAGCCACCAACTGTTTTCCCGGAGGAACTGCTGATAGGCAGGGTCACGGCTGATCTGGCTGCGCTGATAGGCCTTGCGCAGAAGCGGATAGCGTCGGTGGTAGAGCCGCTCATAATCCACCAGATTCTTATCGCCCTCTTCCAGCGCCTGATCACACTCTTCCCGGGTCAGAACGCCTTCGTCTATCAGCGTTTCCAGCGAGATGAAGTAGGGGTTGCCGGCATGGGTGGAAAAGGACTGGTATGGAGAGTCTCCATAGCTGGTGGGGCCCAGAGGAAGAATCTGCCAAAAAGTCTGTCCAGCCTCCTTAAGCCAGTCAACAAAGTCATAGGCCGCCTTGTCAAAACAGCCAATTCCGTATCTGGACGGCAGGCTGGTCACGGACAGGAGAATTCCTGCTGCTCGGTTCATCATATTCATCCTTCCTCCCCGACAGGGGTCGTTTCAATCATCAGTCCAAAATGGTCAGAAATCACAGGCTCTGCTCCACCATCGAACATTACCCGGCTCTCCAGCACCGGCAGTTTACGGCTGCACCAAATGTAGTCGATGCGCATTCCCCGATCTCGCTCGCCCTCGGGGATCATGCTCTCCCAGCCGTCTATCACACCGGGCACCGTATTCTCCCCCGTCCGCTGCCGTGCAAGCAGGTAGCTGTCCAGCCAGCCCGAGGCAGTCAGCGCGTCGTAGCCCTGATTTCTAACCTGAGCCGGACTGTTAAAGTCGCCCATAAGCCAGACCGGGCAATTCCGGCGGTGGTCCAGCTTCCGGTTGAGTCTGAGCAGCTGGCGCTGAAAGGGTTCCTCCCGGTCCTGCCACCAGCCCATGTGGATCGAATAGAACCAGTCGTTCTGGCCCAGAACCCGGATGCCAAGGGCTTTTCTGGTCTGCCAGTTATTGTAGTCCTGACAGCCGGAAAGGAGAAAGCTGTCAATCTCCACAATGGGCCTTCCCAAACTGAACAGGGCCAGCCCCTCATCAAACGAGCCAAACCCCCGTTTGACCGGCAGCCAGGTCCAGAAGCAGGAAAGTCCGGCCTGATAGAGCCGCCGGGCTACCTGCGCGGCGTGATTGTCCCGGCGGATAGGCAGAGAGCACGCCTCGCCAAAGGAAAATCCATCCAGCAGCTCAGGGCCGGCCAGCGGCGCCTCCTGACTTTGGTTGACCTCCTGCATAGCAATGATGTCCGGTTTTTCCCGCAGCACGGTCTGGACAAACTCCTCCAGCTTTCGGGCATAGTCCTCCTCCAGAATGCTGTGGGTATTGATACTCATCAGCTTCACCGCACTCACCTCTCCTTAGTATGCGTGAGATCCGTTTTCTGTCCCTTGCCAGAGATCAGAAATATATTTCCATTTGTTGCAGTTTGCTTTTCAAATCACAATATAAAACGTTTCCAGAAATTATGCAACTGCTTTTTTCTACTATTTTCAACTTCTGCGTTTTGTACAATTGGGTCCCGGTTTTCCCACTGTTCTCCTCCGCTTTCTGACACAATGACACAAGGAATCCGAGGGCAAAAACAAAAGCCCCTTCGCCGAAAGAGCGAAGGGGCTGAAGCAGTATTTACTTGCCGTAAACAAACTCCTGGATATTGGCCCGGAGGGTATCCCAGCTGTGGGGAACCAGAACAGACATTCTGTTGATGCTCTGACCGGAATAGGCGCCATCCTCAGGGACTCGATACTCGTCGATCTCCTCAACGCCCATACTGTAGGCGGCCAGACCGTAGGTGAGAATCTCGTCGTTGGTCATATCGGTGAGGACATTGCCAGCCACAGAGTCATAGACGGCCAGCAGATCAGTCCAGGGCTGATCCTTCAGCTGCTGGAAGATGGCCTGAATGACCACACGCTGACGCTGGGTACGGCCGAAGTCGTCCCGCTCGGTATCGGTCGCCACATGGCGGATCCGGGCATAAGCCAGAGCGGCCTCGCCGTCGAGATGGTTCATACCCTCAGACAGACCGGAGACAGGCGTATCGTTGTACTTCTTGCCGGCGTCGGAGTAGCAGCTGAGATAGTTGACTTCGGCCCTGTTGAGCTGAACATCAATGCCTCCCACGGCATCAACGATATCAACGAAGCTCTCGAAGTTGATCTCTACATTGTAGTCGATATGGATACCGAAGTTCTCTTCGATCGTGGCGTCCAGCAGCTCAAATCCGCCAAAGGCATAGGCGGCGTTGATCTTGTTGTTGCTGTAGCCCGGGATCTGAACGTAGAGGTCACGCATGATGGAGAGCATGCTCAGTCGTTTATTTGCATTATCAATACTCAGCACGATCATGGTATCAGAACGAGCGCGCTGGCCGGGAACGCGGGTATCCTGACCAACGATAAGCACATTGATGACCTCTTCCTTTTCTGACTCATCCACGCCGATCATCTCGCCCCAGTCCAGAGTGGACAGGTCCAGCGTGTCAGCAGCGTCAGTGTCTTCTTCGAAGTTCTCGGTAGTGAATTCGGTCTCTGCAGCAGTAATACGGTCGATCTTACCCAGTTGGACCTGCAGAAAGGCGTATGCGCCGATCACCATCAGAGCCAGGACGGTCAGGATGGTCAGGACCACTTTCCGTAATTTGGACATCCCTGTGTTGCCTCCATTCAACTTGACAGCTGCCCCATTCAAAAGGCAGCCTGTAGTAAAAGACGATTCTGTTTCTATCAGTCTTAAGGCATAATAGTGCCTTAAGCGCAGACTTGTGACCATTTTAGTCTCTATTCTGACTGCCGTCAAGGTGTTTTCATATTTTTTAAGATTCCTCCTGACCGGGCAGGTTTTTATCGACTTTTTTTGGAATATTCATAGAAACTTCATTTCCTTGTGATAAGGTATGGTAAATCATCATGGACAGGAGTTGTCTTCATGGGTCCGATCATTGGTATAGATCTGGGCACCACCAACAGCTGTGTTGCTGTTATCGAGGGTGGAAAGCCCATTATTATTCCCAACGCCGAGGGAAACCGCACTACGCCCTCGGTCGTTGCCTTTACCAAGAGCGGCGAGCGTCTGGTAGGCGATCTTGCAAAACGGCAGGCCGTCACCAATTCCAGAGGCACCGTCTCTTCCATCAAGCGGGAAATGGGCACCGAATTTCGGATCGATCTGGACGGCCGCCGGCGCACACCGCAGGAGATCAGCGCAATGATCCTCCACAAGCTTAAGACCGACGCCGAAGCCTATCTGGGCACCGAGGTCACCGACGCCGTTATCACCGTTCCCGCCTACTTCAACGACGTCCAGCGTCAGGCTACTAAGGATGCCGGCCGGATTGCCGGACTGAACGTTCAGCGAATCATCAACGAGCCCACCGCAGCCGCTCTGGCTTACGGTCTGGATCATGGCGAGAGCCAGAAGATCATGGTCTACGATCTGGGCGGCGGGACCTTTGACGTGTCCATTATTGAAATCGGTGACAACGTTATCGAAGTTCTCTCCACCTGCGGCGATAACCATCTGGGCGGCGATGACTTTGACCAGCGGCTGTGCAACTATCTGGTCAGCGAGTTCAAGCAGCAGACCCGCTTTAATCTGGCCAAAGATCCTCTGGCCCTCCAGCGGGTCCGGGAGGCGGCGGAAAAGGCTAAGAAAGAACTCTCCTCTTCCACCACTGCCGTGGTCAATCTTCCCTTCATCGCTCAAGACCGGAGCGGCCCTCTGCATATGGATCTCACCGTCACTCGGTCCGTCTTTGAACGGCTGACCCGGGATCTGATCGAACGGACCACCATGCCCGTTCAGACAGCCCTTAACGACGCCGGTCTCTCTGTCTCTCAGCTGAGCAAGGTGCTGCTGGTAGGCGGTTCCACCCGGATCCCCGCCGTCCAGGAGCATGTACGCTCTCTGGTAGGTATGGCACCCAACAAAGCACTCAACCCCGACGAGTGCGTGGCATTGGGCGCCGCCATTCAGGGCGGCACTCTGGGCAGCGCCAGTTCCGGCAGTCTGGCTACTTCTTCCCCTGGTCAGGAGATTCTTCTGCTGGACGTAACTCCCCTCTCTCTGTCCATTGAGACAGTGGGCGGCGTAGCCACCCGGCTCATTGACCGAAACTCTACCCTGCCTGTCCGCTACTCCCAGATCTTCACCACTGCCTCCAACTTCCAGACCAGCGTGGAGATCCATGTTCTGCAAGGTGAGCGGCCCATGGCCCGGGATAATAAGACCATCGGAAAATTTAAGCTCACCGGCATCAAGCGTGCCCCTCGCGGTATCCCTCAGATTGAGGTGGCCTTTGATCTGGACACCAACGGCATTCTGAAGGTTAGCGCCCGGGATCTGGGCACCGGCCGGGCACAGGAGATTACCATCTCCTCCAGTTCCAATCTCTCCGAGGCAGAGATTCAGCAGGCAATGCAGGACGCTGCCCAGTATGCCCATACGGACAAGCTGCGCAAAGAGGTCATGGAGCTTCGCAATCAGGCCGAGATTCAGGTTATGGAAGTCAAAGAGGCGCTCCGGGTCTGCGGAAACAGCCTGGATCGTGCTGCCCGGAATCAGGTCAAGGGCGATCTAGCCGCGCTGGAAAAGCTGCTGAGCCGTCACCGGCCGGAAAAGCTGTCCCCAGACGTTCTCCCTGATCTCCGCCGGACCAACGATCAACTAAAGTTCTCTTCCGCGCTGCTGATGCAGATGTACGCCAATTCCAGACCTGCCGAGTAATATCTTTGCTGGGCCCGATCCGGGCCGCCTGATTCTTGACGAATTTGGAAATACTATATATAATCAAGATATTATTTTATGAGAAAGGGGCAGATACAATGAAGACCACCAAGCGCGTCCGTTCTGTCATGCCCGTCTATTTTATCGCTCTGGTCTGGGTCTATGCCGCTTTTGTAATCGGCATCCACGGCCTTATGGGCTATGTGACCACGACAATATTCTCTGTGGTCGCCTTTTTCGTTGGCCGGGCAATTTTCCCGGACAAATTTGAAGAGGTAGAGGTGCCTGATCCTGCTCCGGCCGAGCCCGAGGATCCCGAGGTTGCCGCCCTTATGAAGGAGCGGGAGCGGGCCATCAGCGAGATGCGCCGGCTCAACGATAATATCGAGGACGAGGACATCTCGGCTCAGATTGACAAGATCGAGCAGACCACCGGCCGTATCTTTGACCATGTACTGGCTCACCCGGAGAAGAAATCCTCTGTCCGCCGTTTCATGGACTACTATCTGCCCACCGTCCTGAAACTGCTCAATCAGTATGACCGGATGGACAGCACCGGCTCCGGAGGCGAAAACGTCTCGGCCGCCAAGGAAAAAATCTCTTCCATGCTCACCACTGTATCGGCCGCCTTTGACAAGCAGCTGGACAGTCTTTTCCAGAACGACTATATGGACATTGCCGCTGAGGTCTCTGTCCTCGAGCAGATGATGAATCAGGACGGTCTCACCGACAGCGGCCTGAAACTGTAACCGCAGCTTCCCTTAAAGCCAATATCAAACAAGAGAGAAAATAGAAGGAATCGGAGGAATACACAATGAGCGAGATCAATCTGACCCTGGACCCGATGGCTGCCCAGCAGCCCGCCGCCCCCACCCTGACACTGACCACTGAGGCTGAGGAGAAAAAAGAAACTCCTGTAGTCGATCTGGATGAGCAGATGCTCTCGGAAGCTGAGCGAAAAGTGGTGGAAGAGTTCTCCCAGAAGATCGACGTCCGTGACTCTACCATGATCCTCCAGTACGGTGTAGCCGCTCAGAAGAACGTGGCCGACTTCTCTGCCAACGCTCTCGCCAAAGTCAGTACCAAGGATCTGGGCGAGGTAGGCGATACGCTGTCCTCTCTGGTGGTGGAGTTGAAGAACAACGCTCCCGGTGAACAGAAGAAGACCGGCTTCTTCCGCCGTGCCAAGGTCCGTCTGGACGAAATGAAGAGCCAGTACGCCAAGGCTGAGGCCAATGTGGATCAGGTGGTTAAGATTCTGGAAAAGCATCAGGTCGAACTGATGAAGGACGTGGCCATGCTGGATCAGATGTATGAGCTCAATGAGCAGTACTACAAGGAACTGACCATGTATATTCTGGCCGGCAAAAAGCGCATTAAGCAGCTTCAGGAAACTGAGCTGGCCGAGCTGAAGAAGAAGGCCGAAACCCACGGCCGTCAGGAAGACGCTCAGGCTTACAACGATTTTGCCAATCTGCTCAACCGGTTTGAAAAGAAGCTTCACGATCTGGAACTGACCCGGATGATCTCCATCCAGATGGGCCCCCAGACCCGGCTGCTGCAGAACAACGACACTCTGATGATCGAAAAGATCCAGACCTCTCTGGTCAACACCATTCCTCTGTGGAAGAGCCAGATGGTACTGGCTCTGGGTCTGGAACGCTCCCGTCAGGCCACCGCCGCTCAGAGCGCCGTGACCAACATGACCAACGACCTGCTGCGCAAGAACGCCGAGATGCTCCACATGGGCACCGTAGCCACCGCCCGTGAGGCTGAACGCTCCATCGTGGATATCGAGACGCTGCAGCATACCAATCAGGAGCTCATCGCTACGCTGGATGAGGTCATCACTATCCAGAACGAAGGCGCCGCCAAGCGTAAGGCCGCCGAGGCTGAGCTGGGCCGCATTGAAGGCGAGCTCAAGCAGAAGCTGCTCACCCTTCGGGGCTGAGAACTCTCTTCTCCCCGCCGAGGGGAGCGGACTCACTACACGAAAGAAAGCAGGTGATGTGCTGTGAAGGCACTCAAACAGTTTCCCGTGGCAGTGGCCATTACTGTAATCACCATTATCGGCTGTATCGCCTACAGCATCTTTGCTGCCCCTGCCCAGCTGCTGAATGTTCAGCCGGGCAACTGGGTAGTTGACGGAGCGGATGTGCTCTCTCCCGAGACGGAGGACGCGCTTCGAGCCAGAAATGCCGATCTTGATCAGAGCTATTCCACTGTAGTGGCTGTAGCCACCGTAGAGCAGGCGCGCGGCTGGGATCTGTATGACTATGCCATGGAGCTGGCCGAGGATTGGGGCCTGGGACAGCGGGATCTGATCCTGCTGATGGATATTGGCGCGCAGGACGCCTATCTGCTGGAAGGCGGCAGCTGGGGCATGGACTGCTCGGCCATGCTGGATCAGTACGCGGCAGCCGACTTTTTCTCCGGCGATTATGAGGGCGCCGTGCTCTCCCTCTTCGGCGGTCTGGAAGAGTATTTCGGCTATTCCGGCACAGACTATTCTGGCAACCACAACAGCTACTACTCTTCAGGTACCACTTCAGGTGTCGGATCTGTGGTCATGTTCATTCTGTTGCTGCTCGTAGTCTTCGCCGTACTCAATGCTATCGACCAGTCTCGGTACCACACCTGGCACCGGAGTTATGGCCATATGGCTACCCCCACTGTCATCTTTAGTCCCATCTTCCCCTGGCATCGTCCGGGCACCTCCTGGTTCCTCCGGATGGCCAACAGGCCTCATCGGCCTCCCAACGTCCATGTCCACCGGGATCCCCCCAGCTCCTTCCGGTCTAATCGGCCCTATGGAAGCAGCCGGCCCCATAACTTTGGCGGTGGCTCCTTTGGCGGGGGCCGGGGCGGCAGCTTTGGCGGCAGTCGGGGCGGCAGCTTTGGCGGCAGTCGGGGCGGCAGCTTTGGCGGCAGTCGGGGCGGCGGCTTCGGCGGCGGTCGGGGCGGCGGCTTCGGCGGCGGTCGTGGCGGCGGCTTTGGCGGACGACGCTGAGCCAAAAGCAGGGACAAACCTGTCGTCACGCCCGCGTTGTTTCCCGGTCTGATCCGACTGAATCAATCAAACATAATAACCGGCCTCACCTACGCGGTGAGGCCGGTTTTCTTTTCAGTGCAGCAGCTTACTGATGCATATCCTCCAGGCTGATCACGTGAGCCTTGAGCAGGTTGGTATCTCTGGTCAGGCCCAGAGGGATACCGGCGGTAATAATAATAGTATCACCGTTTTCCACCAGACGGGCCTGATAGGCCGTCTCGGCGCAGAGAGAGAAGATTCGGTCAGTAGACTTGACCTCTCCGGTCAGGCAGGGAACAACGCCCCAGATCAGGCTCAACTGGCGGCGACTCTTCTCAGTCAGGGTAATGGCCACAATTCCGCAGGCAGGACGATAGCCGGAAATCATCCGGGCAGTCTTGCCGGTAGCAGTGGCGGTCACAATGGCCTTGGCGTCCAAATCCATAGCGGTCAGGCAGCAGGTATGGGTAATCGCCTCGCCGATCAGGTTCTTGACATTTTCACGGGCCATCTTGGCAGCGTTGGAGCGGAAGCGGCTCCAGTAATCGATAGCGCCTTCTGCCTGTGTTACAATGGAAACCATAGTCTGGACTGCCTCCATGGGATACTTGCCGCTGGCAGTCTCGCCGGAAAGCATAACGCAGTCGGCGCCGTCAAAGACGGCATTGGCCACGTCGGAAACCTCAGCCCGGGTAGGACGGGGGTTACGCATCATGGAGTCCAGCATCTGGGTGGCAATAATGACCAGCTTGCCCTTCTTCCGGGCAGCCTTGATCATCCGCTTCTGCTCCACAGGCACCTGAGGAGCGGGGATCTCCACGCCCAGATCGCCTCGGGCCACCATAATACCATCGGCCTCATCCAGAATTTCCTCCAGATTGTCCACGCCTTCCTGATTCTCGATCTTGGCGACGATACGCACGCTCTCGCCGCCATACTTCTTCAGCACCTGACGAATAGCACGCACGTCGTCGGCCTTTCTTACAAAGGAGGCAGCGATATAGTCAAAGTCGTTCTCTACGCCAAACTTGATATCCTGTTCATCCTTTTCAGTGAGAGCGGGCAGCTGAATAGAAACGCCGGGAATATTAATGCTCTTGTTATTGGACAGAGGGCCGCCGCTGACAACGGTACAGATCATATCCTGTCCTCGAATCTCACGGACTTCCAGACCAATCAGGCCGTCATCGACCAGAATGGTAGTGCCGGGGCAGACTTCTTCATAGAGTTTATTGTAGGTAACGGAAACGATGGTCTCATCGCCCTCTACCTCACGGGTGGTCAGGGTGAAGCTCTGGCCATTGGTCAGCTCAATCTTGCCGGTTCCGAAGGTCTTGATCCGAATCTCAGGGCCTTTGGTGTCCAGAATCGTAGCGACAGGACTTCCCATCGCGTCCCGGACAGCGTTGAGCATATTCAGCATCTCAAGCTGGCTCTCGTGGCTGCCATGGGAGAAGTTAAACCGAGCTCCATTCATGCCGGCACGAATGAGGCTGCGGATCTTGTCGGGGGTATTAACAGCAGGCCCCAGAGTGCAGATGATCTTGGTCTTTCTTCTATTCATGATCAGATTCCTCCTGATACAATATTCGTCTCTATTATAGCCTGGCCGGCTGGTTTTATTGTAACTGAAACCGTTCCCAGATGACAAGATTTTTTTCATGCCTAAATTGTGGGAATCATTTGCCGGAAAGAAGGGCATTTTGATCCATGTGCACAAAAGCAGAAAATATCGTCTTCGTTTTTTTCAGAATCGGCCCCCTTGGTTGCATTATTTCCCGCTGTGGTGTACAATTACATATTAGACTAAACCACCCCATCCTATTAAGGAGGCAGTGACGATGCATTTTACTTTTGAACAATATGTGCAGAGCGCCGACTATATCCGCTCCCGAATCGGCTCTTTCCAGCCTGAAGTACTCATGATCCTTGGCTCTGGGCTGGGTTTTCTGGCCGATGAGCTGACCGAATCCATTCAGGTCCCCTACGAAGAAATCCCTCACTTCAAACCCTCCACCGCTCCCGGCCACATAGGCCAGTTTGTCTTCGGTCTGCTGGAAGGCCGTCGGGTTGCTGTGATGCAGGGCCGGATGCACTATTACGAGGGTTACTCCTTCCCTGAGATCACGTTTGCCGTCCGGGTACTCCGGCTGCTGGGCGCGGAAAAGATGATCGTCACCAACGCTGCCGGCTGTATCCGAAAGGACTGGGAAGCCGGGAGCCTGATGCTCATCACCGACCATATCAAGCTGACACTGGACTCTCCCCTGCGAGGTGAAAACCTCCCTGAGTTCGGTGTCCGCTTCCCCGACGCCTCCACCATCTATACCCCCGAGTACCGCCAGCTGGCCCGTCAGGCCGCCGACACACTGGGTCTTGACCTGAAGGAAGGCGTGTATATGTTCTTCTCCGGCCCTCAGTATGAGACGCCGGCCGAGATTCGCGCCGCCCGGGTGCTGGGTGCCGATGCTGCCGGTATGTCTACTGTGCCCGAGGCTATTGTTGCCCGGCACTGCGGCATGAAAGTTCTTGGTTTCTCCCTGCTGACCAATATGGCTGCCGGTATTCTGGATCAGCCCCTGAGCGAGGAGGAAGTACTGGAGGCTGCCGCCAAGGCCAAGGACGAGTTTTCCGCTCTGGTGCGCAAGTGTCTCTCTGGAATGTAAGCAGTTTGCCTCATTTAATGATCCGATTATCCCGTCCGGACGGGAGAGGAGCGAAGTTTAGTTATGTCTGATACCCGTAAGCAAAACACCTTCTTCGGCGGAGCCGCTATTCTGGCAGTAGGCATCGTTCTGGTTAAGATCATCAGCGCGGTCTACAAAATGCCTCTGATTAACATTCTGGGCAGCGGTTACACCGACTTCACCAACGCTTTTAACGTCTTCAATATCCTGCTCACCATCTCCACCGCCGGTATTCCGGTGGCCATGAGCAAGATGATCTCGGCAGCCAACGCTGAGAGTCGGCCCAATCAGGTCCGTAAGATCTTCCGGGTCACCTTTCTCTTCTTTCTGGCGCTGGGCCTGATCTGCTCGCTGGCGATGTTCTTCGGGGCCGACGCCTTTGCCGCTCTGATGGGCAATCCCAAAGCCGCCCTCAGTATGCGGATGCTGGCTCCCTCAGTGGCGCTGGTGGCCGGCCTGGCCGCCTTCCGGGGCTACGCTCAGGGCCATCGCAGAATGACCCCCTCCTCGGTCTCTCAGATCATTGAAGCTCTCTTTAAGCTCATCGTCGGCCTCTCTCTTGCCATGCTGCTCATCCACAAAGGCTATGACGAGTCCACCGCCGCTGCCGGCGCTATCGTGGGCGTTACCGTCTCTGAACTGGCCGCCTTCCTCTATATGGCATGGGAGCATCACCGCTCCAGCCGGCTGGACTCTGCCGCCGGCGACGACCAGCCCGCGTCTTCCGGACAGATTCTAAAGGTCTGTCTGGCACTGGCCATCCCCATTACCCTCACCTCCTCGGCCACCTCGATCATAACCACGGTAGACGCCTCTCTGGTCATGCACCAGCTCCAGAATGCCGTGGGTCTCTCTCTGGATGCGGCCCGGGGTCTCTACTCCAACTATAGCGGTGTACAGACTGTCTATCAGATCCCTGCCTCTCTCATGGTGGCCATTACCGCCTCGGTTATTCCCGCCGTCACAGTCTACTTCGCTCAGGGAAACAAGGAAGGCGCTGCCCGTGTGGTCGGTTCCGCTCTCAAGACGGCCGCTATTTTTGCCTTCCCCTCCGGCGTGGGCATGATCGTGCTGGGCAAGCCCATCGTTCAACTCCTGTTCCCCGCGCTGGACGCTGAGATTGCCGGCACCATTCTGTCCATTCTGGGCGCTGCCAATATCTTTGTCTGTCTGATGCTGGTCTGCAACTCCGTTCTGCAGGCTCACGGCGTACTCAACCTGCCCATCGTCACCATGGTCATCGGCGGCGTGATTATGATCATCTTTGACTTCTTTGTGGTTGCCATTGCCGAGATCAATATCTTCGGCTCCCCCATCGGTACCTGTATCGGTTATGGTATCACCTGCTGTCTGGATCTGCTGCTGGTCAAGAAGATCGTCCCCGGCTGCCCCAGCTTCGTCCGGGTCTTTGGCAAAACCTTCTTTGCCTCGGCCATCATGGGCGCGGGCGCATGGGCCGGCTATGGTCTGCTTTTCAAGTTTACCGGCAGCAATACAATCGCCCTTATTCTCGCCATCGGCTTTGCCGTGGTAGTCTACTTTGCTCTCATTCTCCTTCTCCGGGCCATCAACCGGGACGATTTGTCCCTCATGCCCAAGGGAGACAAGATCGGCAAACTTCTTCGTATCAAATAACTGCAGGAGGCGTACACTAGCCATGGTTCCCTTTACCAAGAAAGATCGTTATGATTTCAATGATTTCCGTCAGGTCATCGCCATTCTCCGTCATCCCGGCGGCTGCCCTTGGGATATGGAGCAAGATCACCACTCCATCCGCCGGAACTTTATCGAGGAGGTCTATGAGGCCTGTGAGGGCATTGATCAGGAAAACGTGCCTCTGCTCCGGGAGGAATTGGGGGACGTGATGATGCAAGTCCTCTTCCACGCCTCTATCGAGGAGGATGCCGGCCGCTTCACCATCGACGACGTCTGTGACGAGGCAGTGAAGAAGCTGGTTTTCCGTCATCCCCACGTTTTCGGTTCCATTCAGGTGGAAAATCTGGATGCCGAGCTGGATCTTTGGGAGCAGGTCAAGCGGGAGGAGAAGGGTCAGGAGACCTATACCGACACCCTCAACTCGGTAGCCCGGACTCTCCCCGCTCTCTGGCGGGCAGAAAAAGTCCAAAAGAAGGCCGCCAAAGCCGGCTTTACCTGGAAGGACGCACAGGGCGCCATGATCAAAGTAGAGGAGGAGGCGGCTGAGCTCCGGGAGGCCATCGCCGTCGGCAGCAACACCGAGGAAGAGCTGGGTGATCTGCTTCTGGCCGTAGTAGCCACCGCCCGCCATCTGAACATTGATCCCGAGGTGGCTCTGAACAAGGCCACCGATAAGTACATTGCCCGGTTCCAGCGCGTAGAAGCTCAGGCCGTAAGCTCCGGCCATGATATGAAAGAGCTGCCTCTCTCTGTTTTGGAAGCGCTCTGGAAGCAGGCAAAGCATCAGGAGGATATCCATGAATAAATCTGAACTCATCCAGCAGGCTGCCATCCGGTCCGGTCTGTCCAAGCGAGACACTGAGCTTGCCCTCAATGCCGCGCTGGAAGTCATGGGCGAAGCTTTGGCTCAGGGCGATAAAGTCCAGCTCATGGGCTTTGGCGCCTTTGAGACCAAGGATCGGGCTCCCCGGACTGCCCGGAACCCCAAGACACTGGAGCCGGTAGAGCTGCCTGCCAGCCGCACTGTCTCCTTCCGCCCCGGCAAGGCTCTGAAAGAGTCGGTCGCCTTATAAGAAAAGGACGGTGTGACATATGAGACTGGACAAGTATCTGAAAGTCTCCCGGCTCATCAAGCGCCGGACAGTAGCCAACGAAGCTTGCGACGCAGGCCGTGTCATGGTCAATGGCCGGGTGGTCAAGGCCAGCTACGACGTGAAGGTAGGCGACGAGATGGAAATCCAGTTCGGCCAGCGCTCGGTGAAGCTGAGAGTGCTGGTGGTAGCTGACAATGTAGGCAAGGCAGATGCCTCTGCCATGTACGAGGAGATTGCATAATTCTCCCCCTATCACGCAAAGATGAGCGGCAGACCACTTCCAATCGGAAGGTCCTGCCGCTCTTTTCCTGAGGTACTTCCCATGAAATTTAACTGGTATTTCTTTGAGCAGTTTGACCCTGAGCGGGAGGCCGGAAATCCGGATAATCCCCGTCGCATCGCTGCTCGGAAGGCAGATCCGCTTCTGCAAACGCTGGCAGAACATCGTCCGGGCAGTTGGCAACTGGATGCCTGCATTGCCCAGTTTGGCTCAGCGCTTCCCGCACAGCTCCTTCGGGCCGGCGTAATCCGCAGTGAGTCGGGAAGGCTGTACTATGACTGTCCGGTTTTTCTTTCCTCCGACGCCCTGCCTCTCCGGGAGCAGAGCACCCTCTGGGCCCGACGAATGGCCGACCGGCTGGCGGAGGAAGAAGAGGCGCTTCTGGGCTGCTGCCGGCAGCTGAAGAGCACTTCCTCTCCCCGGCAGGCTTTGTACCATGTCCTCTGCGGCATGGTACTGGACGGCGCCCTCATGGCTCCGCTGAGTGAAGCGGGGCTAATTGCCGACTCCCGACCCCACCCCTCTGGTCTGGACTATCTGATCCTGCTCTATGAGCAGTGCCCCCAGCTGGAGGCGCTGTCAGAAGGACTGCTCTGCTCCTGGAACCGACTGATCGGAACTCGCTGCGCCCTGCAGTCTTTCGGCGACAGCCGGGGCACGCGCTATGACCTGTACCGCTTCTTTCGTCTCCGGGAGGCCGGACAGCTCCCGGCTGTCTTTCAACGGGCAGAGGCTCTTTTTTCTGCTTCCGGGCTGACAGCGGAGCGTCTGACAGAAGAAGCGGCCGAGTTGGTAACAACCGGCCGATGCCTCCCTGCCGCTCAGGCGCTTTTAGAGGAGTTTGGCTACTGGAGGGAGTCCAGTGCCATCGTTCCCGTCTTTTATCCCGAGGACGAGGCTGTCGTTGCACAGGCGGCGGAGGTGACTTCCGGCGCGCTGCTGGAACTTTTTTCTCAGGCGCTCAGCACCCTCTCCCATCTGGACACCCTTACAGGATCCCGTCACGGCGTCCGGACTTCTGAGATGGGGAACGAGCTGTATCATATTCTTTTCGGCAGTCTGAACGAGGAGCTGGTCCGCCGTGGCATAGCCGACGCCCCCTGCCACCGGCCCGGCCAGGGACGCTTTGCCCGGAGCATTTTGCTTTTATAATCGTATTTCCTGCGGAGAGGGGGACACCCCTCTCCGCTCGCTTCTTTTTCTCTGTTCTTTTCTGCATTTTTTGCAAAAATCGCCTTTTCCTCTTTCTTTGTTTTTTATTTCGTTGTATACTGATTGTAACTGTGAATCTCATTATCCCTGCCGGAGGTTTTGCCATGAACGGCTCTGATCACAACTACAACCAAACCCGCAATCAGTACCAGATCCATAAGCGTGAACCGGTCAATATCCCCTGGTGGGTGGTCATTGTCGGTTTTACCATGGCAAGCCCGCTGGGTCTCGGTCTGCTCATTTTCAAGTTGGTACAGGAGTCCAAGCCCAATCCTCAGCGCTGGGGGCAGACCGGCCCTATCCCCACTCAGAAGGTCCGGACCTCCGCCAGCAAAGCAACTTCCTCCACCTCCAAAACCGCCACTCCCCCAGCTTCGGTCTGGAAGAAGCCCAAGTATCCTCTGGTTCCCCTGAAAGAGCACCGAGGCCTCTTCTCTCTGGGCGCTGCCTTTGCCGCCTTCTGGGTCTTTGTTGCTGCCGTTATCCTCTCTGACTGGGGTCTTGGATATCTGAGTTATGCGCTGGAGGAAATCATTCCCTGTATCCCCTTTGCTCTGGCCGGCGTAGGCACCATGCTTTGGAGTCACTTCAAAACCAAAGAGGTCCGCAAGTTCAAAAACTATCTGGCCCGACTGGGCAATGAGCCTCTGGTTCCCCTGCGTCCTTTGGCAGAGTCCATTCCCGCCAGCATGGATGAGGTCTGTGAGACTCTGCAGCGGATGATTGATCGGGGCGTCTTTGGTGACAAGGCCTATTTGGATCTGTCCGCGGAGACGCTGGTACTGGACGGCAGCGCCGCCCGCCCAACTCCCAACGCCCGTCCCGCAGCCAAACCCCAGCCTTCTCCCACCGCTTCTGAAGAAGAGATTCTCCGGCAGATCCGCACCGCCAACGACCGGATCCCCGGCGAGGAAATCTCCCGGAAGATCCACCGGATCGAAGAGATCACCCGGCACATCCTTCTGTATTTGAAAAAGCACCCGGAGCGCGCAAGCGAACTGCATACCTTCCTGGATTACTATCTGCCTACCACCCTGAAGATGCTCAATACCTACGCTGAGCTGGATGAACAGGGTGTGGATTCGGACAACATCTCGGCTACCAAGCGCAAGATTGAAGGCGCACTGGACAAGGTCGTAGAGGGCTTTGAGGCCCAGCTGGATAAGCTCTTTGAAGGCGAGATGCTGGATATCGCGTCCGATATTGACGTGATGGAAAAGATGCTCCATCGGGATGGTCTGTCCGCCGAAATGAAGATCCCCAAGCCTGCCGCTTCCGGCTATACCCCCCACCTCACACTGGACCCCGATGGCACTGCCGCCGGCCAGCGCTGAAACTCTGCCTTTTCTCATTCCCTTTTTCTCTCTTATCTGCCCCGCCACATCATTACTGGAGGTATTTCATGCGCCATCTCTTTGTGATCAACCCTACTGCCGGCAAAAACACCGACCCTCAGGAGCTGATCCATCAGATCGGCTCCGTCATGGAGCAGCGAAACGACAGCTATCAGGTACGAATTACCCAGTTTGCCCAGCACGGAGAAGAAATGATCCGCGCTGCCGCTAAGGAAAGCGATGAACCTCTCCGGGTCTACGTTTTTGGCGGAGACGGCACACTGAACGAGGCTGTCAACGCTGCCGCTGGCTATGACCATGTAGCTATCACCGTCTGTCCCACCGGATCGGGCAACGACTTTCTCAAGATTTTCGGCCAAACCCGGAGCCATTTCTCCAATCTGGAGGAGCTGGTGGATGGCGAGGAGGCCGTCTTTGATCTGATCGAGTGCAACGGTCGCTACTCCATCAACCTTGCCTCGGTCGGACTGGACGCTCGGATTGGCGTGGGCATGGTAGACTTTAAGCATCTGCCTCTTGTCAGCGGCAAGCTGGCCTACCTCCTGAGTCTGGTGACCAATGTAATCAAAAAGACCAGAAATCACTTCCGGATCCGACTGGACGGCGAGGCCATTGAGGGAGACTACACGCTGGTAGCCGCCTGTAACGGCCGCTATTACGGCGGCGGCTTTTGCCCAGTCCCCACGGCCATGCCGGACGACAATACGCTGTATTTTGTTCTGGTCAAGGCTGTCAGCCGTCTGCAGATCGCCGCGCTGGTCAAAAAGTATGGCGACGGCCGGGGCGACGAATTCCCCGAGCTGATCCGAATCTGCCGTGGTAAGGAAATGATCGTGGAGTCTCCCGAGCCTACCATCGCCCAGCTGGACGGCGAGAAGATGGAGTCGAATTTACTCTCCTTCCGGCTGTCTGCTAAAAAGATCCACTTCATATATCCCCGGGAGTCCAGCTGGGCTCCGGCCAGTATCTAACCCATCAGAATCCTCTCTGTCAAAAACGGGAGCTTTCCACCCCCACCGATCTGGTGGAGTCGAAGGCTCCCGTATGATTTTGAACTTTCGGTGAATTTGCGTTAATTTCCCTCCGGGGGGTCTTGCTTTTTCCCGGCGGTAGGATTATTATAGTAGAGAACTTGGCACTCATCATTTTAGAGTGCTAGTTTTCCGGATTTGTTAATCTTTATTTTCTTATAGGAGGCACACACTATGAAACTGAAACCTCTGGCTGACCGCGTCATCCTGAAGATGGTGGAAGCAGAAGAGACCACCAAGGGCGGCATTATCCTCACCAGCGCCGCCAAGGAAAAGCCCGAGATCGCCGAAGTTCTGGCCGTTGGCCCCGGCGGTCTGGTGGACGGCAAGGAAGTCGTCATGACCGTTAAGGTAGGCGACAAGGTGGTCACCAGCAAGTATTCCGGCACTCAGGTCAAACTGGACGGCGAAGAACTGACCATCGTCCGCCAGAACGACATTCTTGCCATTGTGGAATAACAGTTCAGCATCTTATCTTTTTCGGAGGTAAACAAATATGTCTAAGCTCATCAGCTACGGCGAAGAAGCCCGCCGTTCTCTCCAGTCCGGCGTCGATCAGCTGGCCAACACCGTTAAGATTACCATGGGCCCCAAGGGCCGCAATGTGGTTCTGGCCAAGAAGTACGGCGCTCCCCTGATCACCAATGACGGTGTCACCATCGCCAAGGAGATCGAGCTGCCCGATCCTTTTGAGAACATGGGCGCTCAGCTGGTCCGTGAAGTTGCCACCAAGACCAACGACGTGGCAGGCGACGGCACCACCACCGCCACCCTGCTGGCTCAGGCCATCATGACTGAGGGTCTGAAAAACCTGGCCGCCGGCGCCAACCCCATGGTTATGAAGAAGGGCATCGCCAAGGCCACCACCGCTGCCGTAGAGGCCATCAAGGCCAACTCCAAGCCCGTCTCCGGCTCTGCTGATATTGCCCGCGTCGGCGCTATCTCCTCTGCCGACGAGACCATCGGCGCTCTGATTGCCGATGCTATGGAAAAGGTCTCCGCTGACGGCGTCATCACCGTGGAAGAGTCCAAGACCGCCGAGACTTACTCTGAGGTCGTGGAAGGTATGCAGTTTGACCGCGGTTATATTACCCCCTATATGGTCACTGATACTGAGAAGATGGAAGCCGTTCTGGATGATCCTGCCATCCTCATCACCGACAAGAAGATCTCCTCTATTCAGGAGCTGCTGCCCGTTCTGGAGCAGATCGCCCAGTCCGGCAAGAAGCTGCTGATCATCGCCGAGGACGTGGAGGGCGACGCCCTGTCCACTCTGATCGTCAACTGCCTCCGGGGCACCCTCCGCGTTGCCTGCGTTAAGGCTCCCGGCTTTGGCGATCGCCGTAAGGAGATGCTTCAGGATATCGCCATTCTCACCGGCGGCACTGTTATCTCCGCTGAGACCGGTATGGAGCTCAAGGAAGCTCAGCTGTACCATCTGGGTGCTGCCCGTCAGGTCAAGGTCACCAAGGAGAACACCATCATCGTCGACGGTGCCGGCAGCCCCGAGGCTATCCGCGCCCGTGTCGGCCAGATCCGCAGCCTGATCGCCACCACCACCTCCGAGTACGACAAGGAAAAGGCTCTGGAGCGTCTGGCCAAGCTGGCCGGCGGTGTTGCCGTCATTAAGGTTGGCGCTGCCACCGAGACCGAGATGAAGGAAAAGAAGCTTCGCGTTGAGGACGCTCTGAACGCTACCCGGGCTGCCGTGGAAGAAGGCATCGTGGCCGGCGGCGGTACCGCCTACGTCAACGCCATCGCCGCTGTCAACGCTCTGCTGGACGAGACCGAGGGCGACGAAAAGACCGGCGTGCGTATCATCGCCAAGGCTCTGACTGCTCCTGTCAAGCAGATCGCTGCCAACGCCGGTATCGACGGCGCTGTGGTTCTGGATAAGATCCTCTCCTCCGGCCAGATCGGTTATGGCTTCGACGCCTACAACGAAATCTACTGCGATATGATCGCTTCCGGTATCGTTGACCCCACCAAGGTCACCCGTTCCGCTCTGGAAAACGCCGCCTCTGTCTCCGCTACTCTGCTGACCACCGAGGCTGTGGTAGCCGACAAGCCCGAGCCCCCCGCTCCCATGCCTGCTGCCCCTGACATGGGCTACTAATCTCCCCTGTCGCTTTCTCTCCCCGCCCAACCCGGCGGGGAGTTTTCTTTTTCTGCCCGGCCTTTGCCGGGCTTTTTTCTGTTTGAATCGCCCTCAGTCGGGCATACAATAGAGCAAACACATCTGAGGAGGAGCATAAAATGGGACAGACTGCCTTTTCGCCGGCGGCTCAGGAGGCCATTGGCTATTCCCGGGAGATTGCCTGTCAACTGGGGCACGGCTATGTGGGATCAGAGCACCTTCTGCTCTCTCTGCTCCATTTTGGGAGCGGAAAAGGCGCTCAGCTGCTGCTGCGCCATGGTATTCAGGAGGTTCCTCTGCGTCAGTCGGTCGTACGGCTGGTAGGCTCAGGCACTCGGGGCGTTGGCCCGGATCTGGGTCTCACGCCTTGCTGCCGTCACGTGATCCAGTTGGCCGCCGAAGAGAGTCGCCGGCTTCAGGCCGGATCGGTCACTCCTGATCATCTGATTCTGGGTCTGCTTCGGGAGCGGGATGGAATGGCCCGCCTGGTCCTCAGCCGGGCTGAGCTGGACTGTCCGGCTGTCTACCGGCAGCTGACGGTCCTGTTGGGAGACAAGTCCCCATCCTCTCCCCCGGCCAAAAAGCCGGGTCGGGAGACCGAGGCTGTCCGGGAGTCCAAGCTGTTGGATCAGTTTTCCCGCGATTTGACTCGGATGGCCGAGTCCGGGCGGCTGGACCCGGTGACTGGCAGAGAACGGGAACTGGATCGGATTATCCAGATTCTCTGCCGGCGGAGCAAGAATAACCCCATACTGCTGGGCGATCCCGGAGTAGGCAAAACCGCTCTGGCTGAGGGGCTGGCTCAGCGCATTGCCGAGGGCGCAGTTCCCTCCCTGCTGGCTGATAAGCGGGTACTGTCGGTGGATCTCTCCTCCACAGTAGCAGGCACCAAATATCGGGGAGAATTCGAAGAGCGCTTCAAGCGGATCATACGGGAGGTCCAGCGGCTGGGCAATGTGATCCTGTTCATTGATGAGATTCACACGCTGGTCGGTGCCGGCGCCGCCGAAGGCTCTATTGACGCGGCCGATATTATCAAGCCGCCGCTCAGTCGGGGAGAACTTCAGGTCATAGGCGCTACCACTCAGGAAGAATACCGGAAGCACATCTGTAAGGATGCCGCTTTGGCACGGCGTTTTCAGCCTGTTCAGGTGGCTCCGCCCGACCGGGAGAGCGCCATCGCCATTCTTTCCTCCCTCCGTTCCCGGTATGAGGAGCATCATCATCTCACCATTGCGCCAGATGCCCTTGAGGCAGCGGTGGATTACTCCATTCGCTATCTGCCCGATCGGTATCTGCCGGACAAAGCCATTGACCTGATGGATGAAGCCGCTGCTCAGGTCCGGATCCGGCAGGAGACTCCATCCGGCCAATATCAACAGCTGGCCCGCAGACAGCAGCAGCTTCGTCAGCAGCTGGCAAGTACCATTCAGCGGCAGGACTTCGAACAGGCCGCTCTCCTCCGGGACGCGGAACTGGACTTCCTTCGTCAGATGCAGGAAGCCCGGCAGTCTGCCAAACTCGCCGACTGCCGGGTAGAGCGGGAGGATATTGCCCGGGTGGTCTCCGGATGGACGGGAATCCCTCTCTCCGCCATTACAGAGGACGAGGCAGGACGACTGCTCCGCCTGGAAGAGGAACTCTCCCGCCGGGTCATCGGGCAGCAGGAGGCTGTACACGCCGTCGCGGCGGCAATCCGCCGAAGCCGGGCCGGACTTCAGGAGGAGAGCCGACCGATCGGCTGCTTTCTCTTTGCCGGGTCCACCGGAGTGGGGAAAACTGAGCTCTGCCGGGCATTGGCACAGGCCCTGTTCGGACAGGAGGAGGCTTTGCTGCGGCTGGATATGAGTGAGTATATGGAGGCTCATGCCGTCTCCCGGCTGATCGGATCACCGCCCGGCTATATCGGCCATGAAGAGGGGGGACAGCTCACAGAGGCAGTTCGCCGGAGACCATATCGGGTGATCCTGTTGGACGAGCTGGAAAAAGCGCACAGCGATATCTGGAACCTGCTGCTGCAGATCATGGAAGAAGGAACACTTACCGACAGTCAGGGTAATAAGGCCGACTTTCGGAATACGGTACTGGTCATGACCACCAATGCAGGCGCTGAAGTGCTTAACCGGCAGAAGATGGGGTTTGCTGGCCGCACTGAGCCCGACCATCAGGCTGAGGCCAGACGAGCTCTGTCCCGTCTCTTCCGGCCGGAGTTTCTCAACCGGCTGGACGAGATCATCTGTTTTCATCGTCTGGATCAGGCTGCCCGGCTGGAGATCGCCCGGCTTATGGCAGATCAGTCGGCCAAACGCTTTGAAAAGTTGGGGATCGCCCTCTCCCTTTCCCAGCAGGCCATCGCCCTCATTGCCAGTCAGGGCGAGGCAGAAGGCTATGGTGTCCGCCCGCTCCGGCGTTATATCCGCCATCAACTGGAGGATCAGGCCTCCGCTCTCATTTTGGAAGGAAAACTCCCGCCCGGCAGCCGGCTTCAGGTCGACTGTCAGGGGACGGAACTGACGCTGAGCGCAATGGATCTGGCCTGCTGAACGCAAGAAAAGACAGACTGTCTTCCTTTGGGACAGTCTGTCTTTCTGCTTACAGATAGCGGCGGACCTCTTTGGCCAGCGATTCTTCCAGCAGGATCAGCCGCTTGGCAAGGTCTTTGGACTTCTCGTCCGCTGCCTTATACTCGTTGAGATACTTGCTCAGGGATTTTACACCCATATCACAGCCGTCGGTAATCAGGTCGGCCACCACCCGGTCTGAGTCGTTCATGGCCAGTTTCAGATTGGTCTTAATCCAGCTCATGCCCTGTGCCACCGGGTTAGGACTCTTCCCCTCGTCCTGATAGACACTCAGCTGAGCCCGAAGCTCACCTGCCAGCTTTTCATGCTCTGCCTTGCTGCGAGTGAGCAGACTGCGCAGAGCGCCGTCACTGATCACGTCTGTTACTTCATCGATGGAAGAGATCCCCATGCGGATCCCCGCGTCACACTCCCGCAGGAGTCGGATCGTATCCTGTTGGATCATTGGCCTGCTGCCTCCTTTTTCGTGATGAGGTCAGTATGCCCGGTTTTTCGCGCTTCTTTCAGTTCTTCTTCATTTTCAACTTTTCATTGAGCTTGGAGTAGATTCTCTGTCTGAACCAGGGTTCGGTGGAGGCTTCTACACCCTCCCGCAAGCCAAACCAGCCCACCTGACTGTTTTCATCCGGCTTGATTCGGATGGGCTGGTCAGGATCCGCTTCCAGCAGATAGGTCAGGTTGAGGTGCAGATGGGAGGGAACGTACTCTCCCCGTTTCTCATGTCCTTCGACGGTCAGAATCTCCAGAGAGTAGATCTCCTCACTGACAGGAGCAACCTGACTGACGCCGCTCTCCTCTTTGACCTCCCGGATCGCTACTGCCAGCAGATCTTCCTCTCCATCGGCATGGCCGCCCATCCAGCTCCAGGAGCGGTAAAGGTTATGATAGACCATAAGTACCCTGTCCCGGTCCGGGTTGGTAACCCAGGCAGAGGCAGTCAGGTGGGCAGAAAGGTTGTCCCGGCCCAGAAGAGGCTCTCCGCTCTCCAGCCGGCGAAGGATTTCCTCCTTATCCCGCTGTTCCTGCTCGTTATAGGGCTGGTAGGCCTTGATATCCCGAATCAGTTTCATGGCGCTTGGTCCTCCTTTTGATGGCTGAATTTAGTATAATCTTTTTCTCTTTTTCTGTAAAGGCAGACTGTACCGGTCTACTTTTTGTGTTATACTGTATATATACTCTTACAGGAGGTCATTGTGATGAAACGGATCTTAGATTGTCAGGCTTCGGACTTTAAGACCATGAGCAAAGAGGAGCTGCTCTACGCCATCGGCTCCTGTGAAGGCCGTGCCATCGCCTGCGAGACCATTGGCGCCATCCAGCCCATGCTGGGTGATATCAGCAACGCCGAATTTGTCACTGCCATGGGAGCGGATATCCTGCTGCTGAATATGTTCGATGTGCAGCATCCGGTCATCCGTGGTCTTCCCAAGACCGAGCCAGACCAGATTATTCACCAGCTCAAGAAGCTGACCGGCCGTCCGGTGGGCATCAATCTGGAGCCGGTAGAGCAGTCGCTGGCTTCGGAGGATCTGGACGAGAATATGTGGGCCATGACGCCGGGCCGGAAGGCCACTCTGGAAAACGGCAGACGGGCAGCTGAACTGGGCGCCAACTTTATCCTGCTTACCGGAAATCCCGGTATCGGCGTCACCAACGAGGCCATCTGCCAGACGCTAGCCGTATACAAGCGTGAGTTGGGGGACAAGCTGATTCTTGCCGCCGGCAAGATGCACTGCTCGGGTATCCTCTCCGAAGGCGCAGAGAGCATCCTCACCCGGGAAGATGTCCGTCTTTTCCGGGAAGCTGGCGCCGATATCATCCTCATGCCTGCGCCCGGCACTGTGCCCGGTCTGACTCTGGAGTATGTCAAGTCCCTTATTGACTACGCCCACAGTCTGGGAGCTCTTACCATTACCGCCATCGGAACCTCTCAGGAGGGCGCCGACGTAGCCACGATCCGTCAAATCGCCCTCATGTGCAAAATGGCCGGTACCGATATCCACCATCTGGGTGATGCCGGTTATGGCGGCATGGCCCTTCCGGAGAATATCCAGGCCTATTCCATTGCTGTCCGGGGCATTCGCCACACTTACCGCCGGATGGCAGGCTCTGTCAACCGCTAATTGACCAAAACCCGATCAAACAGCCCCGCTGATTCTGTTCAGCGGGGCTGTGCTCTGTCTCATGGAAAGAAAATTGTCCATGGGTCTCGCCGGGGTGGATCACTTTCAAAGCGCAGCTTCTCTTCAGTCTGAGGGTGGCGGAAGGCCACTGAATGGGACCAGAGGGCAATTCCATCCATCTCCCGGGCAGGCGCGCCGTACTTTTTATCCCCCACCAGCGGCAAATCACGGGAGGAGAACTGCGCTCTGATCTGGTGGGTCCGGCCGGTCTCCAAATGGATCCGGATCAGGCTCAGCCCCTCCCTCCGGTCCAGCACCCGGTAGCGCAGGATGGCCTCCTGCGCTTCTTTACCCGGCCGATCGGTGACATAGGTCTTTTTCTCCTCCTTACAGCGAAGGAGCAGATCACGAAAGGTCCCCTCCTCCTGCTCCGGGGATCCGTGAACAAGGGCAAGGTAGTTTTTTTCAAAGCTCCGGTCCCGCACCTGAGCGGAAAGTCTCCGGGAAGCCTCCCGGGAACGGGCCAGCACCATCACGCCACCTACTACCCGATCCAGCCGATGGACAGTCCGGACACAGCTTTTTTCCTCCCCCAGATAGTCCCGGATCAGATCCGGAAGACCGCCGGGCTCGTCTGTAGAGAGGACCCCTGCCGGTTTCAGGCAGACAATGATCCGATTGTCCTGATAAAGAATGTCCATGAGATACGACCTTCCCTCGCTTTTTCTGCTATCATCATAACCTGAAACTTTCCTGTTTACAATCCCTTTTCTCCGGTACTATAATAGGTGGAAGTCTTTTACTGAGAGGGGATAGCTCATGACCACCGATGCTCCCGCCGCTTTCGAAGAGGGTAAGAAAGAACATCTTCTCGCGCTGTTGGCTGTCACCGCCGGCCAGATTATCTGGGGCTTCAGCTATCTCTTTACCCGACTGGCCCTCCGGACCGCTCATCCGGATGTATTGCTGTCTATGCGTTTTCTGCTGGCTTCCGGCCTGATGACTCTAATGGTATTGACCGGCAAAGCCAAAGTCTCGTTTCGAGGCAAAAACCTTCGGCCGCTGATTCTGCTGGTGTTGACCGAGCCACTGTACTTCTATTTTGAGAGCTATGGTATCCTTTACTCCAACTCCACCTTTGCCGGCGTGGTGCTGGCAGTGGTTCCGGTGGTCTCTATTTTTATGGCCATTCTCTTTCTCCGGGAGTATCCCACCCGACATCAGGCTATTTTCTGCCTGCTGCCCATTGCCGGAGTAATCATGATGACGCTGGAAGGACAGGAGCTGGGTGTGGTCCAGCCTCTGGGGGTCTTTTTCCTCGCCGGCTGTTGTCTGGCTTCAGCCACCTTCAAGATCTGCAACCGGAAGTCATCGGAGGAGTTCACCGCTTTTGAACGGACCTACATGGTACTTCTGGTATCAGCAGTTGTTTTTACCCTCAGCGCCCTGAGAAGTACCGGAGGAGATCTGGATCTCTTTCTTGCCCCCCTCTCCCAGCCCAGCTTTCTCTTCTCGCTGATCATGCTGGCGGTCTTTTGCTCTTTTACCGCAAACCAGCTGGTCAACTATGCTGTCGCTCGGATGTCGGTTGTTAAGCTCTCTTCCTTTGGCGCTTTGACTACGCTCTGTTCCATGTTTGCCGGTGTGATCTTTCTGGACGAGCCGTTCACCCTTCTGTCTATGATTGGCGCGCTGCTCATTCTGGTCGGCATTCGGGAAGTAACCCGAGGTAAATAAGCGCATAAAACAGACCCGTGAGACGCTTTTCGCTCACGGGTCTTTCTCATTGCTTATCGAAGGGTATATCCTTCAAAGGTGGCAGATGCTTTTGAAAAGGGCGCAACCAGATCATCCTTGACGATTCGATAGGAACCGTCCTCCAGATCTCCGTAGATATTCAGGTCTGCCGTCACTTCAACGCTCGCTCCATCTTCAAGCAGATAGGCTACGTCATTAAAGCCGTAGCCGGCCATCTCAACGGGAAGAATATACCACTGACCCCCCACCTCTTTCTGGAGCGAGAAATGCTCACTGTAGCCAATCTCATGGCCGCTGTAGTTGTGAATAACCAATGTGGCAATACCGTCAGAGATCTGTTTGACGTACATTTCCGCCCCCAGCTCCATGGGCGACATGATTCCGTATTCCTCAGAATCGGCCGGCACCAAAAAGCTGCTGTTATAGTCTGCCAGATAGCCAGCGTTCGGGAAGGAAAGAATTCCACTCTCTCCCTCCAGAGCAAGCTCTTCAAGTTCCTCCCAGAGTCCGGCGAAATCCGCTTCCACATACCACGCCTGTCCCTCTCTATCCAGCCAAATGCCGTTGGACCAGGCCGCGTTCAGATCCCGTCCCTCTTTATCCGAAATCCAGAGCCCATAACAGGGCAGCGACCAATCCTTCAGTGTCTCCTGTTCACAGGGTTCAGCGGCAAGAGCATTGAGTCGCTCCAAAACGGCCTGCTCCTGTTCCGTCTCATAGAGGGTGCGGGTTGTCACCCGCTGTCCGTCAAAACAATAAACTACCAGCGCGCTGGTCTCAGGGCTGGCCGTCTCCAGCAAATTGCCCGGTCTGGGTGTATAGGCCTTCTCCTGCTCGTCAGCCATCTCCCCTTCCGGGGCCAGCGGAGCTCCGTCTGCCTCCCCGGCAGGGACGGGTTCTGCCCCGCAGCCGGTAAGGAGCAGAAGAGACAGCAGGACAAGGAGTAAGGTTCGGATCTGATTCATAGTATACAGCTCCTTTCTGATCGTTCTGGTAACAATCATACGAATGAGCGGCCGTTTTTGCTGCCTGGAACAAAAAATTACGCCCGGAGGATATATCCTCCGGGCGTTTCCGGTAATCAGATGGTAGTCAGATCCACAGGGACGATCTTCTCCGACCGGCCGTCCTTACGGGCGGTGAGGATAGCCCGGCAGGTATCCAGACTGGTCAGGCAGAGGACCGAATGCTCAACAGCGCTGCGGCGGATAATACGGCCGTCAGCGGTGGGGCGCTGGGTCCGGCTGGGCGTATTCAGAATCATATCCACAACGCCAGACTGGATCATGTCCATCACATTGGGATGGCCGTGGCCAAGACGATGGACGAACTTGACGTCAACACCCTGTGCGGTCAGATAGGCATGGGTTCCGCGGGTAGCATAGACGTCCATACCCAGTTCCAGCATCTCCTTGGCAAGCTCTACGGTCTCAGGCTTATCCACGTCCTTGACAGTCAGGATAACCCGGCTGCCCTTCTTGGGCACCTTCATATTGGCGCCCTTGAACGCCTTGAGCAGTGCCTGAGAATAGCTGTCGGCCAGGCCAAGGCACTCGCCGGTGGACTTCATCTCAGGGCCAAGGTTGGTATCCACGTCGGTCAGCTTCTCAAAGGAGAATACCGGCATCTTGACGGCATAGTTGGGTGCCTCAGGATAGAGATCCACACCGTAGCCCAGATCCTTCAGCTTGCTGCCCAGCATGACCTTGGTAGCCAGATCAATAATGGGCACGCCAGTGACCTTGGAGATATAGGGGATAGTACGGGAGGAACGGGGATTGGCCTCAATAATATAAACCTCACCCTTGAAGATAATGAACTGAACATTGATCAGGCCGATGACGCCCAGATGCTTTGCCAGATCCCGGGTATAGCGGAGGATGGTCTGCTTCTGCTCCTCAGTGATATTCAGCGAGGGGTAGACAGAGATGGAGTCGCCAGAATGGACGCCGGCGCGCTCAATGTGCTCCATAATGCCGGGGATCAGAATATCCTCTCCGTCAAAGACGCCGTCCACTTCCACTTCCAGACCCATCAGATACTGGTCCACCAGAATGGGATGCTCCTGAGTGGTCAGGTTGATGATCTTCATGAAGTCGCGGATATTATCGTCATTATAGGCAATCTCCATGCCCTGACCGCCCAGAACGTAGGAGGGGCGAACCAGAACAGGATAGCCAATCTCGTTGGCTGCGGCAATTGCCTCTTCGGTAGTGAAGATGGTCCGGCCGGCAGCGCGGGGGATCTGGCAGATATTCAGGATCTCATCAAAGCGCTCACGGTCCTCGGCAGCGTCAACGCCGTCGGCGCTGGTGCCGAGAATAGGCAGGCCCATGTCGGCCAGCGTCTTAGCCAGCTTAATGGCGGTCTGGCCGCCGAACTGGACCACTGCGCCACAGGGCTTCTCCAGCTCCACGATATGCTCCACGTCCTCAGGAGTCAGAGGCTCAAAGTAGAGACGATCGGCAATATCGAAGTCGGTAGAGACGGTCTCGGGGTTGTTGTTGACAATGATAGTCTCGTAGCCCAGCTTTCTCAGTGCCCAGACAGAGTGGACGGAGCAGTAGTCGAACTCGATGCCCTGGCCGATACGGATGGGGCCGGAACCAAGGACCAGCACCTTCTTGTCGTTGTCGGTGGGGATAGACTCGTTATCGGTGTCATAGGTGGAGTAGTAGTAGGGCGTCTTGGCGTCAAACTCACCGGCGCAGGTATCCACCTTCTTGTAGACGGGCTGGATCCGGTATTTACGGCGCAGCTCACGGACGTCGATCCGGGTGCAGCCGCAGAGCTCGGCGATAAAGGAGTCAGCAAAGCCAACTTCCTTGGCAAAGCGGAGAGTCTTCTCATCGGGCAGGCCCTGAGCCAGACGCTTCTCCAGCTTGACGATGGTACTCAGCCGGTCAATGAACCAGATATCAATCTTGGTGATCCGGTTGATCTCTTCAGGAGTAATACCCCGGCGCATGGCCTCAGCCACAACGAAGATCCGCTCGTCATCGACGTCGAAGAGCTTGTCCCAGATCTGCTTGGTGCTCAGCGCCTGCAGCTTGGGCAGACGGAGGGAGTGGACATTGAGCTCCAGAGAGCGCACAGCCTTGAGCAGGGCATTGGCAAAGCTGCTGCCAATGGCCATGACCTCGCCGGTTGCCTTCATCTGGGTGCCCAGCGTCCGCTTGGCAGTAGTAAACTTGTCAAAAGGCAGACGGGGCAGCTTCATGACGCAGTAGTCCACCGTGGGCTCGAAGCAGGCGGAGGTGACGCCGGTAACAGCGTTAACGATCTCGTCGAGGGTATAGCCCAGAGCGATCTTGGTGGTCACCTTGGCAATGGGATAGCCGGTGGCCTTGGAAGCCAGAGCAGAGGAGCGGGAGACACGGGGATTGACCTCGATAACGGCATACTCAAAGCTCTCAGGGTTCAGAGCAAACTGGCAGTTACAGCCGCCTTCGATCTCCAGCGCGGAGATAATATCCAGAGCGGCAGTGCGAAGCATCTCAAACTCCTTGGCTGCCAGGGTCTGGGTGGGAGCGACAACGATGGAGTCGCCGGTGTGGACGCCTACGGGGTCCAGATTCTCCATGGAGCAGATGGTGATCACGTTGTCGGCAGCGTCACGCATAACCTCAAACTCGATCTCCTTCCAGCCGGAGATGCAGCGCTCAATCAGCACTTCGCTGACACGGGAGAGAGAGATGCCGCGATCACAGATCTCACGGAGCATTCCCTCATCATAAGCGATACCGCCGCCGGTGCCGCCCAGCGTATAGGCGGGACGAACGACCACAGGATAGCCGATCTCATTGGTGAAATCTACGGCGTCCTGAACGGTGTTGACCACCTTGGAGGTGATGCAGGGCTGACCGATGGCTTCCATGGTGTCTTTGAAGCCCTGACGGTCCTCTGCCTTCCGGATGGACTCGGCGCTGGTACCCAGCAGCTTGACGTTGAACTTCTCCAGAACACCCTGCTCGTGGAGGGCCATGGCCAGGTTCAGGCCGATCTGACCGCCCAGATTGGGCAACAGAGCGTCAGGACGTTCCTTCTCGATAATAGCCTCCATAGTGAACATATTCAGAGGCTCGATATAGACATGGTCGGCAATATCCTTGTCGGTCATGATGGTAGCGGGGTTGGAGTTGACCAGAACGACCTCGATGCCCTCTTCCTTCAGAGCGCGGCAGGCCTGAGTGCCGGCATAGTCGAACTCGGCAGCCTGACCGATAACCACAGGGCCGGAGCCGATGACCAGAACTTTCTTAATGGACAGATCCTTAGGCATTGCGGTTACCTCCCTTGTTGTCTTCGATCATGCGGATGAACTCCACCAGCTGATGATCGGGCTTCAGGGTGCTGGAGGTCATTTCGGGCTGGAACTGGATGGTAAAGACAGGCCGGGTCAGATAGCGGAGGCCTTCCACCGTATTGTCGTGGACATGGACGTGGCTGATCTGAGCGACGGCAGGATCAATGGTATCAGCCTTGACAGCATATCCGTGGTTCTGGGTAGAGATAATGCAGCAATTCCGGGCCAGATCACGGACGGGATGGTTAGCGCCCCGGTGGCCGTAGAGCAGCTTCTCGGTCTTGGCTCCGGTGGCCAGAGCAACCAGCTGGTGGCCCAGACCCATAGCGAAGATGGGAAGGCCGGACTCATAAAGCTTCTTCACTTCGGCAATAATAGCCTCACACTCGCTGGGATCGCCAGGGCCGTTGGAGAGGACGATGCCCTCATAGCCGCCGGAGAGAAGCTCCTCAGCCTTGACAGAGGCAGGATAGATGGTCAGATCACAGCCGTGCTTTTCATTCAGCCGCTTGATAACACTGAACTTCTCGCCCAGATCCACCATGGCCACCTTGGGGCCCTTGCCTTCCAGATGGCTGATCTGGCTGGACGTGACACGTTCCACAGCGCCGGCAACCTTATAGTCAGCCAGCTTTGCCAGAATGGCCTGCAGGTCGTAACTCTCCTCGCAGGTGATGCAGGCATTCATAACGCCCTCGGAGCGGAGCATGCGGGTGATGGACCGGGTGTCGATGTCCTGGATACCGGTTACACCATGACGGATCAGGTAGTCGTTAAGGGTGCTGGTGCAGCGGAAATTGCTGCCCCGCTGGGCCAGATGGCGGATCACAAGGCCCTTGACCCAAACATTGTCGGACTCGTCATCTTCATTGTTGGTACCGTAGTTGCCGATAAGGGGGTAAGTCATGAGCAGGCCCTGACCCTCGTAGCAGGGATCAGTCAGAAGCTCCTGATAGCCCACCATAGAGGTATTGAACACCAGCTCGAAGACCACATCTTCGGTACTGCCGATGCTCTCACCCGTAAAAACGGCTCCATTGGCCAGAATCAGTGTTGCTTTCATCAATCAAGTCCACCTTTCGCTTTTGCCGGGTTGCCAATGCTCTTTTCACCGTCTTTTCAGACGTTTCAAGGCATTTTGGCAAAAAAAGAGAGTAAGCCCCACGCAAGGGGCCTCCTTGACGTTCGGTTTACTCTCCGGATTCACATCTCGGATTAGAATATCATATTTTACGTCTTTTGACAAGAAAGAATTTACTTTCTGCAATTATGCCAAATTGCTTTCTGGCGTGTTCCCGGAATCCGGCAAATTTACCACCCGCTCTTTTATCGTCCCTTTTCGCGGGGACTCCAGTTTAGAGGAGGAACCATGCTGATTGCCTTTTTCCGGACTGTCATACTCTATCTGCTCATCGTTATCGGCATCCGCCTGATGGGTAAGCGTCAGGTGGGTGAACTGGAACCGGCAGAGCTGGTACTGGCCATGCTGCTGTCCGATCTGGCCGCCGTACCTATGCAGGACTTCGGAATCCCTCTGATCTACGGTCTGATTCCCATTGTCACCCTGCTGGCGCTGACCATGCTGCTGTCGGTGCTGACACTGAAGAGTCTACGTTTCCGGCGACTGCTGTGCGGACGGCCCAGTATTGTCGTCCGTCAGGGTGTTATTCTGCAGCAGGAACTAAGCCGGACCCGGATGACGCCGGAAGAGTTAATGGAGGAACTGCGCCTGCAGGGAATCTCTGACCTGCGGCAGGTGAACTACGCCATTCTGGAGACCAGCGGCCAATTGTCCGTTCTGCTTCGGGCTCGGGCACAGCCGGTCACTCCGGCGGATCTGGGGCAGGAGCCCGAGGAGGCCGGTCTCCCTCTTACAATCATCAATCAGGGGCTGGTTTTTACGGACAATCTCAGTCGCCGGGGATTGGATCAGCGTTGGCTGGCCCGGGAGCTGAGCAGCCGCGGCTTCCGATCGCCCCGCGAGGTCTTCTTTATGACGGTAGATGAAGCCGGCAATGTCTGCTGTATGGCAAAGGAGGAGGGCAAATGAGACGGATTGTGATTCCCCTTTTACTGCTGACCGGTATCTGTTTGGCCGGGAGCTGGAATCTGACCTTTCTTCGCGGCCATGTCCGATCCCTCTCCGCTCTGCTGGAACAGGCAGAGGCGGCCGCCGGCGCCGAAGACTGGCCACGGGCAGAAGCGCTTACTCAGCAGGCCCAGCAGCTCTGGCAGGCAAAACGCTCCTATATCTGTATCGTTCTTCATCAGGATCAGATTGAAGAGGCCGATGCCAGTTTCCACAGCGTCCTTGCCTTTATTCGCTGGCAGGAGCTGCCGGAATACACCTCGTCCAACGCCCTTCTATTGGCCCAACTGGAACATCTCTGGGCGGCAGAGCTGTTCACTGCCGAGAATCTGTTCTGAAACACTGTTCCAGACTTGACATTTTTCTTTTCAGGTTGTATGCTTAAAAGCGAAAACTTTCGCACATTAAATCGCAATCATTTAATGGAGGTATCTCTTATGAACCACAATCTGGTATCCTTCGTGCCCAATCTTCGGGTACTGGACTGTACCCTCCGGGATGGCGGTCTGGTCAATGACTCCTTCTTCTCGGATGAGTTCGCCCGAGCTCTGTACGAGGCAAACCTGAAATCGGGTGTAGACTATATGGAGATGGGCTATAAGTGCTCGAAGAAGATCTTCAGCACCGATCGATACGGAAAATGGAAGTTCTGCGATGAGGATGATCTGCGGGCCATTGTGGGCGATAATAAGACGGGTATGAAACTCTCGGTCATGGCGGACGTCGGCCGGTGTGATTATGAGCAGGATATCCTGCCCAGATCGGAGAGCGTTATTGACATGATTCGGGTCGCTACCTATGTCAACGCCATCCCCACCGCCATTGACATGATCCAGGACGCCAAAAAGAAGGGTTATGAGACCACAGTTAATATCATGGCCGTCTCCAAAGTCAACGGCGAGGATCTGAAGAACTCGCTGGAACTGCTGGGTCAGTCGGACGTGGACGTGATCTATCTGGTGGACTCCTTCGGTTCCTTCTATCCCGAACAGATTCAGCGGCTCACCGACCAGTACATGGAGGTGGCTGTCCGGTACAACAAAAAGATCGGTATTCATGCTCACAACAATCAGCAGCTGGCCTTCGCCAATACCATTGAAGCTATGAACAAGGGCTGCGGCGCAACCTATCTGGACGCCACCGTCAACGGTCTGGGTCGGGGCGCCGGCAATTGCCATCTGGAAAGTCTGCTCAGCTTCCTGAGAAATCCCAAATACAAGACCATTCCCCTGCTCCGTTTTATTGAGCAGTACATCCTACCCCTGAAGGCCGAGGGGCTCAAGTGGGGCTATGATATTCCCTATATGCTCACCGGCGAGCTCAACGCTCACCCTTCCTTTGCTATTAAGTTTATCAAGGAGGGTCGGTTGGATTACTACAACTTTTTTCACGAGCTGCTTGACGATACCTTCTGATCTGATTGAGCCGGAAGATACAGTTACCCCCTGAAAGGCACAGCCCTTCAGGGGGTTTTTCTGTCAAAAGATATCGTTTTGTACCGGAATAATATAGTAGACCGGCTCTTCATAGGGGTGGACCCGGCGGATAATGGCCGCGGCCTCCTCTGCCCGTTCTGCCGGGCAGGGAAACTCAACTTTGAGCTCATCCGCCTGTGTGAGCTCGCCCACCGTGCCCAGCCACGGATCGCTCCCCTCAAGAGACTTCCAGTACCCACGGCTGGGCTGTACGGCCATAACATGGCTGTAATTGCCCACCCGGCAGAGGCCGGCCTGATCCAGTGCCTGCCGGAGCGGTTCCAGCGTCTGGGGCGGAAGATAGACTTCCAGCTTGACGGTTGTACCTGCCATGGCATCAGTCCCTCAGCACGTTTTGGATGGACTGGTAGCAGTCGATGACCCGATCACACCAGCGGTCAAACTCCGGATCCATGGTCTGCATCTCCGGATGGTCAGCCATAGCCCGGGCTGCCCGGGTCAGGCCTTCCGCCATGGACACGCTGCAGATGAATTCGGGCACCGTCCGCTTGATCTTGCTGTTATCAAAGATTACATTGGCTGACTTATCGCCCAGAAGTGCTCCCTGCAGATCGTACTCCTTGCCCCAGTGGGCCAGCAGGTCGGAGGGGATATGGACAGCATGCAGCTCAACGTTCAGCGCTTTGGCAATAACCTGATAGATCTGGTTCCATGTAAGGCCTTCATCGCTGGTGATGTGGTAGGCGTTGGCCAGCGCGCGAGGATTTCCCATCAGCCCCACATAACCCTTTGCAAAGTCGGAAGCGTGGGTCAAAGTCCAGAGCGCGGTACCATCACCGGGGATAATGACGCTCTTTCCTTGAAGCATCCGCCACAGGGTCTGCCAGCTGCCCTTTTTCCCGTGCAGCGCCACCGGGCAGGAACGCTCCCAGTAGGTATGGCTGGGCCGGACGATAGTTACCGGGAAGCCGGTCTCCCGATGCGCCTTCATAAGCGTCTCTTCAGCGGCCGCCTTATTTCTGGAATAGGCCCAGTAAGGATTGACCAGAGGGGTGCTCTCGGTGATAGGCAGGGCGGCAATCGGTTTTTGGTAGGCAGAGGCGCTGGAGATAAAGATATACTGGCCGCATTTGCCGGAGAAGAGCCGGATATCCCGCTCCACGTCCTCCGGAGTATAGGAGACAAACTGTCCCACCACATCAAAGCGCCGGCCCTCCAGCAGGCGGGCGACAGCCGCTTCGTCATGAATATCTCCCACCAGGTTCTCTACCCCATCGGGCACAGGGCGGCTGCCTCGGTTGAGCAGGGTCACTTCCCAGCCTTTTTTCAGACAGTGAGCCACTACAGAGGTACTTATGGTGCCGGTTCCGCCAATGAACAGCGCTTTCATCCTTTTGCTCCTTTCTTAAACGTGTCTTTCAGGGAATCAGTTTTTTCGGTTTGATATAGCGCTCTTCCTCAGAAAAAACGCATCCACAATACTTTTGCATATACATACCCAGCTCCCGGGCCCGGTCCTGTCCGGCCCGGAAAAGGGGGCGGAAATCCCGGTAGAGAAACTCTACCTGAAACTCCTCCGCTGCCCGCTGGGCCACCTGATACATGAGCTCATGCTTCTGATAGGGACTGATAAAAAGACTGGAGGTGAAGCTATCAAAGCCATTCTCCGCCGCGTATTGAGCTGTTCGGTACAGGCGCATCTCATAGCACTTGACGCACCGTCCGGCGATGTTGTCAGCTACTGCCCGAACAAAGGGGCGCAGGGCATACTCGTTCTGGATAACGAGGGGCATTTCAATAGCTTTGGCGTATTCTTCCAGCGTATTGCGCCGGGCCCGAAACTCGGTAACCGGGTGGATATTGGGATTATACCAGAAGCCGGTGACCTCCCGTCCCTCCTCCCGGAGGGTGTCGATGCACATATTGGCGCAGGGAGCGCAGCAGCAGTGAAGCAGCGTTTTCATATTGTCTTCTCCTTTACCATACAAAGGGAATCTGTCGGTATTTGACTCGCTGTTTGTAGTCGGAATACCCTGCCAGTTCCCGCTCCAGCAGCGCTTCCTCATGGCGGATCCGCTTTGCCATGAGCAGCGGATAGGTCAAAAAGACCAGAAATCCCCAGAATAAGCCCAGTACCAGCGGAATAGAAAGAAAGAGCAGGAGCAGGACCAGCAGCAGGCCGGCCAGATATTTTGTCAGCGCGTTCAGAATCAGTTACATTTTTCTTAGTCCTCCATCCGTCCTGCCCGTTCCAGCGCCCGTTTCAAAGCGGGAGTAAAGGCAAGAGCAAGGGCTATTTTAACCCCATCTCCCGGAAGGAACGGCAGTACGCAGACCACTACACTTCCCCACAGGGTCGTCCCGAAGCGCAGGGCATACCAGAAGCTTCCCATCAGATACAGCAGCGCCGTACCTGCAAGCATTGCAAGCAGTTGTCCCACTCGGCCTCTTCCCTTTCCCAGCCCGGAGAGAAACGCCAGTGGAAGATAGCCCAGCAGATAGCCACCGGTGGGGCCAAAGAGCTGGCCCAGCCCCCCGGCAAAACCGGAAAAGACAGGCAAACCCACTGCGCCAATAGCCAAATAGACTCCGGCTGTGAGCAGGCCTCCCTTCGGCCCCAGAAGGCCGGAGGCGAGATAGATCACCAGCGTAGCCAGAGAGAGCGGCAGCGGTCCTGCCGGCAGGGTGACCGGCCCCGCTACGCACAGCAGCGCCGCCAGCAGGGCGGGAGCGGCCATGGACCGGGCAGGAGATATATGGTTTTCCATGGCGCTTCTTCCTTTCAGGTTGGTCCGTTTTGCCGGACCATGGGTATGATAAGATAGGGCAGATCAGCTCTGTCTGATGATCAGGACACCACCGCAGTAGGAGACCGGAACATAGTCGGAGGCAGGAAACTGCTCTTTCATCTCCTCGTAAGTGAAGTAGCTCTCCTCCTCGTCCCAGTCCTCCGCACCACTCCGGCAGAGTTCCATCTGCTCTGCCGTCTCAAACGAGATATCTCCCACATAAATCGCTCCTCCGTCCTTCAACAGGGGCAGCAGACTCCGGAGGAAGGTCAGCTTGTCCTCATGGGAAAGATGGTGCAGGGCATAGGTAGAGACAATTGCGTCATAGCGCTGCTCCAGCAGCGGTTGAGCCAGTCCCTGGGCAAAGTTTCCTCCAAAGAGATGGGCATGGGGCATCCGCTCTCCGGCAAGACGGCGCATCTGGTCAGAATAGTCCTGACCCCAGATCTCCACACCGGTTTCGTACAGGGCGCAGGCCAGTTTTCCGGTTCCAAAGCCGATATCCAGTACCCGCTTTCCGCCGGCGGCAAGAACAGCATCCACAATTTTATCCAGCACAGCCTGATAGCCGGCGAAGGGGAACTCTCCCTCCCGGTCAGAACGGGACACGTCAGCGTCATATTCCGGAGCCCAGCTGTCAAATCCATGGTTATCGTACATCGGTTTTTCCTCCCTCAGGGGATGTTTTTCTTCATTTTATGCTCCCTGCCTTACCCCCGTCAAGTGCGCAGCTCCCCTTTTCTTGACAGAAAGAGGGTTTGCGGTTAGAATTAGCATGAAATATTATGGAGTGTGAGAGTTTTTATGGCAGCTAGAAAGAAAAAAGCAGAATACGGCAACGAGTCCATCTCCTCCCTCAAGGGCGCCGAGCGGGTACGCAAGCGCCCGGGCGTTATCTTTGGCTCGGACAATCTGGAGGGCTGCGAGCATGCCGTCTTTGAGATCCTGTCCAACGCGGTGGACGAAGCCAGAGAGGGTCATGGCGATCTGATCATTGTCACCCGCTACAACGACCGCTCTATCGAAGTGGAAGACTTCGGCCGTGGCTGTCCTGTAGACTGGAACCCCAAGGAGAACCGCTGGAATTGGGAGCTGGTATTCTGTGAGCTCTATGCCGGCGGCAAATACGGCGACGAGTACGGCTTCTCTCTGGGTCTTAACGGTCTGGGCTCCTGCGCTACCCAGTATGCCTCAGAGTATTTTGACGCCGTGATCCATCGGGATAATAAGCGCTACACGCTGCACTTTGAGAAGGGAGAAAATATCGGCGGCCTGCAGACAGAGGACTGCCCCCGGCACAAGACCGGCTCCCGTTTCCGCTGGAAGCCCGATCCCGAAGTCTTTACTGATATTGATATTCCCTCTGAGTACTTTACCGACGTGCTCAAGCGCCAGGCTGTAGTCAACGCCGGCATCACCTTCCGGTTCCGGGATCAGGTCGGCAATAAGTTTGAGGTTACCGACTACCGCTATGAGCAGGGCATTATGGACTATATTTCCGAGCTGGCTGGAGAGAATCCCCTGACCGCTCCCGTCCTGTTCCAAGCCGAGCGTCAGGGCCGGGACCAGGCTGACCGCCCGGAATACAAGGTGAAGATGAACCTCGCCTTCTGCTGCTCCAATACGGTAAGCGTGGTAGAACACTACCATAACTCCTCCTTTCTGGAGCACGGCGGGTCGCCGGAGAAAGCCCTTCGCTCCGCCTTTGTCTCGGCGGTGGACAGCTACCTGAAAAAGCAGAATAAGTATCAGAAGAACGAGAGCAAGATCACCTGGAACGACGTTCAGGACTGTCTGGTCTTCCTGTCCAACAACTTCTCCACCCAGACCTCCTACGAAAACCAGACCAAGAAGGCCATCAACAATAAGTTTATTCAGGAGGCCATGACCGACTTCCTCCGGGCTCAGCTGGAGGTCTACTTCATCGAAAATCCCCTCGACGCTGAGAAGATGGCCGGTCAGGTACTGATCAATAAGCGCAGCCGGGAGACGGCCGAGAAGAGCCGCCTGAACATCAAACAGAAGCTCTCCGGCTCGCTGGATATTACCAACCGGGTCCAGAAGTTCGTGGATTGCCGGAGCAGGGATGTCAGCCGCCGGGAGCTGTATATCGTAGAGGGTGACTCGGCTATGGGTGCAGTCAAACAGAGCCGCGACGCCGAGTTCCAGGGGATTATGCCCGTCCGGGGTAAGATCCTCAACTGTCTGAAAGCTGACTTCAACCGGATTTTCAAGAGCGAGATTATTACCGACCTGATCAAGGTCATGGGCTGCGGCGTGGAGCTGCCCTCTTCCGCCCGGAGCAAGAACAGGGATCTGTCCACCTTCGATCTGGCCAATCTCCGCTGGAACAAAATCATTATCTGTACCGACGCCGACGTGGACGGCTTCCAGATCCGGACACTGATTCTGACGATGCTCTATCGGCTCACTCCCCAGCTCATTCAGCAGGGCTATGTCTATATCGCCGAGTCTCCCCTTTATGAGATTACCTGGAAGGAGAAGACCTGGTTTGCCTACTCCGACAAGGAGAAAAACGATATCGTGGCCGAAAACGCCGGCAAGAAGCTGGACGTCCAGCGCTCCAAAGGTCTGGGCGAAAACGAACCTGAGATGATGTGGCTGACTACCATGAATCCGGAGACCCGGCGTCTGATCAAGGTCATGCCTGAGGATGTGGAGCGGACAGCTCAGATGTTTGATCTGCTTCTGGGAGACAATCTGGCCGGCCGAAAGAGCCATATTGCCGATCACGGACACGAGTATCTGGATCTGGCGGATATTTCCTGACCCGCGTCCCGTCGGGCAGGGTCCCGCCTCATCCATTTTCAGGAGCAGCAGTCTGGCTGCCCACTGTACCGATAAACAAAAGGAAGGTATTCCATGGCAAAAAAGAAAACACCCAAGGATACAACCAGAAAAAACAACCCCAACGTCATGGGTCTGCGCCCGGAGGTATTGGAGCAGCCCATTACCCAAACGCTGGAAGTTAACTATATGCCCTACGCAATGAGCGTCATCGTCTCCCGGGCTATTCCGGAAATTGACGGCTTTAAGCCCAGCCACCGGAAACTGCTCTACACCATGTATCAGATGCACTTGCTCAATGGTCCCCGAACCAAGTCGGCCAACGTGGTGGGCGCTACCATGAAGCTCAATCCCCACGGCGACATGGCCATCTACGAAACCATGGTCCGCCTCTCCCGGGGCTATGGGGCCCTGCTCCACCCGCTGGTAGACTCCAAGGGCAATTTCGGCAAGGTCTACTCCCGTGATATGGCCTTTGCCGCCAGCCGGTATACCGAGGTCCGTCTGGACCCCATCTGCGCCGAGCTGTTTAAGGATATCGACAAAGATACGGTAGACTTCGTCGACAACTACGACGGACGAATGAAAGAGCCTACCCTGCTGCCCACCACCTTCCCCAACGTTCTGGTCTCCGCCAATCAGGGTATTGCCGTCGGCATGGCTTCCAATCTCTGCGGCTTCAATCTGGGCGAAGTGTGCGACGCTGCCATTGCCAGAATCAAGGATCCGGAAGTGGATCTGCTCTCCGTCCTGAAAGCGCCCGACTTCCCCACCGGCGGTCAGCTTCTCTACAATGAGCAGGAGCTGCGTCAGATCTATGAAACAGGCAGAGGCTCCTTTAAGGTGAGAGCCAAGTGGCGCTATCTCAAGAGCGAAAATCTGATCGAAGTCTATGAGATTCCCTATACCACTACGGTGGAAGCTATTATCGACAAGGTGGAAGAGCTGGTCAAGGCAGGAAAGCTGAAAGAGATTTCTGACATCAGAGACGAAACCGATCTGTCCGGTCTGAAGCTGGCCATTGACCTGAAGCGTGGGACCGATCCGGAAAAGCTCATGCAGAAGCTGTTCAAATCCACCCCCTTGCAGGACTCTTCCTCCTGTAACTTCAATATTCTGATTGCCGGCTCTCCCCGGGTTATGGGTGTGGGCGAGATTCTGGAAGAGTGGACGGCATGGCGTCTGGAGAGCGTCCGCCGCCGGGCCTACTTTGACATGGAGAAGAAGGAGGAGAAGCTCCATCTTCTCAAAGGCCTCGCCCGGATCCTGCTGGACATCGACAAGGCCATTGCCATCATTCGCGAAACCGAATCGGACGCCGAAGTAGTGCCCAATCTGATGGTAGGCTTCGGTATCGACCAGACTCAGGCCGAGTTTGTAGCCGAGATTAAGCTGCGCAACATCAACAAAGAATATATCCTTCGCCGCACTCAGGAGATCGACCAGCTCTTCAATGATATTGCCGATCTCAGAGACATTGTGGCCCGTCCTGCCCGGCGAAAGAAGATTATCACCGAAGAGCTGAAGGCCGTCAAAAAGAAGTATGCCATGGAGCGCCGGACTGAGATTCTCTATGATTTTGAGGAGGAGACGGCCGAACCTGTGGCTGAGATCCCTGACTATCCCGTCCATCTCTTTCTCTCCCGGGAGGGCTACTTCAAGAAAATCACGCCTCAGTCCCTGCGAATGTCCGGCGAACACAAGTACAAAGAGGGAGACGGCCCCTTCCTCCAGTGGGAAGCCAGCAATCGGGATGAGATCATGTTCTTTACCGACCGTCAGCAATGCTACAAGACCTTCCTGTATGAGTTTGCGGACACGAAGGCCAGCGTACTGGGCAGCTTCCTACCCTCGGCACTGGGCATGGAGGAGGGCGAGAGCGTCCTCTGGGCCTGTCTGCCCGGGGACTACACAGGCAATCTGCTCTTCTTCTTTGCCAACGGCAAAGCTGCCCGGGTAGAGCTGAGCAAGTACCAGACCCTCACCCGCCGGAAGAAGCTGACCGGCGCATTCTCTGACAAGAGTCCTCTGAAGGCGGCCATGCTGATCCGGGAGGATCTGGAGCTGGCAGTCGTCTCCTCTGAGGGTCGCTGCCTCACCTTCCATACGGCTCTGCTCACTCCCAAGACTACCCGCAATACGCAGGGTGTCTCTCTGATGACCCTCAAGAGCAAGTATCAGCTGGAAACCGTCCACCCCCTGGAGGAAAGCCAGATCAAAAACAGAAGCCGCTATCGGGCCAGAAATATACCCGCTGCCGGTGCTCTGCTTCGTCCGGAAGACCGGGGAGAGGAGCAGATGATGCTCTGACGGTAAGCCGCCTGTATAGAGAAAGGAGGTTCCTTCGCTGTGAAGAAAAAGCTGCTGATCCTGCTGCTGAGTTTCTCCCTGCTGCTTACCGGCTGTTCCGGGCTGCTGGAACGGGAGTACCGCTCGGTCAGCACCCACATCTCTCACACCTCCGAAGAGGACGACTCGGCTGCGCTGCGGGCAGAGAGCTATTCCGATCTGGTCAACGGCGTGCAGTATTTTGTCTCTACCGGTCAGGAGGAGGGGATTATCCACCTCTATCATCATACCGGAGACATAGAGCAGGAACTGGCGCAGGCCTGTCAGGAGGTTTTGACCCAAGATCCTCTGGGCAACTGGGCTCTGACAGATATCCAGTTTCAGACCAGTCGGATCATTTCTTACGATGAATGCCTCTTCTCCTTCAGCTACCGCCGCTCTCCTCAGGAGATGGAGCGGCTGCAGAGTATCGTCGGCACCTACGCCCTGCGGCAGGCCATTAACCGGTGTATGTCTGACTACGACTCTCCTCTGCTGCTGGAGACCAACAGTTATTACGCTGACAAAGAGCTGCTGCTCTCTCTGGTTCAGGAGGCCTACTATGCCGCTCCCGGCTTCGCCATGGGTTATCCCAAAGTGAGCATCTCTGTCTACCCGGAAGACGCCCCCTCTGTTTTGAAGATTGTGGAGATCAGCTTCACTTATCCTCAGTCCCGGCAGACCCTTCAGCAACAGGCCCAGCAGGTAACGGCCCAGGCCGCTGCCCTGACCGGCGTAGCGCCCGGCGAAGGTGAGGTTGGCTGCTGGCTCCTCTGCTCCCGGCTGAAAGAGGTACTCAACTACGCCGAGGATGGACAGGCAAGTGTCTATGCCGCCCTGTCCGGTGAAAGCGCCGACAGCCAAGCTGCCGCCCTCGCCTATCATCTGCTTTGCTCCCGGGTAGGCATCGAGTGCATGACCATTCATGGGACCAGAGATGGCTCCGCCCACTGGTGGAATCTGGTACTGGTAGACGACGTCTGGTATCATGTGGATGTAACAGCGGAAAGCAGCGAGGATTCCCTGCTTCATACTGGGGAGGAAATGCTCTCCGGTTATACCTGGGACGAGAGCGCTTATCCGGATACCCGGTCTGAACAGCCAGTGAAAGCGCAGACCCCATCTGTCTCCGGCTAGGATCGCCCTGAGGCCGGTTAATGAGTCCAGCTGCCCAACAGATCAAATGAACAAGCTCCCTCTGATGCAACGATCAGAGGGAGCTTTCTGTTTTCTTGACCAGATCAGAGGATACGGACCCGGATAACGGTATTCATAGCGTTAAGCTCGGCACGAACCTCATCGCCAACCACAGTGTTCAAGTCCACCATAGTATAGGCGTATTCGCCCCGGGACTTGTTGACCATATTTTCAACGTTGATGCCCAGCTTGGCAAAGATAGCGATAATATTGGCCAGAACAGAATGGACGTTCCGGTGCATAATGGTCACGCGGCAGACACCGGAGCGAGGCATGGAGACGGCAGGATAGTTGACAGAGTTGGAGATGTTGCCGTTTTCCAGGAAGTCCTTCAGTTCACGGGCAGCCATGACAGCGCAGTTTTCCTCGCTCTCAGGCGTAGATGCACCCAGATGGGGCGTACCGATAACGTTCTTGGTCTTAATCAGAGCGTTGGTGGGAAAGTCGGTGACATAGCGGCTGACCTTGCCCTGTTCCAGCGCCTGAATCATGTCCTCATCTTTGACCAGACCACCGCGGGCAAAGTTCAGGATGCGGACCCCGTCCTTCATACGGACGATAGAGTCAGAGTTGATCATGCCAGCCGTATCCTTGTTGTAGGGGACATGGAGGGAGATATAGTCAGCCTCACGGTAGATGTCGTCCAGATTGGTGGTGTGGCGGACATGCGTATCCAGCAGAAGAGCAGCATGGACGGTCAGGAAGGGATCATAGCCGATGACCTTCATGCCCAGTGCGATGGCAGCATTGGCCACCTTGGCACCGATGGCGCCAAGGCCCACGATACCCAGCGTCTTGCCGTAGATCTCGGGACCCACAAAGGCAGACTTGCCCTTCTCCACAACAGTGGACACTTCTACGCCCTCCAGCATCCGGTTATTCACCCACTGGCTGCCGCCGAAGATATCCCGGGAAGAGTAGAGCAGCGCGGCAAGGACCAGTTCCTTAACTGCGTTGGCATTGGCGCCGGGCGTGTTGAAAACGGCGATACCCTGCTCAGAGCATCTTTCAATGGGGATATTATTTACGCCCGCGCCGGCACGGGCAATGACCCGCAGTTCCTCGGGGAATTCCACATCGTGGAGGCTGGCGGAGCGGACAAGGACTGCGTCATAGTGTTCCAGATCGTCTCCCACACGGAAGTTGCTGGCAGGGAGCTGATCCAGACCGACCTGGGCGATCTTGTTCATGGTCTTTACGCGATACATGAGTTTCGTCTCCTTCCGCCGGACCGGAATCCGGCGACAATATCACTTTAACAAGCTACTTTATTATATCAGCCTCCTCCCGTCTTTTCAATGCCACTCTTGTCTGAAAAAGCCGGCGGATCGCGGCAGATACTGTTACTTTTGCTCATATTGCCTCCTCTGCCCGGGAGCGGGAGGAAACTTCCCCGCTTTTCCCTTCCTTTCTTGAAACAGAAAGGGAACTGTGCTAGTATAGCTGTATCAAGACTGGGCAGGGTCTTCCGGCCCGTTCAGGAAAGGAGTCAACGATCAATATGAAACCTGTTTTTGTCATCGGACACAAGAACCCCGATACCGACTCCATCTGCTCTGCCATCTGTTATGCCCACCTGAAACAGAAGCTGACGGGCAACGAGTATATTCCCTGCCGGGCCGGCGAGGTCAACGGCGAGACCAGATACGTTCTCGACCATTTTGGTGTGGAAGCCCCTCGCCTGTTGGAGTCTCTGGAGCCCCGGATCTATGACGTCCAGCTCCGTAAGGTCCCCGGTGTCAGTTCCCACACCTCCCTGCGCCGGGCATGGGAGTGTATGAGAGACCACCATGTTCAGACCATCCCTGTTCTCAACGACCACAACCAGCTTAAGGGAATTCTGACTCTGGGCGATGTGGCCCGGTTCTATATGGAGGATCAGGACGCCACTGCTCTGGCTGAAGCTCAGACCAGCTACCGCAATATTGTCGATACGCTTGACGGAAGACTGGTGGTCGGCGATCCGCGCGGCCACTTCACCAAGGGCAAGGTGGTAGTAGCTGCCGCCAACCCGGACGTGATGGAGGACTATATCGCTGAAAATGACATGGTCATTCTGGGCAACCGCTACGAGTCCCAGCTCTGCTCCATTGAGATGAAGGCCGGCTGCATTATTGTCGGTCTCGGCGCACCTGTCTCCCGCACCATTCAGAAGCTGGCTCGGGAGTCCAACTGCACCATTGTAGCCTCTCCTCTGGACACCTATGCCTGCTCGAAGCTGATCAACCAGTCGGTGCCCGTCCGCCATGTAATGCGCACCAAGGGACTGATCACCTTCCGCCATGACGATCTGGTCTCCGAGGTCAAGGCCATTGTCTCCAAGCTGCGTATCCGCTACTTCCCTATTCTGGACGCCGACGGCAACTATCTGGGTCTAATCTCCCAGCGTAACCTGCTGGATCTGGAGCGGCAGCAGGTCGTTCTGGTAGACCACAATGAGAAAGATCAGGCTGTAGACGGTATCCGCTCTGCTGAGGTAGTAGAGGTCATCGACCATCATCGGATCGACGCTGTAGAGACCCCTAACCCCATCTATTTCCGCAACCAGCCCCTCGGCTGCACCGCCACTATTATCGCCCTTATGTATCAGGAGAATCATGTGGAGATCGAGCCCTGGGTAGCAGGCTTGCTCTGCTCGGCTATTCTGTCGGATACCCTCATGTTCCGCTCTCCTACCTGTACTGTGATCGACCAGCACATGGCCGGTCAGCTGGCTGCCATTGCCGGCATTGATATCCACGAGCATGCTACCTCCATGTTCAACGCCGGCTCTCAGCTGGGCGACCGGACTCCGGACGAAATTTTCCATCTGGACTACAAGCGTTTCACCGCCGAGGATGTCACTCTGGCGGTAGCTCAGGTGGCCAGTGTCAGCCAGAGTGAGCTGGAGCGACTCCGGGAGGAGATGCTGGTCTACTTAAAGCAGCTTCACCCTACCAGCGGGCTGAATATGCTCTTCCTTATGCTGACCAATATTATCGACGAATCCACCGACCTGATCTTTGTAGGTCGGAGCGCTGCCGAGGTGGTAGAGGCCGCATTTGGTCAGGAGTGCCATGACAACTGGGTCCATCTGCCTGGCGTAGTCAGCCGGAAAAAGCAAATGATGACTCCTCTGCTGGCCGCCATCGAACGGGCCGCATTGTAAGTCTGTTCACAGCTTATTTATAATTTCTTCGCACTTTCTTCACCACTGGAGAGGCCGTTTCCGATATACTTTCAGCATAGGATATCAATCCGACCTCCCTCTCTTTTCTTTCTTTTCTTTTTAAGCAAAAGCGCGTCGCTTCCCACGGCGCGCTTTTGCTTTTTCTTTTTTCCTTCGACCGTTTCCGACCTTCTTTTCCAGCCGGTTCTGGTATGGTTATAGAAAGTTAATTTCTTTCAGTTCTTCTAACATTCTGGAGAAATTGTCTGTAATTCTAAACAAATCTTTAATCTTATTAAATCATATTGACTCTTTCCCACTTTGAGTATACATTGTCAAAGAAAATACAATCCTGCTGTCCGAAGCTATGGCCTGTCGCGTGTGGCAGAAGAGCGTCAGAGAGGAGAAAACTATGAAATCCACCGGAATTGTACGTAAAGTTGACTAGCTGGGCCGCATTGTGCTCCCCATCGAACTGCGGCGCACTCTTGAGATCACCGAGCGCGACGCGCTGGAGATCTATGTCGACGGCTCCTCTATCGTTCTGCGAAAGTATCAGCCCTCGTGTATCTTCTGCGGCAACGCCAGAAACGTGATCCGTTATAAGAACAAAAATCTCTGCCCGACCTGCCTGAAGCAGATCAAGGCCCTGTAAAAAAGTTGAAAACCGTCCCCGATTCAATCGGGGACGGTTTTTTTGTTTACCGATCCAATGCCTGGTGATAGAGCTCATTCTTGGGAAGTCCGGTTTCCTTGGCTACCTTTTTAGCCGCGTCCTTCATGGACATTCCCTCCTCACGAAGTCGGAGGACCTTCTCCACCGCCTCCTCCAGACTGATCTCCTCCTGCTGCTCCTCCTCGGCTCCTTCCACCACCAGGACGAACTCGCCCTTGGGACTGTTGTCCCGATACCAGAGGACGGCCTCTCCCAGCGTGGTTCGACGAACCTCCTCGTGAAGCTTGGTCAGTTCCCGGCAAAGGGAGATTCTCCGGTCAGCGCCGAACGTCTCCTCAAAGTCCTCCAGCGTAGACAACAGCTTATGAGGCGCCTCATAAAAGATCATAGTCCGGTTTTCCTTCTTCAGGCTCTCCAGATGGCTCTTTCGGTTCTTTTTATTCATAGCCAAGAAACCCTCAAAGGTAAATCGGCCGGTCGGCAGGCCGGAAACAGCCAGTGCAGTAATCAGTGCACAGGGGCCCGGAATAGCCACTACCGGGATCTCCTCCCGGGCGCAGAGAGCAACCAGTTCCTCACCGGGGTCACTAATGGCAGGTGTTCCGGCGTCAGTGACCAGCGCGCAGCTCTCTCCATCCAGCAGACGGCGAACAATCGCCGGGCCGCTGGTCTCTGTATTGTGACGATAATAGCTGACCATGGGCTTTTTGATTTCCAGATGGTTCAGAATCTTCACCGACACCCGGGTATCTTCGGCAGCGATAAAATCCACCTGCTCCAGCGTCTCTACAATCCGCCGGGACAGGTCGCCCAGATTGCCAATAGGGGTGGGGACCAGATACAATGTTCCGCTCATATAGTTACCTCACGATCCGCACCGGGAGGACCTCCAGACCGGGCCGTCCCTGTGCCATTGCTTCCAGCAGTACCAGATTTGGTTTTTTCTCCTCTGCCGTCTGAATCAGCTGCATCCGCTTGGGCGTCAGACCGTCTTTAGAGAGCCAAACCATTAATTCTCCCAGAGTTTCCGGACGGCAGCAGAGGGCAAAGCGGCCTCCGTTTTTCAGCCCCCAGCGGGCAGCGCCACACCAGGGTGCAAGTCCCTCGCTTCCGATTGTCCGGGCCACTCCCCGGCTGCCAGCTGCCGTCGCTCCTCTGCCGGTCTGAAAATACGGCGGGTTACAGAGGATCAAATCATAGCCGCCAGCAGGGATGAGGCTTCGGATCTCTTCCACCCTGCCTTCCCAAATACGGCCGGAAAGGCCGTTGGCAGACAGATTTTCCCGGGCCAGCACGGCACACTCCGGCTGCAGCTCCAGACCGTCCAGGGTCAAATCCGGCTTTCGTCCGGCCAGACAAATCCCCAGTACTCCTACACCGCAGCCCAAATCCAGTACCCGGTCACCTCGGTGCAGCGTGACAAACTCTGCCAGTAACAGCGAGTCTCGACTCACCTTGGGCAGCCCTTCCCGCTGGCTCAGAAGATAGGGGCCCAGCCGTTCCGTTTGCAGCATAATTTCCCCTCCCTCTTCATCTGATTGTATTATGCCACAAAGCTTTCTCAGGGGCAACCTCTTTTACCGGCATGATATTTCACCGAGCAGGCTGCCGTTTCTTTCGGTTTTACCCCTTTCCCCTGCCTTCCGGATCTCGTGCTTTTTTGACACAATTAGTAAACTCGCACAAGAAAATTGTTGCATTCGCCAAACTTCACTGGTATACTATACGATGAAGATGGGGAGTGTTTCCAAAACCTTTTTTACCGTTTTGTTTGAAACATTATTTCGTTAGATTCGAGAGAAATTGACAGTAAAGGAGAGATCCCTATGGCCGCCATTGTCTCTATCGGTGAAATATTGATCGACCTGACGCAGGTCGATGTCAACGATGCCGGTGTGCCCGTGTTTGCTGCCTATCCCGGCGGCGCGCCTGCCAATCTGGCGGTAGCTGCTGCCCGTCTGGGTGGTGACGCTGCCTTTGTGGGCAAGGTGGGCGACGATAATTTCGGCGAGCTGCTGCGCAAAACGCTGGAAGAAAACCATGTGGATACCTCCTGCCTCTATACTGCCGAGACGGAAAAGACGACTCTGGCTGTTGTAGCACTGGACGAGGCGGGTGAGCGTTCCTTTACCTTCTACCGCTCTCCCGGTGCTGATACACTATTGACCCAGAAGGAGGCAGCTGCCGGCCTTGCCAAGCACCCCCAGATCCTCCATTTCGGTTCGGTAGCCCTGACAGAGGAGCCGGCCAAATCGGCCGTTCTGGCTGTGGCTGCCATGGCTCGCCGGATGGGCGCACTGGTCACCTTTGATCCCAATTACCGGGCGAATCTTTGGCCCAGCGAGGCGGACGCTGTTTACAGCATTAAGCGGGCCCTTCCTCTGTGCGATATCGTCAAGCTCAGCGACGAGGAGCTCAAGCTGCTCACCGGCACCTCTGATCTGGTCAAGGGTGCCAGAGAGCTCACGGAGACCGGCATCATTATGGTACTGGTTACCTTGGGTGAAAAGGGCGTATTCTACTACTACCGTGGTCAGACAGGTACCATTCCCGGTGTGCCGTGTAAGGTAGCCGACACCAACGGCGCGGGAGATACTTTCTTCGGTGCGTTCCTGGCCCGGCTTACCAAGCTGGATCTGAGTCTTCCGATTCCGATTCCTGAGCTCCATGATATGCTGGCCTTCTCCAACAAGGCGGCTTCCATCACTGTCAGCCGCAGCGGCGCCATTCCTGCTATGCCCACGCTGGCAGAGGTGCTGGGAGAATAAGTATGGGAAACGGGCTCTTAATCTATCTGGCGGTCATAAATTTGGCTGCCTTTCTTCTCTACGGGATTGATAAGCTTAAGGCACAGCGGGGTGCCTGGCGGATCAGCGAGGCGACCCTTCTCCTCTCCGCTCTCGTTGGCGGCAGCGTCGGCGCTCTTCTGGGCATGAAGCTCTTTCGCCACAAGACCCTGCATCCCAAGTTTACCATCGGTGTACCTGCCATTCTGATTCTGCAGATTGCGCTGGTTGGAATGCTGATTTTCCGTGGACTGCTGCCTTTGTAATAAGCACACTGGAATATACCAAAAAGACCTGACATAGTCAGGTCTTTTTTCTCTGGGCGTTCGACCGATTTTACGGCGCTCCGCGCCTCAAGAGTCCGCTGGTTCGGACCAACTTCAACAAAAAAGAAAAGCACCTGCTTCTCTGCAAGTGCTCTTCATATCCGAGTGACTGGAGTCGAACCAGCGGCCTCTTGAACCCCATTCAAAGCAAAACCCTTTATTTTCAAGGGTTTCCCGGCCCGAATGAGCAATACATGAGCAATAGACCGGGTCAGAAAAAACAGAAAAAATCCCTCATCCCTCTTGTCGATTTCTGCCATTTCCTGTATCATTATTTGTATTATTTCACGAAAGATATGGGCGTGATCACTTTTGAAGACCAATGACCATTACAACCGAGATACGGAACGCTTTGAGCAGCTCTACCGGGAGCACTTCCCGGCGCTGCTCCGTTTTGCTATGGCCCGGCTGAGAGCCCGCGGCAGCACGGGGACCCATCTGCAGGGGCAGGCGGAAGAGGCGGTACAGGAGACCTTCAGCTTCGCGTGGGTCAACAGAGGGACTCTCTTTGCCAGTCCCGCCCCTCTCGGCTGGCTCATCAACGTCTGCCATTACAAAGTGCTGGAGCTGCTGCGGGAGGAGCATATGTGGAGCAAGCGTCTCCTGCGGGTCTCCGAGCGCATTACGGAAGGCGGGTCAGACGGCGGTCTCCGCCTCCGGGCCGAAATGCGGAGCATCCTGTCGGAAGAAGAGTATACGCTGCTGAAAAAGCTCTATCTGGACGGCTATACATACCGTGAGCTGAGCCAGGAGATGGGTCTGAAGCAATCGGCTCTGGCCATGCGCATCAAGCGGCTCAAGGAAAGGGTCAGCAGAGAATGGAAAGAAGAAAAATAAAATTGACAGCCTGTGAAAAAACAGCGCACAGAATGTCATTACCGGATAAGGAGGTTCCAGGATGCGAGTCAACGGGCACAAACACAACTCTGATCTGATGCTGGACCGGCTCAGCACACAAGAGCTGGAACGGCTGCTCTACACCCCTGAGGGGGAGGAGCCGGATACTGAATTGATTTCCGATGTACTGGAGGTGATCATGGCCAGGGAAGCAGAGGAGACAGACGCTCCGGCGGTGGATGTAGACGCCGCCTGGGAGGATTTTAAGGAACGCTGCATGGAACAGGACGAGGCCTGTGCGCTCGCGGACGAAGAACCCCAAAACAAAAAATTGAAAACGGGCAATCATAGCGTCCTTGTTCTTCTGCGTCGTTTCGCCGCTGCCGTTGCCGTGCTCATCCTTATGTGCGGCACTGCCTCCGCCTTCGGACTGGATATTTTCCACTGGCTGGCCAGCTGGACCGCCGAGACCTTCCGGTTCTCCGGTCTGGACGATCTGCCGATCAGTCAGGATATTCCGGAGGAGGACCCCTATCAGGATCTGAGAGCCGCCGTGGCCGAAGAGACGGATCTCCCCGTCGTCCCCACCAGAGCACCCTTCGAGGCTGCGGAAGAGGTCACTGTAACCCAGAGACTGGACAGCGTATTCATTCACGGAGAATACAAAAGCGAAGACAAAGAATATACTATTTCAGTAATCGTTTATGACTCGATAGATTTAATAGGCACAGATTCAATCTTTCTTAAAGATGACTCCATTATTGATAGGCATGAAATCAACCATATCGAGCACTATGTGATGAAAAACTATGATCACTTCTCATGCGTATGGCATAATGAAAATGTTCAGGTACAGATTCAGGGAAGCCTCACACCAGAGGATCTGGAAAGCATGATTGCATCGGTATACTGGGAGTGATTTTGTGCGCCTTGCAATCCAGAAAGCAGGAACTCTGTTTTTAGCCTTCCTGATGATTATTGCCCTGTTTCCGACTGCTCAAGCTGCCGAAGCCAGAGCCAGCTATTACTTTAGCAGATTTGAGGATTCCGTCACCGCGCTGGGAAACGGTAAGATCGCGGTGGAATTTGATGTCGTTTCCACCCACACCATGACCACACTGGGCGCCAGCACGGTCTACATTTATGAGAAGCAGTCTGACGGCTCCTACGAAAAGGTCAAGACCTATACCAGAGCCACCGTCAGCAATATGCTTCAGTCAAACACGACCCACGCCTATTGCTGCATCACCTATCAGGGCAAAGCCGGGACCAAATACTACGCCGTGGTCAACTACTACGCCAAGGATGCCTCGGGCTACGAAAATTACAAATGCACCACCAACACCGTCACAGCCTAGCTTGACGAAACAGGAAGGGAGACTCCGGTCTCCCTTCTTTTTTGTCCCCGCTGTGAAAATTCCGGTAAAAACTGTCATTCCATCATAGATGACTTCAAACGAGAGCAGTGTATCCCATGGCAGTATCAGCACCGGAGCGGGGAGGTCCGACCCTCACCTACCCCAGTCTGGAGGAAGCCGCTCTCGCCTTTGCCAAAGCCTACTATCCCCTCACCCGGATCTCCGGCCGTGAATGGTACGCAAACCTCTATCAGATCCCCCACCGGGACCCGCCGGAATACTACTATGATGACACCACCGAGGGTGATACCTGCTCTGTCGCCCTGATCCTGCCTCTGTGCTGGGTCGAATCCTGTCAAATTTACGCAGGGAACATCCACACCCACCCGGCAGGGCCCCGGAGCTTCAATCGGTTTTCCATCCACGACATTACCGCCTATCAATACCTGTTGTCACAAAAGCCGGAACACTGCTCCTTCGAGGGCTATCTGGCCACACAGCAACAGATCGTGTACCGCTACAACCTAAACTCAGAAGACAATTGGCGCCTCCCATGGGAGATCAAGGTGGGGGAGTTTTAGGGAGATGCGTTTCCCACAATAGCGATCTGATAGTAAATCAGCATCGCCGAAATCCGTTAGAACAATCATTTTATAAGGAGTTGACAAGTATGTGCGTTTCTACACCATCACCACACAGCACAGGCTCAGGCCACAGTCCTGCCAATTCAGACAAGTGGTCTGACTTCCCATTCTACACAACATTCCAGAACCAACGTGCTTACTATAGTTCCAAGAGCAAATCTGCTCAAAAGGAATACTACTTTCTATCTTCCTGCAGTCTTTTTTCCATGGCTTTGGTTCCTGTCGTGAGCTTGGCAACTGATGATTACACACTCGCCAAATATGTAGTTGCTCTGCTGGGTTCAATATCCACCATTTGCACTGGCCTCCTCCATCTGAAGCGTCACAAAGATCGCTGGATCCAATCTCGGTCTGTTTGCCAAAGGCTGGATGCAGAATGTAGCCAATTTGAAAACGAAGTTGGTCCTTACAGTAATCTCCATTCCGATGCCGCCAAGAAACTCTTTACAGAGAACTGTCTGAAACTCATGGGGCAAGAGTTAAGTGAATGGTCCACGACTGCACAGAACTCCAGCCACCAGAAATGACAGCATCTGTCATACTTCGCTTACTGGTTCATATGTCAAACGAAAAATATCTGGTTTGCACGGATATTTCTCCCCTTTTATTCCGGTAATGATGTAGTCACCCACTTCTGCCTGCATCGTTCCTTCCAGCGTCTCTATCTTAATCGGCTTATCCGTTTGATAGGCTTCGATGACAACAGGCTTCTTTTTGTATTTCTTTACTTCCATTTTTTCACCTCAAGAAAGGAGCATAATCTATGCCAAGTCTCCGACCTTATCACTTATTCATCAGCCACGCTTGGAAATACGGCGCGGACTATGACCGCTTAGTATCCCTTTTGGACAATGCCCCCAATTTTCAATACTACAATTATTCCGCTCCGAAAGATAAACCATTGCACAATCTAGACGAGACCAGTGTAGGAACTGTATTGGAAATCAAAGCTGCGATAGATCGCAAGATCAAACTATGCAGCTGTATTCTCGTTATTTCAGGTATGTACTATAACAACCGGCGCTGGATGCGATACGAGTTAGAGTCTGCGTCTAAATTCGGCAAGCCAATCATCGCCATCCGTCCATACGGAAATACCGTTACCCCCAGCGATGTCCAGCAATGCGCAGATGTCATCGTGGGTTGGAATACCAACAGTATCGTTTCTGCCATCAGAGAACACAGCCTATAAGCGTCTTCTTCCTTTGACAGGAATCACAGGCCATACAAACCCAGAAAGCAACCTCCCTCTCCCATGATATCAGCACGGAAGAGGGAGGTTGTACGCCGTCTTGGCAGCTAAGTATCCGTCGGACATGAGCGTCAAAGCTCACCCAACCCCCAGCATCTCCCCGAAGGTCTTTTCCCCGGCTACGCCGTCGTCAGCGAGTTTGTGGGTCTCCTGGAAGTCTTTCAGGGCTCGCTCGGTGGCCGGGCCGAAATCCCCGTCCGCGCTGACGGAGTAGCCATAGCCCTTCAGCAGGCGCTGCAGGCCCCGGACGGGGTCGCCCTTGCTGCCCCGTTTCAGTGTTTTGAGTGTCATTTCAAATTCCTCCTCCCGGTCCGGGGTGGTGGCTGTCCGGCAGGGCGTGAGAAACAGCTCCCGCTCGGCTTGTCTGCGCCGGGTGAGACCTGCCAGCACTTTGCCGCCGGCCTTGTTGTACCGGAGCATGGCCCCGGCGATCTCCGCCCGGCTGCGTTTGCCGTTTGCGGTGAGCTGGGCGATGGAGCCCACGTTGTAAGTAAAGCTCACCAACGCGTCAAACTCATTCTGGTTCCACTGGTATCCGACATACTTCGACACATGCGCCTCGAACCGGGCGCAGTCGGAGCGCAGCAGCTCTGTGGCCTTGTCTTTGGTGATCTTCATGCCCTTGCCGATCTTCACCCCGTCCACAGTGCCCGTATGGCCGTAGCCAATGGTCCAAACGCCTGCCGGGCACTTGTAGGCAGTCAGCCGGCAGCCCTCAAACTGCCGGAGCAGGGCAAGGCCATTATCGCTGATCTTCATAGGCACTGTCCTCAGTTGCGACGCCACCGAAGAGTCGATGAAGCTTGTCCGGCATAAGCTCGGGGTTGATCTTGCAGAGATTCTCCAGAATGGAGCCCAGCTCCATGAGGGTGATATACACACTAGCACCTCCCACCACGGGAATCGTTATGCCCAGTTCCATAAAGCCCTGAGCGTACTCTACAAGAAGCGCAAGGATGATCAGCAGCACGAGGCTTGCCTTATGCCAGAGCCCCTCCCGCATCTTGCCGGAGGAGAAGGTGTTGGTGCAGATGGCCTTTACCAGTCCGGTGATAAAGTCCAGCACGATAAACGCAAACACAACGATGTAGATGTTCATAGCAGAGTCCTTTCTCGGATAAGGTCAGGAAGCGTCAGTAAACCACGCTCGGACATAGACCGGGACGCAGACCGCATCGTCTGTCGCTCCGTCTCTAAGCCCGTCTTTGATTTCCAGCACACGCCCGTTAGTCCGGGCATACATGAGCCGCTCATAGTGCTCGATTTTGCCACCGCTGTACATTGCGACAGTGGCTGCAGTGCCGTGATTAACCCGGCAGAGGATATTGGCAGTTCTGCCGCCGTCAGAGGCGAGATGCCGAACCTCGACGACCAGATAGTTCACGTCACACCCCTCAAGCTGATCGCTCAAGTCAATGGTCTGGGCGCTCAGACCGCCGGCGGGACTGGGGTTGCTCCAGACCGTCTTCTCCCGCAGCGCTCCGGCCGCCAGGTTGACCGGCGCCCAGTGTCCGGACGGGCTGCCGCCAGAGACGCTCATATACTGGTCCAGAGCACGGTCCGTTGGATCTTCCAGCGTAATTCGGAGATTGTCGTGGCCCATCTTTCGGATCGAGAGCAAACCGCCGGAAAAGGGCAGCGACCAGCCGGCATCGGTAAGCAGATCGGCGCTGGCGAAAAACACTGCCCCCGCCGGCAGGGCCGCGCAGAGAGCTTCCGGGCTGTCCGTCCATGCCGCGCCAAAGCCGGCCGGATCGGTGTAGCTATGGATCTGATGACTGACGCTTGGCGCAAAGGCAGATCCGTCATGCACCCCTGCGATCTCGGCCCGCAGCTGATCAATCAAAGCATAGAGCTGGGCGCTGATTGCGTCTGTATCCACCCGTGTAACGGCGTCAGCCATCAGGCCGCAGTGTTCTGCGCTCAGGCGACGGTCGGTCACATCGGCCGATGTGACCACCGTAGATCCCGGATTCCGGTAGATCTCGAACAGACAAAGTTCGTAAATAGCCGTAGTTCGGGACAGCTGCGGCGCGGCAGGATTTGACGCCGCAACGCCGGTCTTGACGATCAGCTCGGTCCGGTTGCTGTTGGCGTCAAATCGCAGCACGACGGCGTCGATCCTGGGCCAGACGCTGTCCGGCAGACTCAGCTCCAGCGCCATGGCCGACTTCAGGGCCGCCACCTTGCCGGAAAACCGGCTGTTGCGGATCCAGGCAAGCCCGGGGGCGATGGTCACGGTATTGTCTGCACCGGTGACGGAGCAGGAAAAGTCGTCTCCGGCGTAAATGCCGCTGGCACGGGTACAGCAATAGAGCTCGGCATCCTCGGCGGTGTAGTCGATCTGGTTGAGTGGGTAAGTTACAATTGCCATCCTTGTCACCTCACTATGGTTATGGTCCCGACCTCCACGGTCGTCTTAGTCTGGTTGTTCTGCTCTTTCTGGGTAAAGCGGACGACTCTGGCCCGGAGCTTCAGGCCGTACTCCGGCAGGAGCACGGTGAGCACATCGCCCAGCTCATAGCTCCGGCCGAACTGCCCTGCCAACGGGACGAAGGTGCATTCCCACGTTCCACAGCGCTCCAGCAGCTTCTCCCGGCCCCGGGCTTCCAGCCGGGCCAGATAGGATGCCTCTGTCTCCCCGTCCTCCCGGGTCAGATCCCGGGCATCTACAATGAGAGATCGCTTTTGCCCGCCTCCGCTCAGATCTGCCTCCGCCACTGCCCGGGCCTCTCCCTCCCCCGCGCCCAGCACAATGGCATGGTTTTTCAGGTTCTGGGTGGAGAGGGTGACGGAGACGTCGGAAATGGTGCCGAACCGGCGGGAGAGCACCCGGTCAGGGTCTGCCTCCGGGCGGTAGAATTCCAGCTCCGCTCCGGCACCGCCCCGGACCACCCGGAAACCGGTATCTGTCTCCTGACACATGGTCCGGCACAGCTCCAGCACAGATCGGTTGCTGATCTGGTAGTCATAGGGGGTGCGCAGATCGGAGGCGGGAACGGAAAAGCCCTCATAGCCCCCGGCCGTCTCATAGGCCCCCTGAATGGCAGAGGGCAGGTCACTCCCGGCAGGGATGGTGCCGATAAAGGCCAGATCCTCCAGACAGCGCCCGGCCTGAAAGCCGTTGGCGATCAGCCGCCCGCCCTGACAGCGGACGGACTTGATGACCATAAGACTCTTCCGGTCCGACCGGCCCACATAGCAGTCCGGCCGGACCCTCTGACGGTAAAAATCTGTCTCCGGCAGCTCCAGAGCAAAGGGCTCCACCGTATTGTAGCCCTCTGTCCAGAGGCAGGAGATAAATTGACCGCCGATCACGGCGATGCGCTCCATGGCGCTGTTATACAGGTTAAGTCTCATAGAGTGCCGCCACCGCCGGCGAGAAGGCAAAGCGGGCTGTCAGGCTGCCCCCGCCCTCGTCGTCATTTGCCGAGATGAGATTATCTCCCACCTCCAGCTGGAAGAGATCGGAGGCCTCATCCACCCAGGAGAGGATGTCCGTTTTCACCCCCTCCCGGGTCAGCTCTGCCCGGAACACATGATCCTCGTCCCGCCAGAGCTCCACCTGATCCCCTGCGGACAGCGTCCCATTGAGCCGGAGCATGGCAAAGGTGCGGAGGTTGGACAGCACCACATTGCTGCACGTCCCCTCAGAGCGCAGACTCACCCGGAAGGGAACAGCCACGTCGCCGCTGTTGATCAGGTTGGTATATCGCCCTGCCGCCCGGCTGCCGAATCGGTGGGGCTGGGCATAGTTGACCGGGAATCGGAACTGAGCCTTCATAGCGCCGATGTAGTGCAGCTCCTCCACCAGCGTCCGATAAAAGGGATAGGGGGCAAAGAACTGCATCTTGAACAGCCCGTTCTTCCGCACAGCAGAGAAGGTGGGAGCCGCCTTCACGTATACGCGCAGATAATGGGTCCCCCGAAAGATGAGCCGGCCGGCGGTAAAGGGGGCGCAGACCCGGCGCAGCGCGTTCTTCCGGCCGGGAATATCCCTGCCGTAGATCTCCCCGGTCACATCGACGACCCGGCCGGAGACCGACTGGGTCTCCACCGTCTCGCCCACCTGAGCAAAGCCCTGAGCGGTACCCAGAGAGACGGCTATGCCGTTTCCCACGCTCATCCCGAACCAGGTATTCCCTCCCTTGCCAAAGAGGTATTTCCCGCCGTAATCGGCCTCAAAAATCACGTCAAACACCCAACAGCACCGCCCTTTCTTGCTGATAAATTGCTTCTTGCATCAAATCTGCTGCTGTCTTTGCTTCGCTGTAAATGTTTTGAACCACGGTCACCGCCTGCTGCCGGCTTCCGCCGGCCAAGACTGCCCGGGAGGCGCTCACGCCCAGCGCCAGCTCAGAGGAGAGCATCTCCTCAGAGACCTCATCCATGGCCGAGGCCACCAGCCCCCGGTTGTCCCGCAGCCCCAACGCAATACCGGCAGCGGACTGTTTACCCACCTCCTCCCGGAAGCGCCGGGAGGGAGACTGGATGCCCAGAAAATCCTTGGCCGCGTCCAGCGCGGCTTTAGCAGCCTCTTTGGCCGCCTCCACAATGGTGCCTACACCGTTGTAGAGACCCCGGGCGATGCCCTCCAGGATATCCGCGCCCACCTGCAGCCAGTCATAATCCAAAAAAGCCCACACCATCTCATCGATGGTCTGGGAAATGGAGACGACGGCGTCCGGGATGCCGGCGATGAGACCGGCAGCCAGTTCGCAGATCAGGGTGATGCCCTGTTCCAGCAGCTCGGGCAGATGGGAGGCGATCTCAAAGAGCAGCCCGCCGATCAGCTCGCCTGCCGTTACCAGGATCTCCGGCAAGGCCAAGCCCAGCCCGGAGGCCAGATTGACAATGAGCTGATAGCCGCCGGAGAGCAGGCTGGGCAGGGCAGACAGGATCGCCGAGAGCAGCTGCTCCAGCAGACCTGCCGCCGCCGTCAAAAAGCCGGGGATCCCGGTCAGAAAACCGTTGGCCAGCTCGGTGACCATGCCGACCCCCTGCTCCAGCAGGAGGGGGAGCTGCTCCGTCAGAAACAGCGAGAGCTGTCCCACCCCTTCGGTAACCAGCGCCAGCGCGTTTTCCGGGATCAGCTGCCCGATCAGGCTGACCAGCGCCCCCGGCAGCGCGGAAACAATATTCCACACCGCCGGTATAAAATTGCCGGTCAGATAGGTCAGTGCCGTCTCGGCCAGTGCCGCAATGGGGCCGGACAGATCGCCGCCCAGGGTGAGCTGCCCCAGCACATTGGACCAGGCCGCCTGCACCGCCCCCAGAGATCCGGCAAGGGTCTCCTCTGATTCGCGGGCAAAATTTCCCGCGTACTGCTCGGTCCGGTCAAAGAACATCTTCATGGCCAGCTCTGCCTTTTCGGCATTGCTGGCCGTGTTCCATTTAAAATTCAGTCCTTTCTCCAGTGCGTAGGCCTCCAGAGTGGCGGCGTTCATGCTGACGCCCAGGTTGTCCATCATGGTAAAGTTTCCCTTAGCGGCGCCCGCTATAGATTCCATCGCCGCATTCATGTCAAGGCCCATGACGGAGGCTACATCCGCCGCCCGCTGCATGGCCTGAGCGGTCAGCTCCATCGCCCGCTGCTGTTCCAGTCCGGAGCCCTGGAAGAGGGAGCCCATCTTGTTGGCCGTAGCCATGTAGTCCGAGGCAGACAGACCCATATTTTGATAGGCCTGCTGCGCGCTGGACTGGATCTGCTGAGCGAAATCGCCGAATACCGCTGCGGTACCGCCCAGATTCTGCTCCAGCTCCATGCCCTCGCTGAGGGCATTCTTGACCGCCGCCCCCAATCCCGCCGAGGCAATGACCGTTTTCAGAGTGCCCACCAGATTTCCGCCCAGCAGGCTGCCGGCGCTCTGACCGGCCGAGGGCATGGAGGCGCTGAACATCTCTGACAGCTTTCCCTTCAGGCCGTCGGCCGAGGGGACGATCTGGACGTAGCTGGTGGCAATGCTGTTTTTAGCCATGGGACACCCCCGTTCTTCTGGTCCACTCCGCCTCAAAGTCCCGGGCGGAGTCAAAGGCGATCACATCCCCCTCCGGCCTGCTGTCAGGGGCCAGCAGCGCTTCGGCGATGGACCGGGGCCGATTGACGCCCCGCCGGCCGTCCTCGGTCTGGAACCAGACCAGCAGCCCCAGCCGGTCGGCGAGGATCGCCAGCAGCAGCTCTGTCCTGCTGCCTCTCATGCCGGAGAGGCTCATTTTGATCCGGGAATCCTCCCTCAAACCGGCAGCAAGCTCTGCCAGCACGGTGGCCGGCAGAGCCTGCATATCATAGATCCCGTAGCTCTCGGCCAGATCGCAGCGCAAAGCGGCGCGGTCATGGGCGAGCATGCCGGCGAGGGTCAGGAGTTTTTTCCCTGATTCAGGGCGCGGAAGATCTCTGCCACAGCGGCGTAGATCTCCTGCACGGGGACACGCCCCTGCTCATTCCGCAGGTGATCGTACAGCTTCTTCCGCTCAGCGGGAGAGAGCAGCAGCCGGATCAGCCGGACAGAGGCTTTGTGATCCCCCTCATCGGCGTCGATGAGGGCATCCAGCAGCTCCATATTATCCAGCGCGTCCCTGTCCAGCTCCAGCTCGCAGCCGGAGGAGAGTCTGATCCGTTCCATCAGCTCTCACCTCCGGATGCAGAGGTGCCCTTGATGTATTCGTAGTGGGTATAGCCCCCATCATCCGCCGTTGCCGAGAGGGTGACACCGTAGCCCACGGCGGCAGAGTCCTTGTAGGTGATCTCGGCCAACTCGGTGACCTTGGCCTGAGGGATCACCACCCGCTTCACCGCCTCCTTCAGCAGCATATCGATGACCCAGACATACTCCTGATACTCCTGGCTGCCCGCCTTGACGGTAATGCCGGAGGCAAGGTTGCCGGTGACGTTGCCGTCGCCATAGGCCACCTTGAGTACATTGGGGTTCAGCGCCTCGATGAGGGTCAGCTTGAAGGTGTCAGGCTTCTCGGTCTGATAATTCAGCACGATATCCCCGCCCCAGGCCTTGACCTTGTCAGAGGAGGGGCTGTTGGCGTTGATGAAGCCGTCCTCCGAGCAGTAGCCCAGAGGCGTAAAGTCGCTCGCCAGAGCGGTGACGGCATCCGTGGGCAGCGCGGTGCCCAGAGGGGCGCGGAAAACAGCGCCGCCGGTTTTGGGCTTGCTGGCAGTTACGTTTTTCGTATCCATAAGGTTTCATCCCCTTTTCAGTAGTGTGTGATATCGTACACGGCCTGATAGCAGTGCCGTTTGATGGATGTATCCGGGAAGGGATAGTCCCCATTCAGCCGGGCAGAGGCCACCGCATCCAGCTCAGAGATCCGGTCCACGGCCGCCTTGACCTGCTCATTGAGCCGGGCGGCCTCCAGCAGGCTCTCACCGTAGGAGCGGAAGGTGAACATTGCGGAATAAATAAAATTCTCCCGGCCGCTGTCTGCTTTCCGAAGCACGACGAAACGGTCGGGGGCGCCGGAGGGCAGTTCCATGTACACCGGCACAGTGAGCTGCTCCGACAGATGATCCAATACCGTCAGCTCGATCATGCTTCCTCCTCCTGTCTCTTGCCCGCGTCATAGCCGCCGGCATTGACGCGGTTTTTGCCCACATGGACGTCGGTGGTGTATTTCATGCCGGTGGCAAGGGTCATCCTCCGGGCCTGATACTCACAGACCCGGCCGATCTCAGCGCTCTGCAGCAGCGCCCGGACCCCTTTTCTGTCGAGCTCGATGCGACCGTCAGCCATACCGCTCCACCTTCACCTTCCGGTTCCAGTCCAGGGGCACCTGCTCCTCCTGCCAGAGCTGGGAAAAGCCAAAGGTACGCCACATCCGGCCGAAGAACTCCACCCTCCGGTCTTCCCAGATATGGCTGTCCCCCTTGGGGATGGAGAGCTCATACTCGGCCCGCTTGCCGTAAAGCTGCAGGTCGCTGACCACATCTGAGGCCGCTGTGGGCGCTACCAGCACGTTTTCCACCTCCACCGGGGTCTCGGTATAAACCGGTGCGTGGAAGGCGTCTGTACCCGTCTGTGTCCGCTCATAGAGCCGGACGGTCATTCCCTTAATCAGAGAGTCCATAGATGTCCATCCCCCCGTATTTCTGTCTCCGGAGACCCAGCCGGGCCAGCTCCGACTTTTTGATAAACAGTCCGCCGCCGGGGACCAGAAAGGTGCCGGAGGCGGAATAGCCTCCGGCGCTCTGGGTGAACTGGGTCAGCGGCTCCTGCCGGGTGGAGGTCATCAGCGTCCGGGCGCAGATATCCACGGTCACCCCCATGGCCACGGCAGCCAGATCCGGGTCTGCGGCGATCATCTCGTCCAGATCCCGGCCCACCCGCCGGGCCTCAGATCGCAGGGAGGCGGAGATCAGCTCCAGCAGAGGAGCGGCCCGGCGCCGCTCCTCCTCGGTGAGCTCCCGCCACAGCTGGATCAGATCGCTGACTGTGGCATAGCTGCTCATTTCTTGCCGCCCTTCTCCTTCAGCCGCTTCCAGCCGCCGCCGGAGATCACGCAGTCCGTCCGGATCACCGCGCCGGTGGCCTCATTGATCCAGATGGCCATATTACTCATCCTCCACGATGCGGGCAAAGGCGGCCTTATTCAGCACCGCCCAGCCGATCCAGGCCTCGGCCCGGAGCACGATCTCATTGGTGCGCTTCAGGTCGCCCTGACCGTCGGGATCGCCGAACTGGATCACCTCCATGGGGATCTGATCGGCATAGCCCCAGCGGAAGGCGGATGCAAAGTCGCCTACATAGGCCAGAGCCTTGCTGTTGCCCTTGTTTACGGTGGAGTTGACGTCGCAGGCAGTGCCCACCAGCTTGCCGGGGTTGGCGCCCAGCTTGAACTCGGGATACTGGCTGACGCCGTTTTCCTTGTAGCTGCCCAGAGCGGCGGCAAAGCCCTTGCTCAGGGCGTAGCCGGTGACGTCATTGTCGCCGATGACGGCTACAGCGGCAGTCAGCGCCTCTTCGGGCTTGCCCTCGGTGTAGGAAACGCTGGTGACGGTGTCCAGATGGTTGCCGCCGATCTTGTCGGAGGCGGCCAGGTCGGCGGGATTGACGCCGTGGAAGGCCATAATGTCGATACCTCTGGCGATCTTGGCGGCAAAGCCGTCAGTGAAGGCGGTGAGCATATTCAGCGCCTTTTCCTCAGAGGCCCGGAGGAACTCATCGGACATGCGGTGCTGGTAGATCACCTTGATGGGAGCCACCTTGACGGGCTCCACAGTTGCCTCGCCCGCGGGCTTGCTGCCGCCCTCACCCACGATGGCCACCTCGCCGTCCAGGCTGAAGGTGAAAATATCATTGCCGGAGAAGGCAATGGGCATCTGACGGGCCAGCTTGACCAGGCTGGAGTGGCCCTTGACCTTGGAGAATACCTCCTTGACGGTCTCGGGGGCGAAATTGCTCTGCATCGTAGTTTTGGTTGCCATTTTTTACTCTCCTCTCAGATCATTGAGCATGCTCAGCATGCCCGCGTGCTTGCTGCCGGCTGCGTCAGGCTCGGGGTTTGCCAGAGGGGCGGGCCCCTTGACCGATTTCAGCAGCTCAGCCATGGTGTCGGCATCCTTCTGGATGTCCTTCTCGGTCTCGCCGGTGAGTCGGGAGGCCAGCTCAAAGGGCAGGCCCTTCTCCCGGGCGATCCGCTGCCGGAGGGCAGCGGTCTCGTGGCCCTTGATCTGGCCTTTCAGCTCCTCGATGGTCTTAGCGTGGGTATCCCGCTGGCCGGTCACAGTCTGGAGCTGCTGCTGGAGGGTCGCCACATCGCCATAGCGCGCTGCCACAGCGGCGGCGAACTCCTCCTCTGTGTTGATAGGTGTAAATGCTTCTGCCATTTTGGCTTCCTCCTGTTCTCAGGGTCGATCTATTGCCACCGGCACATGGCGCCGGTCAGCATCGTATTTTCTGCTTCTTCTTTTCCTTGCCCGCGCCGCACTTCCAGACGGCCAGGATCATGCTGTCCATGAGCTCGATCCGGTCTCCCTCCCGGAGGGCACGAAAGCCATACCCCCCGCCAGAGCCGATGGGCCGCTTGTCGCAGTTGGAGACCACCCGGGTGACTCCGGGTTGATCTCCGTGCCGGAGCTGACCGACAGAGAGGGCCTGATAAAAGGCGGCATTGGCGGCTATGATCTCTTTCACCGTGGGCAGCAGCGGCTTCAGCCGCAGCCCCCGGCGCTTCATCCCCTCGGCCAATAGCTGCTGGCCGGAAGCGCCGTCGATGACCACCGCCTCCAGATCGGCCCGGGACAAAAAATCAAGCAGCCAACCGTCTCCGGCCCGTATGGGCTGACAGTTCACTGCTTCTGTGAATATATGTCCGTCTGTTGTCCTGACCGCCACGGATAGAGCCGCATACTCCCCGTCCCTGCCGTATTTCACCCCGGCAAAGAGCTTTCCGGTGAGTTGGGGCAGAGTGGGGCAGGCCAGTTCCTGCCATTGGGTCTTGCTGATGGCGGATTTTTGGTTGTACCGCAGCCAGAGCCCCAGACGCTGGATATTAAAGTCCACCGCATCGGAGCCGATCTCGTCGGCCACCGATCGCTCGGTGAAGATCGTCCCCAGGGAGGGGTTGGTCTCGTACCAGGCTTCCCGGTCTTTGGGGTCGGTCTGGTGCTCCACCGACCACTCAGCCCAGCCGGTACGCTCCGTCTCTCCCCGGAGGGCGTTGTTCCGCAGCTTGAGAAACACGGTGCCCGAGGAGACGGGGGTAGGCGGGGTGCCGCAGAAGAGGGTCTGGGGATTTTTGCTGTCCGTCACCACGTACTTCAGGGCGCTCTCCTGATCGTCGGTGTACTCCTGCGCCTCATCGATCACCAGCAGGTCAAAGCCCTCGCCCAGACCGCCCTTGGCCGACCGGGTGCGGAAGTCGCAGCTTCCGCCGCCTTCCCCCAGCAGGACGATCCGCTCCAGACCGAGCTGCTTGGAGTAGGTATAGTGCTTATCGTAAGCCTGTCCCTTTTTCTGCCGGATGACCTCGGTATAGCCGGCCGCGTCCAGCAGCGCGGCCAGTCGCCGGGCAGCCGAGGCGCTGGTGGTGGTCCGGTGGGCCGTGTGCAGGATGCGCTCGCCATGGGTCAGGCCGTACAGCTCCCGGATGGCCACGATCTCATTCTTGCCGTTTCGCCGGGGGACAGAGTAGCCGTATTTGGTGTGGACCCACAGACCGTCCGACCGGACAGACAGAATGTCATACAGCTGCAGCTCCTGCCACTGCTGGGCCACGCGGCCGGTGGAGTTGTAAAGGTCAATGGCCTCCTGTCCGTGCGTCCGGTCATAGGGCAGCACAATGGCGCGGGTGGGGGTCTGGCGGCCCTTTCTCTGTTCGTCCACCAGTTACCTCCTTGTTTTGGGTGTGAAAAAACCACCTTCTGCCGGCAGGCAAAGGGTGGTTTTAATTATTTTGTTGATAACGCTCTGGAACCGGGATTCGAAGGCGAACAAAACAATGGATCTTTTGATCCTCAGTCAGAAGCGGTAACCCGGACTTAATTCTGTTTTCGTTGGTCATCGAAATATAGTTTTCGATTTCTGTTTGAGCTCTCGTGATCTCCTCTGGTGTCTTCGGGGTCATGCGATACTGGGGAACACGATGCGTATCATTCTCATAGAACGTATTCAACCGATTCTACCTCCTCTCCATCTTCAGACCATTTTCACCCATCAATTCAAGCCAAATATCAGAAATTTCATCATAATCATTCAGGAAGCCACACTGATACGAAACAGAATCATGAATTGCATCGCATTCATCCATGGAAATATAACGTGATGCCGGATAATATATATACAGCGATCCATTATGTCCACAAACCACACCCGCAGTATATCCGTGATAAGCAGCCGATACGCAATCATCCGCCGTAGGCGGAAGGCCTTCCGGATGGTTATGAATCGCGATGATCCTTATCCCCTGATTCTGTGCTGATTGTATCGCAGCGATGATTTGCTCAGAGTAACTGACTTGATTGTCCTTCTTGGAGTCAAATACTGTACCGAGCATTGTACCGGTATCATAATTGAGCAGGACAAGCGATTCTTTCAAAGTTCCTGAGCGTGCTTTCAGAACTCTTCTGCACTGCTCCACGATCCGGTCCTCTACCTTATCGTCGCCTGTGATCCCCCGGAATCGCATCCGGTACTCCTGCGACTGGATATAGTCTTCATCGACTACAATAGCCTCTCTGCCGAATCGTGTTCCGTTCGATGCAGAACGCGGGGATTCAGTAACAGTTTCCCCATCTTTTGAACTCAGTTTAGCACGATTGCTTGTTTCTGTCCACTGTTTCGTATGAACATTCCGAACATTTTTCCCATCCCCCGGATCATACTCCACCACGCAGCCGCAGTTGGCGTGGCGGCGGAAGACGTCTTTGGGGACGTCGGGGTAGTCATACACCCCGGCCAGCCGGGAGCACCATTCACAGCACTTGCCGTCTGTCATCCGGCGGATCTTCGGCCGGAGCCCGGCCTTGTACTGGAAGTCAGCGTTGGCCTGCACCGTGCTGTCCACGATGCTCCGGGCGTAATTCTCTGCCAGAGCGGGGAGCTGGGCCTGACGGTCGGGGTCGGAGGCCACTTGTACCAGCCCCTCCGCCCGGCTCCGGTCTTTCTTTGCCCGCTGGGCCTTCAGGCCGATGCTGGCTTTCCGGTTCAGCTCCTGCTGGACCTGCTGAGCGTAGGCGCTGACCAGCTCGTAATTTTCATCCAGCACATTCCGGGTGAGCTGAGCGGCCACCCGGCGGCGGGCCTCGTCATCCGGCAGATCGGCTGGGAAGAGCCAGGTCTCCCAGATCGCCGTCTGGAGGCCCATGGTCTCCCGGACGTAGTCCTGGGCGTCTGCGTAGGTGGCCGTCCCGCTCTCCACCTTCTCCAGCAGCCGCCGGATGGCAGCGCTGCTGTCGTACCGGCGCCGGAAGTCGGCGACGGCCGCCTCGATGATCTGCCGCTCCATATCAGCCCTCGGCCTCGATGCCGGTCAGATCCCGGAGGTTGTCCCGGCCGAAGTAGCCCGGCACCGCCTGATTGAGCTTGATAGCTCCGTCCCCGATGCCGGAGAGCATGGCCGCGTCCGGCTCAAACACAGGCTCCCAGACAGGCTTTGTCAGATAGAGCTGGCTGCGTTTGTAGGCAAATTCATCCCGGACGCAGGCGGCCAGATAGCCCACATTGAGCAGGCCGCTGCCAAAGGTGCGCTGAGCCTTCCGGGCTGCCAGACGCAGATTCTCATGGCTCGCCTTGATGGCCTCGGCACTGGAGGGGTTATCCGTCACAAAGCCCAGATCGTCCAGCGTCAGTCCGGTCTCCCCGGCAAAGAGGGAGGCAAAGGTCCTCAGCTGCTCGGTATAGGGGCTCATGGACTGCTGGGAGAACTGTCCCAGCTTGGGGCTGTCCCCCTCCTGATCCTTGTCAAAGCGCAGGAAGCTGGACATGGTGGCCTGCCACTTGTCCATCTCCTCTGCCTCCGGATCCAGCCCCACCACATACTTCTGGGGGAAGGAGTAAAATTCTGCGCTCACCTCTGCCCGGAGCAGGGTACGCAGCGCCCCCTGAGTCAGATCCATACAGGCCCGGCTGATCCGGGAGTGGCCGAAGGGCCGCTTGGCGTCGGGCCGGTACACGATGGGTACCAGCAGCGGATAGGGGGCATGGCTCCGGTCGCTGCGGATCAGCTTCCCGCCCCGATAGTATTTCGTCTCCCCGGCGGTGAACCAGGCCTCCAGAGCAGGCCGGTTGTGGTCATCCCGCTCCAGCACGGCATAGCCCTCGGTGAGCAGTCCGGTCACCGGGTCGGAGATGCCGGTGGCGTTGTCTCCGGTGATCACCTGCAGCCGGGGAAAGCCTGTCTCGTCAGGTGTGATATACACAAAGCAGCAGGAGCCGATCAGCGCGCTCAGCACAGCGCTCCCCGGCAGCACGTCGGCGTTGTTCATCTGGAAAATGCCGTTCAGGTCGAAGTTGTCCTCCCGGAACTCCCGGAACATAAGCCGGTCAGCCAGACTGTCCACCGCCCGTCCGCACCAGCCCAGCGTCTGAGCCATCCACATAAACTGCGGGGGGATCAGCGTCCGGATGTATCGGGTGCCGTGCTTCATGTCATAAAACTTGTATCTCAGCAGCACCCGGGAGCGCTTGAGCGCCAGGCGGTTCCTCAGGTACTCCATGCCTCTGTATTCGGTCATTTCCATTTCCTTTCTGTCCCGCTTCTCAGCGAGAAATATTCACAGTGACGGCGCTTGAATGACAGGGGGCAGAGCGGGAGGGGGTCATGGCCCCTTGCTCCGGTAGGCCGCCCAGTCCGTGGACTGAGGCAGCTCCTGTCCCTCCTCTTCCTGCTCCCGTTCCTCCGGATGATAGAGCAGCTTGTCCGACTTCTGCCGGTTGCAGGCGAAGTGAGCAAGCTGCAGATTCTCCAGGTCAGAGGGGTGGCCCCCCTTGGCCACCGGGATAATATGATCGATGCAGGGCGACAGGGGATGAGGGAAGCGCCGCTCAAAGTCCACCGGCAGCCCGCAGATCCCGCACACCGTCCGGGTGGCGTATATCTTCTTTTTGGCCCGTTCAAAGGCCAGCCGGTGGGTCCCGTCCCGGTCCGGTCTGTGTGTTGCCATATTGTATGTACCCACCCTGTCCCCGCCGGCGATTCGAGTCCGGCACACCGCAAAAACAAGAGAGCCGGCCCGGAGGCCCGCTCTCTGCGTCTGTTTGTTTTGCCGCCTATCCGCGCCTGTCAGGGCGACCGTCTCGGCCGGCGATGTCCGGTTATCGCAAAAAGGAGGTGTTACATGAGATCCGTCCCACAATCCACGGTATCATTAAACCACCGTTTCGGGGCTTTTTTGGGTAATGCTCACGAGTAGCCCAGCTCGGCCTGCACCGCCCGGACGAAGTCGCCGGATGCGTTCCGGGCCCACTCCGGGCTGTAATGGACAGCGAGGGCGGCTCCGGCCAGGGTGTGGGTCTTGCGGAAGAAGCGCAGCTCAATCACCGTCATCACCGCCTCCCCCTCACTCCGCCGGAGGGTGCGGTCAATGACCCGCTCCACCGCCTCCAGCTCCTCCTGCTGCTTGCCCGGGAGGGTCCGGGTAGCCGCCTGAGCGGTGGGATCGCCGGGGCTGCCTCCGCCGGAGGCCAGGCCATAGGCCGGGGTAATGCAGGCCGAACGCAGCTGGCGCAGCCGCTCCCGCCGCTCCGGATAGGCCTTAATGGCAAGCAGCGCCTGCCGGAACTCAGTGGTCGTCCGGCTCATCGGCCTCACCTCCCCCCTCCACAAAGGGATCTTTGATATACCCCAGCAGTACGAAGGGGATGGCGAAGAGGTATTGGACGAGGCGCCTTAACATGGCAGGGCCTCCGGCCCCTGGGGCAGGGGCATCCAGTGGGTGACGGACTTGGTGCGGGTGCCGTAGACCTTCCACCAGCCGTTTACATCCAGTGATCCCGACTCCACCTTGCCGCCTTTCCGGCAGACGATCACCGGCTGGAATTGTTCCGGCAGCCGGTCGGTGACGGGGATCCATTGTTCTTTGGTTATCATGTGCTTACCTCCTGAGTCTGTCATGCACCGAGTCCCGGCGCGTTGTCTTGTTTCGGCTGGCCGCCTGCACCTCGCTTACGGCGGTCTCCCGCTGTCTGCGCGCCTGGCGGCGCTCCAGATCGGCGTCTCTGTCCCGGCGGTAGGCCAAATAGTCCGGGCAGGCGCTGTGGCAGCAGGGGGCGCGGCGGGGGCAGCGGTGGCAGGGGGAGGTCATTGCTGCCCCTCCCGCCAGCGCTTGAAGTCCGCCTCATAGAGATACTCGATGTGGGTGCCGGTGACCTTCTCCGCCCTGACCCGGAGCTTCTCGTAGGCGTACTCCTCGCCGTTTTCCGCCTGCATACGGTTCAGCTCCTCGGTATTGGCCTGCAGGGCTGAGAAAAAGGGCTCCATGCGCTTGGGGCCGAAGCCGTAAGCGTCGGCGATGGAGCAGACCATGAGCCACATGGCCCGCTGGGTGGCGGTGTCGGCCTCGTACTGCACGGTGGCGTCCCGGGCCGCCTTCTCCAGTCCGGTGTGGATGGCTCTGTCCTGCGCCAGCCGCTGGGCGTAGGGGATGTGGGAGGCCCGCTTCTGCCGGTGAGCGGCAGCTCTGCGCTGCTGACGGTTCATGGGCGGGGCCTCCTCATGGGAAAGCACTCGCTGAAGCTCTCCGTCTCCGTCCGCCCGAAGAGCCCCTTGCGCCGGAATGGGAAGCGGGCGGCGAAGAATCGCCCCTCCGGGTGGATGTAGATCACGGTTCCGGTCAGCCTGCCCACCGCGGTGGGGCAGACGATCTTGTCGCCGAGGGTCATTTTTGTTTCCTCCTTTATTTCCAATCCTCCAGCCCCGCCGGCCAGCCGTGCTCCAGGGAGCTCTCGTGCCATTCCTGCAGCTTTCTCGGCCAATTGATGGGGGCTCCGCTTGCGGTGTGCCAGTTGAGGTCCTGGTAGTAAAAGAAAAATTCATTCACATCCACTCTCAACCCATGCTGGCAGATATAGTCATCTACAGCGTCAATGTCAGGCGGAGCCGCCCGCCAGTCCGGCGGGCCGGAGTCATGGTCATTATCATGTTCACGTTCATGGTCAGGGTCAGGATCATGTTCATGGTCATGTTCATGGTCAGGGTCAGGATCATGTTCATGATCGGTATGTTTCGTATACGGTCGTATACGACTTGTACCAGTGGTATGTTTCGTATCGCTTCCCCAACGCTTTTCTATGTTCTTCCGATTTTTCTCGCAGCGCTCCCGGTACTTGATCTTGTTTCGGTCCATGGCGCCCTGAATGTTGATCATAGCCATGGCGACAGCGATATCATCGCCGGTATATTCCCGCCCCTCGATCTCATAGGCAAACATGGCATCCAACAGTACGCCCTTCTGCTCCAGAGACAGCATCTTCAGATAGTTCCGCCAGTCGTAGTAGACGATAAAGCTGTCTTTCTCCTTGGCCACTCTCTCACCCCTTTCCCGCAGCCCGGACGGCGATCCCCGGACCGACAGCCCGCTCCGCCAGATCGATGAACCGGCTCTCATTGCTGGAGGCGTCGGACAGATGGAGCAGCCAGAGCTCTTTGCAGTGGGAGAGGTCCAGCCCCTCCAGCCATTGGCAGAGCCGGTTGATCTCCATGTGGCTGTTGCGTACCCGCTTGATCCGGCTCTCCGGCAGCCGGGTATTTCGACTCAGGATCTCATCGTCGTAGTTGGCCTCCACGGCCAGAATGGTGACGCCGGGGAACCGATAGGCAAGCCCCACCGTATCGGTGGCAAAGATCAGCTGCTCCCCACCGGCGGCAATGAGATAGCCCACCGGCTCGGCCGCGTCGTGGAACGTCCGGAAGGCCACCACCGTAAAGGGTCCCAGCCGGAAGGGCGGGGACATATTCTTCCCCTCCGCCAGAGGAAATGGGATGATCTCCTGCTCCTCCAGCGTCCGGGCAGTGCCAGGGGAAGCGTACACCCGGACGCCGTTTTCCAGCAGTTTTTTCACATGGCCGGAGTGATCCTTGTGCTCGTGGGTGATGAGGCAGCCCTCCAGCCGCTGAGCCTGATAGTCCGTGGCCTGCTGGATGCGCCGGAAGGAGACGCCCGCTTCCAGCAGCAGACAGCTCTCACCCTCTGTCACCAGATAGGCGTTTCCCGCCGAGCTGGAGGCGATTGGCGTAAAGATCAAAAGGGGCACTCCTCTCCGTCGTCGGCATCCTCAGCGGCCTGAATGGCGGCGGCGGCCACGCTGACCTCCTCACTGGGCAGATGCCGGTTTTTATACTGGGTGGACTTTTTGAGCTGCTCCTGCAGATATTCCGGCAGGGCGGCAAACAGTTCCTCCTCCCACTCCGTGGTATCAAAGCGGAGATAGGCTGACTTTGCGCTGGGAGCGGCCATTCCCCGGGCCAGAGCCATAGCGCCGCCCACATTGGCATATTGTCCGTCCTCCGAGTGGACAACGGACAGCAGCCCGGGCTTGCCAAGCAGCTCGAAGAGCTCAAACTCAGAAAACTCTCCGTCTGTAAAGCTGCGGCCCAGCCAGCTCGATACAAACTGCCGCAGGGCGCTCTTGGACGAGGAGGAGAAGGTGAAGTTCCGGGAGAGCTGACGGGGCAGGTCCTCTCCGTCCACCTCAATGGTCTCGCCCGGCAGCTCAAAAATGAGCTTTACCTTGTCGCTGTACCGGGTTTTTCCCTTCCAGATGGACTCCTGCTCCCCCATGTCGATGACGCCCACGCAGACAAAGGGATAGACTCCCTCTGCCACTGGGGGCAGCTTGGGCCGTGTTCTGCTTCCTGCTTTCATTCCGTTTCCAGCCTCACTTTCTCGTCTGTATACGTCACCGTGAGCCGGATGCACTGAGCCTCCTCCGGCATCAGCGGCTCATTGACGCTCTCGGCGCCATCCACAAACACGGGCACAGAGCAGCCGTAATGCCGGGACAGGGTGCTGATGATATCCAGTCCGACGTTGATCTTCGCGCCGGTATTGAGCCCGGCGTGGTAGGGCACGCCCTGATACAGGATGTCGCAGCAGTCGGCCAGACCTCCATTGACCTGCACCCGGAAGAGCTGGAACCGGGCCAGCCGGAACCGGCTGTTAATGGTCTCGGTCACATAGCCCGCCCGGTAGCGGGTAAACTGCTCGATCAGATCCAGCATCCGGTCAGCCATGGCGATCCGGTCGGAGATGTCCCGGGTCTGCCGGTGCAGCTCCTCCTGCCGCTCCTTTGCCCGGAGCAGAGTACCCTCTCTCGCGATCTGAGCCTGCAGGGCCCGGATGGAGTCGGCGAGGACAGTCCTCTTCTGCCGGAGCGCGAAGGTCTGCTCCTCATAGTCGGCGCGGAAGGCATCCCGCAGACTGCGCTGTTCCTCCAGCTCCCGCTGGATGGTCTCCAGCCGCTGCTCATAGTCCGGGAGATCACGCACCTCCGGGGCGACGAACGCTTCCGCCTCCGCCAGCTCGTCCTTCGCCCGGGCAATGTCATTTTCAAGCTGGATCATGCGCTCTTTCACGCTCTCCAACTGGGCTTTTGCCCGATCATGGAGGACAGAGTACCGCCTGCCCTCTTCCATGGCCCGGTCCAGTCGCTGCTGCCGGTGCTCTTCCCATGCACGCTTTGCCTCCTGCTGCTTATCGGAGGGGAGCTCCTGCCCGCAGGTGGGGCAGAGGGCCGTGCCGGGATACCGCTCCACCTTCAGCGCCCGCCAGTCAGAGCGGCGCTCACCGGTCTCTTTTTCGCACCGGCGCACCTCCCGCTGGGCCTCCTGGTACCGCTTGCTCTCAGCGAGGAAGGCTACCTCAAGCCGTGTCAGCTCCCGCTTCAGCCCTTTGGTATCCGGGGCAGATACCTGCTGAGCCCCTCGGAATCGCTCGTTTTCCAGATGCAGAGCCATGCGCTGCTTTTCCAGCTCGCTGATCTTCAGCCGGATCGGATCGCTCAGATCCGCCACACCGGCAAGCTGAGCCTCCAGCCCGGCCTTTTCCTCCTCCAGATCCGCCGCGCTCCGGCGCAGTTCCTCAAAGGGGATCTCCTCCAGCTCGGCAATGGACTGCTTCACCTCATCCAGCCGAGCCGGGATATGGCTGCGCTGCTCATTGAGCTTGCGCCGCTGGGTCTGCTGCTGTTTCTGGTAGTCAGCCAGACTGAGCCGATCCATGGCCGTCAGCAGGGGAGCAAACCGCTCATCTGTTTTCAGGATGGCCCGCTCGTCCCCCAGCGCCGCCAGATCAAAGAGGATCTCCCGACGCTCCTTGTCGGGCAGCCGGGCAAAAGCGGTGACGTCGGAGAGCAGCCGCAGACGATCCAGAGGGACCAGCTCGGACACCAGCTCCTCATACTGCCGCTTGCTTCTGGGCACTTCGTCGATGTAATAGTCGGTGGTATTGCCGTCATAGCTCAGTTCCGCGGCGCCCCGCTTCTCTGTCCAGCGCTCGTAGTATTCTTTCCGCAGTACCATCTCCCGGCCGTCCACGTCCAGAACGGCCTCTACCACTGTCCGGGCCGCCCGGTCGGCTACACTGCCGTCAGGGGCCAGCGGCTTGATGGCAAATCCGCCGCTGTCAGCGGGTACTCTGCCCTGGCTGTCCTTGCCGGTCATCAGCCAGCACCAGGCATCGCAGACCGAGCTCTTGCCGGTGCCGTTGCGGCCGAAAAGCACTGCGTCTCGTCCCCCGAAGGAATAAGAGGCATAGCCGATCCCTTTGAACTGCTCCAGCGTCAGCCGATCGATCCTGATTTTCATACCGGTTCACCCCCGCAGGCGCTGCCCAACTGCCACAGGCTGTAGCCGGCGGCGGCGCACTGGGCGGCGAAGGTCAGGCTGTCGGCCATGAGGCCCCGGACCTGGCACACTTCGGCCAGCAGGGCGGCGGCGAGGGCGAGGCCCAGCCGGCAGATGAGGGTATAGCGACGGGCCCGGGCGGCTTTCCGTGCCTGGCGCTCCGCGGCGGCGGCGCGGATCCGGGAGCGGAAGTCGGAGTGGTCGTTGACCAGGGCGTCCAGGGCCCGGTTTTCGGTCTCAACGCTCTCGGGGAGGGCGTAGAGGTTGGTGGTTGTGGTAGTCATGGTGGTCCTCCTTTTGGTGTCAGTCAATGAGATGGTCAATGATATTGAGTGGGCAGCGGTCGCAGGGGGCAGGGTCCTTACTGGGGCCGTATTTGCAGATATAGTCGCAGAGGCGGTTTAGCTGGTCGGGGAGCTGTTCCTCGATGGGGCCCAGCTTCTCAATCAGCTCGTCCATTTTCGCCGGAGACCAGTAGCCGGTCTTAATGCCGTTTACACGGGGGTGGGTCAGTCTTGCCATCTCTCCCACCTCGCATCTGCAGATAGTCGCCCTTGCTGCCCAGCACGGCCACAGCGGGCGCGCCGCATTTATGGCAGCTCAGCTCCACCAGCTCGTCGCTGATATTGGTGAGATAACGGGGGCTGAAGCCGCATTTGCAGCGGATCTCCATCCGGCGCAGAGCCTCGGGCAGCGCGGTCTCTTTGCCGCACGTCCGGCAGGTCAGCGTCTTGATGCGCCCGGCAGAGTAAAACCCTGTCACCCCGCCGCAATGAGCGCAGCGACAATACAGGAAGCCCTTGTGGCCGTCCGGACAGGCTTTGGAGGGAGGCGGCGCGGCCTGTGTCTCAGGCTCCGGCTCTGTCGTCTTCGGCCGGATGCCGAACAGCCGCTCCTTCCGGCTCATGGGTCGTGCCGGCTCAGCCGGAGCGTGCTCCTGTTTTGCCGGCTCAGGCTCCTGTTTTGCTAACTCCGGAGCCGATTGAGCAAAGGTCTCTTTGCTGATCTCTTTGCTGATCTCTTTGCTCATCTCATTACTCCCCGGCACGCATCCGGCCACGCCGTACCAGCGCTCGGCAAACTCCAGCAGCTTCACTGTCTGCCCGGTGAAGAGGTCAAACTCCCGGCAGCCGAAGATCGTTCGGATCTCAACGTTCATACTTTTTTTCTTCCCTTTCCGCCGTCGGTGTGGTATCATGTCTGCGACGGCTCTTTCGTGTTTTGTCGTCTCTTGCCCTTGTCGGAGGTGGTGCTCCGGCAGGGGCGCTTTTTTATGCCTGCTCACGGCTCCACGCCGTAATGGCGCAGGAATGGGATGCGTGGGATTTTTACCCGGGCACCATAGAGCCTCTCGGTATCACTGCTGATAACAGTCACCGGAAAGCCCAGCAGCTCCGGCCGCTGCTTTGCCAAATTGCGGATGGTGTGCGCGTTGGAGCCCACCACCTCCTCCGCCTCTTTGGCCGTAATGTATGGCTTGCTCAGCCTCCGGATCTCTTCAAGGGTCATACGCAGGTCTCCTTATGCAGGCTCCTAAACTCTACGCAGAACACCCGCTGCCAATCGTGGCAGAATACGCAGGGATTCCCGGTATCAGAGCTGAAGCCCACGACCACTCCCCTGCCCAGGTCGCTGCTGCGGACCAGATCTCCCAGCCGCAAGGGCATATCAGGGTCAGCGGGTCTTCTGTTGATGTAATCGAGCATGGTTTCCTCCTTTTGCGATAAGTACAGATTATGGGACTAATACCTCACGACGCTCTGCCCGCTTTCTGGGCCAGCAGCTTCGTCTTGTACCATTCCAGATGCCGTTTTCTGGCTTCATAGTTGGGCTCAGAAATCAGAAGTCCGATGTCTGCCTTCTGGAGCGTATTCATCAGCCAGATCTGCTCCTCATCTAGATAGGGTCGGATGCTTGCTCCAGGCTTTACGCCCCGAGCCTTGCGGAACTCTTTCGCTGTCATACCGGTCACCAGACGATTGATCAGGTCGCACTCGTTGCTGAAATGGTGCGGCTTGGGATTCTCATGCAGCAGCTTGATGTTCTCTGTCAGCAGAGGATAATCTTTCCGGGTTGCCACTAGCGTGCGGATAAATGTTTCCATTTGGTTAAACCGCCGGATGTAGGCCTCCTTAAAGCGGGCCGCTTTCTTGCCCCGATAACCCATGACCAGAAAGGTGAAGCCGTCCCGGGTCATGGCGTAGCAGGGCTGTTTCTTCCCCTGCTGATTCAGGTACGAGGACTCCGCAAAGTTGCGGAGTCGGAATTCCTCCGAACAGTCAAGGTTCCGAATGGACTTAAGTACATCGTCATGCCTCTTGTTGAACATCTGCGCCACATACAGGCTGTCCACCCTTACAGTGTCGTGGATGTCGGCAAATATGCCGTAGTTGTCTTTGGGAATAAGCTCTTTCATTGGTTTCCTCCTTTTTACTAGCGTATTCGCAATAATGCGAATCCTAGGCCAAAAAAATTTGACTGGCCTCTTCCCGGGTCAGGGACAGGATATCCGCGATCCGGTGCATCTCGCCAATGGAGAACTCCAGTGCCTCACTTTTCATCTTGCGGGAGAAGGTGCTCCGGTCCATGGAAACCATGCCAGCCACCTTCTCCTGTGTCAGGCCCTTCTCCATGATCTTCCCCCTGAGCTTGTCTACATTCACACGCAACGGGATTCGCCTCCTTTCTTCGCATTTCTGCGAATTTCTGGCTATAAGATACCACCAACTGTCATTCGTGTCAAGAGCATTTTCGCATTTTTGAAAAATTTTTTGATTCCATCGCAAAATCGTGTTGCATTTTTGCAAAAACAGTGATAGGATAGGTGCAAGAGGTGAGAACTATGACAACCGGCGCACGAATGAAGATGAGAAGAAAAGAACTGGGGGTTCCTGTAGATCGGGTGGCTGCCGCTCTGGGTGTTTCCGTGGCTACGGTATACCGCTACGAGAAAGGGGACATCGAGAAGGTTCCCGGCGCTCTGCTGGAACCTCTGGCCAGAGTGCTGCAGACCACCGCAGCCTGGCTGATGGGCTGGAGCGACGACGTAAATACTTCAAAAGAGAAAGGTGTGACTGTTGGATCGAGAGTAAAACCTTTCGTGTCCAACAAGGGTGTGCGGCTAGTCTGCAAGATCGACTCAAAGCTGTATAACGAGTTGGCTGATTTTGCAGACATTAATGGCAGAACACTCGAAGACGAAATTGAGATTCGTCTACACGATTCTCTGGAGATGACCTGGGACACACATGACTGTGAAGATAACCGGAGGGAGCCGTAAAACAAAAAACCGCCCCCGTGCTACCAACACGGAGGCGGAGGAGTGGCCGGAGCTGCTACCAACAGCTTGCGGCCGATGCACAGGAACCAAGTACCACCATGGCACCATTGCGCCCTTTTATTGTACCATACCGGGCGTTTTGGTGCAAGAGAAAGGAGAAAAGATGATCTGCATCAAATGCCGGGCCCCGCTGGAAGACGGCTATCTCTACTGCCCCCGCTGCGGCGCCGGCCAGACCAGCCGCAGCCAGCGCCGGAAGAGCCGTGGGAATGGGCAGGGCAGCGTCTACCAGCTCCCGAACCGGACCTGGATCGCCATCCGGGTACTGGGCTATACGGCCGACAAGGAAGGAAAGCTCCACAAGCAGACGGTTTCCAAGTCCGGCTTCCGGACAAAGCGGGAGGCGGTGAACTACCTGCCGAAGCTGAATCAGCAGCACAGGAAAAAGCAGACCGCGCCCACGCTGGCCGCCGTCTATGACAAGTGGCTGCCCACCCACCGGGCCGGAGCATCCACCATAGGCTGCTACAAAGCTGCCTGGAACTATTTCCGGCCCTTGCACTATATCCAGCTCAATCTGATCGACATTGACGATCTGCAGGAGTGCCTGGATGACTGCCCCAAGGGAAAGCGCACCCGGCAGAATATGAAGGCTCTCTGCGGCCTAATCTACAAGTACGCCATCCCCCGGCCCCAGTATCAGGTGCAGCTGAATCTGGCGGAATATCTGATCGTCAGCGGCGAGGCATCTGATGAAAAATCCGCTCTCCCCCTGGAAGCGGTCAGCTCCCTCATGCAGCACGTGGACGACATTGACTACGCCTCCCACATCGTCTGCCAGTGCTATCTGGGCTTCCGCCCCTCCGAACTGCTGGCTCTGGATGCCGGAGACTACGATCACCAGCGCCGTGCCTTTGTGGGCGGTGCGAAAACGGAGGCAGGCCGGGATCGGATCGTCACCGTCTCCCCGAAGATCCAGCCCATAATCGACAGGCTCCTCTCAGACCGCATCAGCGGCCCTGTATTCGCCGCTTCCGACGGAGACAGAATGAATATCAAAGAGTACCGTGCCGCCTTCTACGCCGCTCTCGACGCAGCAGGAATAGACAACCCGGTATCAGAAACGGCAGACGGCGTAAAGCGGCACAAGTACACGCCTCACAGCTGCCGCCACACCTTCGCCACCATGATGAAGAACGTCAGCGCTCCGGACAAAGACAAGCTCCGACTCATCGGCCATACCTCCACCGAAATGCTCCGGCATTATCAGGACGTGGATATCGACAGCCTCCGCAGGATCACCGACGCACTGTAAAGCAAAAACCGGCCTCAAAGGCTGGTTTTCACATTGGCAATAGATGAGCAATAGACATACATTCCACCGCACATAATTTAAATTATAGAACTCAAAAAGTAAGAAAAAGACCTGAAATCTTTCGATTTCAGGTCTTCTCAATCCGAGTGACTGGAGTCGAACCAGCGGCCTCTTGAACCCCATTCAAGCGCGATACCAAACTTCGCCACACCCGGATTTCGGTTATTGGGGTTGTTCGCTTCAAGCGACTGGTATATAATAGCACAGACTTCTCAGGATTGCAAGTCTTTTTTTGATTTTTCTCGAAAAAAATTTCCACGCACTAATCTCCGGCGTTTTGACCGATTTCTGGCCTATTCTGTCTCTTTCTTTCTGTCCTTTGCGCCGTTGACTTTTTCCCCTTCCGAATTATAATGGAGTCGTTACAGCTGTCAAGACACATAAACTATAACCACTAACGGAAACGGAGTGACGGGATATGGCTGGTCTGCGTACTTTTCTTCAGCGCAAGGACATTGAGATCTCTGCCCGCCGGTATGGCATCGATGCGCTCAGTGCCATGGCTCAGGGTCTCTTTGCCTCCCTGCTGATCGGCACCATTTTCAACACCCTTGGCACCCAGTTTGGACTGGACTTTTTCAGTCAGATGGGCGCTTTCGCCTCGGCAATGGCCGGACCCGCAATGGCGGTCGCTATCGGCTACGCGCTCAAGGCTCCCCCTCTGGTCCTGTTCTCGCTGCTGGCTGTAGGCAATGCCGCCAACAGTCTGGGCGGCGCGGGCGGACCTCTGGCCGTTCTGATTATCACCATTTTTGCCGCCGAGTTCGGCAAGGCAGTCAGCAAAGAGACCCGGGTGGATATTCTTGTAACCCCCGCTGTTACCATTGGTACAGGTGTTCTTCTTTCCCTGCTTTGCGCTCCCGCTATCGGTGCTGCCGCCTCCGCCTTCGGCCAGCTGATCATGTGGGCCACCGAACTGCAGCCTCTGCTTATGGGCATTCTGGTCTCGGTACTGGTAGGTATTGCGCTCACTCTGCCCATCTCTTCGGCTGCCATCTGTCACGCGCTGGGTTTGGTAGGTCTGGCCGGCGGCGCCGCCGTTGCCGGATGCTGCGCCCAGATGGTCGGTTTCGCCGTTATGAGCTATCGTGAAAACGGTGTCGGCGGTCTGATCAGTCAGGGTCTGGGCACTTCCATGCTTCAAATGAGCAATATCGTTAAAAAGCCGGTAATCTGGCTGCCTGCCATTCTTACCTCTGCCATTACCGGGCCCATAGCTACCTGTCTGTTCCGTCTGGAAATGAACGGTGCCGCTATCTCCTCGGGCATGGGTACCTGTGGTATGGTAGGGCCGATCGGCGTCTATACCGGCTGGGTTAACGACGGCATTTCCATCACCGCCGGCCACTGGCTGGGTCTGATCCTTATCTCAATTGTTCTCCCTGCCCTGATCTGTCTGGCCATCAGCGAGTTCTTCCGCAAGGCAGGCTGGATCTGCGAAGGGGATCTGAAGCTGGACTAATCTGCCTTGTCTTCTCCTCCTATTCCCTGCCACGGCTCTGTAAAGACTGTGGTGGGGATTTTTTACCGGTCGACAGCAGTCTCTCTGTCCCAGTCTTATCCACTCGATGCCCCACTGACAGCAACAGCAAACGCCTGACCGTCTGGTCAGGCGTTTTTTGCGGGATTACTTAGTTTCGCAGGCTATGCAGCGGCGCGGGGATGCGGCCTCCTCTTGCCACGAAGTCCTCGGCAGACCCCCGATGGACGGGCATAACAGGGGCAGATCCCAGCAGGCCACCCATTTCCACCATGTCCCCCACCTTCTTGCCGGGGGCAGGAATAATGCGCACTGCGGTCGTCTTATTGTTGACCATACCAATCGCTGCCTCGTCGGCAATGATGGCCGAGATAGTAGCCGCGGTGGTATCACCGGGAACGGCGATCATATCCAGACCCACCGAACAGACGCAGGTCATCGCCTCCAGCTTATCCAGCGTCAAAACACCGGACTGAGCAGCGGCAATCATGCCCTCGTCCTCGGATACAGGGATAAAGGCGCCGGACAGGCCGCCCACATGGCTGGAGGCCATAACGCCACCCTTCTTCACCGCGTCATTGAGCAGAGCCAGTGCGGCGGTGGTGCCGTGGGTACCGCAGACTTCCAGGCCCATCTCCTCCAGAATCCGGGCCACCGAGTCGCCCACAGCGGGAGTGGGCGCCAGAGACAGGTCCACGATGCCAAAGGGGGTATCCAGCCGCTGACTGGCTTCCCGGGCAACAAGCTGACCCATACGGGTGATCTGGAAGGCAGTCTTTTTCACCGTCTCTGCTACCACGTCAAAGGGCTGGCCCTTAACCGACTGGAGTGCATGGTAAACTACGCCGGGGCCGGAGACGCCCACGTTGATGACGCTCTCCGCCTCGCCCACGCCGTGGAATGCCCCGGCCATAAAGGGGTTATCCTCCACGGCATTGCAGAAGACCACCAGCTTGGCGCAGCCGAAGCCGGCGGTATCGGCGGTGCGCTGGGCAGTCTTTTTGATGACCTCACCCATATACCGGACCGCGTCCATATTGATGCCCGCCTTGGTGGAGCCCACATTGACGGAGGAGCAGACATAGTCGGTGACGGCCAGCGCCTCGGGAACGGCATTCATCAGCTTCTTGTCCGCCTCGGTCAGTCCCTTCTGAACCAGAGCGGAGTAGCCGCCGATGAAGTTGACGCCGCAGGTCTTGGCAGCCCGATCCAGCGCCTTGGCAAAAGGAACGTAGTCCGCCGTCTCGCAGCCGGCAGCCACCAGCGCAATGGGGGTAACGGAGATACGTTTATTAACGATAGGAATACCGAACTCGGCTTCAATCGCCTCGCCGGTTGGGACCAGCCGCTCAGCCTTTCGGCAGATTTTGTCATAAATCTTCCGGCAGCAGGCCTCGGGGTCAGGATCAGCGCAGGAGAGCAGGGAGATACCCATGGTAATGGTACGGATATCCAGATGCTGCTGGTCGATCATATTCAAAGTTTGAAGGATCTCGTTTCTACTCAGCATGGCTTACCTCAGATTCGGTGCATAGCGTTGAAGATATCTTCCCGCTGGGCATGAACGTTCAGTCCGATCTTCCGGCCCTCTTCCTGAAGGTACTGGACCATCTGGGCAAAAGGCATATCGCAGGCTGCGGTATCAACCATCATGATCATGGTGAAATAGTCCTGCAGGATGGTCTGGCTGATATCCAGGACGTTGATATTGTTCTTGGCCAGCAGGGCACAGACCTCGGCAATAATGCCCACCCGGTCCTTGCCGATAACAGTTACGATGGCTCGCATGGTATGATCCTCTCTGTTTCTGTAGTTTTCTTTTGGGTCTTTCAGCAGATGTTCTTCAGCGCTCCAGTTCGTCCAGCGTCAGATCGAAGGCGGGGAGATACTGATCCATAAAAAGCTTCAGGGCAGGGCAATTCATTTTTTCCAGCGCAGCATAGGTCTGCTCCTTTGCCAGCTTGAACTCGTTGTTTCCTGCCTTGAGTTCTTCCACACACTTTAAGTAGGCCGAGAGTTTATCCGCAGCCTTAACCAGAAGCTCGATCTCCTCCTCTGCCGGCTGAAGCAATTGCTCGTAGGCCGGACGGAGCTGAGCCGGCAGTTTCTTCAGCAGCCGCTGGGCAGCCATATCCTCCACCTCCCGGTAGGAGTCCCGGATGGTCTTGCTGTAGTACTTGATGGGGGTAGGCATATCGCCGGTAATAATCTCGGTAGCATCGTGGTAAAGGGCGGCCACAGCCACCTGGCCGGGGTCAATCTGAGCGTCAAAATACTCGTTGCTGATAACTGCCAGAGCATGGGCCAAAACGGCCACCATATGAGAATGCTCCTGAATATTCTCCCGAGAGGTATTGCGCATCAGAGCCCAGCGGTCGATATAGCGCATACGGGCGATCAAGGCAAAGAAAGTATGTTCTCTCGCCATGGTCAGTCCTCCTTTTCCGCCAGCAGATGTCGGGTAAGGCGGGTAATCTTATCGCACTCCTCCTCGGTGCCGTGGACCACAACGCGCACCGGGGCAGACAGATCCAGAGAGAAGAGTCCCAGCAGGGACTTGCCGTCTACCACATACCGGCCGGAGCAGACATCCACCTCGCAGCTGACGCCCGAGGCGATATCGGCAAAATCCTTTGCCTTATCAATGGAATTCAGATTGACCCAAAGCTGCTGTTTCACTGGATGCTTCCTTTCCGGGGCAACCTAGCCCCTCTTGTTGCCGGATTTGTCAATTGACAATTACCGAAGGACAGTTGATAATGATGATGTACCTCTTGGTACAAATTCAATTATAGCTTGTAATCCTATTCCAATGCAAGGGAGAGAGCTACAAAATTATGCGCTTTGCTATTTATACCCTTGGTTGTAAAGTCAATCAATATGAAAGTCAAGCTATGCAGTCTGTTCTGGAAGGACAGGGGCACTGCTGCGTTCCCTTTGAGGAAGAAGCCGAACTGTATATTATCAATACCTGTTCTGTCACTGCCGTCAGTGACAAAAAGTCCCGGCAGGTCATCCGCCGGGTCCGGCGGCAGACTCCTCAGGCAGTGATCGCTGTCTGCGGCTGCTATGCGCAGGCAGAGCCGGAGCAGGTGGCCGCGCTGGACGTGGATCTGGTCTCAGGCACCGGCAACCGAATGGATTTCCTTTCCCTCTGCCATACCGAGGTTCAGCGCCGTCAGCAGCCTATTGTTCGGGTGGACGACGCGCTGCATCGCTATGACTTTGAGGTTCTGCCAGCCGGCGGTCTGGAAGGTCGTACCCGGGCCATGCTGAAGGTACAGGATGGCTGTCGGAATTTCTGCAGCTACTGCATTATCCCCTATACCCGAGGCGCGCTGCGCTCTGAGCCGTTGGAGCGGGCCGTTGAGCAGGCCAGAGAGCTGGAAGCCAAAGGATTCCACGAGATCGTGGTCACCGGCATTGAGATCTCCTCCTGGGGCGTTGAATGGAAGGACGGGTCCTCTCTCATTGACCTGCTGGAAGCCCTGTGCAGCGCAGTCCCCTCTCTGCGGATCCGTTTGGGTTCTCTTGAGCCCCGGACGATTACCCAAGAGTTCTGTCAGCGCGCTTCCAAGCTGAGCAATCTCTGTCCCCACTTTCATCTCTCCCTCCAGTCGGGCTGCGACAGCGTGCTCAAACGGATGAACCGCCGGTATGATACAGCCCGGTATCTGGAGTCCTGCCGCCTGCTTCGGGAGCACTTTGACCGGCCGTCCATTACCACTGATCTGATCGTAGGCTTCCCCGGGGAGACGGAGGAAGAATTCTTGCAGACCCTGTCATTTTTGGAGCAGGCAGACTTTGCCGAGATGCATATTTTCCCCTATTCCCGCCGTCCCGGCACAGTGGCAGACCGAATGGGGGGCCATCTTTCCAACGCTGTCAAGGAGGACCGGGTCCACCGGGCCTCTGCTGCAGCAGCCGCGCTGGCAGACCGCTATCTCCATTCCTTCATTGGCAATACCCTCCCCGTTCTGCTGGAGGAAGAGAAAAACGGGCTCTGGCGGGGCCATGCTCCCAACTACGTCGACGTTCATGTAAAGGCAGAGGGAAACTGGCACAATGTACTGACCGAAGTGTGTATCAGCGGCGTGGAGGCCGGCCATCTGATTGGCCAGCTTAACCGCGATTGCCTGCATAATTGAGCAAAAATCATCCACACTAAGACCACCTCTAGAAAGGTGGTCTTAATTTATGAATCGGGAAGCAAGAAAGAGTCTGGTGGCTCTGTCTGTTGTATTGTCTCTTCTCTTTGTAACCGGAGCCGGTGTTCAGCGCGCCTATGCCGCCTCCTATCGGCAGGGCTCTTCCGGAGACACTGTCTCAGTCATCCAGGACAAGCTGAGCCGCTGGGGCTATTATGACGGCCCTGTGGACGGCATATACGGCACTGCCACGGTGGATGCCGTAAAATACTTCCAACGGTCCAACGGTTTGACCGCAGACGGAGTCTGTGGTCCTGCCACTCTGAAGGCACTCGGTCTGGAGAGCCAGTCCGGCTCGGCCGGGGCTCAGAAAGGAGATGGCGACTTTGCCCTGCTGGCCCGTGTGATCTCTGCCGAAGCTCGGGGTGAGCCTTATACCGGTCAGGTGGCTGTAGGCGCCGTCATCCTCAATCGGATCGAACACCCCTCCTTTCCCAACACCATTTCCGGCGTTGTCTTTGAGCCGGGTGCCTTCAGCTGTATGGACGACGGCCAGTTTGATCAGCCGGTAGCCGACTCGGCTTATCAGGCGGCCCAAGACGCGCTCAACGGCGTGGATCCTACGGGCGGTGCTATCTACTACTTCAATCCCGTCACCGCTACCAGCAAGTGGATCTGGTCCCGCCCGCTTATTACTGTGATCGGTAGTCACCGGTTCTGTTCCTAAGGGCAAAGCAAAACGTGCGCCGCAAATTGCGGCGCACGTTCTTTTATTCCGAGAGATTCAATACGATCTCTGTCTCCAGATAGCGGTCATAGCGAAGCTCCAGATAGATTGGCCCCTCCGGGCAGTTGGGCAGGTAGTGGATCTCATCATATCCACCGTCCTCCCAACGGTGGCTGGTCGCGATTCCATTTCGCTCGATCTGCTCCCCCTCGCCGTCCCTATATCCATCAATGACGCTGGCAGTAGTCCGATCATGAGGAACAAAAAAGGTAACTGAGAGGCTGTCTCCCTGCCGTTCGGTGCCGGTCAGAGTGATATCCTCCGGCAGAGGCCTGGAAAGAAGCCCTGTGCTCTCGTCAAGCGAAATGAGCTCGCTTTCCTTCTCCCGAAGCTCAACTCCGGTAATGACCAGACGCAGCTGCCGGGAGTCGTAAAAATAACTGCTGTCGGCGTAGTAGTTGACCATGGCCGGGCTGTTTTCTTCTCCGGCGGCCGAAAGGCCGTTGGTCACCGAGTCCAGACGCTGACCGTCTTCTGTTTCCAGATGGTAGTCCAGACCAGCCAGCCAGACGGTGTTCTCCTCGTGAGCCTGAATATGGAAGCGAATTCCTGTAGGATAGATCTCCACCAGATCCAGCAGGAAATTTTCCTCCTCCAGCTGGAAGGCAGCCTGAGGGTGTATCGTCCGGGTGGGCGCCATATAGGCCGGATCAAAAGAGACTTCAAACCGGAATCGGGCCAGCAGTTTCCGCTCCGGCTCCTCTGAGGACCAGATATCCTGAGGTGCCTGCTCCCGCGCTTCCAGCTCTTCCTGTCCGGTGAGCTGGGCTCGAACCTCCATATTCATTATCAGTTTTTCCGGCACCTCTCTGTCCACAAAGTCCAGCTGTAAGGTGGACAGCTCTCCGGATGCGGAGACAGGGCTGGAGCCGCTGACAAAGCCGCCGCCCACGCCCTCAATGCTGCAGTCCACATAGTATTCCTCTGCCGGTCCGTCTACCCGGTAGAAGAGGTTTACTTGCTTTCGGTCTACGATCAGATAGTCAACGCTGGCAGTGAGGCCGTTTTCTGTCTGCTCCAGATCCAGGATCTGGGCATACTCATTCTCTACCGCCTCGGTCAGCGACTGGGAAAAGGTGACAAAGTCAGCCAGCTCCCGCAAAATGGGCAATTGGGAGCAGGCACTGGCTACCGGCGCACAGAAGTTGACCAGCAAAACAAAGCAGACTGCCGCCGTCAAGCTCAGCTGCAGAGGACGCAGCCGTTTCTTTCTTCTCCGGGCCAGCGCCCGATCCAGCGTTGTTTCCAGCCGCTCCGGGGCCGGAGTGGACATCTCTTCCATCAGCGTCCGATATTCATCCATCCGATCCATCTTCACTCCTCCTCTCCCAGCTCCAGCCGCAGCAGCGCCAGAGCCCGTCTCTGATAGGACAGTATGGTAGTCCGTGGCCGATCCAGCGCCTTTGCCGTCTCCTCCTGCGTGTAGCCGGCAAAGTAGCGCAGCAGAATCACTTCTTTCAGGTCCGGCGGCAGATTAGCCAGCGCCTCCTTCAGCGGCAGACGGTCATAGACTTCCGCCGTCTCCTCCGGCAGTTCCTCCACCGACCGGAATCGGCGCCGGCGTTTTTCTTCCCGATGGCATTCATTGATCAGGATCCGGGTCATCCAAGTCTCAAAAAACTCCGGCTGCCGCAGCTTCTTCAGACTGCACAGCCCCCGGTAGACCGCCTCGTCCACCACGTCCAGCGCCGTTGCCTCGCTGCCGGAGAAATAGAGCAGGGCGATCCGGAAAAGTCTGGGACGCAAGGTCTCCAGACGCTGAGCAAATTGATGCTGATCCATAAGTCCTGACTCCTTTCTGTTTGTTTTATAGATTAGACCCGGCCGGGAACGAATTTGATACTTGATAATGGAATTTTTTGAAAAAAATCCCGCATCGGTTCGATGCGGGATTTTATGTCCTTACAGGTTTTCTTTGGAGTGTTCCAGGAAGGCCATGAAGCGCTGATGGTAGTCAGGGGCAGCCTTCTTCAGGATAATAGGCCGGTCATTGCGGTCAATAAAGCAGTGGTGGCTGGAGCCGGTACAGCGGAGCTGGCCGGTCTCTGCGTCCCGGACCTCATAGCCCATGGAAAAGCGGACGCCGTTATAGGCCAGCAGCTTCAGCCGGATCTCCACCGTATCCTTAAACCGGGTCATGGACTTATATTCCGCACTGACGCCGATCACAGGAATAATAACCCCCCGGGCCTCCATTTCGTCATAAGGGATGCCCATCTGCTCCAGACAGTCGATCCGAGCCTCTTCAAACCAGCGAATATAGTTGGAGTGGTGAATGATGGACATCTGGTCGGTCTCGTAGTATTTGGCGTTGTGGAAATAGGGTTTGATATTCATGGAGCTCTCCTTATCGGACAGGCACAGCCTTATGTGCCTCGCCGCAGACGACGGGGCGGACAGTGCCGGCAGTGATATCAATAATATGGGCGGTAAAGTCCTCAGCCCGCTCCTCGGGAAGCAGGGCTTTCAGCGTAACATCAGCCCCGTATTCCGTATCGGTGACTATGCCTTGCCAGCTCTCTGTTTCCAGCTGGAGCTTGGCAAAGAGATTGTAGCCGCAGGGAATGGACAGCTCCACCCACCGGCGGACTACCGACACTCCTGCCTCGTCCAGAGCATCCTTGGCAGAGCGGGTATAGGCCCGGACCAATCCGCCTGCTCCCAGCAGGATACCGCCGAAATAACGGGTGACCACACAGACCACGTCGGTAATCTTCTCCCGGGTGAAAACATTGAGCATTGGCTGTCCGGCTGTGCCCTGAGGCTCGCCGTCGTCGGAATACCGTACCACGCCCTCGTTTCGGATTACATAACACCAGCAATTATGTCTAGCGTCATGGTAGCGTTTTTTTATGGCGGTAATAAAGGCTCTGGCTTCCTCTTCAGTCTCCACATGGGCTACATGGCCGATAAAGCGGGAGCGTTTTTCTACAAACTCAGTTTCGCTGTCGCTGGTGGGGATATAGTATTCCTGCATCCGTCAGTCCTCCCAGTCTTCCTTCTCCTTGGCAAGGGGGGGCCAGGCATAGGCCCGGACCTGACCCAGTACTTTAGGGGTACAGTGGGCGACCACTTCGATCGTGTCGCTGTATTCTACCTGCTCCACTTTGGCTTCCCGATAGAGCTGATCCAGCACGCCGCCCTTATCATAGGGGATATGAAGGGTGATCTTACGCACACCGTTATCCAGACGACGGCCAATGGCCTTGAGCAATTCATCCACACCATCACCGGTCTTGGCCGAGATGCAGACGATATTTTCCCCATGAGGCAGGATCTCATCGGCGCAGAGATCGCACTTATTGAAGACGCTGATACAGGGGGTCTGTTCGGCACCCAGCTCGCGAATCAGCTTGTCCACCACCTGTGCCTGATCCTGCCAGTCCTCCCGGGAGGCATCAATGACGTGCAGCAGCAGGTCAGCGTAGCTCAGCTCTTCCAGCGTGGCTTTGAAGGCCTCTACCAGATGGTGGGGCAGCTTATGGATAAAACCAACGGTGTCCGAGAGCAGGACGGTGAGCGTGTCGGTGATTTCCAGCGTCCGGGTGGTAGTATCCAGCGTATCAAACAGGCGGTTATTGGCCGGAATCCCCGCGTCGGTAAGCAGGTTAAGCAGAGTGGACTTGCCGGCATTGGTATAGCCTACAATGGCCACCACAGGGACTTCGTTCTTCTCCCGGCGCTCCCGCTGAACAGCCCGGACCCGGCGTACTTCCCGCAGATCTTCCTCCAGCTTATTGATCTTCCGGCGGATATGGCGCCGGTCAGACTCCAGCTGGGTCTCACCGGGACCACGGGTACCGATGGGACTCTTTCCGCCGGCGGCGGTCTGGCGAACCAGATGGCCCCACATACCAGTCAGCCGGGGCAGAATATATTTGTACTGGGCCAGTTCTACCTGAAGACGGCCCTCTTTGGTCTGAGCCCGCTTGGCAAAGATATCCAGAATCAGGCCGGCCCGATCCATCACCTGTACACCGATCATCTCAGTCAGCACACGGACCTGAGTGGGAGAAAGGGCATTATCAAAGATAACCAGATCAGCTCCCAATGTGCCTACCAGTTCCTTCAGTTCCAGCGCCTTGCCTTCTCCGATAAAGCTGCCCGGATCGGGCGTCTCCCGGTTCTGGACCATGGTGCCCACGCAGGTTCCGCCGGCAGTCTCCAACAGCGCTTCCAGCTCGGCCATACTTGCCTCGGTGACCGTCTCGCCGATGGACAGCCGCTTGGCGTTCAGCCCGACCAGAATAGCCCGGTTGATTTCGCCCTCTTTAATGGTATCAAATTCAGTCTGCATTGTGCTTCCCCCTTCCAAAGGGATGAGAATTCTAATGGGATCGGCGCCCTCAGAAGGCCTTATAGGCCTCCATAATCTGGCCGATATAGATATAATGATAGTCTGCTTCGGGATAGTCCAAATCCTTCACTTCCTGATCCAGAATGGACTCACCCTCCATCCGCTGGCAGAACTGCTTGCGCACCACCAGTACCAGTTCAGCCTCAGCCACATAGGGCACGCCCTGTTCAGTAAAGGCGGGCGTCAGACCGGAAGCGGCCCATTTATCCTCCTCCCGACCGGAGTGGCTGCCACAGTAGGCCAGCGCCTTCCGATAGGTCTCGGGGAGGAAAGAGAGGGTAAAATAGTCTTCCCGCTGCATATAGCTGTGGGTATAGCGCTGAGGACGAACATAGGCGGTGGCAGCAGGCTTACCCCAGAGGATGCCAAGGCCGCCCCAACTGGCTGTCATGGTATTGCAATCCTCCCGGTCGCCGGCAGTGATAAGCATCCACTGCTTGCCGATGGCCTGAAAGACATTCATAGAGATGGAATCAACGGGAATCTGTTTCAGCATGGGTATGACCTCCTTGGGATGAGTAAGGAAATTGGATAGCAAAAAACCCGCACCGGAATCCGATGCGGGTGATTTTGCAGCTTACTTGAGACCGAACTTCTTGTTGAAGCGGCTCACGCGACCGCCAGTATCCACCATTTTCTGCTTGCCGGTGAAAAAGGGGTGACACTTGGCGCAAACTTCCACGCGAATGTCCTTCTTGGTGGAGCCGGTGGGGTAGACTGCACCACAAGCGCAGCGGATGGTGGTCTGCTGATAATCAGGATGGATTCCTGCCTTCATGATGTTCACCTCTTTCAGTGTTTACAGTAGTCATATATGAGAAAAAAACGTTGTTCTCACAGTGCAGGAATAATACTATCATACTCTTTTAAAAATTGCAACTGTTTTTTGCGCTTTTTTCAAATTTTTTCTTCGCGCCTCAGAGCGTGAATCCCTCTCCCAGCTGGAAGTACCAGAGCACCTTCCGCGTCACCGGACGGCCGAAGATCTGCTCTGCCGCCCAGGCGTAGCTCTCCAGCTGGCTGCGATAGCGATGGCTGTGCTCTGCCAGCGTATCCCGGGTGACCCGATCGGTCTTGAAGTCCACAACAGTCAGCCCTTCGTCAGTGGTAAAGCAGCAGTCGATCACGCCCTGCAGCATGACCTGCTCTTCTTCCGGAGCGCCAGAGAAGACCTGCCCGGCCGGAACAAAGAGGGAGAACTTAAATTCACGGCGCAGATCGGCCGCCTCTGCCGCCTCCCGGCCCAGAGGCGAGGCAAAAAAGTCAGCGACCATCCGGGGATTCACTGTTTTAGCCTCGGTCTCGGTAAGCCACTTTCCAGCCACCAGACGATCCAGCTCCTGTCGGACCCCCTCAGGATCGGCGGCAAGAGAGAGGTCAATCTGCTCCAGCACCAAATGAAGGACGGTACCCTTTTGAGCGGCAGTCAGTCCTTTTTCCTCCTGATGGAAGCGGGGTCGGCGAAAGTCGGGAATCGGGTAAGGCTTCTGGGTCTCTTCCGAGATCTCCTGATCCAGCGCTCTGCCTTTAAGCTGGGTAGCAGTCACCTTGGATGGCAGTTCAGACAGACTCTGCCAGGGATAGCGCCAATCCAGCAGAGAGAGTTCCAGCCTCTCTTCCTCCTGACCAGTCTGGCCGGTGCGGTGGAAATTTCTTCCCTTGCCGGGCAGCTCAGCCGCCACCAGATGAATATCCCAGTCAGACCGGGAGATATACCGGCTGCACTCGCCCCCCAGACGCAGAGGCTGAGCATCCGTTCGGGCCAGAATGGGCAGCAGCATCCACTTGGCCACCGTCTCCTTTTCCTGCAGCGCCTGAGGATCCGGCTTGGCCCCTGCCTCAGCGACCAGCGGAGCCAGCTCCTTCCACGCATCCTGCATGGACATCGTCATAATCAGTTTCTCTCTTGCCCGGGTCATGGCCACATAGAGCAGTCGGAGCTCCTCTGCCTTGGTCTCTTCCTCCAGCTTGAGTTGGACAGCTTTGCGGGCCAGTGTAGGATATTCCAGCCGCAGGGCGGGATCTACTCCCTTCGGACCTACACCCAGCTTCGGATGGAAGAGAACGGGTGCCATCTCGTCGCTGCGGTTAATCTTCCGGTTCAACCCGGCCAGAATGACCACAGGGAACTCCAGTCCCTTGGAGCGATGGATGGACATGATCTGGACGCCGTCTCCGGCGCTTTTGCTCAGGGCAGGCAGTCTCCCCTTCTGTTCCCGGAGCTTTCTCACCCGGCTGACAAAATCGAAGAGCCCCTGCTGGGCAGGTCCGACGCTCTCTCTGGCCCAGTCGTAGAGGGCCAGCAGATGTTCTCTGCGTCGGTCACCGCCATCCATGGCCCCAAAGAGGGCCAGCATACCCGTCCGGTCGTAGAGCTCCCAGAGCAGCCGGTGGCAGCTGGTATCGGCAGAGCGGAGACGAAGGGCCGACAGCTCTTCCAGGAAGCGGCGACTCGCTTCCTCACCGGACTCGGCGGCATGGCAGAGACAGTCGTACAGGTCTCCCTCCCTGCAGTCCCCCCGAAGCTTTGCCAGCTGGTCAGGAGTAAAGGCATAGACGGGAGAGCGGAGAACGGAGAGCAGAGGCACGTCCTGCCGGGGGTTGTCGATGATCTCCAGAAAGGACAGCGCGCAGCGGATCTCGGTGGTATCAAAGTATTCCTCTGCCCCCTCGGTCTGCCAGGGAACATTTCTCCGGTCCAGAGCCTGAGTCAGATAGCTCATCACTTTGCCTGGAGAGCGGTAAAGAATAGCGATATCCGACGGGCGAACCGGACGAAGGCTCCCGCTCTCTCCGGTTACCGGAAATCCGGAGGCCAGCAGATTATCCACCCGTTTGGCCACAAACTCCGCCTCGATCTGATCCTTTGGAATTTTGGCTGTATGCTCCTTCTGCTCCAGCGCAGAAAGATCCACCACGTCCAGCTCTACCCGGTCATCGGGATGGGGCCCGTAGGGAAAGCCGGGATTCAGCCTCTGATCGTCGGTATAGTCCATCTCGCCAAAGCTGCGGGACATCACGTTTTCAAAGATAAAGTTTACTCCCTCCAACACACTGGACCGGGACCGGAAGTTCCGGCTGAGCACCAGCGTTCTGGGCTGACCGGCCTGCGCAGCCGGATCATGGGAGAAGGTATGATACTTGTGCAGAAAAATCGTAGGATCTGCCAGGCGGAAGCGGTAGATCGACTGTTTCACGTCGCCTACCTGAAAGAGATTTCTGCCCTCTTCCGTCAGCGCGTCAAAGATGGCGTTCTGAACGGCGTTGGTATCCTGATACTCATCCACCATCACCTCGGCATACCGGGTCCGAAGCTGAAGGGCCAGCGCACTGACACTTCCCGACTTGTCGGTCAGAGCTTTCAGCGTCAGATGCTCCAGGTCGTTAAAGTCGACCATCCGGCGCCGGCGTTTGGCCGCCCCGTAGGCCTCGTCCAGATCCAGCACCAGCCGGAACAGCGCCTGAACGGCGGGACGGACCGCCTCCATATCTGCCAGCAGCGTCTGGCTATCGGCAAAGAAGAGGTCACTGAGCCCTTTGAGCCGCTTCTTGCACTGCTTCCAAACCAGCTTCATCTCCTCCTGAAGCCGCTTATCCTCCACCTTTCGGCTGCTGCCCAGCCGGGGGAAGGAGATTTCGCAGAGAGCATGGGCACTGTCCCAGCCCCGGTTCAGCGCGCCGAGAAAGCTGTCCAGACTGTCCATCACGTCACAGAAGGCAGGCGAATAGGCGCTCTCCAATGCCGGATCGGCCATCATAGCATTGATGGCATCCAGCAGACGTTTGTACCAGTAACGGGCCAGCTCCTCGGCCCGCTCCATAATCAGCCGGCCCCATGTAGTCTGGGCCGCGTCCCGGCAGCCCCGCAGGTCAAAAGCTGCGCTCTGCTCCTCCAGCCAGTCCGCCGGTCTGGAATGGGCCTGAACCCGGCTGTAAATATCCAGAACGATGGTCTTAAGCCGGCTGTCGTCCCGGCCGGCAGACATGGTATCCACCAGCGCGGCATAGTCGCTTTCCTCATTCAGCTCTTCATAGCGCCCTTCCATGAGCCGGTCCAGAGTCTCCATCAGCAGCAGGCGCCCCTCTCCTTCCTCAGCCACCCGGAAATCCGGATCCAGATCCAGCAGATGGCCAAATTCCCGAAGGATTGACGTACAGAGCGCATGGATGGTAGAGATCTGAGCCCGATAGACCAGCGTCAACTGCCGGCGCAGATGCCGGTCGTCAGGGCGCTGGGCAAGGCGACTATTGAGCTCCTGCAGGATTTTCCCCCGGAGTTCGGAGGCGGCCGCCTTGGTAAAGGTGATAATGAGGAACTGATCTACGTTCAACCCTTCCTGCTCCACCCGGTCCAGCAGGCGTTCCACCAATACCCGGGTCTTGCCCGAGCCAGCCGCGGCCGACACCAGCAGCTGGCCGCCCCGGTTGTCCACCACCTGTCTCTGTTGGGCTGTCAGATTAACCGCCATCAGTCCTCACCTTCTTTCGATCTCCAGAATTCTTCCCCGCTGACCGAGTAGAGATATCGGCAGCGGTCACTTCCCTGCCCCTCTTCAAAGTGGCAGGCTTGAGCGTATTCGCACCAGTCGCAGGCCCGCTGACCTCCGCCCTTCTGCCATGGGTCGGCATCCACATTGCCCGCCCGAATCTCCTGCCCCATTTCCAGCAGAATATCGTCCAGACGGCGGGAGAGTCTGCCCCACTGCTCTGCAGTGGCCAGACAGTCACCAGAGATCGCCCCCTTTTTGCTCACCCGCAAAGGCAGAAACCGGGGACCGCTCTCTCCCCACTGCTCCATGGCCCAGAGAATCTCCTCATCTCTGAGGAGCAGGCCACTTCGGCAAAGCGCCTTGTCAGCCGCCTTTAACCGCTCGCTTTCCGGCATCTGCCGCCGTCCGGTAAGCAGCACATCTCGCGCGGGGAGATAGAGTACACCTGCCGGCGCGACAGGTTTACCATAATAGTCTTCTCCCCATTTCTGAAGGGTAAACAGGTAGATCAGCATCTGTAGGGAAAGGCCATGCCAGACGTCGGTCAAACTGAAGGATTTCCGTCCTGTCTTGTAGTCAACCACCCGAAGATAGAGGCGACCGTCCTTTTCATAACCGTCAATCCGATCCACAAAGCCGGAGATAGACAGGGTAATATCCTCTGCCTGGATCTGAATGGGCGGCAGTTCCTGTCCCCGTCCGAATCCCAACTCGAAGTTGATTGGCTCAAAGCGGCCAGACTGAAGCTCTTCCACTACGTTTTGCAGAATGATCTCCACCGACTTGAGCAGACGTCGGAAGAGATAGCGAAATCTGGGAGTCTGGTCTTCCAGGCCGCCCAACTTGGTCCGGATATATTCCTCCACATATCGCTCCATCAGTTCTTTTCTGTCCCGATCGCACAGCTGCTTCAGTCCGCCGGGCAGTTTCGATCCCTGTTTGAGGACGTTTTCCAGCACATAATGGACAAAGGTACCTGTCTCCGGTGCGTCCAACCCCGCCTTACGCCGTGGCTGAGCCCGCAGTCCATACTGACAGAAATAGGCAAAGTGGCAGGATTTCAGCTTGTCCATTTTGGAAGCCGACAGAGGAATCCGGCTTCCGTACAGGTCGTGGACGCCAGCAGGAGAGAGGCTTCCTCTCTGGGCAGAAGCCGCCCGCTCCACTCTCTGGCGAATATCTTCCCACCCGCTCTGGCGGGCAAGTCGGTCCAGAATCTCTCCATCCATCCGCCGGGCACCAAGCTCAAGGGCGGGCAGAGGAGCCATTAGTTTACATAATTCATCCTTCTCTCCCCGGTGCAGGCCGCCATACATTTCCTCCAGACGCTGGAGAAGAACGGCAGGCCGCTTCTGGCCGCCGCCTGCCTGGCGAGGCCAGGAGAGAGTGAGCAGCCGGTTAGGACGGGTAAGAATATCATAAGCCATGGTCTGCTCCCGATCCAGACGCAGATCGGCCGAAGGAGCCAGTTCCATTCCCCGGGCTGTCAGCAGCGCCCGGTCCTCATCGGTAAGAAGGCCGGGAGACTGGGAGACCAGCGGGAACTGCTCATCATCCACTCCCAGCAGGAAGAGGGCTTTACAGGAAACATGGGACAGGCGGGCCATCTCGCCGGCAATGACCCGGTCCAGCGAGACCGGGATAGCCCCTACGCTGTACTGACTCAGAACCAGCCGGAAGAGATCGGCAAAGTAATCCAACTCCATGCTCTGCCCTTCCAGCAGCTGGGCACACTGCTCCAGCGCCTGAAGGAGGATCTCCCAGAGCTGGCGGTATTCCTCCGCCTGTTGGAGTTCTCCCTCTTCCCGAAGCTCGTTGGCCCGGTGGGTGAGGCGCTGAGGCAGGTCGATATCCTCCAACAGCTGGTAGAGCGCCTGGGACAGCTCCAGACCGGTACCTGTCTTATGGGCCGAGAGCCGGAGGAGGGGTGCGGTAATCTTTCGGCGGAGCTGATCTAACCGGTCCAGCAGGCGCTGATCCTCTTCCAACGGATCGTCCACATAGCCTCTGGGATTCCAGCTCCAAGGCTCTCTGCGGGTCCAGCGGCTGCCCCGAATATCCCAGCGAAGGACATAGTTTTCCAGCTGGTCGATCTCTTCCCAGTCCAGACCGGCCAAGCCGGTTTTGAGATAGCGGAAGATGTCCTCATACTCATAGCCACCCCGAATAATATCCAGTGCACCGGTCAGCAGAGTCAGGATAGGTTTCTCCAACACCGGTTCCACACGGCCTAGAAAGAGGGGAATCTGATAGCGGCGGAATACCGTCTCCAGCGCCTCCTCATAGGTTCCCATAGTACGGGCAGAGACGGCAATATCTCGAAAATGCCATCCCTTTTCACGAACCAGACGGAGGATCTCGCCGGCCGTCCACTCCACCTCGTCATAGGTGCTGTCTGCCGGGTAGACACGGATATTCCGCGCTCTCTCCTCAGCCGGGCTGCACTGGGCAAAGAGCTCTTTCTCCAGATGGATCAGGTCCGCCTCGGCGCCGTCCTTTCTTTCGGTGAGCACCTGATATTCGACGCCGCAGTTTCGCTCCCGTGCCAGTTCCATCAGCGTATGTGCCGTCCGGCGGCCCACGTCAAAGACGCTTTCTCTGCTTCCCTCCAGCCGGTCGCAGGTAATCGCCACGGTCACCGACCGGGCCTGCGTGAGCATCCGGCCGATGATCTGCCGCTGCTGAGGAGTAAAGTCGGCAAAGGAGTCCAGATAGATATCCTTGCCCCGGAACCACTGGCAGTCCTTCAGCGTCTCATTCAGACGGGTCAGCCGGTCTCTGGGGTCAGCAGCCCGCTCCATGGTCAGCGCCTGATAGGCCCCTAAAATCAGGCCCAGATCCCAGAGCCGGTCTCCCTCTTCTCCTCCCTGCTCCCTGCCGGCACTCACAAGCTCTTCCGGCTGGACGCAGTAGCTTTTAATCTCATCGGCTGTGGCCAGCAGTTGCTGGAGAAAGGCCGCCTTTTTCGAGGGCCGCCCATAAACCCGGAGTTGAGAACTGACCGCGGCTACCGCCTGACTCATAAGCAACAGCCGGCCCCCCTTGTCCAGCTGGGGCTGGGCCAGTCCGCCGGCCCGGGTAAAGACCCGCTGGGCCAGCCGGGTAAAGGAAAGGATCTCGGCATACCGGGAGGCTCCGGATCCGCAGTGGGCGCAGAGCAGGCGCTCCATATCGTGGGAAACCTGTTCCGGCACCAGCAGGACCTGAGGGCGATAAGGGCCCTGCTGACGGATCCGGTCAAATAAATATGTAGTTTTTCCCGTCCGGGCCCGTCCAAGGATCAGCTTGAGCATAGCAGCGGCCTCCTGATCATGTAATATGCTTGAATATCTATTATAGCAGATTCCAGTCCCATTTACAGTACTTTTACCGGAAAACAGACGGACGGCGCACCGTACTTTTCCGGCACGCCGTCTGAGCGGTATTGTATTTGATCTGAGCGAAAATCACTCCGGCTCATCCGTCTTTGGAAGGTTCCGGAAAAAGTGGGCGGAAAAGCCGACAGCCACAAAGAAGGAAAGGACATAGGACAGGGGCTGGGCCTCCTGCACACCGGCTAGACCCCGAAAATGATGCAGGATGACCAGCGCCGGAATAAAGAAAAGGCCATTTCGAATGGCGGCCAGCAGAGCCGACATAAGGCGCTGACCGGTACTCTGGAGCTGCATTTCGGTAACTACACAGAAGGGCATAAAGAAGAGGGCAGCACACTGCAGACGCAAAGCCCGGACGCCAATCTCCACCACCATAGGATCATTTCGGAGCCATCCCACCAGCGGTTGCGCGATGAAGAAGATGACAATTGCAGCGGTAGAGAGCAGTGCCTGCGAAACCTTGAAGGTAAAGCGGAATCCCTGCCGAACCCGGCTGTATTTTCCCGCGCCGTAGTTAAATCCACTAACAGGCTGGTAACCCTGACCAATGCCCACGGTAACCGAGAAGATGAACATACAGATCCGGTTTACGATGCTCATGGCTGCCACCGCGGCGTCGCCGTAGCCTCTGACAATGCTGTTGAGCAAAACTGTGGAGCCGCTGTTAAGGCCCTGACGGAGGAAGCTGGGAGAGCCGGTAGAGACGATATCCAGAATCAGGCTCCAGTCCCAACGGAAAAGGCGGATAGAGAGGGCACACTGCGTTCTTTTTCTCACAAACATACTCAGCAAAATACAGAAGCTCACCGTCTGGGAGATTGCCGTAGCGAAACCGGCGCCTCCAATTCCCATATCCAGCAGGAAAATACAGACAGCATCCAAAAAGATATTCAGCACAGCGCCCGTGACCAGTCCCACCATACCCAGAACCGCCTTGCCCTCATAACGCAGGACATTATTGAGCACGATACTTGAGGTCATAAAAGGGGCGGCCATAAGAATATAGAGCAGATATTCCTTCGCGTAAGGCGCGATCGTCGGGCTGCTGCCTAACAGAACCACCAGCGGGTCCATAAACAGAAAACTGAAGATTCCGATCACTCCGCCGCAACCCATCGCCAAAAAGAAGCCGGTAGAAGCGATTACACTGGAGCGCTCCACGTCGTGTCGGCCCAGATTCCGGGAGATCAAGCTCCCAGAGCCCTGGCCGAACATGAAAGCAAAGGCCTGAAGAATGGCCATATAGCCAAAAATAACGCCGACAGCGCCGCTGGCACTGTTGCCCAGCGTACCAACGAAGGCGGTATCCACCATATTATAAAGGCTGGTAATGAGCATACTCAAAACTGTGGGGATGGCCAATGAGATCACCAGCTTGGGAATAGGGGTCTCAGTCATTTTGACATACTGGCTGGCTGCCTGCTGAACGCGCTGATCCTGCTGCATGGTAACATTCCTTTCCTGATGATCTTCTTATCTATTATTATAGCACCATCCCATTCATCTGTCACCATTTCTCCTTTTTTCTCTCCCTTGCTCCACACAGGAAAACATGGTATGCTGAATGTGAACATCCATTCAGGAGGCGACGCTCCTTGTTTCACAGACAGACGATCTATGAACAGATCACCAACCCCAGATCCGGCAGCGCCGTCCAGCGCTGGCTGCCCTATCTTCTCTCGGTCGCTCTGCCCGCCGGTTTTCTGGCCTTTTTCCGGTATCTCTGCCGTCAGGAGGGCTTCGCCGACTGGCTCATTACTCATGTGACCAGCCCGGTAAAGCAGGCACTGGGCAGGCTCTGGTCCCATGTTCCCTTCGCTATGGCCGAAGTTATGTGGGCCGCTGCAGTTATCGGTCTGCTCCTGTTTCTCCTTCACACGCTCTTTGCCGTCGGAAAGGCGCTGGTCCTCCGTGCGAGAGGCGAGCAAACGCATCCCCTCTCTCTGCTGCTTCGGCGGGGACTGGTACTGCTGTCGGCACTTTTGATCATCTATTGCGGCTATTCTATTGGCTGGGGAGTCAACTACTACGGCCAGAGTTTTTCTGAGATGAGCGGTCTGGAGGGCCGGGAGACCACATCCGAGGAGTTGGCAGATCTGACAGAGCTCTTTGTCCGGCGCTGCAACGAGCTCTCCGTCCAGGTAGATCGGGACGAAAACGGGATCTTTACCGTTCGCGGAGAGGATCTCTTCCTCCGCAGCGAGGGACTGTACCAAACTCTCAGTCAGCGCTTTCCCTGTCTGGATCAGCCGGAAGTTCAGGCCAAGCCTATGGCCTTTTCCCGGATTATGAGCTGGCTGGGCTTTACCGGATTTTATTTCCCCTTTACAGGAGAGAGCATGGTCAACACAGACTCCCCTGACTGCCTCATCCCAGCCACCATTCTTCACGAGTTGGCCCATCAGAAAAATATCGCGCTGGAAAACGAGTGCAATTTTCTGGCCATTGTGGCCGGACTGGAGTCCGAAGACCCGGAGTTCCAATATTCCTCTGCCCTCATGGGCTATATCCATCTGGGCAACGCCCTCTTCTCGGCTGACCGTACGCTGTGGCGCGAGGTTCGCGCCCAGCTCAACGAGCACGTGCTGGCCGATCTGGAGGATCACAGCCGCTATTGGGATCAGTTTGAGACGCCGGTAGCCGAAGCGGCAGAGACCGTCTATACCGGCTTTGCCGAAAGCTATGAAACCTACGATATCATGCGCAGTTATGGCGCCTGCGTAGATCTGCTGGCCGCCTATTATCTGCCAACCTTAAGCGAATGAGAGGTGCCTTTTATGATGAGTGACCGTGAGCTGGTAGAACTGGCCTTTACCATGCTGGAGCGCTCCTATGTCCCCTACTCCCATTTCCCTGTGGGAGCCGCTCTGCTGTGCGCTGACGGCAGCGTATTTACTGGCTGCAACGTGGAAAACGCCGCCTACGGCTCTACTATCTGCGCGGAGCGGACCGCACTGGTCAAGGCGGTAAGCGAGGGGCACAAAGATGATTATGTAACCCTTGCTGTAGTTGGAAACTCTTCCGATCCATGCTGGCCTTGTGGTTCCTGCCGTCAAATGCTCTATGAATTCGCCCCAACTCTTCGTCTTCTTGTCGCCGACCGAACTCATAATTATGTCATCCTGAAGCTGTCCGATCTTCTTCCTCACGGCTTTGGCCCCAAGGCGCTGGAATAAGAGCCGGAATATAAACAACGCCCCTCCCGGAGCCTGAACAGCGCTTCTTTTCTCCACGCTGTTGAGCCGGAAGGGGCGTACGAATATACCGGATCTGTCCGTCCAGAGAGACGCCGGATCGGGGTAAACGCTCCGCTGCTTCCAGTCTCAATACATTACCCACGTTTCCCACTCTCTCACAAAAAAGGCCGACTCAGAAGTTTCTGAGTCGGCCTTTTGGCTGTAAATGATTGAAGCGGATCTGATTACTGCTCCCGGAACGCAATCTCGCCGGTCTCGCAGTTCATGCTCTCCACGATGGCCAGAGATTCCAGCTGGATTCCCTTGGCGCGGATCTTGCTGCCGCCTTCCTGGAAGCCCTTCTCAATGCAGATACCAATGCCCTCCACCGTGGCGCCGGCGGCCTGGACCAGATCGATCAGCCCCTCCAGAGCGCAGCCATTGGCAAGGAAGTCGTCAATGATCAGCACATGGTCATCGGGACCGATAAACTTTTTCGAAACAATCACATCGTAGGTCCGCTTATGAGTAAAGCTTTCCACCTTGGTGGCATAGACATCGCCGGCCAAATTGATGCTCTTCGCCTTCTTGGCAAAGAGGACAGGCACTTCAAAGCACTCAGCGATCACACAGGCAATACCAATTCCGCTGGCTTCGATGGTCAGGATCTTATTGATGGGCTTATCCTTGAACAGACGCTTAAATTCCATACCCATCTCATGGAACAGGCTCACGTCGCACATATGGTTGAGGAAACAGTCGACCTTGAGCACGTTGCCGGGGGCGATAATGCCATCCTTACGGATGCGTTCTTCTAACATTTTCATATGTATTTCTGCTCCTTTTTCTTTACTCTAAATTACGAAGAGAGGTGGAAAGGTAACTTTGGGATACTATACCACATTTTGTTGCCGGTGTCATGGCTATTCCCGCTTTTGTTTGGTTAACAAATCGACAAAGTTTTCCTATTTCCTTCCTCAATTTTACGGCGCTTTGTATGGTATCCATGCTAAAAGGTCATCTGTCTCTGTACAAAAGTCATTTACCGGCTTCTTGTCCCGGCGGATGGCTGTTTTATTACGGACACTGTCTGCCCGCATGGTCTACCGTCCACTCTCCGTCCAGCAGCAGCTCCCCTACCGTCACCAGGCGGTAGCCGTCAGCCTGAAGGGTCTCGATGATTCCCGGCAGAGCCTCAGGAGTATGAGGGGCAGCGTTGTGAAAGAGAACGATAGAGCCCGGTTCCACAGCGCTGAGCACCCGCTCGGTAATCTCTCCGGCAGAAAGGTCCTTCCAGTCCAGTGAGTCCACGTCCCACTGGATGGCCTCCATGCCCAGGGAGCGAATCGTCTGAACAACTGTATCGTTATAGTCTCCATAGGGACAGCGCAGCAGGGTGGGCCGCACTCCCGTCACTTCCTCCACCAGATCATTGCAACCCTCGATCTCCTCCTTCAACTGCTGAGCCGAGCATTTGGTAAGATAAGGATGGGTAGCCGAGTGGTTCTGAATGGAGTGGCCGGCCTCGTGCAGTGCCTGAACCGACTGAGGAAACTTTTCCACCCATTCGCCCACCAGAAAAAAGGTGGCCGGGACCTGATAGCGATCGAGAATGGAGATTAGCATCTCCGTATCCTCATTCCCCCAGGCGGCGTCAAAGGTGAGCGCGGCCAGTTTTTCCTCCCGCTGGACGCAGTAGATGGGGATCTGCCGCTCCATGGCAGCGGCACCCACCGCCTCCGGATGATCTACCAGCCAAAAGATGCCCACTGCCAGAGCAAGGCAGAGGGCACCTGTCACCAGACGTCTGGACAGCACCACAATTTTCATCCCATCAGCTCCTTTCCGGTCTTACAGGCTATGGCCTCTTCCCAGACTCTATGCCCGCTTTAATAAATCTTTATCCGATCTTCCGGAAGGCTTCAGCTTCTCTTTCCCCTTTCTTTATTTCACCGGGTCATAATAGGCGGTATCCCACGAAAGAGAGGTCTTGACCATGTCCTTGATCCGTCGCCGGCCGCAATGTCTGACGCTGACCTATTTTCTGATCTATCTCCCCTGGTTTTTCCTGCTGGAGCAGCGGGATACAAGCCAGTGCACAGTGATTCAGCTGCCTGTCGATGAGCTGATTCCCTTCTGTGAGTATTTTATTCTGCCTTATCTTCTCTGGTTTCCTTATATGGCACTGGTCATTGGCTATCTGCTGCTGACACAGAGCCGAGCGCAATTTCTGCGTTTTTCCTTTTTGCTCTTTGGTGGACTTACCGTCTGTCTGGTCCTGTACACCTTATTCCATACCGGACTTGCCCTGCGTCCCCAACTGGATCCGGAAAAGAACCTGTTTACCCGGCTGGTCAGCTTTCTCTATCTGGCCGATACCAGCACCAACGTCTGTCCCAGTATCCACACCTTTGCCACGCTCACAGCCCACTACGCTCTTCACCGCTGCGGTCTGGGCCGCAGGCACCCGGTTCTTTACGCCGTAAGCGGCATTCTTGCCGCGCTTATTGTACTGTCCACCCTGTTGCTGAAACAGCACTCTGTTCTCGACGCGGTGGCCGGCGCCGGGTTGCTGCTGCTTCTGCTGCCCGGAGCTGATCGGCTCTTTAAGGAAGAAGGTACGAGCAGCCGGTGTCTGGTGCCGGCAGAATGAGTTTAAACTTGGCCGAAAACAAACAAGAGCAAGACACACAAGGTGTCTTGCTCTTTGACTTTGTCAGCCTCAGGCTGATTACTTGTTCTGAATATATTTGTCGATGGCAGCGGCAGCCTTTTTGCCGGCGCCCATGGCCTTGATGACGGTAGCAGCACCGGTAACAGCATCGCCGCCGGCAAAGACACCCTCCCGGGTAGTAGAGACGGTGTCCTCTCCTACCACCAGACAGCCCCGGCGGTTGGTCTCCAGACCGGGAGTGGTGGACCGGATCAGGGGATTGGGGCTGGTGCCCAGTGCCATGACCACAGTGTCTACGTCCAGCACGAACTCGCTGCCGGGCACTTCCACAGGGCTGCGGCGGCCAGACTCGTCAGGTTCACCCAGCTCCATCCGGATGCAGCGGCAGCCAGCCACCCGACCGGTGGGCTTGCCGTTTTCATCCACGCCGCCCAGAATCTCCACAGGATTGCAAAGATTCATGAACTCAATGCCCTCTTCCTTAGCGTGCTCGATCTCCTCGTTACGGGCAGGCATCTCCGCTTCGCCGCGGCGGTATACGATATAGACCTTTTCTGCGCCCAGACGCTGAGCACAGCGGCAGGCATCCATGGCCACGTTGCCGCCGCCCACAACGGCGACTGCCTTGCTCTTGAGGACAGGGGTATCATAGTCTTCCAGATAGGCCTTCATCAGGTTAATCCGGGTCAGATATTCATTGGCAGAGCAGACGCCGGCCAGTCCTTCGCCGGGGATATTCATAAACCGGGGAAGACCAGCGCCGGTGCCGATAAAGACGGCCTCGAAGCCCATCTCTTCCATCAGCTCGTCGATGGACAGCACCTTGCCGATGACCATATTGGTCATGATCTCAACGCCCATGGCCTTGAGCTTGTCCACTTCACTCTGGACAATCGCCTTGGGCAGACGGAACTCGGGAATGCCATAGACCAGAACGCCGCCGGCCACATGGAAGGCTTCAAAAACGGTAACCTGATAGCCCAGCTTGGCCAGATCGCTGGCGCAGGTCAGGCTGGAGGGACCGGAACCGACCACGGCCACCTTATGGCCGTTGGACTGGGGCTTGGCAATCTTCTCGGCCGCATGGGTACGGTGCCAGTCGGCGACAAAGCGTTCCAGACGACCAATTGCCACAGGCTCGCCCTTGATACCCCGGACGCACTTGCTCTCGCACTGGCTCTCCTGAGGGCAGACCCGGCCGGAGATGGCGGGCAGAGCGTTGGTGTCAGTAATGACCTGATAGGCGCCTTCAAAGTCGCCCTCAGCCACCTTGGCGATAAAGTCAGGAATCCGGACATTGACAGGGCAGCCGGAGACACAGGGACGGTGCTTGCAGTTCAGGCAGCGCTTGGCCTCGCCAATGGCCATCTCTTCCGTATATCCCAGAGCCACTTCCTGGAAGTTGCGGGCACGGACCTTGGGATCCTGGTGGGGCATGGGGGTCTTGACGGGAGTCATATTGATGTTAGCCATGTTCCATTCCTCCTCACTTGATCAGGTCCTGACCCAGCTTGTCAAAGCGGCACATATGGCTGTGCTCGGTCTCCCGCTCCTGGTCACGATAGGTGTTGTTCCGGTTAATAAGCTCATCGAAGTCCACTTCATAGCCGTCGAACTCAGGGCCATCCACGCAGGCGAATTTCATCTTGCCGCCTACAGTCACCCGGCAGCCGCCGCACATGCCGGTGCCGTCGATCATGATGGGGTTCAGAGAAACCTTGCAGGGTACGCCGTAGGGCTGGGCAGTTTTAACCACGAACTTCATCATGGGGACGGGGCCGATCGCAATAATGACATCATAGCGCTTTCCAGCCTCCAGCAGCTGCTTTTCCTTGGCAGTGGTGAAGCCCTGCTCACCGTAGGAGCCGTCATCGGTCATGAGATAGAAGTTGTCACAGGCCTGCTTGAACTCTTCCTCCAGAATGACCAGATCTTTATTCCGGAAGCCAACGATCACGTCGGTCTCAACACCGGCGTCGTGGAAGCCCTTGGCCACGGGATAGGCAATAGCAGTACCCAGACCGCCGCCAATCACGCAGGCAGACTTGACGCCCTCCAGCTCGGTAGCCTTGCCCAGAGGGCCAACAAAGTCCAGCAGAGCGTCGCCGACTTCCATTTTGGCCAGCGCCTGAGTAGTCAGACCCACCAGCTGGAAGATAATAGTGACGGTACCCTTTTCACGGTCGTAGCCACCGATGGTCAAGGGCAGACGCTCACCCTTTTCGTCAATGCGCAGAATGATAAACTGTCCGGGCTGAGCCTTCCGTGCAACGAAAGGAGCCTCGATCTCCAGCAGACAGATGGTAGGATTCAACATCTCTTTTTTCACGATTTTAAACACGATTCTTCCCTCCACATTTCGGATATGTAGAATATGGCCGAGGCGGTCTCACTGCCGCTTCAGTCGTTTTGACGGGCCGTTCACGGGCCGAATCGTCAATTGACCATAGTTTATCACACTCATTCTGCCATTGCAACCAATTTCCCGGCTGAAATATTGCCTAAACTTTTCCGCTTTACCGAAGGAAAGCTTCTTGCAAAACAGAAAGCCGCCGCCTTATTTTACAAAAGGCGGCGGCAAAGATGACATTACAATTACTTAACGGCCTTGATCGAGCTCCAGCCGCTCTCGTAGTGTTCGCCCTCAACGTCCAGCCAGCTCCGACCACGGACATACCACTGGTCGGCCCCTTCCAGACCGGTGAAGGTGATCTCACTTACGCTGCTGTCGTTCTCGATGCTCAGCAGCTGATCTTCAACAGCAACCTCTCCCTCTTCCAGCTCCTCCTCGGGGCCTTCCATGAAGAAGGGGTCAGTAGACAACTGAATCTCATAACCGGTCACATGGTCCAGCCCGGAGACGGTCATGGTCACCGTATGGTCATCGGTGATACCGGAATAGCTGGTACCCGGCTTGACGGGAGCAATGACCAGCTCCAGCAGGCCGCGAAAATCAGCAAAGCCCAGCATGGCCATAGTCAGGCTGTCTTTATGGGACAGATAAGCCCGGACACAGCGATCATCCACCCGGATACCGATACCCTGAACTTCTACAAACGGCAGCGAACGGATGGCGTCCACCTTATCTACTACCTTCTGCAGCCGGTTCCAGGAAACGTCAGAAGTGGTATAGGCCCGAATGACCATACCGGCTGCCTCGCAGATTTCATCCCGGTGCTCCTGAGTGTCCTCAGTCAGATAGACCCGGAGGAGGTACTCCCCTTCCGACTCCACAACGCTCATACCGCCGTAGTAGTCGGGCAGCTCTCCACCGAAGTATTTTTCAATATTGCCTGCTGCGATGGTGCTCAGATTCAGCGCCTCTACATAGGCGTCATATCCTTCCTCATCTTCGCTCATCGGCATGGTATCCCGCTGGCCGTAAGAGAGGGGCAGACGCATGGAGGCCACGGCAAAGAGCAGGATCAGCAGGACTACAACGATCGCTGCCAGCACGCCCGGCAGCAGCCACTTACGTTTTTTCATCGCTTCTACCTCTGCCCGAAGGCAGTCTTTCCATGGTTTCTACGGTCTAATATAGACCAAAATCGTCCATTCGTCAACAAAGTCGCCGTTTTTTCATCTATCTTAAGGATCTGTCCGGCTACTTTCTCTCTTCCCGGCCGTCCCGGGCAAAAAAACAGGCCCGCAGCTGGCGCCGCGGGCCCAAAGGAATCGAAGGTAAATAACGCACGATCAGACTGCATCCAGAGCCTGAGCCACGTCAGCAATGATATCGTCGGCATTCTCAATACCAACAGAAAGGCGGATCAGGTCAGGACCCACGCCGGCAGCGATCAGTTCCTCGTCGTTCATCTGGCGATGTGTAGAGGAGGCAGGGTGAAGGACACAGGTATGGGCATCGGCCACATGGGTGGCAATCATGGCCAGCTTCAGCTGACCCATGAACCGCTCAGCAGCGGCACGGCCGCCCTTAACACCAAAGGAGACGACGCCGCAGGTGCCGTTGGGCATATACTTCTGGGCCCGTTCATAATACTTGTTGCCTTCCAGACCCGGATAGTTGATCCAGGTCACCTTGTCGCTCTGCTGAAGGAATTTAGCCACCTTCAGGGCATTTTCACAGTGGCGGGGCATCCGGACATGGAGGGTCTCCAGGCCCAGATTCAGGAAGAAGGCATTCATAGGAGCGGTAATGGCGCCAAGATCCCGCATGAGCTGAGCGGTAGCCTTGGTGATATAGGCCCCTTCCCTACCGAAACGCTCGGCATAGGTGATGCCGTGATAGCTCTCGTCCGGCGTGCAGAGGCCGGGGAACTTATCGGCGTGAGCCATCCAGTCGAACTTGCCGGAATCCACAATGCATCCGCCTACACCGCAGTCATGGCCGTCCATGTACTTGGTGGTGGAGTGGGTTACGATATCGGCGCCCCACTCAAAGGGACGACAGTTAATGGGCGTGGCAAAGGTATTGTCAATGATCAGAGGAACGCCATGAGCATGAGCGGCAATGGCGAACCGTTCAATGTCCAACACAACCAGAGCGGGGTTGGCAATGGTCTCACCGAAAACAGCCTTGGTATTGGGCCGGAAGGCAGCCTCCAGTTCCTCGTCAGAGCAGTCAGGGTCAACGAAGGTAAAGTCAATGCCCATCTTGCGCATGGTGACATTAAACAGGTTGAAGGTACCGCCATAAATGGTGGATGCGGAAACCACATGGTCGCCGGCCGAGCAGATATTGAAAATAGAGAAGAAGGAAGCTGCCTGGCCGGAGGAGGTCAGCATCGCAGCGGTGCCCCCTTCCAGAGCGGCGATTTTGGCTGCCACATGGTCATTGGTGGGATTCTGGAGCCGGGTATAGAAATAGCCGGACGCCTCCAGATCGAAGAGCTTACCCATAGCCTCAGAGGTCTCGTACTTGAAGGTGGTACTCTGAATAATGGGAATCATGCGGGGCTCGCCGTTTTTGGGCTCATAGCCGGCCTGAATACAGTTGGTCTCGATCTTCCAGTTGGGATTGCTCATATTTGATCAGCTCCATCTCTGTTGATATGCCTGTAACCGTGCAGGTTCCATTTATTTTAGCACAGGCGGCAGAAAATGAACAGCCCTTTTCATGCCGGGAAATTAAGAAAGATTTCATCTGTCGAAAATTGTCTCTTTTCCTCTCCTGTGCTATACTGATTTCAGTTCTCAAAAAGGTGTGGTATGATTATATCAACCCAGATTACATACGAAACTCCTGTCCGGACCAGACGGCGTCACAAGAGGGGACTGCCCCTCCTGCCGCTTTTGCTGCTGTGCGCGTTTTTACTGGGTCTCTTTTCCGGCTGGCAGCTGCGGGGCAGCGCTGACGGCGATGGATCCAGTCTTTTCTCTCTTTTCCGGAAGCAGCCGCCGGAGATGCCCCAGTGGGTGACCGTGGATCTGCTGCCGGAGAACCCCTATTCTCGTCCGGGAATCGAGCTGAAGCAGGTCCGGGGTATTGTGATACATTATGTAGGCAATCCCGGCACCAGTGCCCAGAATAACCGGAACTATTTTGCCGATCTGGCTCAGACAGGCTCCGCCTATGCCAGCAGCCATTTTGTGATTGGATTGGAGGGCGAGGTGATCCAGTGCGTACCGCTGGACGAGATCTCCTACTGCTCCAACAGCCGCAACAACGACACCATCGCTATTGAGTGCTGCCATCCGGACGAGGGCGGCGCCTTTAACCAGGCTACTTATGACGCTCTGGTGGATCTGACAGCGTATCTGGCCGACTATTACGGTCTGGACAGAGAGGAGATCATTCGGCACTACGACGTGACCGGCAAGCAGTGTCCCAAGTACTACGTAGACAATGAAGACGCCTGGCTGCGTTTTAAAGCCGATGTGTTTGGCTGATGACCTAAATAACTAAAATGAACGAAACCGGCATGGCCATAGTCATGCCGGTTTTCAGTCTTTTCTGCCTGATGCCTGCCAGTTCAGGCAGTCACCGACGCAATACCCGTTATACTGACGGCGTAGGAGCTGCACAGGGGCGCCGTCTTCCAGTTGGTACTGCCGGACTGCATGGCCGGGCGTACCGGTCCCGTTTGGCCGCTCCAGAGAGCTTTCCCCTCCATGAGGCAGGCCGCTTTGATAAAGGCGCTTCCGGGCGCTCTTCCGCCCCTGTCCCAGCAAGAAGGAACATCAAAACGCAAGAACATTTTTCTTCTATAATCAACTTTTGTGACTAGTACACATCGTGTATTCGGAATTTTTTGTTCAAAAAGCGCAGGGAGGTTTTTCTTATGTCCGGAGGATTTTTCTGCTATAATTATTTATAAGATGACCAGCTGTGTTTTGAGGAAAAGGGAGTGTTTCTATGATGACCACAGGCTGCCTGATTGTACACGAGACGGCCGGTGTTTGCCGGCTAAATGGTCGGACCCGACTGACCGGTATGAAGGGAGAGTATTATGTACTTACTCCCCTCTATCTCAACGACGCCACCTTATATGTGCCCGCAGACAACTCCAAAGTAAAGATCCGACCGGTCATGAGCCGTCAGCAGGCCGAGGAACTTATCTCCCGACTTCCCCGCATAGAGCCTGTCTGTTTTGAAAGCCTGAACGATCAGAAGGTCCGCTGCGCTTCTATTCTAAAGTCAGGCGACAGCTACCAGTTGGCCAGTCTTGTCAAGGCCCTCTATCAGCATCAGCAGCGCAGGAGCCGCCAGAACAAGCGCTCGGCCATTACTGACACCGCCGTGCTCAAAAAAGCGGAGTCTCTCCTCTTCGGCGAGCTGGCTGCCGCGCTGGAGATCGACTATCCGTCCGTTCTCGACTGCGTTGAGGGGCTCCTGAAATAATCTGATTCAAAAAACTCCCATCCTTCCGGGTCTGTCGGAAAGATGGGAGTTTATTGTTCGATTGCTTGATTATTTTATTCTTCCACTGTCCACTCAAAGCCGAGGAAGGAATAGACCTTTTTCGCCACCGTATGGGAGGCTACCACCACGTTCTCTCCTTCGTCAACTCCCTTAAGGATCTGGACATAGGTGCCGTCCTCCAAGCCGGTCTCTACCGCGTTGAATCGGTTCAGACCGTCTCCGTAGGAGATCTCTACCGACTTGCTCCCGTCCTCATTGACAAGAACAGCCTCTTTGGGAACCAGAATGGCCGACTCTTCCTGTTCCAGCACCACAACGCAGCTGCCGGTATCGCCGCTTTCCAGCCCTTCGGCCTCGGTCACCATGATTTGTACCGGGCAGAGGGTCAGGCCGGGAGTCTCCTCCTCTGCCTTGCCTGTCAGAATCACCTTTCCGGGCACCGTCCGGCCGGCCACAGTGAGCTCAACCGCCTGTCCGGTGGCCACCCGGCTGCAAACTTCCTCAGGCAGACTCACCCGGGCATAGAACGCTTCCGTAGACGCAATCCGGCAGAGCTGGCTGCCAGCCTCAGTCTTGTCGCCCGCTTCCAGCACCAGTTCCCGGATCACACCGGAGCGCTCGGCCATCAGCATAGGCGCATGGAGAAATTCCTGCAGCCGGAAGAGCTCGTCCACCAGCGTCTTTCGTTCCTCCAGAAGGGCCTGATAGGCCTGGTTCTGCTCAGCCATAATGCAGTAGACCAGCTCATCGCCCTTTTCCACCCAGTCGCCTACGGTGACTTCCAGCTGGGAGACGATACACCGCTCACTTTCCAGCAGCCAGGGACTGTTGGAGCAGATCACACCCTGACCCAGTTGGTTCTCTCCCAGAGAGATCCGGGCAGTCTGGCCCAGCGCGTAGTCAGCGCTGTCGGGGAAGGTAATCTGAAGAAGAGCATTTTCCCGGTCACACAGGGCTACCGTGCCCTCTTCCTGCTGCTCTCCAATAGTAACCGTGACCGTCTGTCCTTCTTCCGCCTCTTCGTACAGGGGAATCTCTACCCGGAGCAGCCCGTCGGCAGAGATCTCCAGCAGGCCTCCATAGGCCTCGGCAGCTACATCAGATCGATCGCCCCGCTGAACGTAGACAGCCTTGACCAAGCCATCCGTTCCGGAAGTCAAAACGCCGGAGGTTCCGTCATCGGTATTTTCAATGGTCTTTTCCAGGTCTTCCAGCTGATCCATCCAGCTGTTGACCTGTTTTTCCAGACTTTGCACATCGTAGAGGGCGATCATATCTCCCTCATTCACCCAGTCACCCTCTGCCACGGCCAGACTTTCCAGTTTACCCTGATAGGGCAGCCGGACAGACTGACTTTTCGCCTCGGTGACCTGGGCAAGGCCATGAGCGGTCTCACGGATAGAGCCCACAAAGGCCTGCTCCGTTTCGACAATGACACTGGTATCTACCCGGGCGCCCCCCTCCTGAATGAAGGGGATCAGGAAGATCACCGCCAGAATCATGATAGCGCCAATGATCAGCCAGCGGCGCTGGAAGTGCTTTGTCTGCTGCTGTGTTTCTGCCATGATTCCTCCTTTCCCGGGGATCTCCCGTTATCGTTCGGACCTGATTGTAGCATAAAATAATGAAGGTCCTCTTAAACTTTTCTGATAGAGCGCTGATCTTTTCCCGGTCAGACGGGATAGACGCGCTGCTCTGTTACATTCGGTCGGGAGCGGAGAAGCCCAGCAGATCAATTGCGGTCTCCAGCACATGAAGAACCAGTTTGATCAGAGCAATAAAGCCGGCCTGACGGACAGGGTCAGACTCCTTCATGATATTGTGCTCCACATAGAACTGGTTCAGAGCGCCGGTCAGGTCGTAAATATACCGGCAGAGGCGGTTGGGCGCCTTCTGCTCATAGGCCTCATAGACAGCCTCATTGAAGCGGCAGAGAGTGAGGGCCAGTCCGGTCTCGCTTTCCGACCGGGAGGGGAGAATGGCGCCGGTCTCAGCCTCGGGATGAGCGGCAGCGTACTTGGCCAGGATGGACTTAATCCGGACCATGGTATACATGATATAGGGACCGGTGTTGCCCTCAAAGGCGGCAAACTTATCCAGATCGAAGATATAATCCTTATAGGGCTGGTTGGACAGGTCGCCGTACTTGATGGCGGCCACGCTGACTTTCCGGGCAATCTCCTGTCCCTCTTCCTCGCTGATAGTGCCGTTGGACATGACCTTCTGATAGACCGTATCCTTGACCTCACCGATCAGCTTTTCCAGACGAAGAACACCGCCGTCACGGGTCTTATAGGGCTTGCCGTCTTTGCCGTTCATGGTGCCGAAGCCGATAAACTCCAGGCTGCACTTATCCTTATCCACCAGACCAGTCTTATAGGCGCAGCGGAAGACACGGACAAAGTGGAGTTCCTGCCGCTTGTCAGTCAGATAGATCATCCGGTCAGGCTGGAAGTCCTGCTGGCGCTGAATAATCGTGGCAAGGTCGGTCGTCTCATACTGAGCTGCGCCGTCGGACTTGAGAATCAGGCAGGGAGGCACTTCCCGGGCGTCCTCTTCCTCCTGCACGTCAACAACCAGCGCGCCGTCGCTGAGATAGGCGTAGCCCTTGTCCTTCATTTCCTCCACCATGGCAGGAATATAGGCCTGACAGTCGCTTTCACCGTACCAGAGGTCAAAGTCCACATCCAGCTTCTTATAGTTGGCCTTCAGATCGGAGACAGAGACGTTGACGATATGCTTCCAAAGAGCCCGGTAACCCCGGCGGCCGCTCTGGAGCTCAGAGGTGGCGTTCTGGGCCAGCTTCTTGTACTCAGCATCCACCTTGCAGCGGGCACTTGCGGCAGGATAGATCTCCTCCAGATCAGAGATGGAGAAGGGAGGCTGGACAGGATACTCCCCCTGGAAGTCGGGATCGAAGTAAGGCAGATCGGGCTGGCGCTGCCGGAGTTCGGTAATGATCTGGCCCATCTGCAGACCCCAGTCGCCCAGATGGACGTCGCCGATAACCTTGTTGCCCATAAAGCGGCAGATCCGCTTAATACTCTCGCCGATGACAGCAGAGCGGAGATGGCCTACGTGCAGAGGCTTTGCCACGTTGGGTCCGCCGTAGTCAACAATAATAGTCAGAGGCTTTTCCTCCTGCTCCACGCCGCGGAGGGGATCCGCTTCCAGCTGGGAGAGAAGCTGTGCCAGATAGTCCGGATGCAGGTCCATGTTGATATAGCCGGGACGGACCATCTCCAGTTTGGCAAACATGGGATGCTGGCCAATGGCGTCCACCACGGCCTGAGCGATCATAAAGGGGGCTTTCCGGTACTGCTTGGCACCGGCCATGGCACCATTGCACTGATACTGGCACAGGTCAGGACGGTTGGAAACTACCACCCGGCCGAGGGAGGGATCGTACCCGGCCTTTTCAAAGCCTTCAGAAACCACGAGAGAAATTTGATCAATTAGCTTTTTCATAGCAATTCCTCACAAAATATTCACAAATTCATGTTAAAGTAAGTAATGACAAGGAACGTTCGGCCTTTTTTCTCCCCTGTCCGGGGATCAGGGCCTATTTTGCCATATTGCCTTTAGTATAACCCATGACCAATCAAACTGTCAACGCAGAACCAAAGGCACCCTTCTCTTGCATTTTTTATTCATTCCGCTATAATATTCTTGGTTTACAATACCCGTCTGTGAGGTGCTAGATATGAACGGCTTTACTTTTTACAGTCCCACCAAGGTAGTTTTCGGTCCTGGCAGCTGCGACCAGGCCGGCGCTTTGCTCAAGGAGCACGGCGCTTCCCGAGTTCTGGTTCTCTACGGCGGCGGATCGGTCGTCCGTAACGGCGTTCTGGACCGGGTGACGGCCTCTCTGGAAAAGAGCGGTCTTTCCTGGCAGTGCGTCGGCGGCATCCAGCCCAACCCCCGGCTGGCTCTGGCTCAGGAGATTGCTGACAACGCCCGGGACAAAGGCTTTGACTTCCTGCTGGCCGTCGGCGGCGGATCGGTATTGGATACCATGAAGGGGGTCTCCATGTCTCTGGCCTGCGGCGGCGATATTTGGGATTTCTTTGACGGCTCCCGGAAGGTCACGGCTGCCATCCCCATGGCAAGTATTATTACTCTGGCAGCCGCCGGCAGCGAGACCAGCGACTCGGCTGTGCTCACCAATGAAGCGCTGGGGTGGAAGAAGGGCTGCGGCACTCCCTACAACCGCCCTGTCTTTGCCATTATGGATCCCGAACTCACCTACACCCTGCCCGCGCATCAGACCGCCTGCGGCGTAGCCGATATTATGATGCACACGCTGGAGCGCTATTTTTCCACCAATAAGACTGACTATCTCACCGACGCCATTGCCGAGGCTCTGCTCCGGGACGTAATGGAGGCCGGTCTGCTGGCTCTGGCCGAACCGGAAAACTATGTGGCCCGAAGCGAAATCATGTGGTGCGGCAGTCTTTCGCACAACGATCTCACCGGTCTGGGCCACCCCAAGGATTTCTCCGTCCATCAGCTGGGGCATGAGCTGTCTGCCATGTTTGACATCCCCCACGGCGAGAGTCTGACCATTATGTGGGCTACCTGGGCCCGGTATGTCTGCCCGACAGATCCCGGCCGCTTCGCTCAGCTGGGCCGGAAAGTACTCAATATCACCGAGTCCGACGACACTCTGGCCGCTCAGATGACGATCAATGGCTTTGAGGCCTACTTCCAGCGTATCGGAATGGCCGTTTGTTTTAGCGATCTGATCGGCGTCCAGTCTGACGAGGTGGTGGCCGATCTGGCCGAGCGCTGCTCCTGGAAGGGGAAGCGGACCGTCGGCGTCTTCCGTCCCATCGTCCGGGAGGATATGCTGGCCCTCTATCAGGCTGCCAACCGCTGATGTTTGGCTACGTGGTGGCCGATTCGGCCATATTGACCGACGAGGCCCGGCAGCGCTATCAAAGCGTCTACTGCGGTCTCTGCCGGAGTATCGGGCGGCGTCACGGCCAGGCGGCCAGAATGACACTGACCTATGATATGACCTTTCTTATTCTGCTCCTCTCCTCCCTCTACGAGCCCGAGGAGCATATGGGCAGCAGCCGCTGTCTTCCCCATCCCGTCCATCCCCGCCCCTGGTCGGAAAGCGCTATCACCGACTATGCCGCCGACATGAATGTGGCCCTGGCCTACTATAACTGTCTGGACGACTGGCAGGACGACCGGGATCCGGTCAAGCTGGCGGCAGCCAAGGCCCTGGAAGGGGCCTACCGGAAAATCCGCTCAGACTGGCCCCGACAGTGTCAGGCCATTGAGCAGGAACTGACCGCTCTGTCCCAGCTGGAAAAGGCGGGCAGTTCCGATCTGGACGCCGCCTGCCAGTCCTTTGGGCGGCTCATGGCCCAGCTTTTCATCCTCTATGACGACCGCTGGGCGCCCGAACTGACGCTGATGGCTAATCGGCTTGGACAGTTCATCTATCTCATGGACGCCCACCTGGACCGGGAAGAGGATGAGAAAAAGGGGCACTACAACCCTATTCTTACCTTCGAAGCGAAACACGGACCCTTTGACCCTATGGGAACTCTGACTATGCTCATCGGTGAATGCACCTTGGCCTTTGAGCGGCTCCCGCTGGAACAGGATATGAATCTGCTGCGCAATATCCTCTACTCCGGTGTCTGGGTCCGATACGCCATGCAGCTGCAAAAGAAACAGAAGAAATTATCCAACCAGCAGGCAGACTCTCCCCCCGCTTCCAAGTCTGATCCCTGACCCCCGTCCCCTAAGGAGGAACACCCGACATGATCCAGGATCCTTATCAGGTCTTGGGCGTCTCCCGCGACGCCTCGCCTGACGAGATCAAAAAGGCATACCGCAAGCTGGCCAAGCAGTATCATCCTGACCTGCACCCCAACGATCCGGAGGCAGCCCGCAAGATGAACGAGGTCAACGCCGCCTATGACCAGATCAACAATCCCCAGAAATATCAGCAGGCCCAGAATTCCGGCAACCCCTACGGCGGAAATCCCTATAGCTCCTACGGCGGCAGCCCCTTCGGCAGCGGCTTCTATGGCGACCCCTTCTCCGCCTTCTACGGCCAGCAACAACAGCGTCAGCAGCAGTATCAGAGCGACTACGAAGAGTCCTCGGATCTGAAGGCAGCCTACCACTTCATTCAGGCCGGCCACTACACTGACGCGCTGAATGTGCTTGAGCGTATGTCCATCAAGGAACGCACTGCCCGCTGGTATTATCTTTCCGGCCTTGCCAACTCCGGTCTGGGCAATAAGATCCTCGCGCTGCAGCAGCTCCAGCGGGCCTGCCAGATGGATCCGGGCAACATGGAGTATCAGATCGCCCTTCAGCGAATTCAGCAGGGAGGCCAGTACTATCAGAATGCCAACGCCGAGTTCTGTCCTGCCGGATCCTTCCATTCCCTGTGCAGCATGTGCCTGCTCATGAACCTGTGCTTCGGTGGTCGGATGTGCGGATGCTACTATCCGCTGCTGTGCTGCTGATTGCCGCCCTTGAAAGGAGCTCTTATGTCTGTTTTATCCGCGCTGGAACCCAAAAGCGTCTTTTCTTACTTTGAGACCATCTGTTCCATCCCCCATCCTTCCGGCCAGGAAGGGCTGCTGGCGGACTATATTGTCCGGTTTGCTCAGGAGAGGGGTCTGGAGCATTACCGGGACGAGCTGCACAATGTCGTTGTCATCAAAGAGGCTACCGCCGGCTACGAGCAGGAGGAGCCCATCATTCTTCAGGGTCATCTGGACATGGTCTGCGAGCAGTCCTCCGACCGGAATATCGACTTCTCTTCCGAAGGCCTTGACCTCTACATTGAAGACGGCTGCATTGCTGCCCGGGGCACTACGCTGGGCGGCGACGACGGCATCGCTGTAGCCTATGCGCTGGCCCTGCTGGATGCGGAAGATATCCCCCATCCCCGGCTGGAAGTAGTCCTCACCGTCTCAGAAGAGGTCGGCATGGAGGGCGCTGCCGCCATCGACCTGTCCATGCTTCGGGGCCACAAGGTGCTCAATCTGGACAGCGAAGAAGAAGGCCAGATCATGGCCAGCTGCGCCGGCGGCTGCCGGGTCGACTGTCAGCTGCCTGTGGAGCGGACTGAGCTGGAGGGCCAGCTCTGCGTCATTACCGTCTCCGGCCTGACCGGCGGCCATTCGGGCGCCGAGATCCACAAGAGACGGGGCAACGCCAGCCGTGTACTCACCCGGCTTCTGGTAGAGCTGGGCCGGCAGATCTCCTTCTCGCTGGTCTCTCTGGAAGGCGGCAGCAAGGACAACGCTATTCCCCGGGAGGCCAAGGCTCAGATCGTCCTGTCTTCCAAACTGCTTCCCGCCCTCAGCGCCGCTCTGCCCCGCTGCCGGGATATTGCCGCTGCCCCCTATCTGGAAACCGATCCAAATCTGGAGGTCAAGCTCACTCCCATGGGCCATGGTCTGCACAAGGTTATGTCCTCTCATTCCGGCCAGCTGGTACTGACCACCATCCAGTTCCTCCCCGACGGCGTTCAGGCCATGAGTCAGGACATTGAAGGGCTGGTTGAAACATCGTTGAATCTGGGCGTCATGAGCACCAGAGACAGCTATGTCCAGCTCCGCTTCAGTGTCCGCTCCTCCAAACTGGCCGCCAAGGATGAGCTCAAGCACCATCTCTACAAAACCGTCACCGCTCTGGGCGGAAAAGTCTTTTTTGCAGGAGACTATCCTCCCTGGGAGTTCCGGAAGGACTCGCCTCTGCGGGACGATATCTGCGCCCTTTACGAGCGGCTTTATCAGGAGAAGGCCAGAGTTGTAGCCATCCACGCCGGGCTGGAGTGCGGTATGCTGTCGGAGAAGATCGCCGACATGGACGCCGTCTCCATCGGCCCGAATATGCACGATATCCACACCACAGAGGAACGGCTGGAGATTGACTCTGTCCGCCGGACCTGGGAGCTGCTGCTGGAGATTCTGGCGCTGAAGCACTGAGGGTGCCTTCCGCTCCCGTTTACAACAAATGAATGAGGAGATAATCGTTATGGAACGTATTGAGACACTGGCCGACCTTTCCGCTCTGAAAGAGAATCGGGTTATTGGCGGCGAAGGTCTGATTCTGGAGAATACCACCATTACCTTCCGAGGAACCGGAAATATTCTCTATTTGGAAAAGGGTGTCCATCTGCAGGACTCTTCCATCACCTTTGGTGGAGACAACGCACTGGTCTATCTCAGCAGAAGCAATCGCCCCTATGTTCTCTCTCTGTCGGTCTTCCGTGACACCACCGCTTTCTTCGGTCCCAACTGCCATATCAGCGGCAAGCTGGTAGCTGTGGTTTCCGAACGGCAGTGCCTGCTGGTAGGGCGGAGCGTCTCCTTCTCCTTCGGCGTCGCGCTGAAGACCTCTGAGCCCCATCCCATCTATTCTATCGAGACCAACGAGCGGATCAATCCCAGCCGCTCTATCTGTATCGGCGACCATGTCTGGGTCTGCCAGAACTGCTTCATTCAGAAGGGCACTGTAATCGGCTCCGGCTCTATTCTGGGCGCCCATTCTGTCTTCTCTGGTCAGCAGATCCCCTCCAATACCTATTGGGAGGGCAATCCCGCTCAGCTGCTGCATACGGGTGTGTTTTACACCAATGAAAGCGTTCATAACTGGACGGACGCCCAAACTGCCGCAGCCAAGCTCAAAAACAAGCGGGGCTTTATCTTCAGAGACGACGGGATCGCCCGAAAGAACTACGAGAAACTGGATATTGTTATCCGCTGCCAGCCTACCATCGAGGCTCGTCTGGAGCAGGTCAAGCTGCTTCTGGCAGACACCGCAGAAGACCACAACCGTTTCTTCATTCCCTGCCCGGAGGGGGCCGCCGCCCTTTCTCAGCCCGGCAGAAAGAAAAAGGGACTGTTCCGCCGCTGACAGCACAGATAAATCAAAAGACCGGAGACGGGGTAAATCCCCTGTCTCCGGTCTTTTTTAATTCAATTCATCCAGAATGGACTTCTGCCGGCCACCCAGCAAGAGAGCCCGGTTATAGCTGGCGAACTTCTCGCAGCCGTTGTCGGTGATGAACTTCATAGAATAGTAGTTCATGGTCAACTCGGTGAGGAAGATAACCAGTTCCTGACCTTCGCCAAAGGCGGTCTCGATCAGATGGAACGCCCGGTCCAGCCGCTGGGAGCCCAGCAGGATTCGTTCCTTTCGGCCGGCCACCGCCTGCTTGAACTGACTCCGGACCCAAAGTGCCGCCTCAGCACCAGAGAGCATCTGATGGCGCAGTTCTCTGGCGTAGCGTTCCAGCGTATCCGTCACCCGGGTCAGCTTTCTCTCCTCTGCCTCGTCCAGCAGTTTTGCCCTTCTCTTATCCTCGGTCATAGACCGGACCAGCTCTGCCGCTGCCTCCGCCGTCTCGCTGCCGGCGCCGGCATCCAGCTGGGCGATCAGCCCCTTGAGCTGGCTGTGGAGGGCAGTCACGTAGGCATCCTCCTCGTTGGCCTCCCGGCAAGATCGGAAAATTGCGTCCAGCACCAGAGAGACGGCAGACAGTCGCTCGTCAAAGGGTGCCATGCGGAGCCTATTCACCGTCTTGTCGGTCAAATGGCCGGCAAGGATGGACTCCACATCGTAGTCAGACTGGTACTTCAGGTAGAGATCGTAATAGTTGGCAAAGTCCTTGGCAATGGCCGGATGCTGGATATACTGCCTTACCACCTGCTCATCCACCGGCAGATCCAGCTTCTGGCTAACGGCAATAAGCCGGGAAAGATCCTCCCAACCGCGGGCTGTGGCAAACCGCTTTCCATCCACCGTCGTCTCCAGCTTGTAGAAATTCTGGGGTTTCAGTTCCAGATAAGCCAGCACCGCCGGATGGACCTGACGGAGATAGGCGTATTCCTTCCAGGGCTGATAGGCGGCCTCGATAGTCAGCGAGCGGACACGGTCCAGAGTAACCACGTCAAAGTCCCGTACAGACCGGTTATACTCAGGCGGATTGCCTGCGGCCACAATGATCCAGCCCTCAGGAAGCTGGTGGCTGCCGAAGGTCTTGCACTGGAGGAACTGGAGCATGGCCGGAGCCAGCGTCTCGGAGACGCAGTTGACCTCATCCAGGAAGAGAATGCCTGTATTCAAGCCGGTCTCCTCCATGGCACGGTAGACACTGGCAATGATCTCACTCATTGTGTACTCGGTAACCCGGAAGCTCTCCCCCTGATAGCTGGCCGTTTGGATACTGGGCAGGCCGATGGCCGACTGACGGGTATGATGGGTGATGGTATAGCTGACAAGCGCAACCCCGCACTCCTGCGCCGCCTGCTGGGCAATTGCCGTCTTGCCCACACCGGGAGGACCCATAAGCAGAATCGGCCGCTGCGCCACGACGGGAATGGCCCAGCGGCCATGCTCGTCTTTGGAAAGATAAGCCTTTACGGTATTCTTTACCTGTTCTTTTGCCTGTTTGATATTCATTCTGTTACTCCTCACCGCCCTGAAGGCGTGTTTCTGTCCGTACTGTCTCCCCGGCCGCCAGACACTTCCAGTTCCTCCGGTCCCAGAACAACCTTAATGGCCCATGGTGGCACCTGAGGGGCGATATAGTCCTCTTCAAAGAACACGAAGGCTACTTCATACTCCGGCTTTCGCTCCGGATATGCGCCAAAGCCATCGGTAAAATAAAGCATTCCTTTCAGATCGCCCACTTCTCCCCGGCGCATCAGCTCATCCACATAGCGGAAGGCGGGCCGGAAATCTGTTCCGCCAAAGCCCCGGACGGTAAAGTTTTCGCAAAACATCTCCAGCTCACGGGGCGAATGGATGACGGTATCCATCTGGATCTGTGCGTCGGACTGGATAATCCGCAGATTGGCGTCCTCAAAGAAGAGTTCTTCCGAGGACAGCACCGCCCTAGTCTCCTCCAGAAACTTCCGGATCACATCGCCGGAACAGGAGTCAGAGGTGTCAATGACAATGACAAAATCCTTGATCTTTCGACTCTCCCGATATTCCAGCGGCTCAATCAGGGGAATATCCCCGTAAAGCTCCATACCGAGGGCGTAATAGGCATAGTCAAAGCTGTCCAGATCCACCCGCATTTCCTCCCGCATGGTAACAAAGCGGCGGAGAAACTGTCGGTAATCGTAGCGCTCCCGGTTCTCAATGGTCAAAGACTGAAGGATATCCCCAGCCTCGTCTCCCCAGGAGGCGAAGAAGGTCTCCATATTGGTCTGGGTCTTTTCACTCAGATGCTGCCACTTCTCCTCCAGCTCTTCCCGTCGGTCCCGATCATTATCGCCGCTCTGTTCTTCCTGCTGCTGATCCTGACCGTTTCTGTTGTCCGAGGGTTCATCCTCCGGCCAGAAGCGGTGGTCATCCCGGCGGAATTCCCGAATAAGAGCCAGTTGGCGGTTGAAGTCCTGAGTCTTTCCCAACCAGCGGTAGATGGCCTCTGCTGTGAGAACGCTCATCTCTCCCTTCAGATCGGCGTAAGTCTCCTCACGAAGGTTGGACTGGAGCAGATTGAGGCAGCGATTGTCGATCGAGTCCAGAATGGACTCCACCGCGATATCGCAGGCCAGATTCCACCGGTCCTCCTCCCGGCCTTCCCGATTGATAGGATGGCGGAGCAGACAGTGAAGAAGCATATGCAGATAGACCCGGTTGAGCAGGACCAGGTCCTGCTGATAGAGTTCGATCAGATAGCGGGGATTGAACTGGATGGAGAAGCCGTCGGTACCCACTGTAGGGGTATTCAGGTTCATGGTGTAGTCCAGTCCGGACAGAGCCACATCCAGAAAGCGCATATTCAAATACAGTTCGTTCCGGGTAGAGGCGAGGATATTACGCCCGATCCGGTCGAGTTTTTCATGATTGGCGTTCACTGGCTCTCTCCTGTCTTATAAGTCAAATTCCTTATCCACGCCGCCGGCAAGGCCCATTCCGGCCTCCATGAGCCGGCCTACAAAGCGAACCTTACCTGCCCGCTCGGCCTGAGCACTGAGGGCAGAGAGCTGCTGGGGCGTGAGTCGGGTCAGCCGGAGCAGTCGCTCCAGACCTTCCAGCTCCTGCTCCCCCTCGTCTCCCCCTTCGCCCTCCATCAGCATCTTCATCAGCAGATCCAGATGCTCCAGCAAGTGGTTCAGGTAGACCTCCTGACGGCCCAGCTGATAGGGCCAGCGCAGCCGATACCAGGCGATCCGGACGGTAATATCCGTCTTATCTTTGAGCAGAGCGGTATCAAAGTAGCTCTCGTAAAGATTGAAGTCAATGCCCTTGGCCGAGAAACACTCCCGGTAAAGCTGTCCGGAGCCATAGGTAATCGTATTGAAGGCCCGGGGCATGACCACCTCTTCGAATTCATAGGCAAAGTCAGGCAGATAAAACCGGGCCCTGCCGTCAGGAAAGCGGACAGTCAGGTCAATCTCTCCGGTAAGCTCACCCAGCAGGACGCTGAGATTGATTGTATGCGGTGCGCTGAGCCAGTGGAAGGACCGGCAATTCATAAACAGGCAGCTTCCCACCTGCTCCAGACCGTCGGGCAGTTCCAGTCCAGTCAGCTTGACGCAGTTATAAAAGGCATAGCGGCCCACCGACCGGGCCATTCGGGGCAGTCTCACCCACTCCAGCTTCCGACAGTTGGCAAAGGTATACTCCGGGATCTCGCTCACCGAGTCGGGGACCTCTACATGAAGCAGCGAGGCGCATTGGTCAAAGACCCGAACACCCAGCTGTTCCAGCCGGTCGGGAAGCTGGAGCCGAATCAGGCTCCGGCAGCGGGCAAAGGCCCGATCTCCAATGGTTCGAAGCGTATCCGGCAGTTCAATTCGGCTGAGTGGAGAATCCTCCCGGGAGACAGGCGGCAGTCCGGCTCGGGCAGCGTCGATCAGTCTCAGACCTGACACCCGTTCGCTGCCTCCCCCAAAGCAGTCTGGCCCCAGCCTAGTCACGGGACAGCCGTCCACGCTGGCAGGAAAGGTCAGCGGCTCCCCGTCTCCGGTACAGCGGAGAATGACAGCCTCCCCGTTTTCAAGGGTATAATAAACATTCCAGCCCATCGCGCGGCCTCCTTGCCCATAGTTCTACAAATATCATTATAGACAACCTTCCCCATTTCCGCAACGGGGAAAGGCTGGATTTCTCCGGCGAAACTGACTCTTTTCAAACGGGAAGGGATTTGCTATAATACATTGAATCACCATGAAGGCGATGAAAGGAGTTTTTCCTATGAACAAGTACAGCGATCCCAAGCAGTTTCTGGAGGAACTGAAAGCTTTGATCCTCAAGCAGGGCGAAGTAGCCTGCGAGGAATACAGAAAGACCATGGAGGAGTTCTACTCCTCTCCCGAGAGCCGTCTGGGTCTGGAAAACGACCGTCTGATTCATGAGGCCCGGGTGGCATGGCGCCGGACGGTGGGCGAGCCCGTCATCTCTTTGATCAAGGAGGCCTATCCCCAGCGCTGGAAGGAGCTGCTCTCCCCCACTCCTTATCACGGTGTATCGGTGGAAGACGGCGCCTCCCTGCTCTACCGCAACAGCGCCTACGTTCTGGAGATGGGCGTCTATCCCAGCCCCACTCATGTACGGCTGCCTGAAGAGCTGAGCCAGTTGGGCCGGCAGCGTAAGGAGATCTACAGCCAAACCCTGCGCAGCCTGTGGAAGAGCATCCTGCTGCTCAAGACCGACAAGACCACCGGCGAGAGCTGGTTCTACGATCAGGAGCTCAAGTGCTTCTTCCGGCTCAAGCCTGACGAGAATTTCTACCACTGGGGCACCTACGAATACTATCACTGCAACCGGGACGAGGTAGAGGCCATTGTAGAGCGGGACCTGTCCGCGCTGCCGGAAAATCAGGCCCTCTCCGGTTACTTCTGTATCTATCAGAACGATTATCGGGATCTGCCCGAGATCTACCACCGCCTGACCAGCTGCCGTCCTGCTACCGAGGAAGACTTCCGTCCCAAGGGTCGGGAATATCATAAGCTCTATACCCCCCTCACCATTGACGTCCCCTTCACCGACTTGCTCAATGACCTGCAGGCCACCCTGCTGGAAACCGCTCAGCAGGAGCTCAACGGTTACCGCGCTCAGATGGAGCACTTCTATCTCTCTCCCGAGAGTCGTCAGGGCAAGGAGAACCAGCGCTTCCGCCGCGAGATGGAAGAGGCCTGGTATCGGACCGTTTTTGAGGCAGGTATGGCCTTTATCAAGGACCGCTGCCCTCAGGTACTGGAGCGAATGGACTGGGCCAGCAAATACATTGGCGAGCTGAGCCGGAAGTCCGGTCCCCGGGCTTTCTACAGCTACTTCGCCTGGATTCTCTTTGCAGACAGCAAACTCAATACTCCCCAGAATATTGAAGCCGATCAGGCCCCCCGTCAGGCCCTGCAGAAGATGGAGGACAAGCTGAAGAAGAGCCGCGCCCATGCCCTCAACCACCACTGGAAGCCCATCGTCCTGCTCTCCATCGCCGGCGAAGACATGGACACCAACTACTACTACGACGAGGAACTCTGCTTCTTCTTCCGTCTCTCTCCCGAAAACAACTACGGCCGCCGGAACAGCTGGAACTACTGCCCCGTCTCCAAGGAGGCTGCGGAAAACGCCTGCGGCATGAACTTCGACCATCTGAAGGTCAATCCCGTTTCCCCCTACCTGATGCGCTATCTGGACGACTATCAGAATCTGCCTGAAATCGCCCTGCGCGTCCCCGCTTTTCATTGATTCCCGGCTTTAAAACAGCAGCAAGCCCCTGATCCGTTTGGATCAGGGGCTTTTTCTTATATGGATGAAATTTACCGCTTTTCAGCCAGCAGCTTATTGAGTTCCTCAATAAAGGAGTCAATATCCTTGAACTGACGATAGACCGAAGCAAAGCGGACATAGGAAACCTCGTCCACCTCTTTCAGCTTGTCCATGACCAGCTCGCCGATCCGGGTAGCGCTGATCTCCCGGTTCATGGAGTTCTGCAGTTCCTGCTCCACATCGTCGGCAATCCGCATCATCGTTTCCATAGTCACAGGCCGCTGGGCGCAGGCATGGATAATGCCGGTAAGGACCTTGTTCTTCTCAAAGCTCTGACGACTGCCGTCCTTTTTAATGACGATCAGGGGAAGGGTCTCCACCGTCTCATAGGTGGTAAAGCGCTTCCGGCAGGCAAGGCACTCCCGGCGGCGGCGAATGCTCTCGCCGTCATCGGCGGGGCGGGAATCCACGACCTTACTATCCAACTGTCCGCAATAGGGGCATCTCATGGGGAGTTCATCCTCTCTCTCTCAGATTTACATAATTATAGCACAACTTCCCGATTTGAAAAGAGTTTTTTACCATTTTGCCCCTTTCATTTTTCTGTCTCTCCCTGTTTTTTCCCTGCCATAAACAAACAAAGAGGGGTCTACCCTCCTTGTTTGTTGTTATGTCAACTATTCAACATTTCCCGCAGCAGCTCATTGACCAGTTTGGGATCAGCCTTTCCGCCCAGCGCGCGCATACACCTGCCCACCAGAAAGGCAAAGACTTTTTCCTGTCCGGCGCGGTACTGCCCGGTCTGGGCAGGATGGTCCGTCAGGACCTGACGAACTGTCTGCGCAATCAGTTCCCGGTCCCGAACCTGTTCCAGACCGTTTCTGCGGCAATAATCCTCCGGATCCTCGCCAGTAGCAAAGCAGTGCTCCAACACCTGACTGGCCTTGCCCCGGTTGATCCGGCCTTCCTTTGTCATGGAAATCACCCTTGCCAGCATCGCCGGAGGCAGGGGCACTTTCTCCGTCCCTTCCCCCCGTTCCTTGAGCAGCCGAAGCAGATCGGTCCTGATCCAGTTGGCCCCCTCCCGGGGGTCGGTACCAAGGGCAACCAGACGTTCATAGTAGTCTGCCAGTCCTCTGCTTTTGCTGATAAGCTGGGCGTCTTCCTCCGAAAGGCCCCATCGGCTCTGATAGCGTTCCAGCTTCTCATGAGCCAGCTCGGGCTGTTGCCATCTCCATCGCTCCAGCAGCTTCCGGTCCAGACGCAGCGGCGGCAGGTCGGGTTCAGGGAAGTAGCGATAGTCGGCTGCCGTTTCTTTCGGGCGCATAGGCTCGCTCCGATCCTGATCCTCGTCCCAGCGGCGGGTCTCCTGCCGGATATGGCCGCCGGACTCCAGTATCTGCTGCTGCCGAAGCGCCTCAGCGTAAATGGCCCTGGCCACCGCCCGGAAGGAGCCGAGGTTTTTCATCTCGGTGCGGGTACCCAGCTGGCTGCTTCCCTTGGGACGAAGAGAGAGATTAACATCACAGCGGAGAGAGCCCTCCTGCATTTTGCAGTCAGAGATGCCCAGATAGAGGCAGATCAGGCGCAGGCGTTCCAGATAGTCCAGCACCTCCTGTGCGGAGCGGAAGTCAGGCTGGGTGACAATCTCTACCAGCGGGACACCGCAGCGGTTTAGATCAATCTGAGTGAGTCCGGTCTCCCGGTCATGGATCAGCTTTCCCGCATCCTCTTCCATGTGCAGCTCGGCAATTCTGATCTGCTTTTCCCCTTTCTCTGTTCGGATCGGCAGCGTTCCCTCTCGCCCCAGCGGAGTGTGAAACTGGGAGATCTGATACCCCTTGGGCAGATCAGGATAAAAGTAGTTTTTTCTGTCAAAGGCGATAACCGGACTGATCTGGCATCCGAGTGCCAGCGCCAACCGGGCTGTGTAGTCAACCATCTGCCCATTCAGACGGGGCAGAGCGCCGGGCAGCCCGGCGCAGACGGGGCAGCAGCGACTGTTGGGAAGGCCACCAAAGGACACCGAGCAGGAGCAGAAAGCCTTAGTCCGGGTAGACAGCTCCACATGGGTCTCAAGCCCAATGATCATCTCCCATTCCATACAGACTGCCTCCTCTCTTCACCCAGCAGAAGCATCGCTCCTTCCAGCACCTGACCGTCCATCCCTCTCCGGCCAACCAGCTGGATACCCAGCGGCAGTCCCGTCTCTCCCCGACCCATAGGCAGAGAGAGGGCGGGCAGTCCGGCCAGATTGGCCGGAACGGTAAACCGATCTTCCTGATAGATCGGTCCGCTGCCCAACAAGGGCGCTTCATGGAAGGTGGTGGGCAGAGCCAGCAGGTCACTGTCAGAAAGAAGGTCAGCCAACCGTTTCTTCAGCCGTTCCCGCTCCATCAGAGCCCGAAGATAACCTCCCTCTGTCAGAGCCAGCGTACCCAGCAGAATTCGCTTCTTCACTTCAGGGCCAAAGCCCTCGCTCCGGCTTCTGCGGATCAGTTCCCCCGGCTCCCGGCAGTTCTCTGCCCGACGGCCAAAGCGAACCCCATCGTAACGCTCCAGATTGGAGCTGGCCTCAGCGGCAGCGATCACATAGTAAGCAGCCAGCGCCCGCTCCAACTCCTCCAGCCGGCAGATCTGCCAGCCTATCTTCTTTTCCTCCAGCCGGCAGATCAGTTCCCGCTGCTGCCGCTCTCCGGCGCTGCCCAGCCGGGCAAAACAGTCGGCAGCGACGGCCACCTGACGGGGCATGGCAGGGGTCAGCGAAATCTCCTCGCTGGTACAGTCCATGGGGTCCTTACCAGCCATTTCCCGCACAATAGCAGCGCAGTCGGCCGCCGACCGGGCAATGGGACCAATCTGGTCCATGGAGGAGGCATAGGCTACCAGCCCATACCGGGAGACTGCGCCGTAGCTGGGCTTCATGCCCACCAGACCGCAATAAGCAGCCGGCTGACGAACAGAGCCGCCGGTATCACTTCCCAGAGCGTACCAGCACAGTCCGGCTGCCACCGCCGCTGCGCTTCCGCCGGAGGAGCCGCCGGCTGTCCGGCCCGGATCCAACGGATTGGCTGTATGGCTGAAGACAGAGGACTCGGAGTCGGCACCCATGGCAAACTCATCCATGTTCACCTTGCCCAGCAGGATACCGCCCGCCGCTTCCAATCGGCGGACAGCGGTGGCGGTATAGGGAGGGACATAGCCCTTCAGCATCTTGGACGCGCAGGTAACAGGCAGGCCGGGGGTGCACAGGTTGTCCTTTACCGCAAAGGGGACTCCGGCCAGAGGAGAAGAGAGTTCTCCCGCCCGAATCTGCCGTTGGACCTGACAGGCCCGTTCCATGGCCCGCTCCCTGTCCAGCGTGACAAAGGCGTTGATCCGGTTGTTTTCCCTCTCAATGGCCTGAAAGGCTGTCTCTACGACCTCCGGGACCGTCCACCTTCCCTGTCGGATCCCTTCGCCCAGTTCCAGGGCGGTCATTGCTCGTATCTCCATGATCTTCACTCTGCCGTTCTGGGAACCAGATAGTATTCCCCGTCTGTATGGGGCGCCGCAGAAAGCAGGCTCTGACGGTCAAGGGGTCGGTCCTGCGGTTCAGCGCTTTCCGATACCAGCGCCAGGCCGCTCTCAGATGCGGCAGTCTCATCCATCTCAGGCAGCAGATCCAAAAACCCGGCCATCTCCTCCAGGCCGGCCAGCAGCTCAGGCACTTCCTCTGGTCTGACGTCCAGTGCGGCAAGCCGCGCCAGACGAAGCAGCTTCTCCTCGGTCATCTTCATTTCCCCACACCTCTTTTCTCCGCTATTATCTCCTATCATATCACAAAAAATCCTCCGGGCATAGATGCCCGGAGGACAGCACTGATCATTCTTCCGTTTCCGGACACTCCTCTTCCCGGCCAGTCACCGGCTCCATGGTCATGACCGAGACCTCAAAGGCCACCTTCCGGATCTGACCTGCGTCGGTAAGCTTGGTATAGGGCCGACTCTGGAGCCTGCCCTCCAGCCGGAGGCCGTCTCCTACCCGCAGACGGGCACTGCGCTGGGCCATGGTGCCCCATGCAATGCAAGGTAAGTAGTCTGCCCGACCGTAGCGCCGGTTTACCGCCAGCATTAAGTCGCAGATCTCCCTGCCCAGAGGGGTGCGGCGGTAGTTGGGCGTCTTGCAGAGGACGCCGGCCAGAATCAGCCGGTTATCATCCTCATCCTCCTCTGCCCCGGCAAGGGAGCGGGCAAAGAGCGTGATGACCAACTTACTGCCAATGCCCGTCCGGTTATTGAAGGAGCGAACCTCTCCCTCCACAGCAAGGCGGTCACCCGCATGAACGGCCATCTCTTCCAGCTGGCTTCGGGAGAGGAGCACATTGATCTCATCCGCGGTGCCGGAGAGACGGTAGCTGCGCAGAGGCAGTCGGAAGTAGTCTTCTCCGTGGTTGGTGTGGGAGTATTCCGGCTCTCCCATGGCCTGACCCACCAGACGGGCCCTGTTCTCATTCCAGTCAGTTTGCATACCTGTCGCTCCTGTCCTTGGATTTCTCTTCATGGTATGCAAAAGCGGCAGGGATGATGCCCCGCCGCCGGTCTGATTTATCGGTCCGCGCTGTTTATACGACCTGGAAAAGATAGAACTTCAAATACTCCGTCTCGGGCACATTCCAGAGAATAGGATGGTCCGGACCCTGCTGCCGGGCCTCGATCTGCCGCAGGGAAACCCCTGCGTCCCGGGCGGCATCCTTAAGCATAAACCGGAAGTCCCGGTCGCTCATAAAGTGAGAGCAGGAACAGGTAGCCAGATAGCCGCCCCGGGGGAGCAGTTTCATAGCCCGGAGATTAATCTCTTTGTATCCCCGTGCTGCCCGCTCGGCCGTATCCCGGCTCTTGGTAAAGGCGGGAGGATCCAGAATGACAAAGTCATAGTCCCGACACTTTTTCCCGCACAGATCGGTAAGCAGCTGAAAGACATCGGCCGTCTCAAAGTCGATATTGGTCAAGCCATTTCGTCTGGCGTTTTCCCGAGCCATATCAATAGCCGTCTGGGAGATATCCACGCTGTGGACGTGCTCAGCTCCGCCCATAGCCGCATTCAGGCCGAAGGAGCCGGTATGGGTGAAGCAGTCCAGCACCCGTTTGCCTTTGGCCAGACGGGCCACCGCCTGACGGTTATACTTCTGGTCCAGAAAGAAGCCGGTCTTTTGGCCATTCTCCACGTCCACCAGATAGAGGACTCCGTTTTCCACAATCTCAGTGACGGCAGAGGCGGGCGTCTCCACGCCGGGAATGGGCCACCAGCCCTTGAACTGCTCCATGCCCTCCCGCTCCCGAAGGGCTACATCATCCCGGAGATAGATGCCCCGGATGGTCTCGCCCATGGCGGTAAGCTGGTCATAGAGGGCCTGCAGAACCAAATCCCGGCAGCGCTCCATACCCAGACTGAGCACCTGAACCGAAAGCAGGTCGTTATAGCGGTCTACCGTGAGGCCGGGCATCTGATCTGCCTCGCCGTGAATGAGGCGGCAGCATTTGAAATCCTCTCCGGCCATGACCGTCTTCCGGTAGGCGATAGCATAGCTGACCCGCCGTTCCCAGAACGCCCGGTCAAAGCTGTCGTTGGCGTTCCGGCTCAGCAGTCGGACTGTGATCTTGGAATTATCGTTATAAAACCCGGTGCCCAGCCAGGCGTTGCCGGCCATCACGTCTACCAGTTCGCCGTTGACCGGCTGGCCGGTTTTGCTCTTAATCTCCTCGCCATAGATCCAGGGGTGGCCGTTTTTGATGGCCCGCTCAGCCTTGGCGCTGACCGACAGGGCAGGATAAGTTCTCTTTTGCTTCATTACTGCTGTCATCCTTCCGGTATCCCAGAAAAGTAAACTGGTTCGTTTCATCGTATTCTAGCACATCTCTCTCCCCTTCACAACTCGCTCTTGGCCCTTTTCACAGAAAAGAGGCCAAAGACCGGCCGGATATCTTTTTTCTTTTACCTTGTTTCCGCCCGGAAAGCGTATTATAATTTCATCAGAAAACCAACTTCCGTCTCCTGTGGAGGATTATGATATGTCTGTTTCTGAACTGAAAGCTAAGCTGATCCCCGGCAGCCGGGTCTTTCTGTCCGGCATCGGCGGGGTTTCCATGTCCTCGCTGGCAGAAATGCTGGTCGATCGGGGCATGGCTGTCTCCGGTTCTGATATGAAGGAGTCTTCGGTGGTAGCCCAGCTGCGCAGCCGGGGTATTACCGTCTTTGTGGGCCAGAAAGGCGAGAACATCAATCAGGCTCAGCCTCAGTTCATTGTCCGTACCGCCGCCGTTCACGACGACAACCCCGAGATTATGGCCGCCCGTGCCATGGGTATCCCGGTCTTTGAGCGGGCGGAGGCTCTGGGCGCTCTGATGGAGGACTACACCCACGCTCTTTGCATCGCCGGCACTCATGGCAAAACCACCACCACCTCTATGGCTACTCATATCACGATGGAGGCCGGTCTGGATCCCACCATTATGATTGGCGGTACCCTTCCCCTGCTGGGCAGCACCTATCGGATTGGCAGTGGTGACACCATGGTGGCAGAGTCTTGCGAGTACTGCAATTCCTTCCTCTCCTTCCGTCCTACGGTAGCCGTAATCCTGAACATCGAAGAGGATCATCTGGACTTCTTCAAAGATCTGGAGCACATTCAGCGTTCCTTTAGACAGTTTGCTCAGCTGGTGCCCGATGACGGATGCGTAGTGGCAAACGCCGACGACGCCAATACCATGAACGCCCTTGCCGGGATCGACCGGAAGGTGGTCACTTTCTCTCTGGAAGGACAGGCCGACTACACTGCCGGCGGACTTCGCTTTGAAGAGGGCATGGGCCGATTCGAGCTGATTGAGCGCGGCAGGGCCATTTGCTCTGTAGCCCTCACCGTCCCCGGCCGGCACAACGTCGCCAACGCGCTGGCCGCCGCCGCCGCGGCCCGGTTTATGGGAATCGCTCCTGAGGTGATCGCAGCAGGTCTCGGCAGCTATGTATCGGCCGATCGCCGGTTCCAGCCCCGGGGCCAGTACAATGGAGCAGACATTTATGACGACTACGCTCATCATCCCGGTGAGCTGCAGGCCCTTTTCTCCACCGCCCGACTGCTGGGCTATGAGCGTATTATCTGCGCCTTCCAGCCCCACACCTACACTCGAACCATTGCCTGCTTCGACGGCTTTACCCAGGTTCTGACTCAGCCGGATATTGCCGTTCTCATGGAGATTTTCCCCGCCCGGGAGGAAAATCTTACCGGCATCTCCTCTCGGGATCTTTGCCGGCAGATTCCCGGTTCCATCTACTGCTCGACACTGGAAGAGACAGAACAGACCCTCCGCCATCTGGCAAGGCCGGGAGATCTGATCCTCACTGCCGGCGCGGGAGAGCTGAATCTGGTGGCCGGTCGTCTGGCCGAATAAGCCGGACAACTCTTTCCCACACAGTCAAAAGACGTTTCCCTCCTCTTTTCGGGAAACGTCTTTTATAATTCTTCGTTAGATATGTTCAAATGTTTGGCATTTTCCCCATACATTTCCCCCATTTTCGGCCAATAATTTAGCTCGCAATTCCTCTTTTCCTCTTGCTTATCAGAGGGAAAACCTGTATACTTAGGCTGAACGTTAAAATAATAACGATTGTCCCACCAAAGACCAAAATTACTTAGGAGGATGCTAATATGTCTTTCATTCAGTATGAAGTCCAGGGCATGGTGGCCGTTCTGACCATCGACCGTCCCAAGGCTCTGAACGCTCTCAACAGCGCCGTTCTGGAAGAGATGGACGCCGTTATCGACGCCATCGACCTGAACACCGTCCGCTGCCTGGTTATCACCGGCTCCGGCGAGAAGAGCTTCGTGGCCGGTGCCGACATCGGCGAGATGAGCACCCTGACCAAGGCTGAGGGCGAGGCCTTCGGCAAGAAGGGTAACGATGTCTTCCGCAAGATCGAGACTCTGCCCATCCCTGTCATCGCTGCCATCAACGGCTTCGCTCTGGGCGGCGGCAACGAGCTGGCCATGAGCTGCGACATCCGCATCTGCTCTGATAACGCCGTCTTCGGTCAGCCCGAGGTCGGTCTGGGTATTACCCCCGGTTTCGGCGGCACTCAGCGTCTGGCCCGTCTGGTCAGCCCCGGCATGGCCAAGCAGCTGATCTACACCGGCCGCAACATCAAGGCTGACGAGGCCAAGCGGATCGGTCTGGTCAACGAGATCTACACTCAGGAAGAGCTGATGCCCGCCGCTCTGAAGATGGCCTCCGGCATCGCCAAGAACGCTCCCATCGCCGTGCGCAACTGCAAGAAGGCCATCAACGAAGGTCTGGAGCTGGGCATGGACGAGGCTCTGGTTCTGGAAGAGAAGCTCTTCGGTGACTGCTTCGAGACCCACGATCAGGTCGAAGGCATGGGCTGCTTCATGAGCCGCGAGAAGCCCAAGCCCCGTCCCGTGTTCACCAACAACTAAACGCTTAACCAACTCTGTCGCTTCATTCGGAGATCCGATGGACCGGAGTCGCTGGGGGCAACCTCTCCGTCCGATCTCTGTCACACCGGATGACAATCCCCCGCTCAATGAACAACTAACTTTAAACACGATTCAGGAGGTAAATTACTATGAAGATTGGCGTTATCGGCGCTGGCACCATGGGTTCCGGCATTGCTCAGGCATTTGCTCAGAAGGGTATGGAAGTCGCTCTGTGCGATATCAAGGCTGAATGGGCCGCTGGCGGCAAGGCCAAGATCGTCAAGGGTCTGTCCAAGCTGGTCGCTAAGGGCAAGATGACTCAGGAAGCTGCCGACGCTGTCGCTGCTAACATCACCACCGGTCTGAAGGAAGATATCTGCGCCGACTGCGATCTGATCGTCGAGGCCGCTTTCGAGGACATGAAGGTTAAGAAGGACACCTTCTCCGCTCTGGACGCTATCTGCAAGGAAGACTGCATCTTCGCTTCCAACACCTCTTCCCTGTCCATCACTGAGATCGCTCAGGGCATCAAGCATCCTGTCGTCGGCATGCACTTCTTCAACCCCGCTCCTGTCATGAAGCTGGTGGAAGTGATCGCCGGTTACAACACTCCCGCTGAGGTCGTGGAGAAGATCAAGGCCATCTCCGAGCAGATCGGCAAGGTCCCCGTGGAAGTTCAGGAAGCTCCCGGTTTCGTCGTCAACCGCATCCTGATCCCCATGATCAACGAAGGTATCGGCATCTACGCCGACGGCGTCGCCTCCATCGAGGGCGTTGACTCCGCTATGAAGCTGGGCGCCAACCATCCCATGGGCCCCCTGGCTCTGGGCGACCTGGTCGGTCTGGACGTCTGCCTGGCTATCATGGACGTTCTCTACAAGGAGTACGGCGATCCCAAGTATCGCGCTCACACCCTGCTGCGCAAGATGGTCCGCGCCGGCCAGCTGGGCCGCAAGACCGGCAAGGGCTTCTATGACTATGCCGATCCCCGCAACCCCGTTGCTGTCGACAAGCAGTAAGTAATGCATCATCCCCCTGACAGAGTTCTTTCCCCTTCTGTCAGGGGCGATTGCTGACTATATCATATAGGAGGATCTATCTTATGGATTTCAATCTGTCCAAAGAACAGCTGCTGGTGCAGAAGATGTACCGTGAATTTGCAGAGAACGAAGTCAAGCCTCTGGCTCAGGAAGTGGATGAGCAGGAGCGCTTCCCCAAGGAGACCGTCGAAAAGATGGCCAAGCTGGGCATGATGGGCATTTATTTCCCCAAGCAGTACGGCGGCGCCGGCGCTGATATTCTCAGCTACGTTATGGCCGTCGAGGAAATGAGCAAGGTCTGCGGCACCACCGGTGTTATCATCTCCGCTCATACCTCTCTCTGCGCCGCTCCCATCTTTGAGAACGGCACCCCCGCTCAGAAGGAAAAGTATCTGCCCAAGCTGTGCTCCGGCGAGTGGCTCGGCGCTTTCGGTCTGACCGAACCCGGCGCCGGCACCGACGCTCAGGGTCAGCAGACCTACGCCGTGCTGGATGAAGAGACCAACGAGTGGGTGCTCAACGGCTCCAAGATCTTCATCACCAACGCCGGCTACGCCGATGTGTTCATCATCATCGCTGTCACCGGCACCGTCGTTGACAAGCGCGGCCGCAAGAGCAAGGAAATCTCCGCCTTCATCGTCGAGCGCACTGACTCCGGCTTCTCCGTTGGCAACCACGAGAAGAAGATGGGTATCCGCGGCTCCTCCACCTGCGAGCTGATCATGGAAGACTGCCGTATCCCCAAGGATCGTCTGCTGGGCGTCAAGGGCAAGGGCTTCGCTCTGGCCATGAAGACGCTGGACGGCGGCCGTATCGGCATTGCCGCTCAGGCTCTGGGTATTGCCGAGGGCGCTCTGGAAGAGACCATCGCCTACGTCAAGGAGCGTAAGCAGTTCGGCCGCTCCATCGCCCAGTTCCAGAACACCCAGTTCGAGCTGGCCGAGATGAAGGCCCGCATCGACGCTGCCAAGTATCTGGTCTATGCTGCCGCTCAGAAGAAGCAGGCTGTCATGAACGGCGCCAAGGTGTCCTACAGCGTGGACGCCGCCGAGGCCAAGCTGATCGCTTCCCGCACCGCCAGCGACGTTACCTGCCGCTGCCTGCAGCTCTTCGGCGGCTACGGCTACACCCGTGACTATCCGATGGAGCGGATGATGCGCGACGCCAAGATCACCGAGATCTACGAGGGCACCAGCGAGGTCCAGATGATGGTCATTTCCGGCGCTCTGCTGAGATAAGGAGGAAGAACTACCAATGAAAGCTATTGTTTGTGTAAAGCAGGTTCCCGACACCTCCGGTAAGGTGGCTGTTAAGGCTGACGGCACTCTGGACCGCGCCTCCATGGCTACCATCACCAACCCCGATGACCTGAGCGCCGTTGAGGCTGCCCTGCAGCTCAAGGACGCCACCGGCTGCGAAGTCGTTGTGGTCACCATGGGTCCCCCTCCCGCAGAGGGCATGCTCCGCGAGCTGCTGGCCCGCGGCGCTGACCGTGCCGTTCTGGTCTCCGGCCGTGAATTCGGCGGTTCCGACACCTTCGCTACCAGCCAGATCCTGGCCGCTGCCATCAACAAGATCGGCGTGGACGCTGACGACGTGGTCTTCTGCGGTCGTCAGGCCATCGACGGCGATACCGCCCAGGTTGGCCCCCAGATCGCTGAGAAGCTGAACCTCCCTCAGGTTACCTATGTGGCTGACATCCAGAAGGATGGCAACACTCTGATCTGCAAGCGTATGCTGGAAGACGGCTACATGATGGTCAAGGTCCAGACTCCTTGCCTGCTGACCTGCATCAAGGAACTCAACACCCCCCGCTATATGTCCGTGGGTGGCATCTTTGAGTGCTATTCCAAGCCCATGGAGGTCTTTGACTACGAAGCTCTGAAGAACGATCCCCTGATCGAGGTGGATACCATCGGCCTGCTGGGCTCTCCCACCAACGTCTTCAAGTCCTTCACTCCTCCCCAGAAGGGCGCCGGCATGATGCTCAAGAGCGATGCTCCCGCCGCTGAACTGGTTGGCATCCTGGCCAAGAAGCATCTGATTTGAGAAAGGAGAATACTCTCATGGCTTATGATTTCAGAGATATCGCCGCTTTCAAGGGCGTTTGGGTATTTTGTGAGCAGCGTGACGGCCAGCTGATGAGCACCGACTTCGAGCTCATCTCCGAAGGCCGCAAGCTGGCTGACGAGCTGGGCTGCGAGCTGTGCGGCCTGCTGCTGGGCGACAACGTGGAAGGTATCGCCAAGGAGCTGGGCGGCTATGGCGCCGACAAGGTTCTGGTCTGCGAGTCCCCCCTGCTGAAGGATTACACCACCGACGCTTATGCCAAGGTCATTTGCGACGTGGTTATGGATAAGAAGCCCGAAGTCTTCCTGATCGGCGCTACCAACATCGGCCGCGATCTGGGCCCCCGTCTGGCTGCCCGTCTGCATACCGGTCTGACCGCCGACGCCACCCATCTGGACATTGACACCAACAAGTACGTCGAATACCTGAAGGAGTCCTCCACCATCGACCTGTCCAAGCAGACCTTCGACTATGAAGACCGCAACCTGAAGATGACTCGTCCCGCTTTCGGCGGCCATCTGATGGCTACCATTATCTGCCCCCGCTTCCGTCCCCAGATGTCCACCGTCCGTCCCGGCGTTATGAAGAAGGCTCCCTTCGATGCCGCCAAGGCTGAAGCCTGCGTCATTGAGAAGCCCGCTTTCGAGCTGACTGCCGCCGACATCAAGACTGAAGTTCTCTCCGTCGAGAAGGCCGCCAACAAGCTGGTCGACCTGATCGGTGCTGACGTCATCGTGGCTGTGGGCCGCGGTATCAGCAAGGACGTTGAGAAGGGCATCGCTCTGGCCGAAGAGCTGGCCGAGGTTCTGGGCGGCGTCGTGGGTGCTTCCCGTGCCGTTACCGACGCTGGCTGGATGACCGCTGATCATCAGATCGGTCAGACCGGCAAGACTGTCCATCCCAAGATCTATGTCGCTCTGGGCATCTCCGGCGCTATCCAGCACACCGCTGGCATGCAGGACTCCGAGTGCATCATCGCCGTCAACAAGAACGAGACTGCTCCCATCTTCGGCTGCGCCGACTATGGCATCGCCGGCGACCTGTTCAAGGTCGTTCCCCAGCTGATCGCTGAGATCAAGGCTGCTAAGGCCGCTCAGTAATCGCCTCTGACACAATCAAAGCCCCATCCGATTGGATGGGGCTTTTTATTCGTTTGAATTCCTCTGGGGGTCTGCTTATTTCATCTCTTCCAGGGCGCGGAGGAAAAAGGCGTTTGCCGCCTCCCAGCTCACTTCCTCATCGGGAAGCTGGGGCAAGCTGCTTCGGATCAGATCAACACTGCTTAAAACAAATCGATCGATTTCCTCTACATGGTCGATCAGTTCCAGTTCATTCATCTCCTTCTTCCGCTGCAACAACTCTGCAACATGGCCTTTGAGCTCTTCAGGCAATTCGGCGTCCACCAGCCGCTCAAAAAGGACGGGCGGCGGTGTCTGCCGGTGTATAATCCAGAGAGCGGCCAGCAGAGGGCGAAGAACATAGAAGTATTTCTTTGCTTTGACCCGAGAAGTCGAAAGATTGGTCTTCCAATTGCTCTCGGTCATACTCAGATAATGATAGGCACCCTTTTTGGGGGAAAAATAGAGCGGAACGAGCTCTTTGAATGCCTCAAAGAGGGGAGTAGTAAAATAGACCACTGGGGAATTTGTCCACTCGATTACGGTAGGATTAGATTTCTTCAGCAAGCGAAGCGCCTTATACAGATCCCAGCCGTTAATATCCAGGACATCGTCCAGCTGCCACTCAATGACATCCCGGAAGCCCTCCAGCCGAAGATAGTCTTCCTTGCGGCGCAGATAGAGAAATCGCACGTCGTAATCGCTGTCCGGAGAGTCAATGCCCCATGCACGACTGCCAGACTCAACAGCGCCCAGCAGCAGGACAGACTGCTCCCGCTCGATTTCTCTGCATTTTTCTTCAATAATCCGTCGGATCTCTTCCATCGCTCATCAACTCCTTTTTCCAATTCTATCACAACTCGTTTCCCCTCTGCAAGAGGTGTATATCCCCCTTCTTCCCGGCATAGGCTGACAGTACGATCGAAGAGAGGGAGGGATGTGCAATGGCAAACCAACGGAAGAGAACGCTGCCGTTTCTTATCGTCCGGATACTGCTGACTCTTATTGGGGGACTGGAAAAGCTGGCTATGGCCGAGCTGCTGGCAGCAGGGATAAGCCTTCTTCTGGCCCTGATCAGCTGCCTCAGTCGGCTGATATCTCCTCCCCGCCCACTGCCACCCCCCTGCCGACTTTGTTGGCAGAGAGGACTTTTAGTTCTTTTCTGGAGTCTTTGGGGAGATCCGGCAGTTATCGGCCTGATCTGGGGTCTGATGGTCCCGGCAGCAGATCTGTTCTGGCCGGAAAGCCCGTTTCCTCTGCTCTCCTCAGTTATTGGGGCGCTTCCGGCACAGCAGCTCATGGATACTCTGCTGGAACTGGGAATTTCCAGTGCGGCTGCCTCTCTGTTGACTCTGCCCGCCGGTCTCTTTCTCTACTGGCTTTCCGGTCAGATGCTCACTCCCCATGAAGCCAGTTCTGGAGCTGCCCCCATAACTCCGCGCAGCGAAAGCGAAGGACATACTCCTCCGTTTCCCGGGTAATAAGGGATACCTGCTCTTCTGACAAATCCAGAGAGGTCTGGGCGATCTCTTCCACGCCTGCCGTACATAGGGGCGGATAGACCACGCACCACCAGTTTTTCCCTTTTCCCTCTCCCAATTCCACTCGCAGCGCATGGTACCATCCAGCCGGGAGGGAGAAGTCCTCATACACCCGGGTGGGAAACCAGCACTCAGTCACCTCTGCTCTCACCGGCTGCCAGCAGCCCTCTCTGGCCAGAAGCGCCTCGGCTGCCGCTTCCAATTCCGGCAGATGCCCGGAAAGTTTTGCTTCCGCCTCCTCCCGGGAGGCAATGCCGGCTGTCAGTTCCTCTACCCGGTCCAGCAGACCATCACGCACCTTTAGCTTCAGGGCCTGATCCCGGGGGCTGTCGGAGTTTGCCAGAATATGCAGTCGCAGTACCTGTTGGGAGAGCTCGGTCTGCTGTCGCGCTCCGGTGGCAAGACTCAGCAGCAGAACTGCTGTCATCAGAAGCAAACACAGCTCCCAGCGTTTCATTCCGCGCTTCCCTCTGTCCTTACGCATAAAAACACCGTCCTTTGGAAATAGATACCATTTGGTTCTTTCTCCAGTATGGACGGTGTTTTTTTCACTTATACCCGATAGTCGACAGGTCTTGTAACAAAGGTCTCAGCATAGCTGCCAGCCAATTCTCCGGCGGCCAACTCTGCCTGATTCTGCTGCGCAAAGATACCGAACACAGTGGGACCGCTGCCGGACATACAGGCACCCAGCGCCCCATGCTGAATGAGGACATTTTTGATTTCCTCGATGGTGCTCTGGCGTTTTGCGGGCATAGCCTGTTCAAAGACATTGAACATCCGCTGCGCCACTGCACGCAGGTTGCCGGCCTTAAGCGCGGACATTATTCCCCCATTATCCGGGCGGCAGCGAATCTTGACTCCGTCGATAGCCCGGAAAAGTTCAGGAGTAGATATGGGGAATCCGGGCTTGCAGAGGACAATCCAGCAGTCAGGAAGAGGATCCAGAGGTGTAAGGATCTCGCCCCGGCCCTCAGCCAGCGCGGTACATCCCATAACACAGTAAGGGACGTCAGAGCCTACCTCTTCGCCGATTCGAGCCAGTTCTTCCCGAGAGAGTCCGGTCTCGAAGAGCCGGTTCAGTCCCCGCAGGACGGCGGCACCGTCGCTGCTGCCGCCGGCTGTACCGGCGCAGACAGGGATCTGTTTATCAATATGAATAGAAAGTCCGTTCAGATCCACACCGGTATGTCTGGCAAAGGCCCGGGCCGCGATCACAGCGATATTTTTGTCATCCACCGGAAGGAACCCCAAATTGGTAGACAGCTTGAGCCTTTCCCCCTCCTCCAGCGTCAGAGTAACCTGATCGCAGAGGGAGACCGACTGCATGACCATTCTCAGATCATGATAGCCGTCAGGACGTTTGCCCAGCACATCCAGTGAGAGATTGATCTTGGCATATGCCGCTTCTCTGGTCTGTCTCATCGGATTGCCCTCGCCTCCAGATAGAAACGCTTGTCATGGGCTTCACCCATAGAGAAGGTCTTTCTGGGCAGTACACCGTCAAAGATGACCGTCTTGAACAGCTCATTCTTGGCCATGGGAGGAAGGATGAAGCCAATGGTGTTCTCCTGCAGGCAGAGCTGACGGGTCACGTCCTCACCGTGGATATAGTCCACAGTGGCCTCTCCTGTGAGATAGCCATCCAGAAAGCTCTGCAGAGTGCCTACAGGCAGCTGGAAGGGCGCATCAGGAATGGTAAGGATCCCTTCCTCATCCCCCAGCACATAACGGATGGACTGGCCTTCTCCCTCTCCCAGATGGGCGCCGGGATAGTGGCCCATAAGCGCCGTCAGCAGCGTCTTTCCGTCTACATGGAAGCAGACCCGGTGGATCGCTTCAAACTCCAGAGATTCGTCATGGAGGTTGCCCAGTTCTACCAGTGCGTACCGGGCCAGCTCGCCCTCCGGGGTCCCCTTCTTCTCCTCATAAGCTGCCTTGGCAGAGGCCAGAGAGTGGTTGCCGTCGCCGACAGCAAAGAGCATGGGAGCCTTGCCGGGCGCGCCATACTTTTCTTCAAAGACAGCCTGGTCGATCAGAGGCAGAAGCATGGCAGCTACTTCGTCCGCCTGCGTGTCGGAGAGCAGATATCCGGTGATATGGCCGCCTCGCTCCATGAGATCAAAGTCATAAAGCTGCTCCATCTGGCCGCTTTCGGCAGTCAGATGCTCAATCACCTGACAGTCCGGATCGTCCAGCAGCATGAGCACATGAGGCAGCTCCAGTGCCGCGTTTCGACGGACGGCGACCCGGGGCGGGATCCGGGCAAGGACAGTACCTTCCGTGGCGCGTGTGAGCGCTGCGTTGCCTGGAGCAAACTCATAGCATTCCAGATCTACCACGCCCACCAGACCGCGGCGCAGCTTGCCATTATCCAGCCAGCGCTCCACATAGATCAGACCGTTTTCCACTTTGCGGAACCGGTCAGAGGCCAGATAGTCCTCCATGGTCCGGTTAATCCGGCAGATCCGTTCTTCGACGCCGGACTGATGGAGCTGGCTTTCCGGAAAGACCAGATTCAGAGCCGAAGGGGCATCCCCCACCGTCTGAGCTACCCGCTCCCAATACTCGGGCTGGGAGGTATACTGGTCACAGGCCACCACGCTCCATTTGGACAGATCGCAGTTCCAGGGGATCAGAATGTCAGCCGGAGCAAAGCCCAGCTTGGAAAATAGTTGATTCATAGGTGCCTCCTTTCAGCAGCCGGACAAACAGATCCCGGCAGTACAGGGAAGGTACATGGAACAGAACAGATCAGTTCATTGCCTTAACAATGGCGGCCAGCAGGTCGTCATAGGCCTCAAAAGCGTCCAGTTCGGGATGGTCCTTCTGGATCTGCTCGGTGCTCCGGAACAGGAAGCCGGCCTTGCTGGCCTGAATCATCGCCAGATCATTGTAGCTGTCTCCGGCGGCGATGGTCTCGTAGCCAATGGACTGGAGCGCCTTGACCGTGGTCAGCTTGCTCTTGGGGCAGCGCATCTTATAGCCGGTGATCTCGCCGCTCTCAGCCACTTCCAGCGTATTGCAGAAGAGGGTGGGCATACCCAGCTTCTTCATCAGCGGAGCCGCAAACTGCTCAAAGGTATCGCTGAGGATAATGACCTGCGTACGGCTCCGCAGCTCATCCAGAAACTCCTTGGCGCCGGGCAGGGGATCAATACCGGCGATTACATCCTGAATCTCCTTCAGACCCAGTCCATGCTCCTTCAGAATATTCAGGCGATATTTCATCAGCTTGTCATAATCGGGCTCATCCCGGGTGGTACGGCGCAGCTCAGGAATACCGGTAGCCTCAGCAAACGCGATCCAGATCTCCGGGACCAGAACGCCTTCCATATCCAGACAGGTAATATACATCATAGTGTTTTTTCTCTCCTTGCAGTGTCCCAAAGGGACAGGTGTGTGATCAGCGGTGCTTCAGGAAGTGCTCCAGCTTCTCCAAAGCAATCCCCAGCTCCTTCATGGAGGTGGCGTAGCAGCAGCGGATAAAGCCTTCGCCGCCGGGGCCAAAGCCGGTACCGGGGATACAGGCAACGTGCTCTTTCAGAAGGAACTGCTCACAGAACTCCTCAGAGGACAGCCCACTGGTCTTAATAGAGGGGAACATATAGAAGGCGCCTTTGGGTTCAAAGCACTCCATGCCCAGATCCCGGAAGCCCTGAAGCAGGAACTGACGGCGGGCATCGTACTCCGCCTTCATGGCCTCAATATCAGCGTCGCCATTCTTCATGGCTTCGATGGCGGCATACTGGCTGGTAGTGGGGGCGGACATAATGCCATACTGATGGAGCTTAATGATCTGGCCGATCAGCTCCCGGGGACCACAGAGGAAGCCCATGCGCCAGCCGGTCATGGAAAAGGCCTTGGAGAAGCCATTAACCAGCAGCGTACGCTCCCACATACCGGGGATATTGGCAATGGAAGTATGGTGGACACCGTAGGTCAGCTCTGCGTAGATCTCGTCAGAGATAACCATGATATCAGTGCCCTGCAGCACCTGAGCGATAGCCTCCAGATCCTGCTTTTCCATGATACCGCCGGTGGGGTTGCAGGGGTAAGGCAGGATAAGGGCACGGGTCTTGTCGGTAATGGCCGCCTTAAGCTGCTCGGGAGTGAGCCGGAACTCGTCTTCCACCTTAGTCTCTACCAGAACGGGAACGCCATGGCTCATGGAGACCAGAGGTCCATAGCAGACAAAGGAAGGCGTTGGGATAATAACCTCATCGCCGGGCTCAAGAATGCAGCGCAGGGCCAGATCCAGGCCTTCGCTTCCGCCCACGGTGACAAGAATTTCGCCCATAGGATCGTACTTCAGACTGAAGCGGCGCATCATGTAGCTGGAAATCTGGCGGCGCAGCTCAGAGAAGCCGGCATTGGGCGAGTAGCGGGTAAATCCTTTTTCCAGCGAGTAGATACCGGCATCGCGAATATGCCAGGGAGTGGGAAAATCAGGCTCGCCTACGCCCAGTGAGATAGCGTCAGGCATATCTTCCAGAAGGTCAAAAAACTTCCGGATGGCAGAGGGGGCGACACCCTGAATCTGCCGATTCAAAATCTTGCTGTAATCCATCATACAAAGACAAACCCTTCTTCCTGCTTCTCCTGCTTCTTGAAGATCAGGTGATTATCCTTATACTTCTTCAGAATGAAGTGAGTCGCAGTAGACTTGACGCCCTCAATGGTAGAGAGCTTGAGCGAGACAAAGTTAGACACTTCCTTCAGGCTGCGGCCAGAGATAATAACGGTCATGTCAAAGCTGCCGCTCATCAGGTAGCAGGCCTCTACCTCTTCATACTGGTAGATGCGCTCTGCGATCCGGTCGAAGCCGGTGTCACGCTGGGGCTCCACCTTGACCTCGATCAGGGCAGTCACATCATTACGATCAGTCGCGTCCCAATCCACCACGGCCTTATAGCCCAAAATGATGTTCTTTTTCTCCAGATCGCGGATCATCTCTTCCACGCGCTCGGGAGACGCGCCTACCATTGCACCCAGCTGTTTCTTGCTCAGGGTGCAGTCGCTTTCCAGCAGACGGAGCAGATTGTTCATAATGATTTCCTCCTATATATCAAATTGAAGAACGCAAAGTAAAACTTTCAGCCATAAAGGCTATTTCATTGATTATACCTTGTTTGCCGCGCAATATCAAGTTGGCAAAGAAGAAGATTTAGTGATATAATGAGATAAAGAAGATTTTAAGATGGAGGTCGAGCCTAATCATGAGAGCAAAACCCACCCGAGAGGCATTGGAAGCCTTCTTTGCCCGGTCCGGAGAGCTTGCCGGAGGTTTTACCGGCGCCCCTGTTCCCACGCTGATCGAGTGCGATCCTGAGGCGGAGCGGATCGTCCTCTCCTACGATATTCCGGACTGGATGCTCAATCCCTGGAAGGTTATGCACGGCGGTCTGACGACTACTCTGATGGACTCCGCTTTTGGTCTGTTGGCCAGCTGGTGCAATGGGGGTGTCATGTGTCCCACCGTCTCCATGACGACCAACTATCTCCGCCCCGTTCATGCCGGCGCTCCGCTAATCGTTGAGGCCAGAGTAGAGCGTTTCGGGCGGGTCAACGCCCATCTGTCGGCCAGCTGCTGGCAGAATGAGAAGCTGACCACCACTGCCACCGGTGTCTTTTCCACCGCAAGTCCCCGAGGCACCCTGCTGGAACAGGGCTGACCTTCTTCCTGCTCACAAAAAAACACCGGAAGCCTCGGCTTCCGGTGTTTTGCTTTTCAATCACAGTCGGCGATCATCAGACCCGGCGGACTGCCAGAATGGGCTTATAGTATACACTGCAGTAAGTAATGCCGTAGTCCTTGCCCAGAGCGCTCAGCAGCATACCGTTGCCGGCGTAGAATCCAACGTGGCCGGAGTAGCAGACGATATCGCCCACCTGCATATTCTCCACGTCAACTGCCTTGGCATAGCTGCGGAAAACAGCGGACTGACGGGGAGCGCTGTAGCCAAAGTGCTTGAGCACCTGATGGACGAAGCCGGAGCAGTCGATACCGTTGGTCAGGCTGTTGCCTCCCCAGACATAGGGATTGCCAACAAACTGGGAGGCATAGCCGATAATGGACGATCCGCTCAGGCTGGCAGCAGGATTGCGGCCGCCGCCGGAGCTTCCGCCGGAGCTGCCACTATCCTCATTGCCAGGAATGTCGGAGTCGTCGGCAGGAGGGACAAAGTCGTTTCCATCGTCCACTTCCATATCGTCATCGCCGGTATCCTCGTCAGCGTTACCGGCGTTTTCCAGTTCCTGCTGGCGGCGCTCCTCTTCTTCCTGACGGCGGCGCTCTTCCTCTTCCCGGCGGCGCTGCTCTTCCAGGGCACGGGCAGCCTCTTCGGCAGCCAGCTGAGCTTCGGCGGCGCTGATCTCGCCTACCAGCACTTCCTGAGCGGAAGCCAGTTCAGCGATCTGCTCGGCATAAATCTCCTCGTTCTCAAGGATTTCAGCCAGCACCTTCTCTTCTTCTTCAGCGGCGATCTCAAGCTGAGCCTGCTCGTCCTCCAGCTGAGCTTTGGCCTCTTCCTGCTGCTTCTGCTCAGCAATCAGCTGCTCCTCAGCGGCAGCCACAGCATTGCGGGCAGCCTGAAGCTTGTCCATTACGTCGTTGTCATACTGCATGACATCATTGACGAAGTTAATCCGATCCAGCAGGTCGGAAAAGCTGGCAGCCTGGAAGAGGATCTCCCAATAGGAGACAACGCCCTCTTCCTCCATAGCCCGGACACGGCTCAGGAAGAGCTCATAGTAATGGCTCTCTTCCTCCTTCGCCTGCTCCAGCTCTCGCTGGGTCTGGGCGATCATAACTTCATAATCGTCAATAATAGCCTGAGTGGCATTGATCTGGTCGGAAAGCAGACCGATCTGGGTGTCCAGGGCCTGCAGACGCTCCATGGCGGAGTTCTCCTGCTCCTTCAGATCGTTCAGCACCTTCTGTGCCTTGGCCTGCTCGTTGGCGATCGCACTCTTTTCAGCCTTGAGTGCGTCAATGTCTTCCTGCGTAATAGCAGAGCCGTAGACAACAATCTCAGCCACCATAGGCAATACCATGAGCAGAGCCAGCAGAGCTGCAACAACGGAAACGAGAATCCGCTTGCCGGTCCATTCGGTACCGTGGTGCTTCTTGGATTTAACAGTCATAATGACCTCCTGATCAGACTAAAAGGAATTTGCGGATGGTAGTCACACTGCCCAGCACACCGACAAAAAGGCCGATACCACAGAAAGCGATGGCTACCGTAGAGGCCAGAGCCTCAAAGGGGATGATATTGATCAGCTGGACGTGGCTATAGACGCTGACGGCCTCTACCAGCAACTGGTAGACACCCCACTGGGCCAGCATGGCAACCAGCGAGCTGCCCAGGCCCAAGATCAGACCTTCCACCACAAAGGGCCAGCGGACAAAGGAGTTGGTGGCACCGACCATCTTCATAATAGCAATCTCACGCTCACGGCTGGAAGTAGCCAGCTTAATGGCGTTGGAAATGATAAAGAAGGAGACGATGATCAAAATAACTACCATGACAAGAGCGATAATGACCATCACGTTTCGCATGGTCACAAAGCCGTCGGCCACGTCCAGCGCGGCATTGATCTTGACGACGCCCTCGATTGCCTCGACCTCGTCCAGCGTGGCCTGAAGCTGCTCAATATCATGGACCTGAACGCTGAACCGGGCGCGCAGTGCGGAGGCAGGCACGTCAGCGTAGAGAGAGGTATCCTCCAGCTCGCCCACATAGTTAGCCAGAGCCTCTTCCCGGCTGATAAAGGTACAGCTGGCCACATTCTCAATGGCAGTGATTTCGCTCTCCAGTGTCTGGGCGGTCTGATCGTCATAGCTGTCATCTACGTAGGCCAGGAACTCATTCTCAGCCATAAGGGCGGCCAGATTGTGCTCCAAATTGATGGCCAGAAGGGAGAAGCTGCCCATAATGAGCAGACAGCAGGCCATAATACCGATCGAGGCAAAGGTCATGAAACCGTGGCTGCCGGCACCGTGGAAGCCCTGCTTGATGTAATAGAATAAATTAAATCGTCTCATAATCGTACAAACCATTCTCCATATCGCTGGTGACATAGCCGTTGTCAATGGTAATGACCCGCTTATTAAAGCAGTTGACCAGGTCACGCTCGTGGGTAACAATCAGGATGGTGGTGCCCAGCTGATTGATCTTTTCCAGCAGGCACATGAGCTCATAAGAGCGCTCAGGGTCCAGGTTGCCGGTAGGCTCGTCAGCAATGATCGTGCTGGGGTTGTTGACCAGAGCGCGGGCAATCGCAACCCGCTGCTGTTCGCCGCCGGAGAGCTCGTTGGGGTAGCAGTCTGCCTTATCGGACAGGCCAACCAGATCCAGCACATAGGGAATCCGTTCCTTGATGACCTTATTGCTGGTATTGACGACTCGCATAACGAACTCCAGGTTGCCCCGGACAGTCCGGTTCTCAATGAGACGGAAGTCCTGGAAGACGATACCCAGTGTACGGCGGAGATAGGGGACCTTGCGCTTTTTCAGCTTGCCCAGGTCGAAATCGCCCACCAGAATGCCGCCGGAGGTGATTCGTTCCTCGGCTGTGATGAGCTTGAGAATGGTAGACTTGCCGGAGCCAGAGGGTCCTACCAGAAAGACGAACTCGCCGTCTTCAATGACGAAAGAAACGTCATGCAGGGCCTCGGTCAGGTTGCTGTCATAAGTTTTCTTCACATTGGTAAACTGGATCATGATCCTACAACCATTCCTTTACACAGATTGTTTTGCACGCTACATTATACGCCATTTTGTAACTTCTGTCAATTCCCGTTTACAGAAAGTTGGATATGGCAAGAAAAAGTCCCCGTATCCTCAAGGAAACGGGGACTTTTGGTAAGTTATTCCTAGTTACGAAAAGTAACGGCCTCAGGACTTAATGCCCCGGGAACGGAGGTACTGCTTGACCATGAGCGCCACCTTAAAGGTGATCGCATCGTCAAACTCCCGCAGATCCAGGCCGGTCAGTTTCTTGATCTTCTCCAGACGATAGACCAGCGTATTCCGGTGGACGAAGAGCTTACGGGCAGTCTCGGAGACGTTCAGGTTATTTTCAAAGAACTTATTAATGGTGAACAGAGTTTCCTGATCCAGCGCATCAATGGGATTCTTCTTAAATACTTCCTGCAGGAACATCTCGCACAGGGTAGTGGGCAGCTGATAGATCAGCCGGCCGATACCCAGATTGTCATAGTTGGTGATGGAGCGCTCGGTATCAAAGACCTTGCCCACATCAATGGCCATCTGGGCTTCCTTGTAGGCCCGGGCCAGATCACGGATATGACCGACGACGGTACCGATACCGATCACTACCTTGACCTTCAGATCATTCTCCATGCTCTCGGAGATCTGCTGGGCCATATGGATCAGTTCCCGGCCGCTGGTGCCTTCCTGAACCTGCTTGATGAGCACCACGTCTGTCTCATTGATGGACACCACGAAGTCGCTCTGACGGTCAGGGAAGATGGACTGAATGGTATCAATAACAGCCATATCAGTGGCGCCCACCTGACGGATCAGGAAGATCGCGCGGGGAGTTTCGGTAGCGAAATGGAGCTCCTTGGCGCGGATATAGATATCACCCAGCATAATATTATCGGAGATAATATTTTTGACGAAGGTAGCTTTGTCGTGCTTTTCCTCATAATAGGCCTTTGCGCCATTGAGGGCCACGGCAGCCATAGAGCAGATCAGACGGGCCTGCTCATCCTCGCCCTTGACGAACACAGCGTAATCCATCTGTGCACTCCAGCCGCTGAGAGCCTTAAACGTCTTGCCTTCAGTCACCACAACATCGTCACGGGTACTGTTAATTGTCTCCACGACAGCAGACCAGTTTTCACCAATGCTGGGAAGATCATTGCAGGCAATAACAATGCCATCTTCATCAATAACGCCGATCACACGATCGGTGCTCTCCTTCATCTGAAGCACGACACTCTGGAAAATACGGTTCGACATAGGAATCTTCTCTCCCTTCTTCTTCGATGTCCCAATTAACCGTGGGACGCCGGCGAAACGCGTCTGATTTTGAATCATTGTAGACTATTATACCGTCTGCCAAAGATAATTTCAATAGGTTTTCACAATTTTTTTGTACAATTTGACGAAAGAAGCCCTCTTTATTTTCCACTTTCCAACAGCAGAGCGATTTCCTCCCCGGTAAGAGGGCGGATATCCCCCTCTTTCAGCCCCTCATCCAGCCGAAGAGGGCCCATTGTAAGGCGCTTGAGCTGTCGGACAGGGAGGCCTCGGCTGGCAAGCATCCGCTTAACCTGATGGAACTTTCCCTCCCGAACCGTCACCTGGCAGAGGCCGGGCCCCAGTATCTCCAGCTCTGCCGGCAGACATTTAGTACCGTCAGCCAGTTCAATTCCCGCCCGGAAGGCGGAGATATCCTCCTCCCTGCCGATTCCGTCTACCTGCGCCAAATAGGTCTTATCCACATGATGGCGGGGAGAGAGCAGGTGATGGGCCAGAGGGCCGTTATTAGTCAGCAGCAGAAGGCCCACGGTATCCTTATCCAGTCTGCCTACCGGAGCAAGACCGGGACGGTAATATTCCTTCGGTACCAGATCCAGCACCGTCCGGTCACGCTTATCCTCGGTGGCTGTCAGCACGCCGGCCGGCTTATTCAGCATCAGATAGATATACTCCTCCCAGTTGACCGGGCTGCCGTCCGCAGTTACCCGATCCTGCTCCGGGTCAATCTTTCTGTCGCTTTCACGGCTCGTAATATCATTCACCAGCACTCGCCCCTGCCGGATAAGTTCCTTCGCCTCCTTACGGGACCAGCGGCCCGAGTCTGCCAGCAGCTTATCCAGTCGGATGAACTTTCCCATAGCAACCACTCCTCTCCACCGGCGAATCATTTTTACCATTGTAGCATACTTTTCTCTGCAGGGACATATCTTTCTTCAACCTGAGAACGGAGTGATGAACCATGTTTTTGACCACAAAGATCCCCTGGAAGCATCTGGCCGCCCTGCTGACTCTGACCTGTGCCTTTGCCCTCTGTCTGCTGGCCGGGCAGAAGGAGCCCCAGCAGACCTCCGCCACTCTGCCCAGTGAGGAGGAGTTGACAGCAGGATTTCTGCAGTCTCTGGGTTGGGAGCTGGAGGGGCAAAGAAGCACAGACCGGATTGAGCTGCCGGAGGTATTTGGCGAGGAGTATGCCGACTTTCTCGCGCTGCAGGAAGAGGGAGGATTCTCTCTTGCTGAGCAGGCAGGCAAGACGGTGACCCGGTACAGCTATCTGCTGAAGAATTATCCCACGGGCGAAGAGGGAATCTGGGCAGATCTTCTGGTTCTGGACGGCGCAATCGTAGGCGGAGAAGTGCGTTCGGCAGATCTGGACGGCTTTATGGCGCCGCTTCTGTCTCCAGAAGCTTTGATGGAGCGATAAAAAAGGCCGGCATAAGCCGGCCTTTCAGAGACAGGGGAATCACTTGCCCTGGATCATATGCACATTGATATGGTTGTAAGGGATCTGGATGCCAGTCTTATCGAAGGCCTTCTTGATGCCTTCCAGCAGGTCGAAACGGACAGTCCAGTAGTCGCCGCTCTTGCACCATGCACGGGCGGTATAAGTAACGCTGCTGTCAGTGTAGGCAGTGATCCGCGCAAAAGGCTCGGCAGGCTCAGAGAGCACCAGAGGATGGGCTTCCATCACCTTGAGCATAACAGCGTAGACATGATCAATATCGGCGTCATAGCTGACAGCGAAATCCACATCGACACGGCGGAACTCATCACGGGAAAAGTTCTTAATGGTGCCGGCCACGACGGTGCCGTTGGGAACGGTAACCACCTGATTGTCAACCGTCTTCAGAACAGTATTCAGAATGCCCACTTCCTGAACGACGCCTTCACCGGCAGCGGTAGAGACATACTCGCCCACGCGAATGGGGTGGGAAAACAGGAGCAGCACACCGCCAAAGAAGTTGGCCAGCACGTTCTGAGCGGCCAGAGCGATGGCGGCGGTGAGGACACTGACCAGAGCAACCAGAGAGGTCACGTCAAAGCCGAAGGAAGAGGCGACGATCAGGATAGCGATGGTATAGACGGCCACCTTCAGGATGGAGCGGACAAACTTGAGCATAGTCTCTTCGATTCCCAGCTTGTCAATCGCCTTTTCAACAATGGAGAGAACCAGATTGACTACAATCAGGCAAACGATCAGAGTGATTGCGCCAGAGACCAGAGGCAGGGAGAGGATTGCGGCAAAATCCATGGTAATATCTCCTTTCAAATGCGTTTTGCGGAAGGAAGCGGAAAAAAGGGACCGGCATAGCCGGTCCCTTTCATTAGAGCAGATTACTCGTTGATGCCGATAACAACACCGGAACCGACGGTACGGCCACCCTCACGGATAGCGAAACGCAGACCGTTCTCGATGGCGATGGGGGTGATCAGCTCGACGTCCATGTCGACGTTGTCGCCGGGCATGCACATCTCAACGCCAGCGGGCAGAGAGATGATACCGGTAACGTCGGTGGTACGGAAGTAGAACTGAGGACGATAGTTGTTGAAGAAGGGGGTGTGGCGGCCGCCTTCGTCCTTCTTCAGAACGTAAACCTGGCCCTTGAACTTGGTGTGGGGATGGATGGAGTTGGGCTTGCAGATAACCTGGCCGCGCTCGATGTCGGTACGAGCGATACCACGCAGCAGAACGCCAACGTTGTCGCCAGCCTCAGCGGAGTCCAGCAGCTTGCGGAACATCTCGATGCCGGTAACGACGGAGGTGCGCTTCTCTTCCTGCAGGCCAACGATCTCGACGGGCTCGCCCAGCTTCAGAGTGCCACGCTCAACCCGGCCAGTAGCGACGGTGCCGCGGCCGGTGATGGTGAAGACGTCCTCGACGGGCATCAGGAAGGGCATGTCGGCCTTACGGTCGGGAGTGGGGATGTAGCTGTCAACAGCGTCCATCAGTTCCTTGATGCAGGCATAGTCGGGGTTGGCGGGGTCGTCGGACTCGCAGGTCAGGGCCTGCAGAGCGGAACCCTTAACGATGGGCAGATCGTCGCCGGGGAACTCGTAGGTGCTCAGCAGCTCACGGACTTCCATCTCGACCAGCTCCAGCAGCTCTTCGTCGTCCATCAGGTCAGCCTTGTTCAGGAAGACAACGATTGCGGGCACGCCGACCTGACGAGC